>JASGMJ010000011.1 GCA_030156535.1 Candidatus Sumerlaeota bacterium
TACACGATCAGCAGTGCCAAGGCCATGGTGCAACTGGCCATGATTCGCCTCATGCTGCGAAGACTCGCCTAGCAGGGAGGCTTTCCGGATGGGCTCTTAGCCGAGTTAGCCGTGAAAAGGACTTGAATATTCGAAGAATTTCCTTCTCTGGTGGGACCGGTTCCAGATCAATGATGGTCGAGTATCCACTTTCTTGAGTGCTTTCACGGTATATCTGCGAGAAAATCTTGCGCCAAGTGGCGGAACAAGTCGTCAGCGCACTCCTCTCCACAGCGACCAAATGACGGGACATGTAGAAGATCATCATCGCCGTGTCTGCCATCGGGGGCGACATCTGAGAATGCCCTTCAGCCAGACCGGCATCGGTCACAACAACTCCATCCTTCTCAAGTGTGCTTCGCGCGATTGAGACGATGTAGCTGGATCTAGGGTGGTCTGTGCCTGAAACTTCAAAGAGGTCTCGAAGCGCCCAAGAATAGACCGCTATACGGGCTTCTTGGACAACATCGAATGCTGACTGAGTCGCATTGCGGAGGATGGCAATCAGGTCCTCGTCAGTCTGTGCATTCTTGAGATGGGCGTTGAAGAGGTCAGGGTCCAATTCCCTGCGGTTGATTCTGTACATGTCGAAGCGCAGTGCATCCATCAGGCAAATGCCTCCTTGATCTCGTCTTTGGGCTCCAGTGGCGGCATATCGTCGTGTCCCTCATCCGGGATTACGGTTCTGTGATCCGATAGAGTATCAGTAACGACGACTCGAAGCAGGAGATCAAGCTGAACCAGCCTTGATGCGCACAATCGCCGAGCCCTGCCCATCTCTTATCATAGCGGCTCGGCCCCTTCGTTGAGGACCTTAAGGTAGTCGGCGTAGAGAAAAACGCGGTCGCGGGCGCGGCCCGTGGCTTCGTGCAGGATGCCGAGTTGTTCGAGGGCTTCGACGGCGCGGGCAGCGGTGGGGAACGAAATCTCGGTACGGGCGGCCAGCGTGCGGATGGTGGCCACGGGGCGGCGGCGCAATCCGTGGTACACGCGCAACGTGTTGGCCGTGCGCCGCCCCAGCGCCCCGATCCGCTCCTCGTCGCGGCGGAAAAGCGCGAGCAACCGATGCGCCGTCTCGACCGCGCCCGAGGCGGTTTGTTCCACGCCCTCCAGAAAGAAGTCCACCCATGCCTCCCAATCTCCATCGGTGCGCACGGTATCGAGCATCTGGTAGTAGAGCGCACGGTGTTGCTTGAAATAGAGGCTGAGATAGAGAAGTGGTTGGCGCAGGACGCCTTCGTGGTGGAGAATCAGCGCGATCAATAAGCGTCCGACACGTCCGTTGCCATCGAGGAACGGATGGATTGTTTCAAACTGCACATGGGCGAGGGCGGCTTTGAGGAGTGCGCCCGGAGCGGTCTGGTCGTGGAGAAAGCTTTCAAGAGCGCCCATGCAGGCCTGAAGTTCATGCGATGGCGGCGGGACAAAAGCGGCGTTGCCGGGGCGCGTGCCGCCGATCCAGTTCTGGCTCTGGCGGAACTCACCCGGTTGCTTGTCGGCCCCCCGTCCGCGCGAGAGCAATACACCGTGAACCTCGCGCAGCAGACGATTGCACAGGGGAAAGCCTTCGCGGAGACGGGCGAGGCCATGATCAAGCGCGGCAACGTAGTTGGAGACCTCGACGACATCATCGAACGGAACGCCGGGAGCTTCCTCAACCTCGAACAGCAAGAGGTCCGAGAGCGAGGATTGGGTGCCTTCGATCTGGCTGGAGAGAACGGCTTCGCGGCGGACGTAGGCGTAGAGGAACAAGTCGGGGTCGGGGAGCAGGGCCGTGATGGCGTCGAGCCGTCCACAGGCCAAGAGAGCTCGTTCGTGACGCCGCTGGCGCCGTGCGTCCATGGCCAAGGGGGGAACCGGCGGCAAGGGGCTGGGCACAAAAGCGCGTACGGCTTCGCCCGAGGTGGTGGTGATTTCGTGCCGTCCCGTGGCCCCACGTTTCATGGTCTGGACTAACCGTTGTTCAATCTGGCGTTAATAAGAACCGACGCTATTAACGGATCAAGGTGATTGTGTGAATAGGCCGTTTGGGCAGATTGGGCCTGGAATCGCAGAAGGCGGCGGTGGCGGACTCTGTGGCGGCCGGGTGCGACGGCCTCATTGCGCGTTCCCGCAAGCGCAAGGACGGCACGCAACGCGGCCGCTCGGGGGCGCAATCCGGGCAGCGTGCAGGAGGCTGATTTTGGGGGAGTTGGAATGGTGGGCGGTACAGGAATCGAACCTGTGACCTCAGCGATGTCAACGCTGCGCTCTAACCATCTGAGCTAACCGCCCGCCGAAGGGAGGTCTGTGTGGACCAAACCCCTGCCGGTGACAAGAGTTTTTTGCTCCTCCGTGCCGGGGATTTTTTGCTTCCGATTTTGCGGTTCGCTCTCTCCCGCCTTCGGCGCCGGCGGGGGAGAAACGTCTCGCCGCCCCGCACGGCGGCACCGATCCTGCTCCGGCGCCGCAGGAGGGACCTTGCACGGGTTCCCGCGTCCGGAAATGCGTAACCTTTTCCGTCTGGCGCCACGAAATCCGTAATGTGTCGTCAGGCGGTGTTGGCGGCGCCGGCTGCGGTCGGCAGGAGGGGCCGGGATGGCTCGTTTTCGCACGGCAAAGATGGCCCTGGTGGCCGGATCGGTTCTGCTGGCGGTTGCCGCCGCGTTCCTAGCCACGCGGGGGAACTCCCATCTCAGCCGCGATCCGTATGTTCAGATGCTCTCGCCGACCAGTGCCCTGGTGCGCTGGCGCACGGTGGGGACCGGGCTCGTCCAGTTCGAGACGGTGAACGAGAGCACGGGCAAACGCACTTCCCGCCCCGTCACCCACGTTGGCGGCGAGTATGAAGCGCGTCTGACGGGGCTGACGCCGTTCACGGACTACGAGTACCGCATTTATTCCGGCCTCGGGCCCGCGCGCAGGCGCCTGGAGCACGGCGAGTTCAAGACGGCTCCGGCCGGGCCTGCGCCGCGTCCGGTGGACATCTGGGTCCTCGGCTGTTCCGGGAATGCGAACGACGTCGTAGAGCGCGTGCGTGACGCCTATCTCGCCCACACGGCCAGCCGCCCGGACATGATGCTGCTGCTGGGCGACAACGCCTACTATTATGGGACTGACGAGGAATACCAGGCGGGGCTGTTCAAGCCGTTTGGCAACGTGCTTACCAACGTTCCCGTCTGGCCCGTGATCGGCAACCACGACAAGAAGCACCTCGCCGTCTGGCAGGGCACCGGGCCGTACTTCGACATTTTCACGCTGCCCGCGGCGGGGGAGTGCGGCGGCGTGCCGTCGGGCAACGAAGTCTACTATTCCTTCGACTACGGCGAGATCCACGTCATCGCGCTGTATTCGGAAACGGACGACCAGGGCATCCTCGATCCCATGCTCGACTGGGCGGCGCGCGATCTTGCGGCTTCGACGGCGCGCTGGAAGATCGCGATGATGCACCGGCCCCCGTACAGCCCCGGCGAGGGCGAGGAAGAGGGGGGCGAGGAGAGCGACGAGCGCCTGATCCTGATGCGTGAACAGGTCGCCCCCGTGCTCGAAGCGGGCGGCGTCGATCTCGTCCTCTCCGCGCACACGCACGTGTATGCGCGCTCCTACTTGCTCAGCGGCCGCACGGCCGCCCCCGAGCTTGCCACGCCGGAGTCCATTGTGGACCGCGGCTCGAAGGAGGAGTTCGAGGGCGCGCCGACGTGGGTTTTCCGGCCGGACGGCCGGGGGACATTGTACGTTGTGATGGGGAGTTCGTCGAAGCTCGAAGGCGGCGAGGGAAACGATCCGGCGCTGGCCGACATTCATCTGGAGAACGGCTCGCTGGCCCTGCGCGTGGCGGACGGCTGGCTGCTCGGCGAGTTCATCACCCAGCACGGGGTTCTGGAGGACCGGTTTGCGCTGCTGAAGCCGTAGATCGTTGTTTTCTGCAAGCCGCCGGGCAATTGGCGTCCCGTAGGTTGCGGAGGGCCATCGGTTGGCCACCATGAGAGGTGGCCGCCGGAAGCGCCGCCAGGCGCTTGCAGGGTTGGTTCATCGGGAAGCGGTCACCTCTCATTCACCTCCGGGCCGTCCGGCATTTTTTCATCGACACCCCGCCGGGTTGCCCGCACCTTGCTGCGAGGCATTCCGGGCCTTCGTGGCCTGGGCTTTATGTGCGCCATGGTATTGACGCCAGAAAAGTTAGCCCTCTGAACAACGGAGCCGCGGACGGGGCAAAAGCCCACGGGTTTTCCCGCCGGCGGGTTCCACCCATTCTTCGGAACACAAGTCCTCTGATCGAAACGGAGATCGTTATGGGAAGTGCATCGCCCCGTTTGGCTACTCGTCCGGCGAAGGCTGCGGGAGCCCTCGCGCTCGCCGCTCTTCTGACTCTTGGCGCCAGCAACGTTGCCGCCGAGTCCTTCACCGTCTCCTACGACGGTCCCCCCGTCGTGATTCCCGACAATAACGAAACGGGTGTCACCGTCCAGTTGCCCGTTTCCGGCATCACCGGCTTCATCCGCGATCTGGACTTCTCGTTCGATGGCCACGGGCCATGCTCGACGACGGACTCCGATCCGGCGGGCAACGTCGGCCTGGTGCATCCGTGGGTGGGCGACCTGACGGTCACGCTCACGGGTCCGACGGGGCGGAGCGTTGTGTTGCTCTCGCGCCCGAACGGCGGGCGTGGCGGCGCCAACTTCTGCCACACGATCCTGGACGACGAGGCCACCACGCCCATTCAGTCTGCTGGCGAGGTCAACGCCCCGTTCTCCAACGTTTACAGTCCCGCGGAGTCTCTGACGACCTACGACGAAGTCGATCCCAACGGCATCTGGCTGCTGACGATCAGCGACCGTTCCGCGCAGGACACCGGCACGCTGTACGGCTTCAGCCTCTACATCGAGACCGACCCCATCGCACCGCCGAACACGGCGCCCGTGCTTTCCGTCGTCTCGCCGAACACCGACACACTCAGCAGTGTCACCCCCTACACGCTCAGCGGCACCGCGCTTGACTTCGACGGCGAGCTTGCCCGCGTGGAGTACCGCGTTCTGCCCAGTGCCACCTGGGTGACGGGCACCGACAGCTCCGGCGACTGGACCTCCTGGCTGGTGGCCGCGCCGCTTTCCAACGGATCGAACATGATTCAGATCCGTGCCGTGGACGACGAGGGCCGCGCCAGCGCCTGGGCCGAGCGCACCATTGAATTCGACAGCACCTTCAATTCGCCGCCCACCGTCGTTGTTGAAGAACCTACCCAAGACCTCATCGTTGACTCCTCCGTCGCGTCGTTCTCTTGGGAAGGCACCGCCACCGATTCCAACGGCACCATCGTCCGCGTGCAGTTCCGCAACGACGACGGCGATCCCGACACCATCGATACACAGTACGAGGCGACGATCATCGAGGACAACGGCAGCAACGTTCGCTGGCGCATTACCTTGGATCAGGCCTCCATTCCCCCCATCGTTGACGACAACAACCTCGTCTTCACGGCCATCGACGACGAAGGGGCGATCAGCAGCGAAGTCCGCCGCCGCGTTCGCCGCCAACCGGGCCAGAACCTGCTGCCCACCGTCCAAATCACTGATCCCGACTCCAACCGCATCGTCTCCGTCACCGAGACGACCTACGACTTCTTCGGAACGGCATTCGATCCCGATGGCTCGGTGGTCGCTCTGGAATACCGTTACACCACCGAGACAACCTATACACCACCGGCTTCCGACAAGAAGGGCGAGACCAAGCGCTTTGTCAGCGACTGGATCCCGATCACGACCGTCAACCCCGCTCTCCCGGCACAAAGTGTCACGTGGGAGCAGCGCGACATTCCGCTCGAAAACGAGGAGGGCGGCCTCAACCTGATCGAAGTCCGCGCCCGCGACATCATCACCGCCGGTCCCTCGGGCAGCCGCGAAGTCCTTGTCCTTCCCGTCGATCTCAATGCGCCGGTGACGACCATCACCAGCCCGGAGAGTGATACAACGGTGCCCAGCACGCAGACCACGATCACCGTCAGCGGCACGGGCGACGCAGGCGCCGATCTCGTGCGCACCGTACTGTTCCGCATCAATGGCAGTGCCTTCGCTCCGGCCAACATCACGCCGGGCCAGAATCAGTCCTCCACGGTTTCCTGGAACTTCACGGCATCGCTCTTCCAGGGGACGAACTTCTACGAAATCAAGACCATCGACAACACGGGCCAGGAAGGCACTCTGGCCGGCGTTACCGTGATTCGTGGAGACGACACGCGCATGCCGCCCGTCGTCACGATCATTGATCCCACGGCCGACATCACCGTCTCCAATGACGTTGGCACCTATGTTGTCAAGGGCACGGCGACGGATCAGGATTCCACGATTCAGCGCGTTGAGTTCCGGGCGGGCAACAGCCTGGCCGAAGTGCAGAGCGCTCCCTTCCAGAACACCGTCAATGACACCGGCACGTGGTCGCAGTGGTCCGTGCCTCTGAACCTGAACACCTTCGCAAACATCATCCAGATTCGCGCGGTCGACACGACGGGCGTGACGGGCAACATCGTTTCGCGCGTCATCACGCGCCAGAGCGCGCCGCCCACCGTCACCATCACGGAGCCCGTTGACGGCTACGTTGCCTTCAGCAACGAAAGCTCGGTGGCCGTGCGCGGAAACGCGGTGGATATCGACGGAACGATCGAACTGGTCCGCTACCGTGTCGGGCTCGAGACAACCTTCAACTCGCCATGGCAGACGGCTTCGCGTGTCTCCGGCACATTCGGCACATGGACGTTCGATGCGCCGTTGGCGACGGGTCTCAACCTCGTTGAGGTCCAGGCCTTCGACAACGACAACGTCGCGAGCGAGATTGCCGCGCGCAACATCGTGCGCCGCAAGCCGGGTACGGCCGAGGATCTCACCGTCCTCACCCAGTTCACCGACGTGTGGGGCACCATCAACACAGCGGGCTCGTTCGGCGCGCCCGCCCGTTTCGCCTTTGTCGGCTTCAAGCACGACCCGGCCAACGGCTGGCTCACCTTCGCCGGCAACTTCGACGCCGACGGGCTCACCGACTTCGCCACGGTTACGGAATTCGGCGACGTCTGGCTTTCGCTCAACAATGGGAGCCGCGCCCTTCAAGCGCCGTTCAAGAGCAGTGCGGGTGGCTGGAACGTTGACGGCCTTGCGGGTGACACGGTGCTTGCTGGCGACTTCGACGCCAACGGGCTGACCGACCTCGTTCAGCTCCGCGCCAACGGTGACCTCGCCCTCGCGCTCAACACGAACAACCGGATCGATCCTCCCGTTGCCGCTGGCAACACCACCCTGCGCCACGACCAGCCCAACATGCACTTCGTCGCCACGGGTGATCTGAACGGCGATTCGCGCGACGACCTCGTCGAGGTCAACGGTAACACTGGTGAAGTGCGTGTCGCCCTTTCCACGGGCACGGGCTTCGCCGCCGCCACCACATGGGGCGTTCCGAACTTCATCTACGACCCCGCGACGGACTTCGGCGTCCACGTTGCCGACTTCAATGGTGACGAGCGCGACGATGTTCTCCAGATCAACGATGGCGAGGCGATCGTCTCGCTCTCCATGATCGGTTCCGATGCTCTTGCCGAGCCTTCCGTTTGGGGAACGCTTGGCTTCCACGACGACAACACACGCGGCGATGGCTGGTGGGTTTTCGCTCTGGACATCGACGGAAACGGCGCCATGGACCTCGTGCAGATCAACGAGTTCGGCGAGGCGTGGGTCAGCCTTTCCACGGGCCGTGGCTCCTTCCAGGACCCCGAGAAGAACGCCGCTCTCGGCTTCCATCATAAGCCCGAGGGGCTCTGGCAGGTCTTCCCCGCCATCATCGAGTAAACCCCTCAATCAGCACCGTTTCGACCAGCGGGGGCGCTTCGGCGCCCCCGTTTTTTGTTCCAGGGCTCCCTGTTCGGTTTGACGCCCAAGCCTGGTCTGCCGCTCAATCCCCGCCCGGGCACGACCGAGGAGACGCTATGACCGCCATTTTGGGAATCTCCGCCTACTACCACGACTCCGCCGCCGCACTCGTCATTGACGGCGAGATCGTTGCCGCTGCCCAGGAAGAACGCTTCACGCGCATCAAGCACGACTTCAGCTTTCCCAAGAACGCCATCGACTATTGTCTCGCCCAGGCGGGCATCACGCCGGCTCAGATCGACTTCGTGGGCTTTTACGACAAGCCTTTCCTCAAGTTCGAGCGCCTTCTCGAAACCTACCTCTCGTACGCTCCCGCCGGATTTCGCTCGTTCATGCAGGCCATGCCGCTGTGGATGAAGCAGAAGCTCCATCTGCCTCGCGAGATGCGCAAATCACTCGGCGGCGAGTACCGAAAAAAGTTCATCTTTCCCGAACACCACGAGTCCCACGCGGCCAGCGCCTTCTTCCCCTCGCCCTTCGAGGAAGCGGCGATCCTGACTTTCGATGGCGTGGGTGAATGGGCCACGACGTCCTACGGAACGGGACGCGGCAACAGGATCGAGCTGACCCACGAACTGCGTTTTCCGCACTCCCTCGGCCTGCTCTATTCGGCCTTCACGTACTTCACGGGCTTCAAGGTCAACTCGGGCGAATACAAGCTCATGGGGCTCGCTCCCTATGGCGAGCCGAAGTACGCCGATCTCATCATGGAGAAGCTGATCGACATCAAGCCCGACGGCTCCTTCCGGATGAACATGGAGTACTTCAACTACTGCCAGGGACTGACGATGACGGGCCCGAAGTTCGACGCCCTCTTCGGCGGCCCGGCACGCAAGTCCGAGTCGAAGCTCACCCAGCGCGAAATGGACATCGCCGCCTCCATTCAATTTGTGACGGAGGAGGTCATGCTCCGCGCAGCGCACCACGTCCACGAGCAAACGGGGATGAAGAACCTGTGCATGGCCGGTGGCGTGGCTCTCAATTGCGTGGGTAATGGACGCATTCTGCGCGAAGGACCATTCGAGCGCCTCTGGATTCAGCCGGCCGCGGGCGACGCGGGTGGAGCGCTCGGCGTGGCCCTCCTCACTTGGTACCAGCTTCTCGACAATCCGCGGACAGCCACCGAACCCGATATGCAAGGTGCCTCGCTGCTCGGTCCCGCATTCGGTGACGCGGAAATCAAGACCTTCCTCGAAGCTCAGGGAGCCAAGTACCATCACTTTGCCGACGAGGACGCGCTTTGCGACCGCGTCGCCGATCTCATTGCATCGGAGAAGGTCATCGGCTGGCTGCAGGGGCGCATGGAATTCGGGCCGCGTGCGCTTGGCTGCCGCAGCATTCTCGGCGATCCCCGCAGCCGTGCCATGCAGTCGGTCATGAATCTCAAGATCAAGTTCCGCGAATCCTTCCGGCCGTTCGCGCCCTCCGTGTTGCGCGACCATGTCCATGAGTGCTTCGAGATGCGAAAAGACGAGGACAGCCCGTACATGCTGCTCGTCGCACCGGTGAAGGAAGAGCGCCAGATCAAGCTCACCGACGAGCAGAAGAAGCTCGAAGGCATCGACCTGCTCAAGGTGCATCGCTCCGACATCCCTGCGATCACGCACGTCGATTATTCGGCCCGCGTTCAGACCGTCGACAAGCACCGCCACGGGCGTTACTACAAATTGATCGAGGCCTTCCGCCAGAAGACCGGTTGTCCGCTGCTCATCAACACCAGCTTCAACGTGCGTGGCGAGCCGATCGTCTGCTCGCCCGAGCACGCCTACCGCTGCTTCATGGCCACCAACATGGACGTGCTGGTGCTCGAGAATTACGTGCTGCTGAAGGAAGAGCAGCCCGACGCCGCCGCCCACGAAATCGACGACTATCTCGCCCAGTTCTCCCTCGACTGAGACCCGACATGGCACTTCTGGAAATCAACAAGAACCCCTCGGAAAAGGAACTGCGCTGGTTCGCCGGCCTGTGGTTCCCCGCGTTCTTTCTCGTTATCGGCCTGATCCTTGGGATCAGGTTCTACCTGTGGCCCATCGTCTACCCCATGTGGGCTGTCGTTGCCCTGATCGGGTTCTTCGGCGTCTTCGTGCCCGGGCCGATGAAGTACCTCTATCTGGCCTGGATGTACGCCGCGTTCCCCATTGGCTGGACGGTGTCGCATCTGGCGCTCGGCATCACCTACTACCTTGTGATGACCCCCATCGGGTTGCTTTTGCGCGCGGCGGGCAAGGACCCCATGGAACGCAAGTTCCTCAAGGACGCGCCCACCTACTGGATCGAGCATCGCACGGGTGGCGACCGGCAGCGCTACTTTCGCCAATACTGACTCCGCCGATTTCGGTGGCGCGAGCCGAGGTCCGGCGCTAGCGTTTCCATCGTGTTCCCTGAACCGGCATCCACACTGACTTCAATCGCTTCTCCCTCAGGCCAGAATATGTCCGACGAAAAACAAGACAACTCCGCCTCTTCCAATGAAGCCAAGGCTTTCGCGGAATCCGCCAGCGAAGGTTCGCAGAGTTCCTTCTCCGAGTTTCTCGACTTCCTGCGCTACAACAAGAAGTGGTGGCTGACGCCGATCATCATCGTCCTGCTGCTCGTCAGCCTGCTGGTTCTGGTGGGTGGAACGGCGGCGGCGCCGTTCATTTACACGCTATTCTGATTCGCCGATCAGCTCTTCAACGAAGGGAACAAGGGCCATCGCCGCCGTGCGATGGCCTTCTTCGTTGGCGCGCCATGAATGGAGCGGGCGCGAGGCTGCTTCGTGTTGGACAGCGTCTTGCTTCTCTTCTCCTGCATTATACGTGGGGCCCTCCCTTCCCCTTTCTCTGGAGCGTTCGATGCAGTCTATCCCTTTCTCCCGTTTCCGCGAAACCCTCTGGAAAGTCGCGCTTCCTGTTGGCATCGCCTTCATCGTGCTTGTGCTGGCCAGCCGCTTCTTTGTTGGCGGGCCGGAGTTCGTGCTCGACGAAGACGGGCCCATCGCCGATCCCGCTTGGCCGATGGTCACACTCCAAGGCGACGAAGTCACCCTTGGTGACTATCGCGGCCAGACCGTTTTCCTGAACATGTGGGCGAGTTGGTGTCCGCCATGCATGGCGGAATTGCCGTCGATTGCCCGGTTGCACGAGGCTGTCGCTGGCGAAGAGATTGCGGTACTGGCAATGTCCTGGGACGAGGAACGCGAAGACATTGAAGACGCTCTGGCGTCGCGCCAGGCAACCGAGCTTCCCGTCCTGCTTCCCGTGAAGGAAGCTCCGCAGGGCATGGAATTCACCGCGCTGCCGACGACGTTCATCATCGCGCCCGATGGCCGCGTGGTCTTGCGTTACGTGGGAGCCCATGAGTGGGACAGCGCGGAAAGCCTCGCGTTTCTCCGCCAGGTTGCCGCGCTCCCTTCAGCGAACGAACAGGTGGAATCACCCGCCGAGTGACGCCAGGATCGTCTCGGAGCTTGGCATCCCGCGTTCCGCAAACACGATCACGCCGTCTTTGTTGATTGCGTAGACCGTGCGCGTCGTGATGCCGCCGATTCCCCGGCACCCGTAGTCGCGTACCAGGGTGCCTTCCGTGTCGGCCAGCAGTGGAAAGGGGAAGTCGTATTTGTTGGAGAAGGCCTGCTTGGATTCCTGGCCTGCCGGGTTGACGCCGAAGACAACCGCGTCGAGCGCCTGGTACTTGGCGTAGTCGTCGCGGGCAGCGCAGAGCTGCTTTGTGCAGCCCGGCGTGTCGTCGCCCGGGTAAAAAATCAGTACGACGTTGCTCTTTCCCCGGTAATCCTCCAAGCGCACCGTGCGGCCAACTTCGTCCTTGGCCTCGAAGGCTGGGGCTTTCTCGCCAATCGACAGGATGACGGACGGATCGCGCGTCTCGCCCGACTCGGTCTTCGACCCTTCTCCTGCCGGAGAGGTCGCCACGCAGGCCGCCAGCAGTGCCGCCGAGACCGATGCCATGATCTTCAGAGGGTTGCTCATGTTTGCCGATGCTCCTGGAGTCTTCGTTTCATCCACTACAATGCAAGAACCCCGCCATCCCCCTCCGCTTGCCATTGCGCCGCCCCGTTCCGGCTTTGGAGCATCCTCCGCATGAGCCTCCTCGATCCCGCTCCCGCCAATCGCCCCACCACCGTCTCGCAGTTGACGGCACAGCTCCGCCTGTTCCTCGAAGAACGTTTCCAGCGCGTCTGGGTTGAGGGCGAGATCAGCAACTGGACGCTTGCCGCGTCCGGGCACGCCTACTTTGCGCTCAAGGACGAGGGTGCCCTGCTTTCGGCCGTGATGTGGCGCTCGGCCGTTGGAAAAGCGGGCGGGGCCTTTCGCGACGGAGACCGCGTTGAAGCCCGGGGCCGTCTGAGCGTCTACGACCGCCGTGGCCAGTACCAACTCGTTGTCGATTCCCTCAAGCCTCTGGGCGAAGGCTTGCTCTTCCGGCGGTTTCTGGAGCTGAAGGAGAAGCTGGAGCGCGAGGGACTCTTCGATCCCGGCCGCAAGCGCGCGATTCCCGCCCTTCCTGGTGCTGTGGGCGTCGTCACCTCGCCCACCGGCGCCGCCATCCGCGATATTCTGTCCGTGCTCCAGCGCCGCGCCCCCGGCCTGCCCGTCTTCATCTGGCCGGCCCGCGTTCAGGGCGACGGTGCCGCCGCCGAAATCGCCGCCGGTGTTCATCGGCTTTCCCGCTCCGGGTTGGTCGATGTTCTCATCGTGGGTCGAGGCGGCGGATCGCTGGAAGACTTGTGGGAGTTCAACAACGAGGCGCTCGCCCGCGAAATCGTTGCCGCTCCGATTCCCGTCATCAGCGCCGTGGGCCACGAAGTCGATTTCTCCATCAGCGATTTTGTTGCTGATCTCCGCGCGCCCACGCCTTCCGCCGCAGCGGAACTCGTCTGCGCCGACCACGCGGCGTTCCTCGATCGCGTGCGCGAGTGCGTGCGTGCGCTGGACCGCGCTGCAACGGCTCCGCTCGTGGACGCGCGACATCGCCTTCGCGCGGCGCTTTCGTCGTATGGCTTGCGCGAGCCCGAAGCGCGTTTGCGTCTTGCCCAGCAGCGCGCCGACGACTCGCTGCGCCGTCTCGACGCCGTGCTCGACCGCCGGGTGGCCGAGGTCCGTCACCGCGTGGCCGCCGCCCGCTCCGGTCTTGGTGGGCATGACCCCGCGCTGATTCTGAAGAAGGGTTACGCGATCGTGCGCACGGCAAAGGAAGGCCGCGTCGTGACGCATGCCGGCTCCGTGCGCAAGGGGGCGCACATCCGTACGGAACTGGTGGATGGCACAATCCGCTCCGTTGTTACGGATGACGTGCCCGATTTGTTTGAGTAGGGGAGTTGGTCAGCGATCTTCGCGGCGCACATCATCGCGGAAGAGGCGCAGTTCCCTCTGGGCACGGCGGATTTTCTCGCGCGCCTCCTCGACCTTCCCTGCCCGCACGTCGGCATGGGCACCGTCGATCAGCCAAATGGCCGACTTGCCATGCTCCGGTTTGCTGGTGCGTCCGGCCAGCACGGAAAGGCGCGGGTTGACTCTCTTCTCGGGCGTCGCCTTGGAGACAGCCAGCGTGATCCTGCCAATGTCCGTCGGCTGCCAGAGAAAGAAGAACTCGCGCTTCGGCAGGCTGTGCCGTAACACGATTGCCTCGGGATTGCGGAACTCCGCGACGAGTTTATCGTCCGTGTCGTAGACCTTCATGTTATGCAGCAAGGCGTCGCCGCGCTCCACCTGAAAGGAAATCGCGGTGATGTCGCGCGGCACGGTCACACCGGGCTGCGCGTTCTCTCCCTGGAAGGGGAACTCGATCGAATCGATCAGGCCGGTGCGCACACGCGCGCTCTCCACGACCTCCCACTTGTATGCCACGAGCGAGGCGTGCAGGTCGTCGCGCTCCTTGAGATAGTTGGAGACGGATTCAAGCAGGCGCAGGTAGGATTCCCGGTCGACCTGCTTCAGAGCATCCTCGCCCTCGGGCAGTGCCGTGTTTGCTGCGGCAAGGAGGTTGAGGCAATCGTTCAGACTGAAGGGCGAGCGGAAGGAAATGGGGACTGCGGTGGGTTCCGGGGGAGTCTCGGCGTCGCCCTTGCGGGCTCCCTCGGCGACCGCGACTTCAACGCTGCCAATCGCGGCGGGGGGCGGTGTTTGCTCGGGAACGGCGGCGCTTTCCTTGTCCGGAGTTTGGGCGATGAGCACGGCGCACGCCACCAGGCAGGCCGCAAGACCCACTCCTCTGCGCCATCTCCGTGTCAAACGCCGCGTCATTTTCCTCTCCGTCAAGACATCCGGTCCCATTCGATCATCGTTACCGAGCGAAACGCTCCAGCTGCGGCCTCTGCAAGGAAATTTGCCAACTTCGTGCCTTCCTCACTGCTCGCTTTCTTCTTCGAGTGGCAGGCCGTCAACCCAGCGCCTCAGCAAATCCAGCGCGGTGTTTTCCGCGCGCACTCGAACGGTCTCACGGTTGCCCGGAAAAATCGAGGAGAACGTGCGCCCCACCTCTTCCTCGGCGGCGAGACCGAACCACACGAGCCCCACAGGCTTCTCCTCCGTGCCGCCCGTCGGCCCTGCAATGCCACTGATGGCGACGGCAACATTGGCTCCACTCTCGCGCAACGCCCCGGCGGCCATTTCGTGCACGCACTCCTTACTGACGGCACCGTGGTGCTCCAGAGTGGCGGGGGAGACGCCGAGCCGGGCCTGCTTTGCCGCGTTCGAGTACGTGACCCAGCCCTCGCGCAGCACCTGCGAAGAGGATGGGACATCCGTCAGCCGCTTGGCAACTCCTCCGCCCGTGCACGACTCCGCCAACGCGATTGTCTTGCCCGCTGCGCGGAACCGCTCCACCACGACGCTTTCCGGCGTCAGGGTGTCCTCGCCCTCCGCGAAGATGCAATTCGTGGGAAGAAGCTCCAGAACGCGAACACGGAAGCTCTCCAGGAGTTCGCATGCTTCCCCGGTGGTCTCCCCGCTCGCGTTCAGACGAACACGGATCACGCCAAGACTGGCCAGCAGCCCCACTTCCACGCGGGGGTCTTCTTCAAAGAGAGGCAGCAGCAACTCGTTCACTTCGGATTCCGCGAGGCCGGCGACATGCAGCGTTGTTGCCGCGGATTTCCGCAGCCCAGGAAACGCGGGCAGGACCATACGCGGCGCATAGCGCGCCCACATCGCCTTCCACTCCCTCGGCACTCCCGGCATGGAGACGATCATGGGGCGGCCGTCGGCGCCTGCCGGGACAAGCACTCCCATGGCGGTGCCCCAGAAATTCAGCAGTGGCAGCGCTCCCGTTGGCAGCAGCGCCTGCTTCACATTGCGCTCTGGCATCGGACGGCTCCGGCGTGCGAACAGAGCACGCATCATGGACTCAGCCCGGTGTACCCGATGCAGCGGCGCCTCCATCACATCGGCGAGCACCTCGCGGCAAAGGTCGTCCTCCGTCGGCCCGATGCCTCCCGTCATCACCACCAGATCCGCCACGCCGAACGTATTCCTCAGGGCGGCTTCAATCCGCTCACGGCTGTCGGGAACGGCCGCGTGCCCAACGACATGAAAACCGTATTCCGTCAGGCTGCGCGAAAGATGCGTCGCATTTGTATCCGTGCGCGTGCCCTGCGTGATTTCGCTCCCCGTGCTCAGCACGAAGGCGCGGGGGGGATTGCTCAGCGAGATTGCCGTCATGGACCGCTCCCTGGGAATTCTGTTTGTGGGCTGCCCCTGAAAGGCAAGAGTCTTGCCATTCGCAGGCAATGACCGGAGATAGCATGATGATCGACTACGCCACAGCCCAAAGTCTCGTTTCCACGCTCCCTCTTGCGTTGCGTGTCGAGAGTCTTCCCCTGCTCACCGCAGGCGGGCGGATTCTGGCGCGCCCGATCGAAGCTCCCTGGCCTCTTCCCCGGTTCGACAACTCCGCGATGGACGGCTTTGCGGTGCGCTGTGCCGACATCGCGGCAGCCTCGCCCCAGTGCCCCGTTTCGTTGCCCCTCGCCGGCGAATCCGCCGCCGGGGTTCCCATGACCGCACCCCTCTCCGCAGGAACCGTTGCACGCATCAGCACGGGCGCGCCGCTCCCCGCCGGCGCCGATGGCATCGTGCCCATCGAGAACGCTGCTGTCGAGAGTACGACGGTCTCCTTCACAGCGCCAGCGCTTCCCGGCTGCTTCATCCGCCGCCGGGGCGAGGATGTTCCCCAAGGCAGCCTGCTTGCCGCCGTCGGCGCCCGGCTCGACCCGCCCCTGCTCGCGTTTCTTGCCATGTACAATTTTCCCACCCTCGATGTCTTTGCCCGCCCGCGTGTCGGTATTCTCACCAGCGGCGACGAAATCAAGCCGCACGGGGCGCCCCTCCGCGCGAATGACGTTGTTGGTGTGAACATCTACTATCTGGAGCAGGAACTTCGTGCCTTCGGATGCGAGCCCCGGATCTTCGGCATTTCCCCGGACGATCCTGCCGCGTTTCAGGCGATGCTGGCCGAGGCACTCGAAGCCTCCGACATGGTCGTCACGACGGCGGGCGTGTCCGTTGGCGAGCACGACGTCGTCGGGCAGGCCGTCCGGAATCTTGGCGGCGAAGTCATTTTCTGGCGCGTTTCCATCCGCCCCGGCAAGCCCAGCCTGGTGGCTGTTTTTGACGGCAAACCGTTTTTCGGCCTCCCCGGCAACCCGGTGGCAGTCTGCTGCAACACCGAGGTTCTGGTGAAGCCGTTCCTGCGCGAGAAGCTCGGCATCGACCCGGTCAATCCGGCGCTCGAAGAGGCTGTCCTGCTGGCCCCCTGCCCGCGCGATCCATCGCGCCTGTTCTTCGTCTACGCTCGCCCCGAAGTTCGGGATGGACGCCTGTATGCTCAACCTCTGGGAAATCAGTCATCCGGGAATCTCTTTAATCCGGCTCGCGGCGGCTTGTTGCTCGTTGCCGAACCGGGCGCCGATCCCGTACCCGCCGGGGCATCTCTCCCTGCCCTGCGTCTTCGCTCCGGCAGGTAGCCGGGGACGCGGGGATGGAGGGCGTAATAAAATAGGAAAAACAGGAAATTTGAAAACGCTCATAAATGCACGCGAGCCTTGACCTTGCCGCCTTCCACCACTAGATACAAGCCTGTATTGGATGAGCACGGCGTAAAGCCAAGCGAAGCAAGCGTATTGTAAATACAAGAGTATAAGTAGCCTGTCGTCCTGCGTGCAGGAGTGGTGGTCTCGGTTTCCCCACCACTCCGTATCGTCAACAAGTCAGCTTTAGTCGGAACGGAGCAGGCTCTCGAAAGCAATGGCGGAACCTAAATGCCGATTATCAATTATCGAACACGGGAAATCAACTGCAAGATCGTCTACGTTGGCCCCAGCCTTGGGGGCAAGACCACGAACATTCAGGCCATTCACGGCCTGATTCCAGGCCACAACAAGACCAACTTGCAGTCCATCGACACAGAGGGGGATCGCACCCTCTTCTTCGACTACTTCTCCCTCGATCTCGAAGACATCGCAGGGTTCAAGGCCAAGTTCCTCATTTATGGTGTTCCTGGACAGCCGTACTACCGCTCGACTCGCAAGATGGTTCTCAACGGAGTCGACGGTTTGGTCTTCGTCGCTGACAGCGACAAGTCACGCCTT
Organism: Candidatus Sumerlaeota bacterium; assembly: GCA_030156535.1. Classification (GTDB taxonomy): domain Bacteria; phylum Sumerlaeota; class Sumerlaeia; order SLMS01; family JAHLLQ01; genus JAHCAW01. The sequence continues at coordinate 17,515 of JASGMJ010000011.1, forward strand.
CAGGACAACCTCGAATCGCTCGACGACCTCAAGTCCATGCTGGTCGAATACGGGTACGATTATGACTCGATCCCCCTCGTTTTCCAGTACAACAAGCGGGATCTCTTCTTTATCACCCCGGTGGAGGAGTTCGAGGAAGTCCTAAACGACCGGGGGTGCCGGTCCTTCGAGGCTATTGCGGTGCAGTACAAGGGAGTGGCCGAGACCTTCCGGGCCGTTTGCCGGGAAGTCGTTCTCAAGCTCAACGAAACCCTGACACGGCAATACGGCGCCTACCGGACATGATGACGCCATGGCGTCTGAGGGAACAGCGACAATGACCAAGAATGCGAAAAAGAAGGGAAGCACCACAGGGGTCGGGCTGCGCGATTTCGGCGGCCCCGTTGTTCCTGTTCGCGGTTCGGGAAGTCAGTTCTTTGCCCTCTCCTACCGCGTCCTTGAAATCGTCAATGAACGGCTGACCCGAATGGTCGAGGAAGACCACGTCCGTTGTGCGATGCTGATCGATCGTACGGGATGCATCATGGCATCAGCGGGCGATTTTCATCCCATCAACCCTTCCACCATGGGAGCCACTGCCGCAGCCACCATTGCGGCTCTCAACACCATGGTTTCCCGGGCAACCAGCCCCGAAGTCTCTGTCAAATTCTACGGGGCAGAGATCGACCGCATCCACTTCTTCCTGGTGGAGGAGCGGCTGATTCTGTGCCTGCTGACCAGCCGCAACGCCACGCAAAGCAACATCCGATCAGTTGCGAAGACTTTTGCCACCGAACTGGGCAGGGAAATTGACGAGGACCGGCAGCAAAATCGCGGCGAAGGCCGGGAGCTGCTCCAGTCCGTCAACTATATCGAGAACAAGCTCGACGAGTTGTTCAAGGACTTCATGCCCGGGCTCGACGAGGGGAAGTAACCCCGCCGCGCCTCGATCCGTTCATCCCCTGAAAAACAAAGCGGCCGCCCTGTCCGGGCGGCCGCTTTCGATTCGTGGTAGTCCCAAGGGGATTCGAACCCCTGTTTCCGCCGTGAGAGGGCGGCGTCCTGGACCGGGCTAGACGATGAGACCACAAACCTCGGAAATTGAAATGGCTGGGGAGGAAGGACTCGAACCCTCGACATCCAGAACCAGAATCTGGCGTGCTACCAGCTGCACCACTCCCCAGCAGGGTCCCCAGTCGCTGCCGGGGTTGGAGTGTGTAGGGGAATCCCATTCCGGCCGTCAAGCCCGAATTGTCATTGTTCGCACCCGCAATTGCACCGGGCGTCTCAAGCCCACGCCGGATGGGGCGGAAGGGCTCCGTCGAACAAAGCCGTCTCGATTCCCACGCGCCGCGCCGCCGCCAGGTTCTCCTCCAGGTCGTCCAGAAAAACGTGTGCCTCCGCCGGGCGTCCGGTGCGCCGCAGAATCTCCTCGAAGAACCCGGGGTCCGTCTTCGTCGCCCCCATCTCGTAGGAAAGAAACAGCTCGTCGAACAGACCGTTCAGCCGTGGATAACGCTGCTGCACGAATTCCCAATGCGAGGCGTTCGTGTTCGAGCACAACGTCACCCGCACGCCCCGCGCTCTGGCCCGCTCCATGCCGTCGAACACGTCGTCGGATGTGCGCGTGAACATTTCGTTCCAGATGCGGGCCATTTCCACCTGCGGGATCTCGATGCCAAACAAGGTGGCGAAATCCTCGCACAGCCAGGGGATATCCCCCTGGCCACGTTCCAGGATCTTATTGCGCGTCGCGCCGCTCGCCGTCGGGACAAACAGAAAAGCGTACAGATCCACGTCCTGGGGCACGCGATCCGGTGTGATGTCCGGCCGCGCCCGCAGGTAGTCACGCATGTTCGTCGCCGCCATCCGGTGGTCAAAATCGATCAGTGTCCGTCCCAGATCGCACAGAATGATTTCCGTTTTCATGAATCGCTCTCCTCTTGAGTTACGTCCAACTGAACGACACGCCCAGCGAGGTGAACACAACCCAGAGGATCAGTCCCAACAGCGCGATGGCCAGGTTCACCATGTTTGAGTAGCTGACCGAACCGAGTGCCGTGTTCAGGTCTGGCGCCCGCAGCTTTTCCAGATTGTGCACCGTTACGGTGAGTTCGGGGAGGGACGTGATCAGCGAGCCCAGAAAATAGTGCAGCCAGGCGAAGATCATGGGGCCGAACAGCCCGGACAGACTCCCCGAATAGATCACGCTCCATCCCAGGAACAGCGCGTTCATCACCCAGCAGGCCGCAATCACGCCAAGCGTTCCCGCCAGCAGGCCGCCCCAGCTCTCCGTGAAGCCCGACTCGTCCATGTCGTCGAATAACTCGATGCGCCGGCGCTTGAGGATCATCTCGAACACGACGAACGCCGCGATGCCCAGAATCAGCAGAACCGCCACGAGAGCGACGGAGGGATCGAGTGGCGTCATTGTTTCCCTGCTCATCATCACGCGCAGTGCCGAAAACCCAAAGGCAAACAGTACGAGCGAAACGGCCAGATGCCCGAGAAGCAGGCGCCACTCCGCGCGCAGGAGCCTCAGGAACTGGCGCAGCCGTTCGCGGTCTCCCTTGATCGCCAGCTTCAGCGCAACCCACGCAAAGCCCGCGAGATACATCAGATAGACGTTCGCCAGCAGCGAGCCGAGCGGATTGCTCCAGCCGCCCATCTTGCGCATCCCAAAGGACACCAGCATCGCTGCGGCCTCGGGGTTGTTGGTGCTCGCGTTGATGCACAGCGTCCGCCAGCTCTTGCCCAGATGCCGCCCGGCCAGTCCGGCCGCGTTGTTCACCATCAGTTGGGTGGCACGGGGAATCACGACAAAGCTCAGGAGGGCGGAAACAACCATGGAAGCGGCAATGAACGCCCCGTTTCCCATTGAGGTATGCAGGTTCTGGAGTTGAGCGGTGATATCGAACAAGGATGTACTCCCAAAATGGCCGGACATGCGTGCTGACGGGGCCGTCGCCAAGCGAGCGGGGGGAAGTCGGGGAAGGTCAAGGCGGGACTACTGCCCGGTCTTCCCTTGCCGGTCAGGCCCGCCACGACCGATACTTCCGGCAGATCGTTCCGAGGACCCACGCACCGTGCCGCTGAGCTACGAAGACATCGAAAAAGGCCGCCGCCGTGAGTGGAAGCAACTCATGGATCCGGAGGAGCGCAAGCGCCGCGAAGAGGAAGCCAGAGAGAAGGATCCGGAATACCAGAAGCGCAAGTCCGCCGCACGCCGCCGCAACGACCGCCAGAAGATCCGAGACGAAGCACGCGAGACCGAATGGCAAGTGGCCCGGCGAAAAGTCATGGTCCGCACCAGCATCGCCATCGGCATCCTGCTGCTCATCCTCGGGATTCAGTGGCTCGCCGGATTCCTCTGGAAGAAGGCCACCTACGACCGCCGCGCCGAGCTCGAATCCGTCGCCGTCAGCCGCCACAAACCCTACCAGAACTTCTCCTCCCCTCTCGATACATGGGCTTCATGGCGCAACGCCTGGATCCGCCTCGATGCCGAGGACGTCGTGGCAACCTACTCGGAGAGCAACATCAAGAAGTCCGTTGGCAAGCAGGACCCCAAGCAGTACGCCCTCTACCTCCAGCGGCGCATTCGCGAGGGCCACATGAACACCTACGTCGATCTCGCCCAGCGCTTCTCGATGCCTGAAATCCTGCGTCTCCCCACCTCCAATCCCCGCGATGGCGAACTGGCCGTCTTTGCCTCGCAACCCGTCAAGGTGCGTGGCGTTCTCAACGGCGCACAGGCCTGGGTGCTCGCCGTTTCGTGGGACGAAAAAAAGCAGAAGTGGCTTGTCGAGGACATCCGCTCCGAGGCGTCCTGGGATCCCAAGTGGTCCCACGTCAACATGATCCAGGTTTCCAAACTGCCCCGCCAGAAGCCGGAGGAAGAGTAGCACCGTGCTGGTTGACGCGCCCTTCGATTGCCAGTGCTGCGGTGCCGTCAACGTCACTTCCGTCGATGTCTCCGCCGGGAGAAAGCAGTCCTACACCGAGGACTGCCAGAACTGCTGCCGCCCGCATCTGCTTTATATCACGGTGGAAGTGAGGGACGGGGAAGCCCTTGCCACCATCGACGCCGAGCCTGAATCGGATTTCTTCTGATTCGCCGTATTGGCCATCAACCTCATCGGGAAGGACCACGGAGATGGAACAACGCGAGAAGATTCTCCAGGCACACGCGGCTCTCGAAGCAGCACTCCACGCCTCCGAAATACGTCCCGTTGCCTTTGTCGGGCTCGACGGCTTTGTCGACGAGATCGCCCGCGTTGTCGATCAGCGCCAGGACTTTGAACACTACACGCCCATCCGCACGATTTCCGATTACGCCGCACGCCTTGCCGGTGCCGCGGGAAAATCCACGAACGTGGAACTCGTCATCCAGGAAATCAAGATGGGCGGCAATGGTCCCCTGATGGCCGACGCGCTCGGGCGTCTCTCGGTGCGCGTGAACAGCGCCGGCGCCCTCGGGCATCCCGTCCTGCACCCCGTCTTCCATCCTCTTGAAGAATACGGCCGCGTTGTCTCCCTGGCCGATCCCGCCGTCACGCTCGCTGCGGAGTTCGACGACGGCAAGATCATGCACGGCAAGCTCGACACGCTCAACGAGATCACGCCGGAGAATCTCGTCCGTGCCGCCGGGGGAGAGAAGGCCCTCTCCGAACTCATGGAGGAGACCGACCTCATCGCCCTCGTCAACTGGACGATGATCCCGCACCTGACGGAGTGCTATCGCAGCATCCTCGAATACCTCGAAAAAGTGGGTCCCAACAGCGCCCCGAGCATCGTCTTCTTCGATCTCTGCGATCCGCAGAAGCGCAGCCGCGCCGACCTGCGCGCGGCCATCGCCGTCATGGCCGAGTTCGCGAGCGTGGGCAGCCGCCCCGTGCTTGGCCTCAACGAGAAGGAGAGTTCCGAAGTTTGCGAGGCCCTGGGAATCGAAGCAGGTGAATCGAATCCCGATGCTCTGGCCGACCGCGCGCGCCGCATCTCTACCGCCTCGGGCATTCCGGAAGTCGTCATTCATCCCCGCACGTATGCCGTCGTCGTCAGCCCCGAGAGCGAGGGACACATCGACGGCCCCGTGTGCGCCAACCCACGCCTGACAACCGGTGCGGGCGATCATTTCAACGGCGGCTATTGCTTCGGCAGGCTGATGGGCCTTGCGCCCGCCGACGCCATCGTCATCGGCAAGGCCGTCTCGGGCTACTACGTTCGCGCCGGGCACGGCCCGTCGGAGAACGGCGTGCTCGAGTTCCTGACGCGTTGGGTGGACGGCCAAGTCGATCCCTGGTGAAGACCGGGAGAAAGCTGTCAGTCCTCAGTCGTCAGTTTTCGGCTTTCAGTTTTCGGCTTTCAGTTTTGGCTCTCAGCGCCATCAGAACGTCCTGCCTACTCGGCGTATCCCTCGGGGTGTGTCGAGTGCCAGGTCCAGGCATCCAGCACAATCTGGCGCAGGTCGGGGATGCGCGGCGCCCAGCCCAGGCGTTTCTTTGCCAGCGAGGCGTCGGCAATCAGGCGCGACGGATCGCCCGCGCGGCGCGGCCCTTCCACCACGGTGATCTCCCGGCCCGTGACTTCGCGGCACGCCTGCACGACTTCGCGCACCGAGTACCCCGCGCCATTGCCCAGATTGCAGATGAGCGACTGGCCGCCGCCCTCCAGCATGTCGAGCGCCCGCAGGTGCGCGTCCGCAAGATCGGCGACGTGAATGTAGTCGCGGACGCATGTGCCGTCCGGCGTGTCGTAGTCCGTGCCGAACACCTGGATGCTTTCGCGCTGGCCGAGTGCCACTTGCAGCACCAGCGGAATCAGATGGCTCTCGGGGCGGTGGTCCTCGCCGCGCGTGGGAATCGCGCCGCAGGCGTTGAAGTAGCGCAGGGCCACGAAACGCAGGCCGTGCGCGGCGGCGTAAGCCTCCATCGCCTGCTCCATGAAACGCTTCGTCAGGCCATAGGGGTTCGCCGGGCGCGTTGGATGTGTCTCTTGCAGCGGAATCGCCTCGGGCTCGCCATAGGTGGCCGCCGTCGAGGAAAAGACGAGGCACTTCGTTCCCGACTCCAGCATCGCGCGCAGCAGCGACAGCGTGCCGCCGACGTTGTTGTCCATGTACTTCGCCGGATTCGTCACGGACTCGCCGACAAGCGAAAACGCGGCAAAGTGAACGACGGCGTCGATCTTCTCCGCCGTCAGCACCTCCGCCACTTTGTCCGTTTCCTTCAGGTCGATACAGAATAACGGCACCGACGAATCGACAGCGGCGCGATGCCCCGTCGCCAGATTGTCGATCACGACGACGCGGTCGCCCCGAAGGCGCAGCGTTTCCGTGGTCACACTGCCGATGTATCCCGCGCCGCCCGTCACCAGAATGTTCATGCCGCTCTCCCGCCTTGGGTGTTGTGTGTCCGAGAGTCCACGAAAGGAGTGCGCGGAGGAAATGAAATTTTCAAAAACAAAGCGGGCGGCGAAGCTCTTGCTCCGCCGCCCGACTCGGCTCCCTCAGTTTGAGACGCCCCTGCCGCGATTATTCGGCGAGAAGCGCGTTCACCTTTTCCATGACGGCAAACGAGTCGGCGACGTACAGCACGTCCGCCTTCCCCTGGGCCCAGCCGCAGTTCGCGTCCAGATTGATCGCCCGCCGCTCCGTGATGAAGCGCCAGCCGACGACGTGGGGTTCTTCGCCGTGACAGCACGTCGCGAGTCCCTTGGGGTGACGCGGCGTCGAACCGGTCTGCCCGACCTGATTCAGATGCGAGAGGCAGGTGAGAACGGCCTGGCCCTCGCCCTTCTGATCGACGAGCGACTTGCTGCTGCCGAGCGAGGCCTTCGCGTTGTCCACAAAGTCGAGGATCAGCTTCTCCGCCTCGGCGACGTGGAACTGTCCGTCTGGCTGCTTCTTCGTCCATCCCGCTCCCGCGACGAACAACACGTCCGCCTCGGGGCGAATCGTCTGCTGGCCGCTGGAGGGCGTGCGCACTCCGGTCACCTGTGTGCGCTTGGCCGCATCGCCGAGCGTCACGTCAACGGCTTCGATGCTTGCCGAACCCGGTGCGCCCTGCCACGCGGCGAACGAGCCCGGATCGACGGAAATCACCCACGGCCGCGCGGCGCGCGTCATCTGCGCCATCATGCGTTGGCGGTAGTACCAGCGCGTCACGACCGGCGCGTCGTTCTCCACGGCGAGTCCCGTGACGTGCGTGTCGATCTGGCCGCCGAGACGGTGCGCGACGCCAGCGGCGACGCGCGACCAGCGCGACGTTCCAGCCGCCACGATGATCTCCGCGCCCGCGGCCTTCGCGATGGCTTCCGCCGCCGCCGCATCGCTCGCATAGCGAGGCTGCGCGAAGTCGCTTCCGGCCACGCCGAAAACCTTCGCGGCGCCCGCGCCCGCCAGCATGTCTGCTGCCGCGTCAATCTTCTCGCCGATCACGCCGGCGCAGAACTCGCCGCCGAGTTGCTTCGCCGCCGCGAGGGCTTCCAGAGCCGCCTTGCCCAGCGACCCATCCTGCTCTGCAAACGCAATAACCAGTACCTTGCTCATTGTCTCATGCTCTCCGTGTCGGGGTCGGTGTCAGCCCTTGATCCAGGCGGCGATTTCGCGCGCGATCTCTTCGACCGGCGTGTCCTTGACGATGCGCGTGGCGCGGCGCTGCTGCGGCAATGCCACGCTCGCATAGGTGGCGCCGTTGGCACCGGCCTTTGCGGGCTTGGCCTTCTGCAAAGCGGGCATCACGCCACGCATGTTTGCCATGCCGACCTGTGGATTGTTCGGCGGCTCGGGCAGGTTGCCCGTCGCCCATCCCAGCAACGCTGGCGCGCCCGCGCACGTGGAGACCTGATGGCGCCCCCCCTCGATGCGTTCGAGCACCTCGAACGATCCGTCCGGCGCGGCCTTCAACTCATCGACGCCCTGGAACTGATCCACGATGCCGAGTTTCTCTCCGACCATCTGCATCGTCGTGCCCGCGCCCCTGCTCGCCGATTCCCAGCCGCCAAAGACCAGCAGCTTCGACTTGTCGAGGCCCGGAATCGCTTCGATGGCCGCAGCCAGTTCCTCCGCGACGTCCGCCGATTCGGCGAACCCGCTCGCCGGGCCATCGATGGCGATCAGCTCGAACGGCACCTTCTGCGCGATCGTCATCACGACCTGTTGCAGCTTGGCTTTCGGCGCCAGCGCCACGAGCCAGACCTTGCTGCCCGGATTCTGCTTTGCCAGATTCGCCGCCTCGAACAATGCGTGCCACGCCCACGGATCGAGCACCGCCGGCAGCATCGCCTCGTTCTTCAGCGCCGGACCCGAAGGGCCCGTGATCGGTTCGAGTGTCTGCAACGGATTCGGTACGATCCCGCCGCACACAACAATCTGAAATCCACCAGTCATTGTTTCACTGCTCCCACATGGTGATTGTTGGCTTGAACTTTCTGTTTGCTTACTCCGTCCCTAATTTTCGGCGGAGTGCAATCCACCCGCGCCTGCGCGGAACTCGATGCCGCCACGTTCCGTGCTTTCGGGAGAAACGCTGCCGCAGTTCCACATGCAGGCGCCGCAATGCACGCACTTCTCGCGGTCGAACAATGGCACGCCGCCTTCCGGATTCACCGTGATTGCCTGGCCCGAGCACACCTCCGCGCACAGCTTCGTTCCGCACTCCTCGCACAGGTGCGGGTAGACGAAAACCACGTGGTCCGCGTAGCCCGGCTGGGCCTGCACCTTGCCGCCGAGCAGCAGCGCGTCCTGATGCGAGACGATCAGCTTGCCGTCGTACTCGATCGCCGGCCAGCCGAGCCGGTCCATGATCGCATCGTGCAGCGTCTGCCCCTTCGCGTGTGCTTCCTTGCGCAGCGTCTCGATCTCCTCGGCGCTCAGCTTTCCCTTGGCGTATTCCTCGATCGTCGGCACGCGCTGATACGGCGAGCGTCCGTCTCCGCCCAGCGCCATGTGTCCCTTCGTGAAGCCCGCCAGTGCCATTCCGATCATGCCGCGCACGAATCCGTGCTGGAAACCGTCGCGCGCCTTCTCCGCGACGCGTCCCTCCTGCTCCACCCAGCTCTCCCGGCGCCGCGCGACGTAGGCCGCCTCCAGGTTTTCCTTCGTGAACGGCTTGCCGTCCTTCAGCAGTTCCAGCACGCCTTCGGCCAGCAGCGTCCCCGTCTTCCACGCCTCGTCGACGCCCGAATTCGTCAGCACGTTCGTCGAGCCCGAACCCTCGCCGATGCGCGCGAATCCATCACCTGCCAGATGCGGCTCGCCGCGCCGGCCCGACTCTTGGATGGTCTTCGCACCCCATGAACGCAGCGTCGCGCCCTCAAGGTGCTTCCACAACGCCGGGTGCTGGAGCCAGTGCTGCATGTAGCGGTACGTCGAGCGCACCGGATTGTCGAACCACGACGGGACGAAGATGCCCGCTGCCGCGACGTTCCCCGGATAGACGTACAGGAAACCGAAAATCTCCGGCTCGGGAAAGCCGAGCGTGTGCAGCACAGTGCCCGGCTTGAGTTCGCAGCCCTCCGGCAGGTCCACGACCACCTTCATGCCCACGGCCCAGTCGTGCTGGTGGTTGCCCTCGGGCATTCCGATCTCGTCGTCAATCCGCCGCCCCACGGGACCAACGGGACCGTCGCCAATCACCGTCAGCGCCGCCTTGATGTCCATGCCGGGCATGAACCCCGCATCCGGCGCGCCCGTCTTGTCCACGCCCTGATCGGCCAGACGCACGCCAACGACCTTCTTCTCCTCGAAGAGCGGCTCGCTCACCGGCGACGACGGCCACACCTGCACCGTCCCCGACGCCATCAACTGATTGCCGACCCACTGATTGAACTGGCCGAGCGAAAGCAGCAACCCGTCGTGCTTCTCCATGAATCCCGGGATGAACGGAATGCGCAGGGCATGGTCGGAGTAGGGGAGTGCCCACTTCAGCGCCTTGATCGCGCCATCGGCCAGACGCACCGTCAGCGGCCGGCGGCTCGCGCCAATGGGGTCGAGCAGGTAGAGCAACTGCTCCTCCGTCACCGGATGGCACAGCGGGATTTCCTCGGGGTTGAGATCGGGAAACGTTTCGCGCAGTGCCCGCGCCCGCGTCACCACACCCGACACGCCAAAGCCAATGTCGTCCGCGCGTTCGTAGCAGATCACCTGCGGCGGCATTCCGGGCATCGTGGCGCTCTCGACGGCTGGCGTGCCGTCCTCGTTCATCAGACCCCGCGCCAGCGTTGTCAGGAACCCGCCCATCGCCGGGCCAAAGCCCACGCACGCGATATCCACGTCCATGCACTGGCGATCCACGTCCGCCGCATTCTGCTCCGCTAACGACATCTTCACCCTCCTGCCTGCCGGACGCACCCGGCGGAATTCACTGCAGCCAGCGGTTTACTGGGGCCCGCGGTTTACTGGGGGTAATCCAGTGCTTCCGGGATCATCACTTCGGTCAGTGCCTGCGCCGCGCGGTCCTTCGCGATGCGGCAACCCGTCAGACAACCGTCCATCCGCTGGCGAATGCGCGCGAAACGCTCCATCCCGCGGAACGAGGCGCACGGTCCGGCCTTCACCGGATGCGAATCGTCGTCCCCGATCACGTCCGCGCCCACGACGCTCGCCGCGAGCCCCGGGATGATGCTCTCCAGGTTGTCCACTTCCTGCTGGCAGTAACACGTCGTGCAGTCTTCCCGCTTCCACTCGGGGTGGCGGTTGTAGCCCACGACGAGTTCCGTGCAGATCTTGCCGACCACGCCGACGGTCTCGCCGATGTGCGTGTGGCACATGTCGCGGTAGAAGTTCACGAGTCCCTCGATGCCCTCGGCGAGGTTCGGATTCTCCGGCCCCCGGGCTTCGAGTTCCAGTGCGTCGAGCACCAGGCTGCGCGACGCCAGCAGCCAGCTCAGCGCATCCGCCAGCGGGAACGTCACGCCGTGGCGCGCGCTGTTGTACAGCTTGTTGCCGTCCGCGTCCTTCGCTTCCTGCAGGTGCTGCACGCTCCACATCCACAGTTCCATCGCCGTGGCCAGCGCGCACGCGCCCGTCAGCGGCCGCAGGTTCGAGATCGCGCGCATTTCCCGTGTCCAGATGCGGAACTGCTCCAGGAACAGCGGAGAGAGCATCGTCACGCTGAGCTGACGGCGCTGCACCGCTTCCGGGCCTTCGTAGGTCGCTTCGAGTTGCGCATCCATCCACTTGTGGAACAGGAAGCCCGGGCAATCCTCCGTGATGCCGTAGCCGCCCATCAGACTCACGGCCTGGCGCATCATGTCCGCGCCGTGCCCCGTGTTCCACAGCTTGCACGCCGGGCAATAGACGTTCGCCGCGGACTCCAGCACCAGGTACTGCACCAGCACGTCCGCCTTCAGCTCCTCGTACCGCGCCGCGTCGCGTTCGGATTCAGGCTTTGCAGCAAGCTGTACGTACTCCACCGCCAGCTTCTCTGCTTTCTTCATCGTCTTCAGAATGGCGCGCCGTCCCTCGATGCCGCGCTCGCGCAGGACCTGATCCTTCAACTTCTCCATTGGGTCGAATTCGTCGAACAGGCGCGCGGCTGCAAAGCCCAGCGACGCCGCCGCTTCCCCGGCCACCCACACGTCCACCAGGCGGTGGAGCGCATCTTCCTTCATCTGGATGCCGAGCTGGTAGCGCGGCGACTCCGGGTTGTCCGCCGCGCCGCCACGGAAACGCTGGCGCTGGTAACGGATCACCGGTTCCACTGCCGACAGCAGTTTCGCCGCCGTCATCAGGCCCACCGTCACGCGGGTGCGCCGGAAGACCGACTCGATCACCTCGCTGTGGCTCAGGTTCGGGATGATCTTGCCGTCCTTCACCGTATAGCCGCCGACGATGCGGCTGGCGGGCACCTTCAAATTGAAAACAGGATCGCGGGTGGAGGAAAGCTGGTGCACCATCTTCATCGTCGCGGCACCCCTGTCCCACGTCCCCTCGTCGTCCTCTTCGAGAATGACGAGGCAGCTCCCTTTGATGCGTTCGTCGTCGGAATCCACCGCCGCCGTCACGATCGAGGCGAAGTCCATCCCCGTGATGAAGCGGCCGCGCTTCTCCACGTGCAGGATCGGTTCCTCGCCCTCCTTCCATTCCGAAACGCGCACTTTTCCGGCCAGAACCCCGGTGTCGACCCCGACGAACGGGATCGGCTCGGTCAGCGCGAACGCGGCCCGCATCGTCTTGCGGTCCTCGCCGGGCTGGGCCGGGATGCAGCGTGGCATGTACGTCGCCTTCTGCTCCGGTGTGCCGCATTCATGGATGGGGGAAAGGCCCAGATTGCCCGCCAGGCTGCTCGTTGCCGCTCCGGCGTCCACCCAGGCCAACTCGAATGCAATCAAGGCCAGAAGGAGATTTTTCGGCCCTGCGATGTAGCCGCCCTCCTCGGGCTCCATGAAGGCCGCTGTGATCCCGGCCTGATCGAATGCCTCCAGCAGCGTGTTCTTCTCCGGCGTCCATTCATGGGTATTGCGGGCGCCATTGGCCACCAGCTGCGCCACGGGGCCGCGAGCCACCGCGCGGACCGATTGGGCCACCATCTGGAGGTCGAAACGGTCGGCAAACCGCCACATAATCTGGCGCACATCGTCGCCCGGCAGGGTTCGCAGAGTGGGCTTTTCCGCTGTCCGTTCCGCCGTCTTTTCCATGAAGTCAGACCTCCCGTTTCGATCAACGCCACCGATAAGCAGATAACGGCGACTCTCGTTGTCGTATTACCGGCAGGGAGAACACCCGACCCGGCGCACTGTTGCAACCGGAATTTCGGACAATCATTGGCGTTTTTTGGGAAAACGCCTGCTCGCCTCCTCTCTACTCGGGCTTCCGCGCCCCGGCATCCTGGACCGCCGGGCCCCGCGACGCCATTTCCCCCTGACACCCGCGGCGCGATGTCCTATGCTGTGTACAGTGCGTGGGGTGGACCTTGTGGGTGGCAGGGGCGGCGGCGAGGGCTTCGTTACCGCCGGAGATGCGCAGGGAATCTTCCAGAAGTGGCTGGGCCTGACGCCGTGCGAGTAGGTAAAAAGAAAAACGGACGGAGCCATTGGATCAGACTCCGTCCGCGCACACATCTCTGGCCCCGCTCTATCCCATCACGTTTTCGATCTTGTAGACGATGTTGATCTCGCGGACGGGAACGTCCTCGTCGCTGCCGGCGGGGCGCGGTTCGAGATCGATGTCGATCTGCAACTCCGAGCCGCTCTTGCGCTCGATCTTCACGCCCTTGTCATCGCTTTCGATGATCTTCGCATCCGGTGGAATCGTCTCGATCACGCGCACGGTGGCGGCCTTGTCCTTGAAGTTCTCGATTTCGTAGCGCAGATGCACCACGCGGTCGTAGAGCACCACGCGCTTGTTGTTGTTGCGGCGCTGGTTCTCCTGCTTGTCGTTCATGATGCGGCGCTTGAGCACCACGTCCTTCACGGTGCCGAGTGTCAGTTGTGCTTCCTCGCCCGTTGGTGTTTCCTTGAGGTAGTCTTCGCCGAGGAAGATCGTGCTCCCGTCGGGTGCCTCGCCGTAGATGCGCGTCTTGCCCGGATCGAGCTTGAACGTGCCGAGGCCCATGGTCTTGGCGTTTTCGATCTCATAGACGAGCGAGATGATCTCGCCGTCCTCGCCGCGGGTGCTGTACGGATCGGGGCGCGTGACGAACAGCTTGCGGATCGGAAGCTCGCGCTGCTGGAACGCGAGGAAGCGCCGCGTCTCGCCGTTCTCCACCGAGCGCTCCAGGTCGTCCGTCTGGCGAATGCGGAACGCGCTGTTGTTCAGGTCCTCGCCGCTTGCATTGGTCATCTGGAAATACTGCTGGAAGATTGCCTGATCCTCCGCCGCATTCACGGTCATCTCGTACGACGATTCGCGCGTGATGCCGTGGAGCAGGTAGGACACGCGGATGCGTTCGGTACGGGCCTCGGGCGAATAAATCTGCCAGGTGAGCGCGGGCTCGTTGGGCGGGAAGGCCACATGGATGATCTTGCTGGCCTGTGGGCCGTCGCCGGGATTGCTCAGCAACTCCAGCCGGATCGAGTCCCTGTCGATCGAGACGCCCTGCCACGAGAAATCGACGAAGTTCGTCCCCTGCTGCAGCGTGATGTCGCGTTCTTCGTGGAGCAGGCTCTGGCTCGGGTGCTCCAGGTTCACGACCATCGTCGCGCGGTCGGGGAGCGTCACGAGTTTCGTGCGCGCCAGTGAGAACGCCGGAAGGGCCAGCGCGGCGGCGAGTGCGAACGGAATGACTTGAGAGGCAAGGCGTTTCATTGTCTGGCTCCTGTGAAGGGCTTGCGAATGGGGCGCGGGATCGGCGCGCCGGGGTTGCGCGTTGAGCGCGTTCCCATGCGTGTTTCGAGCGTAAGGTCGATGGTGGCTGTGCCCGAGGCGGGTACGTCGAGTTCCCATTCGACCGTGTTGCGGTCGACCTGCTTGAATTCCTTGCTGGCCTCCGTGATGGACCAGTCCTCGTTTCCGTAGTTCCGGGTGATCTTGAAGGGCACGGCACGCGTCCGCGAGTTCCTGATTTCGATGCGGCGCTTTTCGATGGTGACGTATCCGGCGATGTCGCCTTCCGCGTTGAAGTCGAAGTCGCGCCGCTCCAGACTCATGGTCTTCTCTTCGTGCTGCACGAGTCCGTCGTCGGCGAGTTCCAGTTCGATGTCCTCGCCGAGTGGGTAGTACTTCCCGGCAAAGCTCCCCTCGTAGCGCAGCCCGCCGCGTCCGTCGGCCGAGGCGATCTGCCAGGCTCCGCCCGCGAGGGGCGCACCGCCCAGTTCATGCTCCTCGTCGTTCGCAAATTTGTAGAACTTCACGATGCGGCTGCCGTATTTCGCCGGGTTGTACTCATAGCTCACGTCGATCGGCACGTCCTCGAACGCCGGGCGCGGCAACGCCTTGCTCCATCCGTCGCGGAGGTCTTCCTCTCCTTCGATGGAGTACAGATAGTACTCGGAAACGGCCTGCTGGACAATCTCCTTGGCCTTGTCGTGCCCGTTCTTCACGCGCCACACGTCGCCCTGCGAAACAGTGCCATTCGTTGGATCGTAGGCAAAGGAGCCTTCGAAGAAGAGTGTCTGGGCGTCGCCATCACGAGCGAAATAGCTCGTCAGATCGACCGCCTCCGTATAGCGATAACGATTCTGCGGTGGTGGCGACCAGAACCACTTGCGTGCGAGCATGGCGATGGCTTCCACGACGCGCACCTCGCCGTCGAGCAGACGCGACTCGGCCTGCTCGATGTCGCGGCCGCTGTTGTTGGAAAGAGTAAAGCTCGGCTCGATCCGCAGTGCCGTTTCGTCTTCATTCGCGATGGCGTTGAAGCGCGCCTTCCACGCCACGCCCGACGTGAAGTAGCGAATTTCGACGGGGGCACTCGTGTCCTTTTCCGCTTCCACGGTCCAGATCGCCGTCTGCGGAGACTCGCCCGGGTACTTCGTGTCGAGCACAGTGAGTCCCGAGGCGGGATCGACGGCACGCAACTGCACGGATGTCGGGTCGATCAGCGTATTCGTCCAGTTGAACTGGATGCTGTTTTCTCCCTTGGCGAACATCAGCGTGCGCGTTTCGCGGACCAGTGTCAGGTCCTCGGCGCCGTAGATCGTCAGTTCCGTGCGGTCCGTGGCGGGGAGCGTCACGAGGTCGATGCGCGCGAGTCCCATCGTTGCCAGGCCGGTGGCCAGCAGGGCCACGGCGGCAAGCCGGCGTCGTTTTGCGTGATTCAGGCTCATGGGATCCTCAGCGTTTCGCCAGCGTTCCGTTCTTCGTCACAACCGTGAATGTCACAACCTTCTTTGCCTGAGCGGGAACCTCGAACTCCCATTCCACGGTGTTCTGATCGACGCGCTTGTACTCATCCCTGGCGTTCTCGAAGGCCCAGTCTCCGTTGAAATAATCGCGCATCTTGAACGGCACGGCGCGGTCCTTCGAGTTGCGGATTTCGATCTCCTGTTCGACGACCTCCTCCCAGCCGCGAATGTCGCCATTGCTGTCGAAGTCGAAGTTGCGGCGCGACGTGCTCATCACACGCTTTTCCACGAGCACCAGGCCGTCGCTTCCCAGATTCAACTCGATGTCCTCGCCGACGGGCGCGTACTTGTGCTCCGTGCTTGCCTGGAAGCGATGCGCTCCCTTGCCGTCATCGCTGTAAACGTAGTAGCGTCCGGCAGGCATCGGCACGTCGCCCAGTTCATGCTCTTCGTCGTTCTTGAGCTTGTAGTACTTGATGACCTGGTCTCCGGTCTTCTGCACGTCATACTCGTAGCTCACCTCAAAGGGCACGTTGTCCACGCGCGGATTGGGGAGCTGCTTGCCCCAGCCGTCTTCCAGATCCTCCGTCCCCTCGATCGAATAGAGGTAGTACTCGGAGACGGCGGCCTTGATGATCTGCTTCGCCTCCTCCCTGCCCAGCAGTCTGCCGCCGAAGGGAGACGATGCGGCGGGCATCGCGAGTTCGTCCGCGACCATGCTCTTGGCGATTTCGCGGCGTGCCGTTCGTTCCTCGCCGCGCTGGATCAGGCCACGGCGCGCCAGCTCGGCAATGGCGTCGACCAGGTTGATCTCGCCGACGACGAGGCGCGTGCGGGCGTTCTCGAAGTCCTCGCCGCTGCGATTGAAAATTGTGAAGTCCGGCTCCAGGCGAAGTTCCGTTTCCTCCGCGTTCGCGATCACCTTGTAATCGGCCTGCCAACTCAACCCGGACGCGAAGCAGGAAATCTCGACCTGCGCCTGCCCCTCCTTCTTTGCTTCGATGGTCCACACGATCGTGTTCTGCGTGTTGGCGGGGTAGTGGGCGTCGAGCACCGTGAAGTCCGGGCTGGGCTTCACCAGGCGGATTTGCAGCGATGTCGGGTCGATCAGCGTGTTGGCCCAGGAAAACTGAATCTCATTCACGCCCTCGTCAAACGTCAGGGTGCGCATCTCGCGCACGAGCGTCAAATCCTCGGCCTTGTAGATTGTGACTTGTGTTTCGTCACGCACGGGGAGCGTTACGAGGTCGATCTTGGCCGATGCCCGGGGAGCAGACAACAACAGGGCCGCGCCCACCGCCATGGCGCTCAGTGCTCTGCGCGCAGACATACGTTTTCCGTTCATCGTGCATGACCTCCTGCTCGAATAGTCAGTGAGAGAGTGACCGGCGCGCGGCCGGCGGATTCGGATTTCGCCCGGCGATCAGTCGCCGATCAGGCGAATCTGGCGGTAACGCAGCCGTGCCTGCTCCACGAGTTCCTTCACTTTCGGGTCGGATGACGTCGAGTACTCGTCCGTGATCATCTTGTAGTACGGCTGGGCTTTCGGCGGCTGCTTCATGTTGTCCCACGTCTGCCCCATTCCCATCAGCGCCGTGATGCGCACCTGGTCGTCTTCCGGGTACTTCTGGAGGCAGTGTTCGAACTGGGCCAGCGCCTTCTCGTTCTGCTTCAGTTCCTGATAGATGCTGCCAACGATGGCGGCTGCCGCCGGCGTGTAGCGCTTGTCGTCCGGGAAGCGCTTCTCCACCGCCTGGTAGGCCACGATGGCCTTCAGGAGTTCCTCTTCCCGCTTCTTCTGGTCATAGATTCCCCGCGCCTCCTGGAACTGAATGTCGGCGACGAAGAACTGCTCGCGGGCCGTGTCCTCTTCGGGCACCATGACTTTCGGCAGCTGTGCCTCGCGTTTGCAGGTGGCCCCCATCAGGGTGAACAGCACGGCGCCCAGCAGAAGGATGCGGCTGGCAATGCGGCAGACTGGGCGGCTGGCTGGGCGGCAGGATGTCGATTGTGCGTGGCAGGTCATCGTTTCTCACTTCTCCCGGATAAGATGGACAGAGCCCGGAGCTCCCGGGTTCCCGTTCGCAAAAAAAAAGGTGTTCGGGGCTCAATGCCCCTCACTGTCGAGATACTCTTGCAACATGACGGCGGCGGCAACCGAATCGACGCGTCCCCGTTCCCGATCTCCGGGCCCGAGGATGTCGCGCGCTTCCGCCGTGGTGTAGCGCTCGTCCCACTCCACGATTGTCAGCCCTGGCAGGCGCCGCGCCAGCGAGCGCACGAACGCCCGCGTCTTTTCCGCCTGTTCGCCCTCCGCCCCATCCTCGCGGAAAGGTATCCCGACAACAACTGTCCCTATTGTGTATTTCTCGACCAGTTGCTCCAGTGCATTGAGCACTGCCCGCCGCCCCGTGCGCTCCACCGCCGCCAGCGTCGTGGCGATCACCCACGACTCCGAAACGGCCACGCCAATCTTGGCGTCGCCCACGTCCAGCGCCATCACGCTTCCGCGCTCGCTCTGCTTGTTCATCGGATACCCCAGTCTGTCATCGCTCCCGCCGCCCAAGTTGCTGCCCCTAGGGCACGGCCAAGCCCCCGAGAGGACAATCGAAAGTCTCTCATCTTGCCATTGTCCGTCGCCTGTCTGGGCAGTAGACTCCTTTACCGCGTTGGAGGTTGGGAATGCCGCTGCTCGACGCCATGGAAGCCGCTGACTACGTCCTGTTCTCCACGGGAGTGCTGCTGCTCCTGTTCGGCTGGGTGCTCTACCGGGTGGCCCTCAAGATGACCGGCGCCGTTTTTGGCGCGACCATCGGCATGGGGCTGGGAGCCGTGCTCGCGGCCTTCGCCGGTTGGGAGTCGCTCGGCACCGTCCTGGCCCTCGTCTGTGGGGGAGTTCTGGGTGCCGGAGCGGGGATCCTCGTCATCGAGACCTTCGGCGCCCTGGCGTTTTTCGTGATCGGAGCGTTTCTGTCCGGATGGGCGTTTACGGAGTTCGCTCCGGCCGTCCGGTCCTTCTTCCCGGAGGTTGACCCCGACCTTGTCTTCTTCGGAGGCGCCGTCACGGTCATCATTGTGGGCGGGTTGTTGTTCTTTCTGTTCCGCAAATTCATCGTCGCACTGGGGTCTGCTGCCATTGGCAGCATTCTCGTGATGGTGGCGTTGGATTGGCCGGCCGGGGGAACTCCGTTGATCGTGATCTTTCCGATTGGCTTGATTGTCCAACTCATACCGCGGCGCCGACGCGGCGATGAGGACGACGATGACGAGGATTGAACCCGGTCCCGGTCTGGACCCGCCGCCCGCCTTCGGCCCTCTTGCCCGCCGTCTTGATCCTCTCCTCGCCGCCGAGGACACCAACGTCCTTTACCGCGCCTTCCGCATCCGCCGAACCGTGCATCGGCGTGGTACGTGGCAGCAATTTCTGGAGAACATGCGCACGGGCCATTTCAATCCGCTGGCCCCCGGAACGGTGCGCGTCGTTTTCCCCGTCGTCTGTACCGTCCTTTCTCTCGTGATGTTTCCGTTTGTGGGATGGAAGGCGCCCATTCTGTTCGGCACTCTGCTTGCCATTGTTGCCGTGGTTGCATTGACAAAAAACGAGACGGGGGCGTTGCCGCGTCGTGTCGGGTCCATTTTCGGCAATCGGAAAGCAGCTCATCCCGCCAGGTTCGACGTTTGGATGTTGGGCAGGCCAGCGGGTGAAATCATCGAGGCGATCTATCTGGAGAGTTCCGAAGGAAATCTGCGCGTCGCCAGCATTGTCATTCTGGGCACTGCCCTTCTCATTGCCAGGGAAACGTTCAAGGCTGAGTCGGCGGGTTCACCGGCCCACGTCTTTTTCCTGTTCGCACTCGGAGTGATGGCTTTTGAGGCCGTGTTGATACTTCACCATGTGGTGGGTGCCATTATCATCGGCAACTTGAACGCTTTCCTCAACCACTGGTACTTGCAGGCCGATTTCCGCCGCTATGCACGAAAGAGTGTCCGCAGGGCCGGCGAGGGGTGCCTGGCTTCCGTTTCCATCATGGTGATCCTGGTGGCCTTTCTTCCTCTTGTTGGCGGCCTGGTTGTTCTCGTTCTCATCGGCCTCAACCGGAACCCGGCGCTTTCGGCTCTGATCCGCGAATTCTTCACAGGGCTGGGCGGCTGGAACACCAGCAGTATTCTGCTCCTGCTGACGGCGGGTGGGCTCGAAGCAAGCCGAAGCAACTCCATTCGCCAGCACGTCCGGCTGTTTGGACACATGAAGCGCCGCGCCGAGTTCCTGTACCACGCCTACATGTCCGTTGTCGCATCAAAAGACCCCGACGGCCTGCGCTGGGCTCTCGAAACCTACGGTGAACCGCTCGAAGCAATGCCGCCCAAGCTCAAGAGTCCCTTGCGTACCTGACGCCGCCCCCGCTCAATTTTCGTCATCGCTTTCCACCAAGGCTCCGGCGCCGTGTCCATGCTCCCGCGCTCCTTCCGTACTGATCCCGCCCGTGTCGCCAGTCTGGCTGTTGGCCTGCTTGCCCTGCTGCTGATTGTTTCCACCGCAGGACTCGGTGTCATGCTCCGGAACTCGTGGCGTGCCCAGCAGGACCTCCTGCGCCATGGCCTCGAAACCAGCGCCGTTGTCATTGCCCGTGCCCTCACGGCCGACAGTCTCTTCTTCATCGATGCCGCCTACGATCCCGAAACGGGCACCACGCGCCGCGAGACGCTGGCCGAGTACGCCGAACTCCCGTCGGCTCTCGCTCTTCAACTGGCTCTTGCAGAAGTCTCCCACTCCCATCCCGAGCTTGACGTGGCGATTCTGGCCCCCGATGGAGGCGTTCTCGTCGATAGCGACGGAATCCACACGGAGGAGAAGGAGCCCCTCTTGCTGGAGGCCGACCGTGACGCTCTCGAAACCGCCGTGCAAGGCACTGCCGCCTCCACGCCTTTCAACTCACAACTTGGCACCCAGCGCGCCTACTACCCCCTGCGCGGCTCAGGCCAGGAGGTCATCGCTCTTCTTCGCGTCACCTCCTCGGCACCCGGCGCCTTTCCCTACAGCCTGATCGTGCGCCGTCTCACCATCGGCACCCTGCTCTCCGCCGTCCTCATCGTGCTTCTCTGGATCATGCTGCTGCGCCTGCTGCGGCGCGCCCGCGAGGCCGAACGCGCCGCCCTTCAGGGCGACCGCCTTCGCGCCCTGGGCACCGCCACCGCCGGCATCGCCCATGAAATCCGCAACCCGCTCGGCATCATGACACTCTCCATCGAGGAACTCCGGGCCTCGTTTGCCGGCATTGGCGACGAGAAGCTCCGCGCCTCCATCGACGGCCTTGCCGCCGACCTCCACGGCGAGGTCCTGCGCCTCGGCAAGCTCACCAATCAGTTCCTCGACTTCACCCGGGACGACTCCGCCGACGACAGCATCCCGCTCGACCTCACCCGGGCAGTGCCCGAAACGGTGCGTCTCTTCGAGAAAGGCGCCTCCTCACATCTCAAGATCGCCTGCCGTGGCTCGGAAGAACCGGTCCGCGTTTACTTTGGCGAAAACCGCCTGCGCCAGGTGCTGCTCAACTTGTTGCGCAACGCCGCCGAAGCAATGGCGCGCCAGCCCACCGGACGCATCGATGTGACCGTTGCCCGCGCCCGCGAGCACGCCGTCATCGAAGTCCGCGACACGGGCCCCGGCATGGACGCCGCAACGCTCGACCGCGTCTTCGATCCATTCTACACAACGCGCCCGGATGGCTCGGGGCTGGGGCTTTCGCTCAGCCGCTCGCTCATCGACGCCTCCGGAGGACGCCTGTACATTTACAGCAAGAAGGGCGAGGGCACCACCGTGCGCCTCGAATTCCCCTTGGCGCGGACACTCGGGACGGAGGGGTGAAGTTCGATGTTCCGCTCTCCTCCCATATTTCCCCCCAGTAGTATCTGTTTTCCCCAATTTGTTTTTTTGCCGGGAACCCGGCGGGGCGCTTTGTTGTCCGAGCAACCAAAATGGGGGAATTCCGCCCGCTGCGAGCGTCCCGGCCACCCGCCGCTTAGCCGTTGACAGAAAGCCCCCCGCGTCCTGATTCTATAACGGTTGCAAGCGAACGGGCCCCGTGCTCGTCGCAGGCAGGCAAATCAAGACGCGTCAATCCTCTCCGGAGAGCCGGACATGGCCGAATTTTTTTACGAAGCTCTCGACAAAGGCGGCAAGCAAGTTCGCGGCGTGATCGAGGCGGCCAACGAAGACGTCATTATCGAGAAGCTGCGCGGCATGGGGTACTACCCCCTGAAGGTCGTTCAGCACAAGACCGGCGCGAAGGACATGGACATCTTCGCGCTTCCCGGCGTGCGCAACGTCATGCACCGCATCAAGACGAAGCACGTCATGACGTTCAGCCGCCAGCTCGCCACCCTGATCGACGCCGGCCTGCCCATCATCCGCTCGCTGTTCATTCTCTCCGAGCAGGTGGAGTCCGTCGTCTTCAAAGAGAAAATCGGCGCCATGATCAAGGACATCGAGGGAGGGGCCTCGCTCTCCGAGTCCATGGCCAAGCACCCCAAGGTTTTCGACAACCTGTATGTCAACATGGTGCGCGCTGGTGAGATCGGCGGTGTGCTCGAGGCCGTTCTCGACAAGATCGCCTTCTTCCTGGAGAAACGCGAAGCCCTGAAGGGCAAAGTCAAGTCCGCCATGATGTACCCGGTCGTCGTCTCGGTGCTCGCCGGACTGATCGTCGGCTTCATCCTGTGGAAGATCATGCCGCGCTTCGTCATCATTTTCGAGCAGCTCGGCGCCGAACTCCCCATGCTGACACTTGCCCTCGTCAAGGCATCGGAAATCCTCGTCGAAAAAACCTGGATCGTGGTCGTCATTGCTATCGTCTTGTTTGTTGGCTTCAAGCAGATCAACAGCACGAAGAACGGCAAGTACATGATCGACCGCATTTCGATGAAACTGCCGGTGCTCGGGCAGTTGCTGCGCAAGGTGGCGATCGCGCGTTTCGCCGGTACGCTGGCGACGCTGGTCACGGCTGGTGTGCCGATTCTCCAGGCGCTCGACATCGTTCGTGACACGTCGGGCAACGAAGTCATCGCCCGCGCCATGGACAAGGTTTACCAGTCCGTGAAGGACGGCGACACGATCCACGAGCCGCTGGCCGAATGCTCAGTCTTCCCGCCGCTCGTCGTCCACATGGTGGCCGTCGGCGAGGAAACCGGTGCCATCGACCAGATGCTCGAGAAGGTGTCCGAGGCTTACGAGCGCGAGGTCGACGACACGGTGAACGCCCTTACGTCGATTCTCGAACCGCTGCTGATCGTGTTCCTCGGGGTGATCGTCGGCGTCATCGTCGTTGCGCTCTACCTGCCGCTCTTCAGCATCCCGAAGGTCGTCAAGTAACCCGCCCCCTCTCCAACAACGAAGTCTCTTCCGGGCGCTCCGCAATGGAGCGCCCGTTTTCTTGGCCGGGAGCCCCCGTCTCTTCCTCTCTTGCCCGGAGCCTCGCCATCTGGCCCAATTCCTGCCCATAGTTTGGGAGCGGGCCGTTCGGCTCGACTTTTCGCGACGGGGTGGTCCTGCCGGATGTTCCAGTTCATGCGCCCCATTCGGGTTTTCTTCCGGCTGCTCCCGTTCGTCGTCAGCTTTATTCGCGACTGGAATCGCTTCATCCTGTGGGGATCGCCGCGTGTCCTGACGCCCGAGGGCCACCGGCGCCGTGCCCGCCGCCTCACGTCCTGCTTCGCCAGTCTTGGCCCCGCCTTCATCAAGGGCGCCCAGGTTCTCGCCACCCGCGAAGACATCATTCCCCGCTCCTACACCGAGGAACTCAAGACCCTGCAGGACCGTGTCCCCCCGTTCCCCGTGGAGCAGGCGCTCGCCATCATCGAGCGCGAAACCGGCCGTCCGGCCCACGAGCTGTTCGATTCCTTCGACCGCGAACCGATCGCCGCGGCCAGCCTGGGCCAGGTCCATCGCGCCGTCTACAAGGGCCGCCCCGTTGCCGTCAAACTCCTGCGCCCAACCGTCGAGCAGATCGTCAACAACGACCTGCGCGTCGTCGCCTTTCTCACGCGTCTGGTCTATGCCTTCGTCGACAGCTATTTCATCCGCAACTTCTGGGACATCCGCAAGGAATTCACCCGGATGATCCGTCAGGAGATGGACTTTCGCAATGAGGAGCTCTACGCCGACCGCTTCCGCCGAAATTTCGCCCACGACAAACGCTTCCACATTCCCGAGTGCGTTTCCGAGCTGACGAGCCGGTGCATGGTCGTGTTCGAGTTCGTCGATGGCGAGCGCGTCGATGATCCCGCGGCCATTGCCCGCTGCGGCCTGACTCCCGCCGAAGTCGTTTCGCGGCTGATCGAAGCCTACGTGCGCATGACGGTCATCGACGGTTTCGTCCATGCCGATCCGCATCCCGGCAACCTGATGATCCTGCGGGACGGCAGAATCGTGATCCTCGACTACGGCATGGCGCTGGAGTTCTCCGACGAGGTCCGCCTGCTGTTGCTCAAAGGCTGCTTTGCCGTTGTCCGCAAGGACATCGACACACTCGTCGATTGTTTCTACGGGCTCAACATGGTGGACCCCGCAATCAACCGTGCCCTCGTTCGCGATGCCGCCGAGACGCTCCTGCGGATTCAGCTCCGTGACGACTTCACGCCGCGCATGATTCAGGACATCGCCGACGACATTCTGGCCACGTTCCACCGCTTCCCCCTGCGCATGCCCCAGCAGCTCGTCTTTCTCTTCCGCGCTTCCGCCCTGGTCGAGGGGCTGGGCATGAAGTACGACCAGCATTTCAGCGGGGTTCGCGAAGCCACCCCCGTCATCAAGCGCCTCATTCGCCAGGTGGCCCTCGATCCCGAGACCAAGGTCTTGGACAAGGCCGCCAAGGAACTCCGGGCAGCCTGGGGGACGTTCCGTCACGTGCGCATGATCGTGGAGCGTTTCGAGCGCGAAGAGCAGCGCATCCGCGTTCACCCGGCTGACATCGAGACCATCCAGGATTTCCTGGCTATCCTGACGCGGCGCCTGGTCGTGGGGCTCGGAGCCATCGGGACGGGGTTGCTTGGCCTGGGAGTCGGACTGACCCACGCAAGCTGGTGGCCCCCCATTCTCCTCCTCCCCCCGTCGGTGATTGTGCTGCTGCTGGTGCTTCTGCTGCCCATGAAGAAACGGGAACGCCTTCGCTGAGCCCCCTCAACCTCCGTGGATTCAGTGTTTCATGGCGGCGCAAGGGAAGGCCGTCAAAAATCACACCCAGCCTCTCTCTCCGGTTTTATATTTTTATCTGCTCCCTTCATGCCCCCCGAGAAACTCCTTTCGCGGACATGCCCAATCCCATAAACTTCACAGGCTTTTGAGCAAGGGGCCGCACCAGCGGTCGGCGCGGTTTCTCCGCCATTTCTTTCCCCAATCGAAGCACCACTGCCTGACTGGACAACTCAAGGATGCCCATGAACCATCGTCACCTGACCAGCCGAAGAAAAACCGAAGGCCTGTACGATCCCCGATTCGAGCACGACGCCTGTGGTGTAGGCTTCGTCTGCGACATCAAGGGACGCGCCAGTCATCGCATCATCGAGCAAGGCATCGAGATCCTCGAAAAGCTCGATCACCGCGGTGCCTGTGGCTGCGACCCCAAGACGGGCGACGGTGCCGGCATCCTGCTTTCCATGCCCGACAAGTTTCTGCGCCGCGAGTTCCGCCGCATCAACGGCAGCGAACTTCCCCCCAGGGGCGAATACGCCGCCGCCGTGATCTTCTTCCCCAGGGACCCCAAGGCCCGCGCCCAGCACGAGATGATGCTCGAAAAGCTTGTCGCCGACTACGACATGCAGCTCCTCGGCTGGCGTGATGTTCCTGTCTGCTCCGACGTGCTGGGTGAAGTTTCCTCCGCCGCCGAGCCCACCATTCGCCAAGCCTTCATCGGCATGAGGCCGAACTTCTACAACCCGCGTGACTTCGAGCGCCGCCTCTACCTCGTCCGTCAGCGCGTGGAAAATCTCAGCGAGATCTACGAGCTTCCCGGCTGGGATCAGTTCTACATCTGCTGCTGCTCGACAAACCGCATGGTCTACAAGGGGATGCTGACCACGGCCCAGCTCGCGCAGTACTTTCCCGACCTTTCCGATCCCGATTTCGAGAGCCATCTTGCTCTCGTCCACTCGCGCTTCTCCACCAACACGTTCCCTGCCTGGCACCTCGCCCATCCCTACCGCTACCTTGCCCACAACGGCGAAATCAACGCCCTGCGCGGCAACCGCAACTGGATGCGCGCGCGCCGGGGCTCACTCAAGTCCCCCGTCTTCGGCGCTGAACTCGACAAGCTCTTCCCGCTTTTCTCCGAGAGCGTCAGCGACTCCGCCACGCTCGACAGCGCTCTTCAGTTCCTCGTGCTCAACGGGCGCTCGCTCCCGCACGCCGTGCTGATGCTCATCCCCGAAGCCTGGGACAAGCACCAGCTCATGGACCCCGAGCTCAAGGCCTTCTACGAATACCACGCCTGCCTGATGGAGCCGTGGGACGGGCCCGCCGCCATCGCCTTCACCAACGGCCAGATGATCGGCGCCGTGCTCGACCGTAACGGTCTGCGCCCGGCACGCTACATTGTCACCCACGACGACCTCGTCGTCATGGCCAGCGAGGTCGGTGTCCTCGACATCCCCAATCATCAGATCAAGCAGAAGTGGCGTCTCCAGCCCGGCAAGATCTTCCTCGTCGACACCGAACAGGGCCGCATCGTGGACGACGCCGAGATCAAGGAAGACATGATCAACAAGCGTCCCTGGTCGCGTTGGATCCGCAACAACATGATCCACATCGACGATCTGCCCGACGTTTGTTCCATCGCCCACAAGCACGACGACGAAGACCTCCTCGCGC
This sequence comes from Candidatus Sumerlaeota bacterium, assembly GCA_030156535.1. GTDB lineage: Bacteria > Sumerlaeota > Sumerlaeia > SLMS01 > JAHLLQ01 > JAHCAW01. The sequence continues at coordinate 44,081 of JASGMJ010000011.1, forward strand.
TGCAGCACGCCTTTGGCTACACCTCCGAGGGCGTGCGCCTGATGTTGCAGCCCATGGTGGCCAACGCCATCGAGCCCATCGGCTCCATGGGGACGGATACGCCCCTCGCGTGTTTGTCGGACAAGCCGCGCCCGCTGTTCGATTACTTCAAGCAGCTCTTCGCGCAGGTCACGAACCCTCCTCTCGACGCCATCCGCGAGGAACTCGTCACGTCGCTTGTCACCTACATCGGCCGGCAGGGAAACCTGTTCGACGAAACGCCCGAAGCGTCGCGCCTCATCAAGCTCGAAACACCGGTGCTGACGGGCGAGCAGCTCGAAAAGCTCCGCCAGACCAAGCGCAATGGCCTGCGCTCCGCCACCGTCGAGATGCTCTACGAAGTGGGACGCGGCGAGCAGGGTCTGCGCGATGCGTTGCGCCGCCTCTGCGACGAAGCCGCGGCGGCTGTTGCCGACGGCGTCAGCCTGATCGTCCTCTCCGACAGGGGCGTCACCGAGAAGCGCGCCGCGATTCCGTCGCTCCTCGCCACCGCCGCCGTGCATCACCACCTCATTCGCGAGGGCACGCGCACGCAGGCCTCCATGCTCATCGAGACCGGCGAGGCACGCGACGTTCACGCCTTCTGCCTGCTCATTGGGTTCGGTGCCGAAGCCGTCAGCCCCTATCTGGCGTTCGAGGTCATCGACAAGCTGGATCGCGACGGCTTCCTCCCCGAGGGACTCGGGATTGAGAAGGCCCACAAGAACTTCATCAAGGCCATCAGCAAGGGAATGCTCAAGGTTGCGTCGAAGATGGGCATTTCGACGATCCAGAGCTACCGGGGTGCGCAAATCTTCGAGGCCATCGGCCTGAGCAAGACGCTCGTTGACGAGTTCTTCACGGGCACCGCCTCACGCCTCGACGGCATCGGGCTCGACGTCATCGAGCGCGAAGCCGCACTGCGTCATCGCCGCGCCTTTCCGAAGACCATTGAGCGCCCCCGCGTGCTCGACAGCGGCGGGCATTTCGCCTGGCGTGCCGATGGTGAATTCCACCAGTGGAATCCCCAGACTGTTGCGAAGCTCCAGCACTCCGTGCGCAACGAGAGCTACCAGCAGTACAAGCACTACGCCGAGCTGGTGAACGACGAGAACCGCAATCGCTGCACGTTGCGCGGTCTGCTCTCCTTCCGCAAGGGCGAGCCGATCCCGCTCGACGAGGTCGAGCCCGCCACCGAGATCGTCAAGCGCTTCGTCACGGGCGCCATGTCGCTCGGCTCCATCAGCACCGAAGCGCACGAGACGCTCGCCCGGGCCATGAACGCTCTCGGCGGCAAGAGCAACACCGGCGAAGGTGGCGAGGATCCCGTTCGCTTCAAGGACGACCGCCGCAGTGCGATCAAGCAGGTCGCCTCCGGACGCTTCGGCGTTACGGCGGAGTACCTGGCGAACTCCGATGAAATTCAGATCAAGATGGCCCAGGGCGCCAAGCCCGGAGAGGGCGGGCAACTGCCCGGCCACAAGGTCAGCGAGTACATTGCGAAGGTCCGCCATTCGACGCCGGGCGTCGGGCTGATTTCGCCTCCGCCGCACCACGACATTTATTCGATCGAGGATCTCGCCCAGCTCATCCACGACCTCAAGAATGCGAATCCGCGCGCGCGGATTTCCGTGAAGCTCGTCTCCGAAGTCGGCGTGGGCACCGTTGCCGCAGGTGTGGCCAAGGCCAAGGCCGACCACATTCTCATCAGCGGCGACGGCGGCGGCACGGGTGCTTCGCCCCAGACGTCGATCAAGCACGCCGGTATTCCGTGGGAAATGGGGCTGGCCGAGACCCAGCAGGTTCTCGTGATGAACGGCCTGCGCGGGCGTGTTACCCTTCAGGCCGACGGTCAGCTCAAGACGGGCCGCGACGTTGCCATCGCCACCTTGCTCGGTGCCGAGGAGTTCGGCTTCTCCACGGCCCCGCTGATCGCCACGGGATGCATCCTGATGCGCGTGTGCCACAAGAACACCTGCCCCGTTGGCATTGCGACTCAGGACCCCGAACTCCGCAAGAAGTTCAAGGGAACCCCCGATCACATCATCACGTATTTCATGTACGTGGCCGAGGAAGTCCGCGAGATCATGGCGGAGCTCGGCATCCGTTCGATGAACGAAATGATCGGCCGGGTCGATCATCTGGAATACAACCCGCCCGCCACCCATTGGAAGGCGCGCAGCATCGATCTCTCCATGATCCTGCACAAGCCCGCCGTCCCCGCCGACACGCCGCTCTACTGCGTCGAGACCCAGGACCACGGACTCGACCGTGCGCTCGACAACACGCTGATCGGCATCGCCCAGCGTGCCCTGGAGCACGGCGAGCGCGTGCGCTCTGAACTCGCCATCGTGAACACCAACCGCACCGTCGGCGCGATGCTCTCAAATCAGATCGCCCGGCGCTACGGGCACGAGGGCCTGGCCAATGACACGATCCATATCAAGTTCCGCGGCAACGCCGGCCAGAGCTTCGGGGCCTTCCTTGCCCGTGGCGTCACCTTCGACCTGGTGGGCGATGCGAACGACTACCTTGGCAAGGGGCTCAGCGGCGGCCGCATCATCGTGCGTCCCCCCGAGGAATCCAGCTTCGTCGCCGAGGAAAACATCATCGCCGGCAACGTCATTGCCTATGGCGCGACGTGCGGCGAGATTTACCTCCGCGGCGTCGTGGGCGAGCGTTTCTGCGTCCGCAACTCCGGTGTGAACGCCGTCGTCGAAGGCGTCGGCGATCACGCCTGCGAATACATGACCGGTGGCCGCGTCGTCGTCATCGGTCAGACGGGCCGCAACTTCGCCGCCGGAATGAGCGGCGGCATCGCCTATGTCTTCGATCCGAAGAACGAGTTCCCCATTCGCTGCAACACCGAGATGGTGGACCTCGAAGCGATGACCGAGGAGGACGAGGAACTCGTCCGCGGGATGCTCGAAAGCCACCGCACCTTCACCGGCAGCAGCGTCGCCACCCGCATCCTCGAAAACTGGGAGCAATCCCACGAACTCTTCGTCAAGGTCATGCCCCGCGACTTCAAGCGCGTTCTGCGCGAGCGCGAGGCACTGGAGCAGGGCGCCGAGTTCATCGAGAACGCGGGCGCCGCGGACGAGAAAGACAAGAAAACCGTCACCAAGGGCCCCGTCACCAAGACCAACTAACGCGATCCACAACGCCACACCCGAGCGACACCGATCAGGAGTTCAGCAGCGATGGGTAATCCCACCGGCTTCATGGAAATAGAGCGCGAAACACCCCCGTCCCGCCCCGTCGGCGAGCGCATCCGAGACTGGAACGAAGTCTACCTCGAGTTCCCCGAGGACAAGCGCCGCCAGCAGGCCTCGCGCTGCATGGACTGCGGCATTCCCTTCTGCAATTCGGGATGTCCGTTGGGCAATCTGATCCCCGACTGGAACGACCTCGTCTACCGCAACCACTGGCGCGAGGCCATCGAGTCGCTCCACAAGACGAACAACTTCCCCGAGTTCACGGGCAAGATCTGCCCCGCTCCCTGCGAGGCTGCCTGCGTGCTCGGAATCAACGAGCCCCCCGTGGCCATCAAGCTCTCGGAGATCAGCATCATCGAGCGTGCCTACGCCGAGGGCTGGATCCAGCCCCGCCCGCCCCGCAAGCGCACCGGCAAGAAAGTCGCCGTCGTTGGCTCCGGTCCGTCTGGTCTGGCGTGTGCCGACCAACTCAATCGTGCGGGACACACCGTCGTCGTCTTCGAGCGCGCCAAGCGCCCCGGTGGCCTTCTCACCTTCGGCATTCCCGACTTCAAACTGGAGAAGCACATCGTCGACCGGCGCCTGGACATCATGCGCAAGGAAGGCGTGGAGTTCCGCTGCTCCGTCAATGTCGGCAAGGATGTGACGCTGGAGCAGCTTCGCGACGAATTCGACGCGCTGGCGCTTTGCCTGGGCGCCACGGCTCCCCGCGATCTCTCGATTCCCGGCCGCGACCTTCAGGGCATCATGTTCGCCATGAATTACCTGGGGCCGCAGAACCACGTGAATTACGGCGATCTGCCCGCCGACGTTCCGTACATCAACGCCAAGGGCAAGCACGTCGTCGTGATTGGCGGCGGCGACACGGGCGCGGACTGCTACGGCACCGCGCTGCGCCAGCAGGCCGCCTCCGTCACTCAATTCGAGTTCCTCCCCAAGCCTCCGAAGGAACGCGCCTCCTACAACCCCTGGCCCGAGTGGCCCTTCATCTACCGCACCTCCAGCGCGCACGAAGAGGGCGGCACCCGCGACTGGGCGGTGAACACCAAGGAGTTCATCGGCGACGGCAAAGGCAACGTCAAGGCCCTGAAGGCGATTCGTCTGGAGTGGACCGACGGCCCGCCCGCCACGCGCAAGTTCCACGAAATCCCGGGCAGCGAGTTTGAACTCCCGGCCGATCTCGTCCTTCTGGCCATTGGCTATGGCGGACCGGAACGCACCGGCCCCATCGAGCAGCTTGGCCTCGAACTCGACAAACGCGGCAACATCAAGGCCGACGAGAACTACGCCACATCGGTCGAAGGCGTCTTCGCCGCGGGCGATGCGCGCCGTGGCCAGTCGCTCGTCGTCTGGGCCATCTCCGAAGGCCGCAAGGCCGCCCGGGGAGTGGACACCTACCTGATGGGCACCAGCGACCTGCCGGGCTGATGAAACGGTGCCACGGTGGCCTGTCCGCCGTGAACGCCACCTCTGATTCGGACCCCTACCAGCCTCGTCCTCGCCGATGATTGGCCGAAGGTTCTCCTTTGCCGGGAACCTGTCGGCCCTTTATCTTCTCCAACCGCGAGGTGCAACGAGCGGGCGCGTTCGGCAAGCCGGACAGCGCCCATGATGCACAGTGTCGCGCAGATTCGGGTGGACGCGGCGGCACCTCGCCGACTGATTTATCGGTCTGGAGTTGGTATAAAGGTTTGGCAGCCCGATGTTACACTGACGACGGAGGAAGGCGCCTTGTTCCCGGAAAGCCCCCGGGCGTCTGAAGTAGATGGACTGGATCACGCAACATCTCGGAGCGCTTGCCGACTCCCCTCTTGCTCAAGGCGCCCTGGTCGCGGCCAGTACGTTGATCTTCGAGGATGCCGCCACATTGGCGAGCGGGCTGCTCGTTGCCAGCGGCGAGCTGGACTTCACGCTCGCGCTGGTCGGCCTTTGCGTGGGCATTGTCGTCAGCGACATGGGGCTGTACCTGATCGGACGCTTCATCGGATTGCGCTTGGTGGCGTGGGGCATCGTGCAGGAGGAACGTCTTCTCGGGCCTTCGGAGTGGCTGCGGCGCAACCTGCTCGGCACGGTGATCGTTTCGCGCTTCATCCCGGGCTCGCGCACGGCGACGTACATGGCGGCCGGTGCATTGAAGGCGCCCTTCTGGAAATTTGCGGCCTGCACGATCGTGGCGGTCGTACCGTGGGTGATCGGTGTTCTGTGGCTGACGGCGAAGCTGGGCGAGGCGGCAGGGCCGCTTCTCGGCAATGCCAAGTGGCCCGTGGCCGGAGGCGTCCTGCTGATGATGGTTGCCGTGCAGTGGGGGATTGGACGGCGGCGCAAGGCGCGGTTGGCCAAAATCCCCGAGTCAGACCGCCCCAAGCCCGTAATCTCCTTCTTCGAGTTCTGGCCTCCGTGGCTCTTCTACGCGCCGGTGGCTGTGTACTGTGCCGGGTTGTCGCTCAGGCATTACGGGATTACGCTGCCGACGTGCGCCAATCCGTCGATTCACACGGGTGGATGGATCGGGGAATCCAAGACCCAGATCCTCTCGCTCATTCCCAGGACGTTCGAGCGCTTTCTTCTTCGCCATGTTCTCTTTCGCTTTCCGGAGCACGATGTTCCCGCTGCTGCGGAGGAAGCCCTTGCTGCCGCCGGACTTGCCTACCCGTTTGTCGCCAAGCCCGACGAGGGGCAGCGCGGCGCCGGCGTGCGCGTGATTCGCGATGCCGCCGCACTGCACACCTACCTCGAAGACTTTCCGCCCGAGGCACCTGTCGTCTTTCAGGAGCTTGCGGATTTCGAGCACGAGGCTGGCGTCTTTTACGTCCGCCATCCCGGCGAGGAGCATGGCCGGATTCTCTCCATCACGAGCAAAGTCTTCCCCCACGTCACCGGTGATGGAATTCGGACATTGAAGGAACTCGTCGAGGCCGACCCACGTGCGCGTTTCCTCAAGGAAAAATATCTGTCCCGTAACAGTCTCCACCTTGACCGCGTACTCGGCGAAGGGGAACGCTTTCGCTTGGTGTTCTCGGGCAATCACTGTCAGGGCGCCATCTTCCGGGACGGGATTGGCCTCGCCACGCCAGCCCTGACCGAAACCATCGACGAGATTGCACGCGCGATGCCCGGATTCTTCTTTGGCCGTTTCGATCTACGTTATGCGGACGAGGCTGCCTTCCGCCGGGGCGAGGAATTCAAGATCGTCGAAGTCAACGGTGCCAGTTCCGAGTGCACCCACATCTGGGACGCGAATATGCGCCTGCGCGACGCCTACCGCGTTCTGTTCCAGCAGTTCCGCCTGCTCTACGAAATCGGCGCCGAGAACCGGCGCCGCGGTGCCCGCCCAACCGGGCTGGCCGACATTGTCCGCGAAACGAGAACCTACTTCCGCACGGCACGCAACTACCCCTTCTCCTCCTGACCCCTTGCCCGCTGCCCCGCCGAGGTATGCCCATGAATCTTCTTTCCGCCAACACCGCCGCGCGGCCTCTCATCATCCGCGATCTCCCCGATCTTTCGGTTCTCGCCTCGCTGTGCGACCACACCGATCTTTGGGCCCTCCCCACCGAACAGAACTCCGCCTACATCGTCGGCTTTGCCGCTTCCCGGCGATGCGTCGAGTTCGCCCTGCGTTTGCGCTACGAGGTCTTCAACCTGGAGCTGCACGAGGGCCTTTCCTTCTCCCACATCACGGGGCTCGACAAGGATGAGTTCGACGATCAGATGACGCATCTCGTCGTGCTGGAACGCCGCACCCATCGCATCATCGGGACGTATCGTTTGCAGACCGGGTGGCAGGCGCTCTCCAGTGGGGGCTTCTATTCCGCCCGCGAGTACGATCTTTCCGGCCTCCAGCCCCTCCTGAACCAGATCGTCGAGTGCGGCCGTGCCTGCATCGACCAGAATCACCGCTCCATCACCGTTCTCTCTCTTCTCTGGAAGGGACTCGCGGCGTTCATGCGCTACCACGAGCACCGCTGGCTGTTCGGATGCTGCTCGCTGACCAGCCAGAATGCCGACGACGGATGGCGGGCCATGAAGACCATCCGCTCCCAGGGCTACATTCATCCCACGCTTTATCTCCCGGCCTGCCCCGGTTTTTCCTGCGGCCCCGTCTCGCGCGAAAACGATCCCGCTCTTGGGCCGGCCATCAAGCTGCCCAAGCTCTTCGCCGCCTACATGCGTCTCGGCGCCCAAGTCATTTCCGAGCCCGCGCTCGACCGCGATTTCGGCACGGTGGACTTTCTGATTCTCTACGATGTCAAGAAGGCGAACCTGAAGAACGTCCTGACCGGCTTCCTCCCCCAACGGCTCGGCGAATTGGGACTCGACAAATGACCCAGCGGGGCCGTGCCCGTTCCAATCCCTTGTGTGCCATTGTCCGGCTCCTTCTTTTTCTCGCCGTTTGCTTCACTTTTTTCGGGGGCTTTGTCATCGCCCGGCTCGTTTGTCCGCACGATGCCGCCGGGTTGGAGGCCATGCGTGCGCGCTTCATCCATCGGTGGGGGAAACTGGGCCTGCGCCTCTGGGGAATTCGGATCACGATCGACGGCGAGCCCCCTGCCGCGGGCGCGCTGCTGGCGCCAAATCATTCCGGCTACGCCGACATTCTCGCCGTGGCTGCCGCCACGCCCTGCTTCTTCGTCACCAAGCCGGAGGTCATCGGCGCTCCCGTGGCGGGCACCATTCTGCGTTTTTTTGGCATTCCCGCCGTCCGCCGCTCGATTTCCCAGGAGATCACGGGGACGGCTGACCGGCTGGTCGAGCTGTTCCGCCTGGGCCAGAGCGTCTGCGTCTTTCTGGAAGGTACGTCCACCGGGGGCGACCGCCTGCTGCCCTTCCGCCCCGCCATGTGCCAGGCCGCCGTTGATGCTCGGGCTCCCATCCAGCCCGTGGCGATGACGTGGTCGTCCACCAACCCGGGAGTCGATGTGGGCGAGGACATCGCCTACTGGCGCGACGAACACACGATGGGCCCGCACATCATCCGCTTCCTGGGCCTGCAGGGTACCCGCGTGCATCTGCGGTTCGGCGTGCCCTTCACCGATTACGCGGACCGCAAGGACGCCGCGCGCCGCGCGCGCGAGGCCGTTCTCGCGCTGCTGGGCCGCGAAGAACCCCTCGCGCCTTGACCCCCGCTCCCCTCCGCTGAATCAAGGCGCCCATGGCTCGCATTCGCAAACAACTCCGTCCCGATCGCCTCGCCGGCCTCCGCGTGCTCGTGTTGAACCACAACCTGCGCGAACACGGCACGTACTTCCGCGCGTGGAAAACCGCGACGATCCTTGCGCGGCGTGGCGCGCGAGTCACCTTTGCCACCACCTCGCCCGAGCGCTGGTACCGTTCCTCCGTCCGCACCGTCGAGGGTATCACGGTGCACGAAATGCCCAACTGGTCGCCGCTCCACCACCCCGACGAGGGCTGGGGGCCGCTCAGCCTGGCGGCGCGCCTCAGGCTTGCCGCAGGCACGCGGTGGGACCTCGTCTACTGCTTCTCCCATCGGCCCGTTGACCAGCTTCCGGCGCGGCTGGCCCGGCGCCTTCACGGTGCTCTCTGGCTTTGCGACTGGTGCGATCTGTACGGCGAAGAGGGAATCAACGCCATGATTCGCCAGCGCCGCGGCCAGCCCATCACCTGGCAGGACTTCCTGCGCGACGCCGCCGACCGGTTGGACGATCGCCTGGAACGTGCCGCCGCCCGCTCCTGCGACTTGCTCACTGTTATCAGCACCGATCTTGCCGCCCGCGCCGCCCGTCTCGGCCGCAACCCGCGCGCCACGCACATGATGGTCAGCGGAGCCGATCTCGACGCCATCCAGCCACTGGACCGCGCGGCCTGCCGCCAGGAGCTTGGCCTGCCCTCCGGCCGCCTCTATCTTGGCTACATCGCCAACTACCATCCCGACGAGCGCCTCCTGCTCGACGCCCTGGTCCGCGTCTTTCGCGAGAGGCCCGACATTGATCTCGTCGTTGCCGGTCCGGGGTTCTATGGCGGCGAGGAAGCCTTGCAGTCACGCGGCATCGCCGACCGCATCCACTCTTTTGGCCGGGTGCCGTTCGCGCACATTGCGACGCATCTCGGCGCGGCCGATATTCTTCTGGTGCCGATGACGGACTCGCCGTTCAATCGCAGCCGCTGGCCCAACAAGATCGGCGACTACCTTGCGGCCGGGCGCCCCCTCGTTGCGTGCCGGGTGGGCGACGTTGGCCCCTTCCTCGACAAGTATCCGGTGGGGGAGGGCTCAGCGCCTGAATCCGAAGACTTTGCGTGCGCGATCCTCAAGCTGGCCGCGAGGGAAAGCGAGCTCGCGGAACTTGGCCGGCAGGCCCGCTCCGTGGCCGAAGCGGCCTTCGACTGGGACGGAATCGTGGACCGGCTTCTTGCCCGGGCCGCCCGGCAACGCCGTCGCAATTCCCGCTGATTTCGGGAATTCCGTCTTGACATCGCCGGACGCTGGAGAGCCTCTTCCTCTCCCTTCCCGAGGCCCTTCTTTTCGGGAATGTCCCTGTCTCTCCATTTGGGAGAGACCGCAGCCCACAGGGAGACACATTGAATCCCATGGTAAAATACGAGCTTGTTGTTGCCTTGGAGTCGAATCGCTCCGAGGACGAGATCAACGCCTCTCTCGCAAAGATTGAGGACTTGATCACCCGTCACGGCGCCACGATCGACACCAAAGAGACCTGGGGAAAGCGCAAGCTGGCTTACCAGATCAACCGTCGCCGCGAGGCGCACTACACCCTCATCCATTTTGATGCGGAACCGACAAGCCAGGTGCTTCCCGAGCTCGCTCGCTACCTGCGCATTAGCGAGGACGTGCTTCGGCACCTCGTGACGCGTGCCGTCGTCGGCAAGTCCCGCGGCAATCCCCCCGCCCCCGGCGAGGAGTCGCACTACGACAACCGTCCCCCCTATCGTGGTGGCCGCGGTTTTGGTGGCCCCCGTGGTGGCGATCGCTATGAGCGCCGTCCGGATCGCGAAGGCGCACCCGCCGCTGCTCCGGCTGCTGCTTCGGCTTCGGCTCCGGCCGCTGCACCGGCACCCGCCGCTGCTCCTCCGGCGGCTCCGGCCCCGGCTTCGACGGATCCGGCTCCGGCTCCGACGCCCGAAAGCTAAACTCGCAACCCTCTCGACACTGTTTAATATAGAGACTCGTCCCGCCCGTCCGCTCTTTGTCCAGCGGCGGGTTGGCCCCGGCGGAGGCCCCTGATGGAACTGAACAAGATCCTTCTCATCGGCAACCTGACCCGTGACCCCGAGTCCCGCTTTCTGCAAAGCGGGTCGCAGGTTTGTCAGCTTCGCCTTGCGTGCAATCGCCGCGCTGGCAAGGACAAAGAGGAAGTTCTCTACATTGATGTCGAGGCTTGGAACAAGACGGCGGAACTGTGCAGCCAGTATCTTCAGAAGGGCAGCCAGATTCTCGTCGAAGGCCGCCTGAAGATGGACCAGTTCACCAACCAGCAGGGCGAGAACCGGACGAAGTACCTCATCGTGGCCGACCGCGTGCAGTTCGGTGCGCGGCCCGAGGGCTCGGCCGGAGGCGGTGGCGAACGCCGCCAGCCCTCCCAGCGTCCCGCCCAGGCGGTGCAGCAGGAACGCGCCAGCTACGCTGATCCCGCCTACGATGGCGGCAGCAGCGAAACCGAAGACGATCTTCCATTCTGACGACTTGCATTGAAGACGGAGTATCTCCCATGAGCGTAGAACGGCCCAGAGAAGAACGCAGCGAACGCCCGGAACGTCCGGCAGCGGCACCTGAACGCGGTGGATACCGTGGCGGCGACCGCCGTGGTGGACCCGGCGGACCCCGTGGAGCAGGCGGACGCCGTCGCTATCCCCGCCGCAAGGTTTGCTACTTCACGATGATCAAAGCGGAATACGTCGACTACAAGGACATCAAGACGCTCCAGCGTTTTGTCTCCTCGGCAGGCAAAATCATGCCCCGCCGTATGACAGGCACGTCCGCAAAGTTTCAGCGTCAGGTGACCTCGGCCATCAAGCGGGCACGCCATCTCGCCCTGCTTCCCTACAAGGTTGACTGATCATCCCCGGCGCGGACCGGACTTACCCGACAGTTTCAGGAGCATCCAACATGAAGGTCATCCTTTTCCGTTCCGTTGACGGTCTCGGCAGTGCCGGGCAAGTCGTCGACGTGAAGCGTGGCTACCACCGCAATTACCTGGCTCCCCGCGGCTATGCCCGCGAGGCCAGCCGCGCCAATCTGGCTCTCATGGAGAGCCGCCGCAAGAAGATCGAGGCCATGGTGGCCCGCGAGCGCGCCGTCGCCGCCGAATCGGCAGGCGAACTCACCGGCATCAAGCTCACCTTTGAAATGCGCGCCAACGACAAGGGCCAGCTTTTCGGTTCGGTGACGAGTCAGGACATCGCCAAGGCCCTGGCCGAAAAGGGGCTCAAGGTCGATCGCCGCAAGATCGAACTGGCCGAGCACATCAAGTCTCTCGGCACGTTCCCCTTCCGCATCCGCCTTTACCCCGGCGTCTATGCCGACCTCGAGGTGATCGTCGAACGCTTCCTGCGCCCCGAAGAGCGTGAGGCAATGGAAGAAGCAGCAGCCGCGGCGGCCGAAGCAGAGACCGCCCGTGCCGAGAAGGACGCTCCGGAGGCGGCCGAAGCCGCTGCCGGGGAAGCCTCCGCAGAAGAAGCCCCCTCGGAAGAAGCCGCTGCAGAGGAAGCCCCCGCCGAGGCCGAGGAAGCCGCCAAGGAAGAGTAATCAGCGGAGACACTGGCGCCTGCTCGGCGCCAGTGCCCCGGCAGGATTCGGCGGACGAGGCCACGTGGCGCGAAAATGCCCGGGCCACGCCCGCCGTTCTCGTTATCCCTACACGTGTTTTCCTTGCCGCAGCAGTGTGGCGAAGTGACAGCCATCCTGATTGGCCCCCGCGATTGGCCCTTGCTTCCTTCTTGCTGATCGCGCAACCACTTGAACGGGAATTTTTTGTCTTCGGCAACCCACTCCCGTCCTGTACCGGACTGATCGCATGACCCTCCTCGACAGGGAATTCATCGCCGACTTCTTCAAGATCTTCTTCACGCTCCTGGCGTTGATTGCGGTCGTCTTTTTTGCCTCGGTTCTTCTCGACTATTTTCAGGATGCCGCCGAGGGAGCCGGAATCCACTGGGCCCTGCTGCTGTATCTTTGCCGCCTGCCTGCCTTCCTCGTCGATTCCGCCGTTGTTCTCGCTTCGGCCTCCATTCTGTGGAATGTCGCCCGCCGTTCGCGCACCAATGAGATCCTGGCCTACCTTGCGGGCGGCATCAGCCCGTTGCGCCTCGCTCTTCCGTTTCTTGGAGCAGCCCTGATTGTGGCCGGGGCAGCCCTGAGTCTCAGCGAGTACGTCGTCGCCGATGCCGAGCGCACGGGCGAGTTCATCGAAGAACGCTGGATCAAGAACAAGCCCATCGAACGTGTGACGCGCTCCGAGGACATTTTCCAGAACTGGGGCGCGGACCGCTTTTACGTTATCGACAGCTACGACCCTGCGGCGAACACGATGGTCGAGCCCACGATCGTGGACATGTGGCCGGGCCGCGGCGCACCGCGTTCCTTTCTCCACGCCCGCAAGGCCGAACTCGACGAGGACGGAGCCGGCTGGACGTTCTACAACGCCACGATTCGTGAACTCGATGAAACCGGCCGCATCACCGGGTTCCGGCAGTATGAAGAGTTGCGCGATTCCGAACTTGAAGAGCCACTCTCCAGCCGCGTCGCCGAATTTCTCGGTCAGCTCGACGATCCCGAGAAGATGAACATCCGCCAGCTTAGGCGCTACATGATGTTGCTTGACGCTCAGGGGAAGCAGTTCTCGGAATACGAACTCATGATGCACGTTCGTCTGGCCATGCCCCTTGCCGTTGTTGTTGTCTCGCTCCTGATGTGTGCGCACGTCCTGCGGCCACGCGACCACGGTGTGTTTTTCGACTTCGGCGGCGGACTTCTGCTGATTGCGCTCTACTACGCCGCCTTTCTCCTTGTATCACGTCTGGGAAAAGCCGACATCGGAGTACCACCGGCATTGGTCGCCTGGCTGCCCAACGGAATTTTTGCAGTGCTTGGAATTGGACTTTTCTTTAAGACAAACCGGTGAGCGCGCCATCGTGCCGCTCATCTTCTGACGTCACGTCCTGGAGGGCCTGGATGCTTCTCGCAAAGCGCAAAAAGAAACGGGTGATCGTCTTCGTCTGCACGGGCAATACCTGTCGCAGCCCCATGGCATTGGGGCTCCTGCAAGACTATCTCGACAAGAACAACTACCGGCACATCGAGGTGAAGACCGCCGGGGTCATGACGATCCCGGGACTCCTTCCCACACCCGAGGCCGTGCAGGTCATGGAATCCGTCGAGATCGACATTCGCAAGCACCGCTCGGCGCCGCTCAGCCCCGAGATGCTGCGCAAATCCGACCTCGTTCTCGGCATGACGCCCTTCCACGTGCAGTTCGCTCTGCGCATGTCCACAGACGCACGCGGCAAGACGTTCCTGCTGAAAGAGTACACGAAGAGCGATCTGAAAAACTACCAGATCACCGACCCCATGGGGGCGACTCTGGAAGTCTACAAGCGCGTCTTCCGCGAAATCAAACTGGCGATCGACAAGCTCGTGGAGATGGACGTCGTCCACGCGCCGTTGGATCAGGCCCTCAGGCACGAGAAGTGGACCGGTCCCAGCATGGCCGACGAGAAGACGGTCCGCAGGTCAATCGCATCCTCTGCCAAACGCCCGGCCGAGGCGCCAGCACCCGCGTCCGAGCAGAAAGCCGCCGCCGCGTCGCCCAAGAAGAAAAAGAAGGCGGCTCCGAAGAAGGAAAAGTCTGCTCCCGCAGCAAAAGCAAAGGAAGACGCCAAGCCGGGCGCAAAGAAACCCGCCTCAAAAGCAGCGGCAGCGAAGGCACCGGCCAAGAAGGCCTCCGCCAAGAAAGCCTCTGCAAAGGCACCGGCCAAGAAGGCTTCCGCCAAGAAAACCTCGAAGAAGTAACTCTTCCCGCCCGGAGCCTACCGCTCCGGGCGTTTCTCTTTCGCCTCCAGCACCTCCAGCCACACCCCGCCTTCCGGGATCTCGAACGCCCGCACGGTGCGCCACTCCCACTGATCCGATCCCTCGATCCGCACGGGGGGGAACGGGCCTCGCGGCGCGAGAATCCATGTGCCCGCGTGCAGTGGTGGGGGAGCCTCCGCGTCGTCCGCCACCAGACTCTGAACGCCATCCGCAAGAAACGCAAACGTTGGCGTGTCCCGGAGAAAGTACCCGGGAGCGACAACCGTTTCCGGCACATCCGCTTCACCTGCCAGCCAGTCCGCCGCCTCACGGAAGTTCGTGTTGAACTTCCAGTAAACGTCGGGGTGCCGGGGCCAGACGGCAAAGTACCGCCACGTCTCTCCCCCCGCGTACCACACGCCCAGGCAGGCGAGCAGCACAGCAGCCATGCGGGTTCCCCATCGCCGGGCGATTCGCGGGCCGATTTCCTCGCAGGCCACCGCCAGGGCGAACGCCACCGCAGGCGTCAGCAGCAACAGGCGCAGCATGTTCGGCGCGCCAAAGGAGAAAATCGACGCCAGGCTGCCAACCACCAGCCACACGATCACAAAGAACGCCGCCCACTCGCGTCGGCTGTTGCGCCAGACACAGAAACAGAATCCCGCCATGAAGAGCAATCCGGTGAGGAGGTCGAACACTGGCAGCCCCGTGCCGTGCGGATCGGGAGCCTTTTTGCCCAGTAGATGAGCGGCATCCTGCCAGCGTGCCGCCGAGTCGGCGGGGTCGGAACTGATAAGATAGGCTTGGGCAAAGCGCGGCGGCCCGGGGATGTTGTGCTTGGCCTCGTGATCGCCGCGCAGCACCGGCATCAGCACCACATCGCGCATCTGATACGCGATGCGCGCCCAGCCATCCAGTCCCTGATTCAAGAGAGAGACCTCATCCTGTCTGCCGGTGAAGTGTTCGGGATTTCGCGCGTAGTCGATTCCGATGGGGAGAAAACAGACGCCAAACGCCAGCACACCGCCCGCCAAAGGCTTCAGCAGGTGCTTGCGACTGCCGGCGGCGCTTGTCAGAATGGCTGGAAGAGCTCCCAACAGCCCAAGAACCGCGATTCCAAGGAACAGCCGCATGGAGAGGTAGGTCGCCAGCGAGAGCGCCCCCAGCGCCCCGAGCGCCACCGCGTCGCGCACGCGCTTGTCGCGGGCCGTGCGGACGAGAAACACCGTCAGAAGGGCACAGAAGAGCGGAGAGAGGATCGTGCGGAAGGCCAGGCGCGAGAAATGCACGTGCCAGCGCATGGGTACGAAGAAGAGCAGCGTCAGTGCCGCGGCGCGCCGCCCGCCCAGCTCGCGCGCCATCCACCAGACAGCCGGAATCGTCAGCGTCCCGATCAGCGCGCTGACACCCCGCAGGGCCGGAGCCGATGTCCCCCCCACAAGGACGCCCAGCGCCTCCAGATACATGTAGAGGGCTTCCCGCGGATGTCCCTGTGTCGTGAAGAACAACGGCCAGCCGGGCTCGCGCAGCACCGTTAGCGCATCCAGCCCGTTGATCGCCTCGTCGTACCAGAGCCCCGGGGGAAGCGACCCGAGGAAGGCGAAACGCAGAATGCCGCCCGCCAGCATGGCCACCCCAAGCAGCACCCACTCCCAACGGGAGACGGGGCCGGGTGGCTCGGGAAGACGGAGGGCGTAGCGTTGGCTCATGGAAATCAGGGAATACGTGTCTCCCTGCACGGGGCCAAACGGTTTCGCAGGGCTCAGTCGTGTTTGTGCTTCAGCTCGGGATCGGATTCCAGACGCGACGCGAAGTACGCGATCGTCTGCGTGATCCCTTCGTCGAGCCCGACCTTGGGCTCCCAGCCCAGGATGCGCTTGGCCTTCGAAATGTCGGGTTTGCGCTTGCGCGGATCGTCAACGGGCAACGGCTCGTGGACGATCGGCACGTCCGCGCCGGAAAGACGCAGGATCGCCTCGGCGAACTGCATGATGGTGATCTCCGCCGGGTTGCCGAGATTGACGGGTTCCGGTTCGTCGGAGAGCAGCAGCTTGATGATGCCATCCACCAGGTCGGAAACGTAGCAGAAGCTGCGCGTCTGCGTGCCGTCGCCATAGATGGTGAGTGGTTCGCCTGCAAGAGCCTGGCGGATGAAATTCGGGACAACGCGGCCGTCGTGCAGGCGCATGCGCGGGCCGTAGGTGTTGAAGATGCGGACGATGCGCGTCTCCAGCTTGTGGAAACGCTGGTAGCCCATCGTCATCGCCTCGGCGAAACGCTTGGCTTCGTCATAGACGCCGCGCGGGCCGATCGGATTCACGTTCCCCCAGTAGTCCTCGCGCTGCGGGTGCACGAGCGGGTCGCCGTAGATTTCGCTCGTCGAGGCGAGGAGCAGGCGCGCGCGTTTCTCCAATGCCAGACCCAGGGCCTTGTGCGTGCCCAGCGACCCGACCTTCAGCGTCGGAATCGGGCGCTCAAGGTAGTCGATGGGACTGGCCGGAGAAGCAAAGTGGAGAATGTAGTCCAACGGGCCTTCGATGTACAGATAGTTCGTCACGTCCTGTTTGATGAACAGGAACCGTTCGTCGCGGATGTGAGCGATGTTGTCGATCTTGCCCGTGGAAAGGTTGTCCACGCAGATGACATGGTGCCCGAGGGAGAGCAACTTGTCGCAAAGATGGCTGCCGATGAAGCCGGCTCCGCCCGTAACGAGTGTCCGCGGCATGCGCATTTCGTCCTGCAAGTGGAATTGACTCAAGCGGTGCAAAGGGTCGTGTCCGCTACCCGGGGGAGTCGAGCCAAAAACGGACAGTTCCACGGAACGTCTTGCGCGCAAAATCGGGACGATTTCATTCCCGCCAATGTTCAGGACGGAACCTTCCTGTTGTAGGCTTGCGTCGGAAGGGCACTGGCCCCTAAACTCCGTAAAATCGCCTGATCGAGGTATTCGCCAACGTGACCCCAGCCTCTTCCCCGAACTCCCCCCTGACTCTCCAGGACCCCGAAGTTGCCACGCATCTGGCGGCTGAGATCCGCCGCCAGAAGACCACTCTCGAAATGATCGCCAGCGAGAACTACGCTTCCGAAGCCGTTCTCGAAGCGTCAGGCTCGGTCTTCACCAACAAGTACGCCGAAGGGTATCCCGGCAAGCGCTACTACCACGGATGCGGCGAATACGACGCCGTGGAAACTCTGGCCATCGAGCGCGCCTGCCGTTTGTTCGGCGCGGATTACGCCAACGTCCAGCCGCACAGCGGCACCACGGCGAATCAGGGCGTCTTCATGGCCACCATCAGCCCGGGCGACACGGTGCTCTCCCTCTCGCTCGCGCATGGCGGCCACCTCTCGCACGGCCACAAGGTCAACATGGCCGGCAAGCTCTACAACATTGTGCAGTACGGCGTGTCGCCGAAGACGGAAACGATCGACTTCGACGAAGTCGGGCGGCTGGCGCGCGAGCACAAGCCGAAGCTGCTGATCACGGGGGGCTCGGCCTATCCGCGCCTCATCGACTTCGCAAAGTTCCGCGAGATCGCCGACGAGGTCGGAGCCACGTTTCTCGTGGACATGGCGCACTTTGCCGGGCTCGTTGCGGGCCAGGCGATTCCCTCGCCCGTTCCCCACGCGCATGTCGTTTCCACGACCACGCACAAAACGCTGCGCGGACCGCGTGGCGGCCTGATTCTGGCCAACCAGGAATTCGGCAAGAAGATCAACAGCTCGATCTTCCCGGGCCTGCAGGGTGGCCCGCTCATGCACCAGGTCGCGGCCAAGGCCGTCGCTTTCGGCGAGGCGCTCAAGCCCTCGTTCCGCGACTACGCGCGCCAGGTCATCGCCAACGCCAAGGTGCTCGGCGAAGTGCTCGTCGAGAACGGCATGAGACTGGTCGCCGGTGGCACGGACACGCACCTGGTTCTCGTTGATCTGACCCCGGTGGGCGTCACTGGCAAGGCGGCCAGCGATGCGCTTGAGGACGCCGGCATCACCATCAACATGAACATGATCCCCTTTGACACCCGCAAGCCGACCGAATGCAGCGGCATCCGTATCGGAACACCAGTGCTGACGAGCCGCGGCATGAAGGAAGCAGAAATCCGCACCATCGCTGCCTGGATCGCCGAAGTCGTCAAGAACGTCGAGGATCAGGCCACGATCAAGCGCGTCCGCGCCCAGGTCGAGGAACTCGCCTCCGCCTTCCCCATGCGTGCGAACGAAGGCTGACAACTCGCCCGGCGTGTCACGCCCGCCTCAGGAGAAAGCCATGAAAGCCATCATTCCGGTTGCCGGATTCGGGACAAGAATGCGTCCCCACACATGGAACGTCCCGAAGGTCCTGATGAACGTCGCGGGCAAGCCGATGCTCGATCACATCATGGACGACCTGATCGAGGCGGGCGTCACGGGCGTCACCTTCATTGTCGGATTTCTCGGCGATGAAATCGAGAAGCATATCCGCGCCACCTATCCGAAGATCGAGACGAACTTCGTCGTGCAGAAAGAGATGCTCGGCCTGGGGCACGCCATCAGCCTTGGCAAGAAGTACCACCAGAAGGACAAGGACCTGCTCATCATCCTGGGCGACACGATTGTGCGCGCGGATTTCAAGAAGCTCTTCAAGTCGAAGCACACCGAACTCGGTGTGCGCGAAGTCGAGGACCCGCGCCGCTTTGGCGTGGTGAAGCTCGATGCGAAGGGCAACATCAGCGGCATGGTCGAGAAGCCCAAGGACCCGCCGACCAATCTCGCCATCGTCGGAGTTTACAAGATCAACGATCCCGCCCTGCTGTTCAAGGGGCTCGATCACATCATCAAGAAGGACATCCGCACGGCGAAGGAAATCCAGCTCACCGATGCGCTGGCCTGGATGCTGGAGAAGGGGCACGTTATGCGCCCCTTCGCGATCGATGGCTGGCTCGATTGCGGCAAGCCCGAAACGCTGTTCGAGACCAACGCCGCCATTCTCGCCGAGAGCCCCAAGGCCGTGCAGGCCGGATACCGGAAACGCTATCGCGAGGCCGTGATCATCCCCCCCGTCTTTATTGGGGACGGAGTCGAACTCGCTGGCGCCGTTATTGGCCCCAATGCTGTTCTGGGAAAGGGAACAAAGGTGAGCAACGCCGTCGTGCGCGACAGCATCATTGGCGAGAACGCCACCATTGCGAACGCGGTGCTGAAGGACTCGCTCGTCGGCGACGACGCCGTTGTCGAAGGCACCGCGGCCTCCCTCAACGTCACTTCAACGAGCGTCTGCAAATACTGAGTGCTTTCTCCGGCTTGCGCAACGCAAGCCGGAGCTCATCGGCTGCAAGTCGCCACAGGGTAGATCAGGGTGAAGCGCGAACCCTGGCCCATGCCGCTTGAGACCCTGATCTCGCCACGCGTGGCCTGGACGAGAATACGGGTCACGGCCAGACCGAGTCCAAGCCCCTCGTGCGAGCGCGTCAGGCTGTTGTCGACCTGGTAAAATTCCTCGAAGATTTGCTGCATCTTGTCCGGTGGAATCCCCTCGCCGTGGTCCGTGATCGAGATCGCCAGCGTGTGGTCGGACTGGCGTTCGAACTCGACCACGACATGATCGTGAGTCGGGGAAAACTTCACGGCGTTGTCCAGCAGGTGAAAATAAATGCGCTCGAGTGCCTGAACATCGCAGAGGATGTTTGGAACGGTGCCCTCGAAATGCGGTTCGATTTCGATGCGTTTGTCGCGGCGTCGGAACTCGAGCTTGGGCAGCGTGGAGAAGAGCGTTTCGAGCGGATCGACGGCGATGAGGTGGACGTCGCTGATGCCTTCGGCCTTGATCTCCGCGATTTCGATCAGATCGGTCACCATGTTGCTCAGGTGCCCGGTGTTCTTTGCCACGCGCGTCAGCAGGCTGCGGTGCGTTTCCGTGACGTCGCCCACCTTGCCGTTCAGGATCAATTCGACGAAGCCGCTGATCGCCGTCAGTGGCGTGCGCAGTTCGTGCGAGATGACGGACAGGAAGTTCGACTTGAGTTGATCAACCGCCTTCAGCTCCTCGTAGGTCTTCTCGAGGTCGCGGATAAGCTCGGAGTTCTGCAGGGCGAGTGCCCCCTGCGTGGCAAACCAGTCGAGCGATTCCGCGTCATCGGGCGTGAGGGGTTCGCGCGTCAGATGCTTGTCGAGAAAGATGAGTGCCCGCAGCCCTCTCTTGGTGCGAATGGGCACGAGGGCGAACTGGTGGGGGAGAATATCCGCGAGCTCGGCGGGTACCCGGATCGCCTCTTTCTGCAGATCGAAGATACGCGGTCCCTGGATCGTTCGGGCACGAACGAAGAGCGGGAAAAGTGGGGACGGAGTGTCCTCCTCCTCGAAGAGGTAGCGCAGGCGCTCGACGGTGCTGCTCTCCGGGCTGTCTGTTCCCAGGCGCTGAAAGACAGTAACCCACTGGCTGCCGAGTTCCAGGGTGCGCAGTTCGTCGGCCGCCTTGTCGTCGCGCTCGGCGAGAGCCATCAGGTCGGCGCGGCGCTTTTCGAGGAAGGCGTTTTCCGCTCCCAGTTCCTCGCGGAGTTCCTCGCGCTCCTCGATCGAACGAAAGCCGATGGAGAACTTGCCGACGAGTTCATCGCCGCCCGAAGAGACCTCGAAGAGAATCGCCCGCGAGTAGCCAAGACCGAGAGGGGAAATCAGTCCGGAGATCAGGACGGAGTAGACGTCCTCCGTATCCACGACAGAGCTCAGCTCCACGGAGATGCGCGTGACCAGACGCACCTGTTTGACGAGGTGCTCGATGCGCGGCGTCGTGACGGAATCAGTGTTGGACACAGGGCGCTCCCCGAAGCTTTCGGCCGGTTGGGTCACAGAGTTCCGGCCCTCTGCAAGTGAAACCCATCCCGCTGGGGGCGTAAAGGGCGTTCAGGCGGATTCCGACGGTTTGTTGTACTTGGTCATCGTCAGGACGGTTCCCTTGCCCTCCGGGAACTCAAAGGTCACTTCATCCATGAAGCTGCGGATGATGTAGATGCCAAGCCCCCCCTTGGCCCCCTTCTCGATGAACTCTTCGATGCTGTTGACGCCCTCGGGGGTCTGGTTCGCCCCGATGCCGTGGTCGATGATCTGGAATTGAACCCAACCATCGCCGAGCGAAACGCGCATTTTGATAACGCACTCGGGCGAGTCTCCGGACTGCTGTGCCTTGTCGTCGGCGAAATGGGGGAGGCGGGGAATGACACGGCGTTCAGCCGGATCGAGGTCCGGCGAAACTCCGACGTGCTTGTAGGCGTGACGGACGACGTTCGCGCAGGCCTCATCCACGGCCATCTCGATCTGGTCGATTGCTTCTTCGGTGAAGCCCGCCTCCTGAGCCAGTGTCTTGGACACGCTGCGCAGCAACGAGAGGATCCGCGGCTCAACCGGGCAACGCAACTCGATGTCGAGTGCGTTCGGTTGCACTGTTTGAGAATCGCTTCCGGGAATCACGGCCTGAGCCTCCATGACAATCCTTGTCGAGGGTCTGATGCCGGGTGTCTCCGGTGCATGCATCAGCTTGAGAACGATCGCTGGATCCCAGCGTCATCCTCCGCGATCGTAAAGATATTGGTGAAGCCAAGCGTGCGGAAAACCCGGAAGACTTTCTCCGTGGGCTTGAGGAGAACGACGTCTCCTCCCCTCTTGCGCAGGCGGTGGGTCAACCCCATCAGGGCGCTGATACCCGCAGACGAAATGTAGTTCAACTGCGACAAGTCGATCAGCAAGCGATCCGAGTTGGACTTGTCCAGCAGCTCCGTCAGGCTCTTCTCAAAGCTCACGACCGTGTGACTGTCCAGGCATCCAATCACGTCCACCCGCTGAATGCCGTGCGTCTCCTGTGCCTCGTGAATTTTGATGTCATAGCTTTTCATCCTGACGGCACTCCTCATTCCATCTCAACCGACTTTGGCTGAATCCAGCTCTGTCTCGTACTGAGATTCGCCCACCCAGCGGATCACGACAAGTGTAATGTCGTCGTGCTGGGGGATCCCTTCAGTAAAAACACCGATGTCTTCCATTACGGTTCGCACCAGTTCTCCGGGCGCCGTTTGTCCGTGCTTGCGCAGCATTTCCTTGAAGCGTGGAACCCCGTATTCCTCCTGCTGGGGATTCATGGCTTCCGGCACGCCATCGGTGTACAGAACGGCTGTTCCAGAATTCCGCAGGTTCACCTCGCCCTCTTCCATCATGTCGAAGACTTCGCCCTCGATCATGCCGAGCACGATGCCCGATGGCTCGTAGCTTGTGATTTCGCAACCCTCCGCACAGCAGAAGAGGGGCTCGTGTCCGGCGCGCGCAAAGCGGAAGAGCCCACTGCGCAGATCCAGAATGCCGTAGGTGGCGGAAATGAAAACACTTTCCTTGGTGTCGCGCATGACCTGCGAGTTTACTTTCTTGAGCACGGCACGGGGCGAGTACTTGCCAGGTGCCTCGGCCCTCAACGTCGCGCGCAGCGTGGCCATCACGAGGGCTCCCGGGATGCCCTTGCCGGAAACGTCGCCCACCACGATCCCCAGATGGTGCTCGTCCACTTCGATGAAATCGAAGTAGTCGCCGCCCACTTCGAGGGCAGGTTGGCTCATGCCGAAGATTTCGATTTGGGGGTACTCCGGCATCTTGCTGGGAAGCAGCGCCGCCTGGAACTCGTGGGCGATCTGCAGCTCCTGCTCCAGGCGCTGCTTCTCGCTCAGCTCCTCGTAGAGCCGCACGATGTCGAGTGTCACGGACGCCTGATCCGCCAGCGCGGTGACCAGGCTCAGGTCCTGGCCGTCGAACGTCGCGCCCGGCTTCGAGTCGTCCTTCTTGTTGATCAGCACCAGAACACCGAGCACGTCGCCGCGCACCGCCAGCGGCGCCAGAATCAGATCCACCAGCGGGACGAGATCGTTGGCCGAGCGCGGGACGCGGCCGTCCTCGCGGGCATTGGGGATCAGAATCGACTCGCCGTACTTCGCGACGTGCCCGATGATTCCCTCGCCGACCTGAATGCGCTCCTTCTTGACGTAGTCGGTCAGGAACTTGCGCTTGGAGATCAGCTTCTCCGAGGTGACTTCGTGGAGTGGCGGGAAGAGGCCCTGGACGACGCGCGCGTGCAGCGTTTTCGAATCGCCCTTGTCCTTCAGGAAAATCGCCCCCGCCTCCGCACGCGTCGCATTACAGCAAAACTCCACGACCATTTCCAGAGTCTGGTCCAAGTCGAGGCGTTTCGTGATGCGCGAGCCAATCTCGTTGAGGAAACTGAAAACGGTGGCCCGTTCGTGGTCGCGCAGGTGAAGAAGGTAATTGGCTTCCCACAGCAACTTGCGCGAGCGCACCCAGCTGTAGGCCAGCCAGCAGCAGGAGCCAAAGAGCAGGAGTATGAGAATCCACTTCATCGACAGGCTACCTGAAGACCTGCTGCCATCGCAGGACATTGAGAATTCATCTGGCCCCTTTTCGCGATGGAAGCAACTGCAATCCCAGTGCCTGTGAAGCAGGTGGGGAACGGGCCCGGCGAAAGGATCGCGAAACGCACATGGCGGAGAATCAAACACAACGTGGCAGCGGCGTTGGTACCTTTGTGGGTTGGGCGGCGCTCGTCTGGGCCGTGCTGATTCTTCTCCTCTGGCGCCGTGATGCCTGGAACATCGGTTACAATCCGCCGATTTATCCCGAAGGTCTGCCCTGGGAGTTTCCCGCTGCCCAACTCCGCGCTGCCGCCAGTTTCCTGCTGCTCACTCTCTTCGGCCTGGGGTGGGGGGCATGGGCGGGCAGGCTGCTGGGCGTTCTGCCCACGCGCGCCGGAGTGGCGCGTCTGGCCGTTCTGGTGCTGCTCGGGCACGCCGTCATGGCCCTGCTTGTTTTCGCGGTGGGGATTGCCGGTCTATTTCCGTGGGGCTTGCTCATTCTGGTAGTGGGACTGGGTGGCTTTCGGAGCGAAATCGCCGCCTGGCGTGGCTCGAGCCCGCAGGCCTGCCGTCTGTCGCGTGGTCAGGCGCTCTGGGTGGCGGTTGGCGTGCTGTCCGTGCTGTTCGCCTTTGTGCTGGCGCTGGCACCGGTGGTCGAGAGCGACGGGCTGCGCTACCACGTCACCGGCCCCCAGGAGTTCCTCAAGGCTGGCGGCATCGTTCATCTTCCCTATCAGGCATTCACGAATCTTCCCTTCCAGACGCACATGCTCTTCACTGCGGCGATGGCCTTTGCGAACGAGCGGGCCGCGCAGCTTGTTCACTGGGCCTATCTGCCGCTGGCCGCCGTGTTCCTTGGCCTGCTGACGAGACAGTTGCTGCGGGCCTTTCTGGCGGCACGGCGCGAGCCACACGACCCAGAGGCAGTCCGTTTTTGGTCCATTGCGGGCGGAGTTCTCGGCGCCTGCACGCCGGTCGCGCTGGTCATCGCCTCGTGGCCCAACGTCGATCTGAGCACGCTGGCCTTCATGAGCGCCTCGCTCTGGGCGCTGTGCCCGGGGAGTCTCCGGCGTTTGGACAAGCGCCTTCTCCTCTCCGGCATCTTCACGGGTTGTGCGATTGGGACGAAGCTCACCGCCGTCATTGGCGGCGGCTTCACCGGACTCGTGGTGTTGGCACTTCTGCTGCCGCGCCCGCGCAAGGCGGCGCGCCTTGCACTGTTCGTCCTGCCCATCATCCTCGTCAGTGCCCCGTGGCCAGCCAAGAACCTCGCCTACCACGGCAACCCCGCCTATCCGGCTGGCTGGTCGGTGTTCGGTGGCGACGAGTGGACGGAAGATGCCGACCAGCTCTACAAGCGCCAGGTGGCCACCAAGGGGCGCGACAAGACCCCGGTGAATCTTCTGCTCTCGCCGCTGGATTCCACGTTCTATTGGCCCGACTACGAGTCGCACAATCCCGGCCCCGGTTTCCTCGCCCTTCTTCCGTTTGCGTTGGGCGGGCTTGGCTGGGGCCTGCTGCGCCGCCGTCACTCGCCGGTCGTTTGGCTCTTTGCCTTGCACGTGCTGGCCGGATGGATCGCGTGGTTTTACACGTACCAGAGTGTGCGCTTTCTCCTGCCGCAACTTGGCCTCGGTGTTGTCGCGGGCACTGCCGCCATCGCCTTCATAGCGCGCAGACGCCGCATCTTCCGTGTCGTCGCCGTGCCCATTGTTTTCCTGCTGGCCGTTGCGGCCATCGCGTGGCATGTCTCCTACTCGCTCGCCATGAACTACAAGCGCCCTCTGGCCGGTGCGCTGGGCATCGTGCCGGGTGAAATCTTTTTGTCGAACAACCTCAATTTCTACGATGCCGTTGAGTGGCTGAATCTGGAAGTCGAAGACGGTGAGAGCGTCTTCTACATTGGCGAGCATCGCGGGCTCTACGCCAGGTATCCTGCTGTCTACTCGGACTGGTTCGACGTTCCCCGGCTGCTCGTTGACATTCGCGCAACCGACACAAACGACGAGTTGCTCCGCTACTGGCGTGAACTTGGCGTGCGCTATGTTTTGTGGAACTACGACGAACTGGGGCGCTACGAGTGGAACGCCTTCGAGCCGCGGTTCACACGCAAGGAATGGCAGCGCTTCCTCGATCTGCGCCAGCGCCTGCTGGCCCGCCGTGCCATCGTCATCAGTCCCCGCAAGGATGTCTTCGTCATCGATCTCACACTCGTTCCCTAGACCGCTTTCCCATCCCACACACCAAGAGGCATGGCATGAAACTCAACCGTATCGGCAACTCTGAAATTCGCGTCTCGGAAATCAGTCTTGGCTGTTGGACCATGGGTGGCTTGAACTGGGTGAATGGCACCCCCAACGGATGGGCGAACGTTGACGAGGACGAAGTCGTGCGCGCCATCAAGGCCGCCATCGACGCCGGAGTGAATCACTTCGACAACGCCGACGTCTATGGCAACGGCAAGGCCGAGCGCATGCTGGCGCGCGCCTTCAGGAAACTCGGGCTCCGCAGCACCGACTACGTCGTCTCCACGAAAGTCGGGCACTTCCCGGGCACGGCCGAGCACGCCTACGAACCTGCCCACATCCGCCACCAGTGCGAGCAGTCCCTCATCAACCTCCAGCGCGACTACATCGACATCTACTACCTTCACCACGGCAACTTCGGCGAGAACGACCGCTATCTCGAAGGCGCGGCGGAGACGCTGGACGCGCTTGTTGCCGAAGGCAAAATCCGCGTGAAAGGCCAGTCTGCCTACAGCGCCGCCGATTTCGCCAAGACCATTCCCGTCGTGCGTCCCGAAGTTCTGCAAAGCTGGTCGCATGCCATGGACCCGCAGTTCATCCTGCCCGATTCACCGGTCGGCAAGCTCATGGCCGAACACAATCTCTCGTTTGTTGCCTTCAGTCCGCTCAATCAGGGGCTGCTGCTCGACAAGTTTGATCCCGAGAATCCGCCCACTTTCGACGAAGGCGATCATCGCAGAAACGCGAAGAAATTCACCCGCGAATCCCTGCTCGAAGTGCGTGCGAAAATGGCCCGCATCAAGGAACGTTTTGGCGGCGAAACGGAAACACTTGCGGGCGTGGCGCTGCGCTACGTGCTCGCCCATCCGCACGTTGCCTGCGTCATTCCCGGATTTCGCAACGAGAAGCAGGTGGCCTGCAACCTCTCGGCCGCAGGCTACGATCTCAGCGCCGAAGACGTTCGCTTCATCGCGGCGGTCTTTGCGGCCTGAACTCAGTCGTAAGTGTCCACCAGGCTCCCGAGGCGCAGTCCGTTTTTGAACGCGGCGAGCGTCATGGGAGCCTGCGGCTCAACGCGAATCGTTGTCGTACGTCCGGGCCTCAGCGGCACGAAGTTCTCCGAACAACGGATGTCCACGCTTTCGTGGGTCAGCCACGCGAAAAGCAGCGGCTTCTTCGTTCTGATGCTCACCTCGAATGCCCCGTCCTTTGCCTGCCGCACGGTGGTGCGCGCAGCCGATGCCGTCGCCGCGAAGTTCATGTGTTTTGGCCGGGCAAACGTTCCGAAGTTCGTCGAGACAACCGCTCCCTCTCTCTCGAGTTCCAGGAACACGATCACTTCACGTTGGCCATGCTCTTTGAGCAGCTTTGCGAGTTGCAGCGTCTTGAGACGGCGCGAGCCACCTGCCGGCAGACGGAGGGGCTGTGCTTCCTCAAGCAACGTCTTTCCCGCGAGGTTCGTCACGATCCAGCGCGCCAGCGCGGCTCCCTTCTCTGTGGAGTCCGCCGTCACATGAACTTCCACCGTTCCCTTTGCCTCGTCCATCACGGGGCTGATCAGAGCCGGCGCGAAGAAGCGTTTGGCCATGTAATGCAGGGCCTTCCAGCGCCCATGCCCATCGATGGATGCCCAGCTTGCGACCGGCCAACAATCGTTGAGCTGCCAGTAGAGGGCGCCCATCGACTGCGGCTGGTTGCGGCGCAGCTGCTCCACCAACATGCGGACGGCCACTCCCTGAAGAATCTGGGAAAGCCACAAGGTTGATTCAAAGTTCTTTGGCAGGCGGAAGTAGTCCAGCATGTAGAGCATGATGAGCGAGTTGCCCGTCCGTCCCGCCCGCTGATGCAGCTCCATCACGTAGCTGGTGATGTTGCGGTCCTCCTCGATCGTATAGCCTTCCACGGTGCGCGGATGCGGAAACGACTGGAAGCCGAATTCGCTGACGAAACGATGGCGGCAGCCATAGTACCACTCGAACGGTTTGCGGCCGTGCCACACATCCCACAGGTGCGCGTCGCCACTTGCCTGATCGTTGAAGGCGCGCCGGTCGCCAACGGGTGTGTGGGGGCTGCCGGGCCAGTACGGGCGCTGCGGATCGAGCTCCGAGACCAGGGACGGAAGCAGCGTGTCGAACAGCCTGCCGTAGTCCTTCCAGCTCATTGCCGTGTCCGTCCACTCGTCATCGACGAGCCCCTGTTCCAATTCGTTGTTACCGCACCACAGTGCCAGGCAGGCGTGATGACGCAGACGCCGGATGTTGTCGCGGGCCTCCGCCTCCACGTTCTTCATGAATCCCTTGTCGTACGTCGGGTACGTTGCGCAGGCGAACATGAAGTCCTGCCAGACGCACAGCCCGCGTTCGTCGCAGAGATCGTAGAAGGCATCGTCTTCGTAGAATCCGCCAGCCCACACGCGCACCATGTTCATGTTGGCTGCGGCAGCATCGTCGAGAAGCCGCGCATAGTCCTCGCGCGTCACGCGCGTCGCGAACGTATCCGCCGGAATCCAGTTGGCGCCCTTGGCGAAGAACGGAATCCCGTTGGCAACAAAGGTGAAAGACTGCCCCCACTTGTCCTTCTCCTGCTTCAGTTCGAGCACCCGCAGGCCAACGCGCCGCTCCCAGCCGTCGAGGCATTCCCCCTTCTCGTTCGTCAGCGTCACGCTTACGTTGTACAGTGGCTGTTCGCCCATTCCGGCGGGCCACCAGAGTTTCGGGCTCTTCAGCGCCAGCAAAGCGACTCCGTCCCTCTTTTTGGAGAGCGTGATCTCCCCGCGCGCGGCAACGTTTCCCGCCAGCGAGACTTCCACCTGCGCTTTCAGACGTGTTCCCTTCGCGGCGCTTGCGGCAACGCGAACCCCCAGGTCCACGCGCCCCTTGGCGTGGTGCTGGAGGACGTGAACGTCCTTCAGGGCCGTGCCGTCATGGGCCACGATCCGAATACCCCGCCAGATGCCACACGTCACCAGCGTCGGACCCCAGTCCCATCCAAAGTTGCAGTACTCCTTGCGGATGTAGCCGCCACCGGGGAACCACCACGTCGGCAGCGGGCGCTGCTTCGTCCGTTCGCGCATCATCGGCAGGGGAGAGGTGAAGCGGATCTCGATCGTATTGCGACCCGGGCGCAGGTGCTGCTTTGCGTCGAACTTCCACGCGCGGAACATGTTGTCCGTCCGGGCGAGCTCGCGGCCGTTGATGCTGATCGACGCCAACGTGTCGAGGCCGTCGCACTCCAGCAGGACGCACGGTTGCTCCAGCACTTCGGCGGGCACGGTGAATTCGCGGGCATAGGTCCAGTCCGCTTCCCCGATCCACTGCATCGCCGTCTCGTTATCCCGGTAATACGGGTCGCGAATCACGCGACTCGCGAGGAGATCGGTGTGAACACAACCGGGAATTCGTGCGGGAAGTGGGCGCTCAAGCGCCGCTCCCGAGAGAGTCCATTTCCCCGCGAGGTCGATCGTGTGCATGGCTCGCCACTTTCTGCTGAGAGTGAGGGGGTCCGCAGGCTGCTGCGGAGTCTTCCCGCTGCAAGGTTTCGTGGGGTGCTGGAGCATTGGCCTTGCAGCGTCAAGGCACGAGTTGGAGTACTGCGTATCCGGTTACGCTTTTCCCGGGTGTATCGGGAAAGCAAACCCGCCCCCTCCCCCGGGAGGTCAGATTCCATGCGGAAAGACGTTCCGGACTCTCCTTGTCACGCCAACGGGCCTTGCGCCAGCCTACGGCTTGCAGGCTGCGGTGAAGCCCGGCCCAACACGATCCATATCAGAAAGCATCAAACCGATGAAACTGGCTCGCCGCCCCTCGCTTCTCCTGATTCCCGTGCTCTGGGCGGCGACGCTCAATGCCCAGGAGCCCGCATCCGTCACCGTCATCCAGCCGGGCGAGTCTGTCTCGGCCAACGACGTCAGCACCACTTCGGCCCTCACCGCCCAACCCACCGAGGAACAGGCCATCGACGAGGCCATGGCGCTCATCAAGGCCGATGATCTCGACCTCGACGCCCGTATTGATGCCGTCCGCACCATCGTGGAACGTTATCCGCACCGCGGCGAGGCCTGGGCGGCCCTTGGGGAACTGCGCGTTGAGGCAGGCTCGGATGCTCCGGCCCTCATGGCCTTCGAGCGCGCCGTCGAACGCAACCCACGCCTGCACACGGCGTGGCACTGGATCGGCATTCTGAAGAAGCGCCAGAAGACCGATCTCCCCGGCGCCCTGGACGCCTTCCGCAAGGCACGCGACAATGGCGGGCCCGCCGACGTCGAACTCAACGAGATGGCCGTCACGCTTGCCCAAATGGGCCGCCTCAAGGACGCCTACGCCGCATGGGTCGAGGCGATCACCCTCGATCCCGACTGGGGAGTCCTCCACGCCAACGCTCTCAAGGCCGCCGCGGCTCTCGGTGACGAGCGGGCCGTCGAACGTCATTTCGCCGGTGGCATGGCCGCCGAGCGATTCGAGGAACAAACCGTCCTCATCTACGGCGATTACCTCATGAAGAAGGGGAAGGAAGACGAGGCTTTCGTGGCCTACGAAGCCGGCATCAATCGCGATCCCGACAGCTACCGCCTTCGCTACTACTACGCCAACGCCTTGCAGCAGGAGGGCGAGAAGGAGAGCGCCCTCGAACAATACAAGGCCGCTCTTCTTGGCGCCGAGAAAGCCGCCGACCGCGACACGGCATCCGTCGTACGCAAGAGCATCTTCGCCATCGAGTACCCCAGGGATTTGAGGAACCTGGTGGAAGCGGAAAAGCTCGTCTACGAAATCGGCAACGATCCTGAGAAGGGAAGGAAGAAGCTCGAAAAGGCCGTCAAGATTCTCAATCCGTTCATTGAGAAGCACCCCGACCTTTGGGAAGCCCTGCTCCTGCGCGGCATGGCCCGTCGTTATCTCGGCGAGACCACGCAGGCGCGCTTCGACTTCGAGAAGGTGCTTGAGTACGTTCCCGACCAGCCCAACGCGCTCATCAATCTCGCGCTCGTCTTCCGCGATCAAAGGAACTACTACTTCTCGGTCGAATACGCGCGCCGTGCAGCCGAAGCAGCCCCACGCGATCCGATGATTCTCGCCAACGCGGGCTTCGTTCTGCTCGATTCAGACCGCTGCGACGAGGCCAGCGAGATGCTCGCCCGCGCCGACGCACTCATCCCCGACGACGTCGAGGGCGACCCGCTCGGCCCGCTTGCCGAGGAAATCGCCACACGCTGCAATCGATAGGAACGCCGTCCACGCAGCAGTCAGCCGGAAGACACTTGTTTTCCCCTCTTACGCGTTCGCTGACGGCCGGTTCCGTGTGGCTGCCTTGCGTCCACGTTTTTTTGTCGAGGGGGGAGCCGGCTTCTTCTTGGCCTTTCCCTGATCTGTCGTCAGGGCCAGCGCAAAGACCTCGCTCAGCCATTCCACCGGGTGGAAGCGCAGCGCGCGCCGCACCTCGACGGAAATCTCCTCGATGTCGTCGAGGTTCTCCTTTGGGATGATGATGTCGCGGATGCGGCGGCGATGTGCGGCGAGGGCCTTTTCCTTCAGCCCACCGATCTTCAGCACCCGTCCGCGCAACGTCACCTCGCCCGTCATCGCAATGTCCTGGCGCACGGGGACAGCGGCCAGCGCAGAGGCCAGCGCCGTCGCCATCGTGATGCCCGCGCTCGGGCCGTCCTTCGGAATCGCACCCTCGGGCACGTGGATGTGAATGTCGATGGTCGAGACTGCATCCGGGTCGATGCCCAGTTCCCCGGCATGGGAGCGCACATAGGACAGCGCTGTCTTGGCCGATTCCTGCATCACCTCGCCCAGCTTGCCCGTCAGCAACAGCGCGCCCTTCCCCTTGATCAGCGTCGCCTCCACGGGCAACAGCTCGCCGCCCGCCTCCGTCCAGGCCAGCCCGACCGCTGTGCCGACTTCCGGCTTCCGTTCGAGCATGTTGTCGCGGTACTTCTCCGGGCCAAGCAGCTCGCGCACTCTCTCCGGCGCGATCGGGCCCGCCGCCACGGTGCCCTTCTCCACGAACTCCACGGCAACCTTGCGGCACACCGTTGCCAGCGTGCGCTCCAATTCGCGCACTCCGGCCTCGCGCGTGTACGCCGTAATGATTTTCATCAGGCTCGTCTTCGGCAACTTCACCTGCGAGGTCTTCAGCCCATGCTGCTTGCGCTGGCGGGGGAGAAGATGGCGGCTGGCGATGTGGAACTTCTCGTCCTCCGTATAGCCCGGCAGGCGGATCAGCTCCATGCGGTCGAGCAACGGATGCGGAATCCCTTCCGTCGTATTCGCCGTCGTCAGGAACATCACGCTGGAAAGATCGTAGTCCACTTCCAGATAGTGGTCGTTGAACGTCTTGTTCTGCTCGGGATCGAGCACCTCCAGCAGCGCCGACGCGGGATCGCCGCGGAAGTCCGACGACATCTTGTCGATTTCGTCGAGCAGGAACACCGGGTTCACCGTGCCCGCGCGCTTCATCGACTGGATGATCTTGCCCGGC
Organism: Candidatus Sumerlaeota bacterium; assembly: GCA_030156535.1. Taxonomy (GTDB): domain Bacteria; phylum Sumerlaeota; class Sumerlaeia; order SLMS01; family JAHLLQ01; genus JAHCAW01. The sequence continues at coordinate 76,398 of JASGMJ010000011.1, forward strand.
ATGGCGCCCACATACGTCCGGCGATGACCGCGAATTTCCGCTTCGTCGCGAATACCGCCCAGGCTGATGCGCACGAAATCGCGCCCCATGCACGCCGCGATCGAACGCCCCAGCGACGTCTTGCCCACGCCTGGAGGACCAACGAAGCACAGAATCTGCCCCTTGCCCTGCCCGGCCAGCTTCACCACCGCCAGGTGCTCGATGATGCGCTGCTTGATCTTGTCCAGCCCATAGTGGTCCGCGTTCAGAATGCGGCGCGCCGTGGTCAGATCGATTTCCTCCGCCGAGACGTTGTGCCACGGCACTTCCGTCAGCCACTCGATGTACGTGCGCGTCACCACGGCCTCGGGCGACATGGGCGCCATGCGGGCCAGGCGTCCCAGTTCCTTCTCCGCCTTTTCCCGCGCCTCGTCGGACATCCCGCACGTATCGATGGCGGTGGCCAGCTCGCGCAGGTCCGGATCCTCGTCCGCGCCCAGGCCGAGTTCGCGCTCGATCACCTTGAGCTGCTCGCTCAGGTAATACTCCCGCTGACTCTTGCCGATCTGGTCTTTCACCTTGCCGGCGATCTGGCTTTCCAGCTCCAGAATCTGATTCTCGGCTTCAAGGTACCCGTTCAGCAGGTGAAACTTCTCTTCGAGGTTGTTGGCCTCCAGAACTTCCTGCTTCTCCTCGACCTTGAGCGTCGAGTAATGCGAGACCGCGTAGAGGAAGCGCAGCGGATCGCTCGTTCCCTTGATCGTTGCAAACAGGTCAGGCGGAATCTTCTCGCTCAGTTCGGCGAACGCGTCGAACAGGCGCAGCGTCGTGCGCATGTGGGCCTTCAACGTCTTCGACTCCGAGTCGCTCACGTGGTTCACCACGACGAACGCGCTCAGATATCCCTCGCGCATGCTGACTTCAATGGCGCGTGCCGGATAGGCGCCCTCGACGAGCACCTTCACCGTGCCGTCGGGAGCGCGCAGAACCTGAAGAATCTCGGCCACCGTGCCGACGGTGTAGAGGTCGTCCTTCCCCGGATCGTCGATCAACGGGTTGATCTGGCAGGCGAGCAGGACACGCTTGTCCTTGGCCAGGGCAGCTTCCAGTGCCGCCATCGATAGCTCGCGGACGACGAAGAGCGGCGTGACCGCCCCCGGGAAGACGACGAGTTCCTTCAGCGGCAGGACGGGCACGTAATCCGATTCAAAGCGCTGGTCGTTCATGGGTGGGACTCCTTCCCGGATAAAGAAACGGCCTCCCTGCGTGCCAGGGCGGCGCCTTGTTCCCTTTGCCCGCCCACCGTGTTGCCGCTCCGGTACACTGTCCAGAGAAAGATGGATTCTCCGGAAGACAGGGGCATCTCAGGTCTGTATTCGGCCTGAGAAAAAGGTGGAGAGGTGTTGCACTGCAGTGAACGTCTTTCCAGAGCGCGGATTTTTTAGTCCCGAAGGGCCGAATCCGGGTAGCCTTGGGGCGAGCGCATAGCGGCGTGTGTTCTGTTGCGCCCTTGCGGGGCACAAAAAAACGCTCCCTCCGGCCCAGCCGCGAAGGAGCGTTTTGTGTCTCAAATCGGTGGGGGGGGGCGTTATTCGCCCGGAATGACGATCTCCGAATGGATCGCGTAATTCTTCAACTTTTCGCGCCCGGGCAGGAAGCCCAGTTCCATCAGCACCCAGATCTCGTGCACGGTTCCGCCCGCGCGTTCAATCAGGCGCGCCGAAGCCTCAAGCGTCCCACCCGTCGCCAGCAGATCGTCCACGATCAGCACCTTGTCGCGCCCCTCGATTGCGTCGGTGTGTATCTCGATTTCCGCCGCGCCGTACTCGAGTTCGTAGGACTCCTTCAGTGTCGCCGCCGGAAGTTTGCCCGCCTTGCGGATCGGCACGAACCCGAGCCCGAGGGCATAGGCCAGCGCGCTGCCAAAAATGAAGCCACGCGATTCCACACCGACGACTTTCGTAATCCCCGCGTTCCCATATCGATCAATCATGCCGTCGATCGTGGCGCCGAACGCCTTGCGATCCTTCAGCAGTGTCGTTATGTCCTTGAACTGAATCCCGGGTTTGGGGAAGTCCGGCACGTTTCGAATGCGAGAAAGCAAATCCATCTCTGAGAACTCCATGCAAGATACGGCAGGGAGTGAAGCCTTTGTTTCTCGCGCGGCGCAAGGGTGGAATGGCACACCCTACAGCCATTGCTCATCCACCCCTGCAATCACCACGTCGAAACGCTTTTCAATCTCGTCCTGAACCCGTCGGCTCGTCTCCTCCGTGCGCCGCCGCAGGTTGCTCACCGTCACCACGGCGATGGTTCCTGCCTGCCACTTGTCATGGTTGTCCACCTCCGCCACGGTCACGTTGTGGCGCGTGCGCAAGTGGTCGATGATGCTTTTGAGCGACGAGCGCTTTTCCTTCAGCGATTGCGACGCCGGGAATCCCAGATCGATCTGGATCAGCAGAATGTGCACGGCCAACTCCCGTTCTCAGGGGTCTTCGGGGGCTTCCCCCTCCATCCGCATGGCAAGCACGGAGTCGCGCGCCTCGCGCGCCACGCGGCGCTCGTACCACAGGGGGGCCCGGAACTCGGCCCGCCGCAACACCATCACGGCGAGCACCAGTATTGCCGGCGCCAGCGAAGCCAAGGCGATCAGGCCGGCTTCCGGCCCGAACTTCCCCCCAGTCCAAAGCAGCGGTCCCGAAATCTTTGCCTCCAGCAGCCGCACCGATTCCAGCCCGGAGACCGGCAGGCCCAGCACCACGCCCTCCATGAAGTTCCACGCCCAGTGCGCCGCGATCGGCGCCCACAGCGACCGCGTGTACGCGTACAGCAGCCCCAGCAACGTGCCGCCGACTCCGCCAATCAATAGAGCCGCCTGCCAGGACGCTTCGGGGTTCATCAAGTGCGCCACGCCGAACAGCAGGCCACTGACCACGATTGCGGGCACCGTGCCCAGCCCTTCCTCCAGAATCCGCTGGAGAATTCCCCGGAACAGCACTTCCTCGCCAACCGCCACCACCAGCAGCAGAACGAACGTCCCGCCCAGCAGGCCCGCAAATGGCAGCGGTTGTCCCGTGACTGCGACCCCGAGCACCCGGTACCAGCCCAGCGCCCACATGCTCCCCACCATGAGCAGCACGAGCGCCGTTCCCCCCGCGAATCCCGCCCCCAAGTCCGCCAGCCAGTCCTCGGGATCGAAGCCGATTTCGGACAGCAGCTTGCGCTCGACCCCGAGGCCAATCGTCAGATGCACGATCAGGGCGACCACGCAGTAAGCTCCGATCGCGATAAGGTGAAACAGCAGACCACGCCCTTCGGCAAGAGTGGGGGCTTCCTCGCCGAACCCCATCCATCTCGACACAAAAGCGAGGAAGAAGAAGAGGGGGACCGCCAGCACGCAGTAGAGCATGGCCACGAGAAGCAGCCGGACAATCGCCGAGCAGCGCAGCTTTTCCAGCAGACTCATTTCACTCACCGTTTCGTCCCTCCACGGCAAAAAAAAGAACCCGCCGAAGAGTGCTTCGGCGGGCGATTGGTGTCGAGGGTTGGTGTGATGGCGCGCTTAGCTTTCGGCGGCCACCGGCTCTGCGGGAGGAGGAGTCTCGTGGACGGGGCCGACGACCACGTTGCGGTAGCGGGGGAGACCCGTTCCCGCCGGGATCAGCAGACCCATGATGACGTTCTCCTTCAAGCCGCGCAGGTAGTCGCGCCGTCCGCGGATGGCCGCATCGGTCAGAACGCGCGTGGTTTCCTGGAACGAGGCCGCCGAGATGAACGATTCCGTTTCGAGCGAAGCCTTCGTCAGGCCCAGCATCTTCGGCTTGCCGATGGCCGGCTCGCCGCCGTTCTTCACGACGCGGTCGTTCTCTTCCATGAACAGCCACTTGTCCACCTGCTGGCCGTAGAGGAAGCGCGTGTTGCCCGGCTCGTCGATGACGATCTTCTTCAGCATCTGCCGGATGATGCACTCGATGTGCTTGTCGTTGATGTGCACGCCCTGAAGACGGTAGACTTCCTGGATTTCCTGGAGCAGGAACTCCATCACCGACTTCTCGCCCTTGACGCGCAGGATGTCGTGCGGGGACTCGGCGCCGTCGGTCATGACATCGCCGACCTGCACGCGCTCGCTGTCGCGCACCAGGAAGTTACGGTTCAGCGGGATCGAGTACGTGTGCTCCTCGCCCGTGTCCGTCACGATGGCGCAGCGGCGCATGCCCTTGGAAACACCGCGGACCTCAAAGCGTCCCTCGACGTCGGCGATGAACGCCACTTCCTTCGGCTTGCGCGCTTCGAACAGTTCGTCGACGCGGGGCAGACCGCCCGTAATGTCGCGCGACTTCGTGCGCCCACGGGGAACGCGGCCGAGAACCTGGCCGGCCTGCACCTTCGCACCGTCGACCGCTTCGCGGCTGACGATCGTGCCGGCGGAGAGCGAGTAGTGCGCGAGCACCGTCAGGTTGCCTTCCTTGTCCGCTTCGGGCGAACAGATCAACAGGCGCGGGTGACGCTCCTCGCGATGCTCCGTCACGACCATCGTGCGGTTTTCCGTCTCCGGATCGAAGTCGTAGCGAATCGTCACGCCTTCGACGATGTCCTCGTAGACGAGCACACCGGCGACTTCGGCGATGATCGGCGACGAGGCCGGATCCCACTGCACGATGCGTTCGTCCTTCGAGACGGTCGCGCCGTCTTCCTTCAGAACGCGCGCGCCGTACGGGATGTTCGGCAGCGTCTGGACGAGATCGCCACGCGTGTCGAACACCTGGATGTCGCCCGTGCGATTCGTCACGATGCGGGCGCCGTCGAGCGTCTCGATCAGCTTGATGCCCTTGTACTTGATGTAGCCGTCGCCGTCGGACTGGTACCAGCCCTCGAGAACGCCCATCGAAACGCCGCCCGTGTGGAACGTACGGAGAGTCAGCTGGGTTCCCGGCTCGCCGATCGACTGCGCCGCGATCACGCCCACGGCCTCGCCGAACTTCACCATGCCGCCCAGCGACAGGTCGCGGCCATAGCACCGGCGGCAAACGCCGCGGCGCGTCTCGCACGTCAGCACCGAGCGGATCATCAGCTTTTGGATGCCCGCGTCCTCGATCTTGCGGGCAATCTCCTCGTCGATGATTTCGCCGCGGCGGATGATGATTTCGTCGGTGTTCGGGTGCCGCACGTCATGCACCGGGCAGCGGCCCGTGATACGCTCGCGCAGCGGCTCGAGGATCTTCTCGCCCTTGGCGTCGACGTCGACGATCGGACGCGCCTCGATGCCGTTTTGCGTTCCGCAGTCGTCCTCGGTGATGATGAGGTCCTGCGCCACGTCAACCAGGCGGCGCGTCAGGTAGCCGGCGTCCGACGTCTTGAGCGCCGTGTCCGCCAGACCCTTGCGGGCGCCGTGCGTCGAGATGAAGTATTCCAGAACGGTCAGGCCTTCGCGGAAGCTCGCGAGAATCGGCGACTCGATGATCTCGCCGATTCCACCCGTCAGCTTCTTCGACGGACGCTGCATCAGGCCGCGCATACCGGCAACCTGGCGGATCTGGTCCTTGTTACCACGGGCACCGGAGTGCGCCATGATGAAGATCGGGTTGAAGCCTTCCTGGTCGGACGCAAGCGTCTCCCACAGGTCGCGTGTCACCTCGTCCGTCGCCGCCGTCCACGTTGAGATCACGTTGTGGTAGCGTTCCTGGTCGGTGAGGTTGCCCGAAGCGTAGTCCGAGTTGATCTTGGCGAGGTTCTGGTGGGCGTTGCCGAGGATCGTCTTCTTCGTCGGCGGAATCACCATGTCGCGAATGCCGATCGAGATGCCGCCCAGCTTCGCGTAACGGAAGCCCAGGCTCTTGATCTGGTCGAGCACGTCGGCGCAGCGCTCGGGGCCGACGGCCTTGTAGGCGAGTTCGACGACGCGGCCCAGGGCCTTCTTCGTCATCACCTCGTTGGCGTTCGTAAGGAAGTCGATTTCCTTCGGAAGGTTCTCCGAGAAGAGAAGACGGCCCACCGACGTGAAGGCAAAGCGCGTCTCCTTCGAGTCGCCGTAATTCGCAAAGCGCACGAGGATTTCCGCGTGCAGCGAGAGCGAGCCATGCTCGTGTGCCTGGATGGCTTCGCGGCGCGAGGAGTAGATGCCGCTCTTGCGGATCAGCGTGTACTTGTCGAAGTCGGGGATCTCCTTCTTCGCCTTGGCCAGCTCGGCCCGGTTGAAGGAGACGACCTTCTTGGCAGGCGTGCGATAGTACTCGCGGTACTCGCCCTTCGTTCCCGAATGGCGGAACTTCGTCAGGTAGAAGCAGCCCAGAACGATGTCCTGGCTCGGCGTGGCAATCGGGCGGCCACTTGCCGGCGCCATGATGTTGTTCTGCGCCAGCATCAGCATCTTGGACTCAAGACGCGCCTCGACCGACAACGGCACGTGCACGGCCATCTGGTCGCCGTCGAAGTCGGCGTTGAAGGCCGCGCAGGCCAGCGGGTGCAGGCGGATCGCCTTGCCCTCCACCAGGCGCGGCATGAACGCCTGAACGCCCAGACGGTGCAACGTGGGGGCGCGGTTCAGCAGCACCGGGTGGTCCTTGATGATGTCGTCGAGGATGTCGTAAACCACCGGATCCTCGCGCTCCATCATCTTCTTGGCGGACTTGATCGTCGTGCAGTAGCCACGCTTTTCAAGTTCGTGAATGATGAACGGATCGAAGAGTTCGAGCGCCATGCGCTTGGGAAGACCGCACTCGTTGAAGCGCAGTTCCGGCCCGACGACGATGACCGAGCGGCCGGAATAATCGACGCGCTTGCCCAGAAGGTTCTGGCGGAAGCGGCCCTGCTTGCCCTTGAGCATGTCGCTCAGCGACTTCAGCGGGCGGTTGTTGTGCCCCTTCGTCGGGCGGCCACGGCGGCTGTTGTCGAACAGCGCGTCCACCGCCTCCTGGAGCATGCGCTTCTCGTTGCGCAGGATCACGTCGGGAGCACGCAGCTCGATCAGGCGCTTGAGACGGTTGTTGCGGTTGATGACGCGGCGGTAAAGGTCGTTGAGGTCCGACGTGGCAAAGCGGCCACCGTCGAGGTGGACGAGCGGACGCAGGTCCGGCGGAATCACGGGGAGAACGTCGAGGATCATCCAGTCGGGACGGTTGGGCGAACCGCGGAAGGCCTCGACGACCTTCAGGCGCTTGATGATCTTGTTGCGCTTCTGGGCGGAGGTCGCCTCGCGCATCTCCACGGCCAGGCGGTTCGCAAGGTCCTCAACGTCGGTCTGCTTCAGGAACTCGAGCACCGCCTCCGCGCCGATCATGATCTTCACGCGGTCGCCGTACTCGTTGCGGTACTTGCGCGCCTGCTCTTCGGTCAGCAGTTCCTTCGGCTTCAGGCCCGTATCCTCATCGGCTTCGACGACGATGTACTCCTGGAAGTAGATCACCTTGCCGAGGTCGCGGACACTGATGTCGAGCAGGTTGCTGATCTTCGAGGACGTGCCCTTGTAGAACCAGATGTGGCAGACGGGCGCGGCGAGCTTGATGTAGCCCATGCGGACGCGGCGCACCTTGGACTCCGTCACTTCGACGCCGCAGCGGTCGCAGATGATGCCCTTGTACTTGATGCGCTTGTACTTTCCGCAGGCGCACTCCCAGTCCTTCATCGGGCCGAAGATGCGCTCGCAGAAGAGGCCGTCCTTCTCGGGCTTGAATGTGCGGTAGTTGATTGTCTCGGGCTTCTTCACTTCTCCGAACGAACGTGCTTCCACGTCGTCCATCGAGCGCTCGGTCTGGCGGCGATGGCGCCGCGCCCAGTCAAGAATCTGGTCCGAGGAGGCCAGCGAGATGCGGGCGACACAGGAAACGTCGTTCAGATTGACGTCGTCCATTGCCCCTTCCATGGCCACCGGGATCACCCGGTAGTTCGTCTGGGTTGTGGTGGGGGTGCCGGTGGTGCCTGCGGCGTTTTCGCTCAGCATCGATTGATCCCTTTCGCGTCGTCGGTCGAAGGTTTACTCATTCCGGCAGGGCGCCGGAGTCGCACTCAGTCGTCATCGCGTCCGGACGCATTGTCGTCATCGTCCAGACCCACGGCGGTCCGTGCCGGCCCCTCGTCGTCATCGAGGCCGAACTCGTCGCCTTCGAGGAACGAATCGTCCTCAACGCCTTCGAGTGCGTGATAGGCGGCCTCAACTTCGCCCGCCGCGTCTTCTTCGACGAGGAGTTCGAGGCTCAGGCCAAGGCCCTGCAATTCCTTCACGAGCACGTTGAACGATTCCGGGATGCCCGGCGTCACCGAACTCTGGCCCTTGACGATGGCCTCGTAGATCTTCGTACGGCCATTCACGTCGTCCGACTTCACGGTCAGCAGTTCCTGCAGCGTGTAGGCTGCGCCGTAGGCTTCCAGAGCCCAGACTTCCATTTCGCCGAAGCGCTGGCCGCCGAACTGCGCCTTGCCGCCGAGCGGCTGCTGCGTGACCAGCGAGTACGGTCCGATGGAACGCGCGTGCATCTTGTCGTCCACCAAGTGCGCCAGCTTCAGAAGATAGATGATGCCGACAGTCACCTCACGGTCGAACTTCTCGCCCGTGAAACCGTCGTAGAGCACCGTCTGGCCCGTGTTCGGCAACTGTGCCTTCTCCAGAAGCGACCAGATTTCCGCTTCCTTCGCGCCGTCGAACACCGGCGTGGCCAGCTTGAAGCCGTTGTGCACTTTCTCGGCGAACGCCAGCACCTCTTCATCGCTCATCTTGGCCAGACGCTTGGAGACGTTGTAGAACTCCGCCGTGTCCAGGCCTGCCGCTTCGATTTCCTTCGGTGCGGCAAAGACATCCCTGAGGTACTCGCGGGCGGCGGCGGCGCCTGCCTGATTGGCGACGCGGGCCACCTCGCGGCCGATCTGGGCCGCAGCCCATCCCAGGTGCGTCTCCAGAATCTGGCCGACGTTCATGCGCGACGGAACGCCCAGCGGGTTGAGCACCACGTCCACCGGGGTGCCGTCCGCCAGGAAAGGCATGTCTTCCATGGGCATGATCTTGGCCACGACGCCCTTGTTGCCGTGGCGGCCGGCCATCTTGTCGCCGACGCTGATCTTGCGCTTGCTGGCGATATAGACCTTCACCAGCTTGATCACGCCAGGCATCAGCTCGTCGCCTGTCTTGATACGGTCGACGGCGTTCTTCGCGCGGTCCTCGATGTCGAGTTCGCGTGCGCGCACTTCCTGATAGAGCTTCTTGATGTCGCTGCCCACCTGACCATCGACGGGAAGCATACCCGTCTGCAGGCTGTGGCGGATGTAGGCGACGGCCGAAGCGTTCGGCTTGTCGCCGGGCTTCATTTCGACCTTGCCGGTCTCGAAGTTGACGATTTCCTTGTCCAGATTCTGGAGAATGGCGATCAGGCGGCTGTCGAACTCCGCCCACAGCGCCTGCATTCCTTCTTCGCGTTCCCTCTCCACGTTCTGGATGCGCATGCGGTCTTCGCGTTCCGTCTTCGCGCCGCGTTCCTTGCGGCTGAACGTCTTCACGTCGATCACAATGCCGTTGGTGCCCGGGGGAACCTTCAGCGACGCATCGCGCACGTCCCCGGCCTTTTCGCCGAAGATGGCGCGCAGCAGCTTCTCTTCGCTGCTCAGCTCGGTTTCGCCCTTGGGAGTCACCTTGCCGACCAGGATGTCGCCAGGGCCGACCTTCGCGCCGACGTAGACGATGCCGTCCTCGTCGAGCTTGGCCAGCGCGTCTTCCGAAACGTTCGGAATGTCGCGCGTGATCTCTTCCTTGCCGAGCTTCGTGTCGCGCGCGTCGATCTCGAATTCCTCGATGTGGATCGACGTGAACACATCGTCCTGCACCAGGCGCGAGGAGAGCAGAATGGCGTCCTCGAAGTTGTAGCCGCCGGCACTCATGAAGGCGACCATGACGTTGCGCCCCAAGGCGAGCTCGCCATTGTCCGTTGCCGGGCCATCGGCGATCACGTCGCCGACTTCCAGACGCTGGCCCTCGTGAATGGCCGGGCGCTGGTTGATGCATGTATTCTGGTTCGAACGCTTGTACTTCTCGAGCGTGTAGGTGTCCGCCTCGCCCGCATCCGTGCGGATCACGATTTCCTCGGCGGTGACCTTCTCCGCCACGCCCGCGCGGCGTGCCAGCAAGCAGACGCCCGAGTCCTGTGCCACCTTCTCCTCGACGCCCGTTCCGACAACCGGGGAGTCGGTGAACAGCAGCGGCACAGCCTGGCGCTGCATGTTCGATCCCATCAGCGCGCGGTTGGCGTCGTCGTGCTCAAGGAACGGAATCAGCGCGGCACTCACCGAAACGAGCTGCTTCGGCGAAATGTCCATGTACTGCACCAACTCGGGCTCGACGCGCGGATAGTCGCTCAACTGGCGGCAGAGCACGCGGTCGAGCTTGAACTTGCCCTTCTCGTCGAGCGGCGCGTTGGCCTGTGCGATCGTGAACTGGTCCTCAACATCGGCCGTCAGGTAGTCGATCTTCTTCGACGAAACCCTCGCGCTCTCCACCTTGCGGTAGGGCGTCTCGATGAAGCCGAAGGGGTTGATTCGCGCGTAAGTCGAAAGCGAGCTGATCAGGCCGATGTTCGGGCCTTCCGGCGTCTCGATCGGGCAGATGCGGCCGTAGTGCGTGTGATGGACGTCGCGGACTTCGAAGCCGGCGCGGTCGCGGGAGAGACCACCGGGCCCGAGCGCCGACAAACGCCGCTTGTGCGTCAACTCCGCCAGCGGGTTCGTCTGATCCATGAACTGGCTGAGCTGGCTGCGCCCGAAGAAGTCGCGCACCGCCGTCACCAGCGGTTTCGCGTTGATCAGATTCTGAGGCAGCATGTTTTCCAGATCGACGATCTGCATGCGCTCGCGTGCCGTCTTTTCAATCTCGGCCAGACCCATCCGGATCTGGTTCTGGAGCAGCTCGCCCACGCAACGGACGCGGCGATTGCCAAGGTGGTCGATGTCGTCGACTTCCACCTCGGCCGCGGCCAGCTTCTCCAGGTGCTTCATCACGTGGATGAGGTCCTCGATCGAAAGCAACCGGTGTGTCAGGTCGCCCGTCCCCGTCCCCACATTGTAGAAGCGCTTGTTCACCTTGTAACGGCCGACTGCGCCCAGATCGTAGCGGCGCTCGTCGAAGAACATTTCGTCCATCAGGCGCTTGCCCGCCAACACACTGACCGGGTTGCCCGGGCGCATCTTGCGGAAGAACTCGACGACGGCCTCCTCGGCCGTGCGGATCTTGTCCTTGTTCAGCGTATTGAGCACCGGGCCGGGGCTCTCGGGATTCTCCACGACGACCACCGTCATCTCGCGGATTTCCGTCTGCGAAATGCGGCGCAGCAGCGAACTCGTGATCACGTCGAACGTTTCGGCGTAAATCTCGCCCGTCTCCGCGTCGATGACGTCACGTGCCAGCACGCGCCCAACCAGATTGTCGTAGGCGTCGCCGATGCTCAGCATCACCTGCTCGTAGCCCGCCTTGCGCAGGGCCTCTTTGCTCTTCTTCGTCACCTTCTGGCCGCGCTCGACGATGACCTTGTCGCTCTCGTCCAGCACGCTCTCGCCGTACTCCACGCCCAGGAACTCATCGAGGTTCTCGACGAGCGTCAGGCCCTGGGAGAAGTCGTCGAGCTTGATCGTCTCGATCTTGAAGAACTCGTCGGCGATTTTCTCGTCGTCGCTCAGGCCGAAAGCCCGCAGGAACGTCGTCGCCGGGATCTTGCGCTTGCGGTCGATCATGACGTACATGACGCCATAGATGTCGATTTCGAACTCCACCCAGGCCCCGCGGTAGGGGATGATGCGGGCGCTGTACGTCAGGCGTCCGTTGGGGTGGGTGGCCGTGGAGAAGGAGACACCGGGCGAACGGTGGAGCTGCGAGACGATCACGCGCTCCGCACCGTTGATGATGAACGTCCCCTGCTCGGTCATCAGGGGAATCTCGCCGATGTAGACTTCCTGTTCCTTGATGTCGCGAATCTCCGGCGAGCCGGTCTCTTCGTTGATTTCGCGTACGATCAACTGGAGTTTGAGCTTCAATGGCGAGGCGAACGTCATCCCGCGGTCGATGCACTCCTTCACCGTGTACTTGGGAGTGCCGAAGGTGTACTCGACGAATTCGAGCGTGGAGGGGTCACCCGGGGAGGAAATCGGGTACACCGACCGGAACACCTCCTGGAGTCCCTTCTCCTCCCTTTGGTCGGGGGGAGTGTCGAATTGCAGAAAGTCCGCGTAGGACTGCTTCTGCGTTTCGAGCAGGTAAGGCATCTCCATGACTTCCGGGATCCGGGCATAGGAGAGACGCCCGGATGCCGTGGTGCGAATGGGGAGCGCTGCGGCCATCGATAAAAGCTCCTGAAAAGTTTGGAGGGACACGCGGAGACACGGCTCTCACCGTGCCTGGAAACACAAAAACCCCACTTCCCGGAGGAACGCCGTCCTGCCGGAGAGTAGGTCAAAACCTTGCGGTATCGTCACCTGCTGGTTGGGGCCGGGCGAGGGACAATGACAACCCTTCGATCTTGTTTGGGAACTCCCGTGACGCCAAGGATCAATCGCAATGCTTGAACATCGCCGTCATCGGGTGTCAAGTGTAAACAGCAGCAAATAACATTCCAGAGTAAGCGGGAAAGGTGCCGGGGGGCGAAAAACTCCCCGGCACCCCTGCATCTGTAGGGTCCGTCCTACTTGACTTCGACGACGGCACCAGCATCTTCAAGCTGCTTCTTGACCTTCTCGGCCTCGTCCTTCGCGACGTCCTTGACGACTTCCGCCGGGGCGCTCTCGACGAGGTCCTTCGCTTCCTTCAGACCAAGGCTGGTGATCGCGCGCACTTCCTTGATCACCTTGATCTTCTCCTTGCCCGCGTCCTTGAGAACGACCGTGAACTCGGTCTTCTCTTCGGCCGGGGCGGCGGCACCGGCAGGGCCGGCAACCGCGACGGCTGCCGGGGCAGCCGAAACGCCGAACTCTTCCTCGAACATCTTGACGAGTTCCGCGACTTCCATGAGAGGCTTCTGCTTGATTGCCTCAATGATTTCCTGGTTGGAAAGAGCCATTTCTGAGGTCTCCATGATTCGTGTATGGTGCTGAAAAGGCGAGGGTTGACGGTTTCTTCTTCAAGTGCCGGAGCAGTGTGGGCATCAGCCCTCCTGTTCCTCCAGCTTTGCCTTGTGCGCCGACAGGGCCCAAGCGAACTGCGAGACGCAGGCGTTGAGCGCGTAGGCCATGTTCTGAGCGGGGGCAAGCATGCTCCCGAGCATCCGGGAGATCAGCTCCTCGCGGCCCGGCAGCGTTGCCAGCTCCTGAACCTTGGCAACGTCCAGGAACTTCTTCTCCAGCAAGCCGCCCTTGATTTCGAGTCTTTCCCCGTGGTTCTTGATGAACTCTGCGGCCCCCTTGGCGGGGGAGACAGGGTCCTGCATTCCGACCGCCACCATTGTGGGGCCGACGAGGATCTTGTCGACGTCGTCCGTGGGGTAGCCCGCGTTCTTCAGCGCAATGCGGATCAGGGTGTTCTTCGCGATCTTGACCGCCACCTTGTTTTCGCGCATCTTCGAGCGAAGTTCGGTGGCCTCCGCGACGGTCAACCCCTTGTTGTTCATCAGCACGATGCCGTCGCCTTCGGCGAACAACTGCTCAAGTTCCTGAACAGTGGTCACCTTGTAGGTACGGCCACGACGCTTTGTCGGGATTTTGCCGAGTTTTGCCATGTTTGATTTCACCTCCTTTCGTTCCACCCGGGGGTCCAGAAACCGCCCGGGCAGCCTTGTGCCTCAATGGCACGAAGGAGGTGCTTCCGGGCCTCGGCAGGATGGGCTGTCTCCCGTTTAGGAACGCCCCGAGGGGGTTCTCCTGCTTTCTGCGGCCAACCGTGGCTAGGTCTTGTCAGGATCGAAGGCGGGACCAGCCCGCCTTCGCCCGTGAATCCGAAACTCCCTGCCGCCTACGCGGCGGCGTTTTGCACGCGCGCCTCGGCCACATCCAAGCGAAGGCCAGGGCTCATCGTGGAGCTCAGCGCGATCGACTTGATGTAGACGCCCTTGGCGGCGGCGGGCTTGGCCTTGATGATCGCCTCAAGCATGGCGCGGATGTTCTCCACCAGCGCCTCGTCCTTGAACGACATCTTGCCCACGAGCACGTGAATGATGGCGAAGCGGTCGAGACGGTACTCAACCTGTCCGCCCTTCAGGGCCTCAATCGCGCCCGCAACGTCCATCGTCACCGTTCCCACCTTCGGGTTCGGCATCATGCCGCGGGGGCCGAGAACCTTGCCCAGGCGGCCGACGAAGCGCATCATGTCGGGCGTGGCGACGCAGGCGTCGAAATCCAGAAAACCTTCGGTGACCTTCTTGACGAGGTCCTCGCCGCCGGCAACGTCGGCGCCGGCCTCTTCGGCCTCGCGCAGCTTGTCGCCCTGCGCGAAGACGGCCACGCGCACCTTCTTGCCCGTTCCGTTGGGAAGGGCCACGGTGCCGCGCACCTGCTGGTCGGCGTTACGCGGATCGACGCCGAGGCGAATGTTCAACTGCACGGATTCGTCGAACTTGGCGTAGGACAGCTTGCGCAGCAGCCCAACGGCCTCTTCGACATTGTAGCGCTTCTCGCGGTCAACGAGAGCGGCAACCTGCTTGTACTTCTTCCCATGCTTTGGCATGTGCAACCTCCAGTGGTTCGAGCGGCGGGCGCCAGGCCCGCCTCCCACAAGATAACCGGGTCCCCCAGGGGAACTCCGGGACTAGCCTTCGACGACGATGCCCATGCTGCGGGCCGTGCCTTCGACCATGCTCGTCGCGGCTTCGATGCTCGCGGCGTTCAGGTCGACCATCTTGCTCTTTGCGATTTCCACAACCTGCGCGCGCGTCACCTTCCCAACCTTCGTCTTGTTGGGAACGCCCGAACCCTTCTTGAGGTTGGCGGCCTTGAGCAGCAGCGAGGACGCCGGGGGCGTCTTCAGCTCGAAGGTGAACGAGCGGTCGGAATAGATGGTGATGACGGCCGGAATGATCTGGCCGGCCTTGTCCTTGGTGCGCGCGTTGTACTGCTTGCAGAATTCCATGATGTTGACGCCGTGCTGGCCGAGGGCAGGGCCCACGGGCGGCGCCGGATTGGCCGCGCCGGCGTTGCAGTTCAACCTTACGATCGCTTCGACTTTCTTCTTCGCCATGGTCCGTCAGTCCACACTCTGAATTGGCGGGGTCAAAGACCCCGAAATCGGCTTTACGATGCGCTTTCCACCTGCAGAACGTCGAGCTCCACCGGTGTGCTGCGGCCGAAGATCGACACCATCACGCGCAGCTTCGCCTTGTCGTGGTCGATGGCATCCACCGTCCCCACGAAGTTGGCGAATGGTCCCTCGATCACCTTCACCGAATCGCCCAGGCGGTGCTTGATCTCCGCGCGGGGCTTGTCCTTCTTGTCTTCCACGAGTCCGCGAATGTTCGCGACCTCGTCCTCGCTCAACGGAATGCGGGCATTGCCGGCACCCACGAATCCCGAAACTCCCTTCAGCTCCTCGATCAGCTTGAACAGCTCATCGTCCTCTTCCAACTGCACGAAGACATAACCCGGCATGATGTTCTTCGTGTGTTCCTTCTTCTTGCTGTCCTTGATCTCGACAACCTTCTCCTCGGGCACAATCACCTCACCGAGCTTGTCGCGGAGTCCTTCCACGGAAGCACGGTGTTCGATGTCCTTCTTTACGGACCGCTCGAACCCGGAGTAGGTATGGACTGCGTACCAGTTCTTCGACACAGCAAACGCCTCTGTTGGCGGAATAATCACGAAACGCCGATTTTAAGAATCTCGGCAAGCGCCTTTGACAGCGCGTAATCCCACACAGCGATCAGCGTACCGACAATAATCGTCGCCACAATCACAACCGTTGCGTAGTTCTTGCACTCTTCCTTCGTCGGCCAGGAGACCTTGGACATCTCTGTCCGCACCTGATGGAAGAAGGTCATGGTT
Organism: Candidatus Sumerlaeota bacterium; assembly: GCA_030156535.1. Lineage (GTDB taxonomy): Bacteria > Sumerlaeota > Sumerlaeia > SLMS01 > JAHLLQ01 > JAHCAW01. The sequence goes on from JASGMJ010000011.1 coordinate 92,307, forward strand.
TTTTCCCATGCACCCACGGACACTTTCTCGGCCATTCTGCCTGCCCTATCCACTTTCGCTGGTGCGCCGAAGGGGCGCCCTTGAGTTCGTCAAATTTTGGCAGGGGCAGAGGGACTTGAACCCCCAGCCTACGGTTTTGGAGACCGCCGCTCTACCAATTGAGCTATGCCCCTGCAAAATCAATCTTTTGCGAGTCCAGCGGGACGAAAGGCACACTTCGCCCCTCCGAAAGAGCGAGTAGCGGTATTCTCCTTCCCCCCCGCTGCGCAAGCGAAATTTCCGCCGTTTTTTTCCTTCCCGCCATCCGCACCGTTTCTCCATTTCTCATCCCTTCGCGTTGACACCCACACCACTCGCTTCCATCCCTAGCCCATCCCTGCACACCCGGCCTCCCGGGGTGCCCGCTTCGCCCAAGGCTTCTCCGCCCATGGAATTCGGTTCCCGCTTCAAAGGCCTCTTCCGCCGCTCTTTTCAGGCCGGTTTGGAAAACGAGGAGACCCGGGAGGAAACTCTGGATGCTATCTGCGCCCAGATGGCCGAATTGCGTCAAGCCAACCCCGACAAGCCGGAGGTCTGGCAGAAGCCCCTTCAGGAAGCTCTGGAAGTTCTCGGCTCCACTGGCGACGGCGCCGTTCTCGCCTGGCGCAAGGCCACCCGGGCCTTTCCCGACGAACCCTCGTTTCGCCGCGAACTCATCCAGCTTCAGCTCCCCAAGGCCCACTTTCCCCCGGAAGACATCCCCCTGCTCCGGGACGAGGCCATCGCCCAGTCTCGCAACATCAGCCTCTGGCAGCGTCTTCTCGAAGAAGCACGCTATCTCCAGGACGATCAACTCCTCGCGGCCTCCAACGAGACGCTGGTCCTCACCCTTTCGCGCTACTTTCCCCCCGGCGGCGAGAGCACGTGGTACGATGTCGAGACCGAGGCACAGGCGCGTTCGATGTTCTTCAACCGCCTCGACGACTGCACCGACCGGATCGTTTCCTCGCAGCGCGACGACGAGCGCGCCCTCGAACTCTTCGAGATCGCCTATGCGCATTTCCCCAACCGCGCCGAAATTGCCGTCCGCCTTGCTCACTTTCATCGCCTGCGGGGAGCCAGCGCCCCCCACAGCCTCGGCCTGATTCTCCAGGCACTGCTCTTCGCCCCCGACGACCAGGACTTGCAGCGCACGGCTGCCCGCCTTCTTGTCAACCGGCCTGGACACGAGCAGGAAGGCCTGGATCTTATGCTTCAGGTTTATGAGGCCAACCCAAACGATGCCAGTCTGATAGAAGACCTGACGCACTGCCTCTCCAAAGTCGGCACGTTGCAGGAACAGCACGTCGAAATCGTCCAGGCGCGTTTTCGCCAAAGCCCGGATGACCCCGCCGCCGTTGCTCTTCTGGCCGGTTTTTACTCCAGGTGCGAAGATGTCTCGGACGAAGCGCACGATGTTCTGGCGAAAGCCACGGAGCTTTTCCCGGAAGAGACCCGTTACGCCCTCGCTCTGGCCAAACAGCACCTGCGCCGCGAGCAGTGGCAGGAAGCCTCCCGGGTACTCGAAGAAATCGACCGCCGCGAAGGTGCCAACCCCGATTTGCTGGAGGCGCTGGCGATCTGCTACTCGAAACTGGGCGATTTTGGTGAACGGGCCGTCGAGGTCATCAAGGCAGCCATTGCCACCGGACTCGACAACGAGTCCGTCCACGATGCCTTCTGCGGGTACCTCTTTCACACCTCCCCCGACGCCCCGGAGTCCATCGAACAGTTTCGCGAAACCCACCGGCGCTTTCCCCAGGCGAGCTGGGCAACGCTCGGCCTGGTCCGGCACATGGTCCAGTTCGAAGACTTCGACCGCGCCCAGGAAAAGCTCTTCGCCTTCCTCCAGGGCGGCCCCGTTGTTGCCGAGGCAGCCAGCCTGGCCGCCCGGATCGTTTCAGCCGACCCCAAGCGCCAGCGCATCCGCCAGTACTTGACGCTCCCCCCGGAAACTGCCAAGCCGATCTTCGAGGAAGCCGCTCAACTTGCTCCCGAGTCGCTGCTGATTCTGACAGCGCTGGCGCGCTACCGCCTTAATGCCGGTTTGCGCGACGCCCGCACGGCGGAACTGCTCACAGAAATTTGCAAGCGCGATCAAAGCGACATGGAAATGCGCCTGTACAGGGCGGATATTCTGTTCGAGATCGGCGAAATAGACGCGGCGTTGGACTTGTACCGGGACATTCTGGCACGCAGCAGGGAGGCCAGTGGCTCTGTTGGCTCCAGCGGGACCCAGCTTCTGCCCGACCAGCACGCCCACGTCCATTCCCGCCTTGCAGCCAGCCTGCTTGCTTCGCCGGAACGGATCGAGCAAACCGATTACGTCAATATCCTCGAAGCCGCCATGAGTCCCGGTGCCGAACGCGATCTGGTCGTTCACGCCGCCCTCTGGGTCGTTCAGGTCGAACTCATCCATCCGCTGGCCCAGCCCGTCGTCGAGCTTGCCCTGGCCATCCAGTCCGACAACGAGGAACTGGAGCTCGGGCTCGCCAAGCTCAAGCTCCAGCGCGGCAGCGCCCGCTCCGCCCTGCATCTTGTCCTCAAGCGCGTTGAGTTGCTGCGGTTCGAGAAACCCATTCTCGACCTGCTTGAGCGCGTTGTCGAGACGGTGCAGCCCGATCTCATCAACGAGGAACTCACCCGCCGCATCTTGCAGTTCAACGAGCGCCGCCGCTACCTTCCCGACCGCGTGGCGTTTCTGATCGCCCGCCTTCTCGTGGCCAGTGGCCGGGATGACCTCCGCTTCCTCCCCGTCCTGGAGCGCGCCGCCTCCCTCAAGAGCCCGCCTCCGGATGTGCTGCTCGCTCTGGACCGGTGCAGACGCCAGCAACGATGAGCCTTGGGAATGTCCGCAGCGGAGCATGGCCTCCCACACCTGCCCCCCCCAGGATAAGGGGGACAGGGTGTCTGCTTCGTCTTGGTCGCAGCCAATAGAGGACGAGGCCAAAAGACGGGAATTGAGAACCTTTCCGTTTTCCGTGTCCTGAACTCTTGACACTCATCCGTTGGCAGTGCGTGACCTACGCCATGAAGAACATCCGCGTCATTGCCGTGTTTGCCTGGGGTGCGTTCGCGCCACTGCTGCTCACGTCCTGCTCGCTTTTCTGCGGCTGCCCTGAGCCCTGCCCGGTAGCGGAAGTTCCCGCCGATGTCCCTCCGGAAGAATCGGTTACTCCCGCGGTGCCAAAGCCGCGGGTACCCGAGAAGAGTCCCTCCCGTTCTGCATGGCCACGGCTCTTTCTCGAATCCAAGGACGCAGGTGCCGCTCCCCCCGCCGTTGTTGCCGGTGGTCTTGTTGCCACCGAGGAGGAGGTCGCTCTTGCACTGCGGGCGTCCGGAGCGGAATCGCGCGCTGATGTCGTCAACAATCTGCGTCAGGAACTGCTGATCCTCGATTATCTGCGCGAGAGTGGCCTCGACGACGATCCCGAGTTCGAGGCACGGGCGCGTCATCTGCTCCGTTCGCAACTCGTTCAACTCGTCATTGCAGAGGCCATCGAGGATGAAGCCCTCGTTTCCGAGGACGAAGTGCGCGCCGTTTACAACGAGCGGCGCGCGCAATACACCCAGCCCGCCCGCGTCAGCATTCGGCTGATTCTCGTCTCCACCGAAGCAGAAGCAGCTGCCGTGATGGAGCGCCTTCAGGAGGGCGAGGACTTCGGCGCTCTGGCGTCGGAATTCAGCCAGCATTCCAGCCGCCGCGTCGGTGGCGTGCTCGAACCGTTCAGCCGTGGCACGTACAGCACCGAACTGGAAGACCTCGCCTTCTCCCTGCGCTCTGGCGAAGTGGGCTCCGTCCCCACCACGCGTGGTGTCTTCATTGTCGAAAAGCAGGCGGATAGCCGCGAGAGCATCACGCCCTACGAAACCGTTGCTCCCGGGATTCGTGCCGAGTTGGAGCAGCGCAAGCGCGCCGAAGCAGAGCGGCGCTTTCTTGAAGCCCTGGCCGCCGATCCCGAAGGCATGGCCAGCGGTCGTGGTGGGCAGGGGGCCGGGGGCGGGCAGGACTCAGGGGTTGAATAACCCCTCGTACTCTTCCTTTTCTTCCCGTTCGCGCCCCGCAATCTTTTCCCAGATCGTCGCCTGATCCGGTTCGATCTCCAGCTCCCGCATGACTCCCTCATAGCGCTCGGCGAGCTGAACATCGCTTTCCGTGCGAAGACGCGCGAGCAGTTGATCGCGTGTCGCCCTCAACGCATCGAGGCGTTCTTCGCGCAGCGGCGTCTCGAAATCCACGAGGCGAAGGACGTGGTACGCCCCCGGTCCCCGCACGGGAGCCGAGACCTTGCCGGGTTCGAGCTCGCGCAGGGCCTCCAGAATATCCGGCGCCAAAACTTCCTGCTCCACCCACCCGACCATGCCGCCGCGCGAGGCGGTCGCAAGATCGTCAGAGAAGACGATCGCGGCCTTCTCGAAGGGCAGACCTCTCTCAATATCGACGTAGATGCGCAGTGCCCGCTGCTTGGCCTCCAGCCAGCCCTCCTCGCCCGGTACGCGCGGCTCCACGACGATCTGGGCCACAAGAAAGCGCTGGGCGTTGCTGGGATCGTCACCAGCCTGCTCGAAGAGTGCGGGGTCGAGTGATTCCGTCAGGGCCCGGTTGATCGTCATCGAGCGCCGGGCACGATCGGTCAGCCAGCCACGGACGTCCTCCGGCCGCAGCCCGGCCCCCGCAATCATCTGGTTCAGCCGCTCTTCCGAACCTGCGCGTCCCACATAGTCGCGCCAGGCATTCTCGGCCGTCTTGTTCAGCGACTCGGGAGCGGGCTCGGTGGCATCCACCGAGAAGTGGCGGTAGAGCAGGTACTCATCAACGACCGAGGGGACGGCCTCGCGGGCGAGTTCGGAATCCGGAATCGCTTCGAGGGACGGATCGTAGAGCCGCAATTCAAAGAGGTAGAACTGGATGTCGCGCTCGGTGATCAGATCGCCGCCGACGCTGGCGGCAACGAGATCGAGTTGGGCCCTTGCAGCCAGCGGCATGGTGAACAGCAGCAGGCTGGCGAGAAAAAGAAAACCGCGGCCCTTGGCGTACAAAGGCCCTGAGCCGCGGAAAGCAACGCTGGTGTTGGGAAGAATCGGCACGATGGCTCGCTTCACCCGTTGAAATGGCCACTCACGTAGACATCCTGCCCGGGGAGAAGGTTCACAGGACCACTGTGGTACTTGCGAACGAACTCAGCGACGGCTTCGTCGCTTTCCCAGGCCATCGTGATAAAGAACGTGCGCTCGGGGTCTTCGATCTGAAAACCGTCGACGGCCTCGGGGGCACAGTCTTCGGGGCTGAAGTAGCTGGCCCAGAGATGACCGGGTGACTTGCGTGCTGCGGCGATCCATTTGTCGAGCGTGCGGCGGGCCGCTTCCGCCTGGCCGTGCTTCACAACCGTTTTGATGACTTCGACGTACATGCGCGGAGTCCTGCCTGTGTACGGGGGTTTCGCGAGGAATTGCAGCGCTTGTGGCCGCAAAGCGGTCGCCCGCGCTTTCCCTCGCGGCGCTTGGTCTATTTACCGGCTCGCGCCGTCCCTTTGGGCGAAAGAAGGGCAAAACCTGTGCCCCATTTCGCCCGGGGCGCGGGTTTCTAGGGCAGTATCCCGTGGAAAATCAATCCTTACCTTTTCCCGGGCCCCTCTCTTTTCGTAGATTGCCCGCTCCCCAAGGGGAAAATCACGGTTATCGCGTTGCCGGATCATCGACTGCCGGACGGCGAAAAACGAGCTGATTCCACTCGCGCTCCAGCGCTTCGGCCGCCGAACGCGGCAACCCTACTGTCAGGTCCATCCGCAGCAACGACAACGAGACGGCTCCTGCGTCCACCGCAGCGTCATCCGCAAAAGCGGGCTCTGCGGACTCCTTCAGCGACTCGCCGATGTTCAGGTAGTAGTCCGTCTCACCCTCCGAGCGACTGACCCGGAAGTTGTCCACGTAAAACGATGTTCCCTGACGCGTGAAGCGAATCCCCTCGTACTGCTCGAAGGGTCTGTTCGGCGCGTTCATGTTCCAGAAGGTGCGCGACTCCCACGTCTGCGCCAGCAGCCACGGAATCAGATGGCGGGTTGCGCGGGCGGCCGCCTCGAAGTTCAGAACCTTCGGATCCCATTCGTGTGCGAGCGACACCGCCATGGCTCGCCGGCCCAGCAGCGTCGCCTCCATCGCGCCGGCAACGGTTCCCGAGTACCACACCGAATTGCCGTAGTTGCTGCCGCGATTGATGCCGCTCAGCACCAGGTCGGGGCGGTAGCCATTGAGCGCCTTCAGCGCGAACTTCACGCAGTCCGCTGGCGTTCCATCCACGGCATACCCCCACACGCGGCCCTGTGCGTCCGTGCGCTGCTGGACGGCGATCTCCGAGCCCACGGAGAGCCCGCAACTCGATCCCGAGCGTTCCGACATGGGAGCGACGACGAGCAGGTCGCAGAGCCCGCCGATCTCGCGGCGCAGCGTCTGAAGCCCCTCCGCATCGATCCCATCGTCGTTGGTCAGGAGAATCCGGGCGTTCTTGAGGGAGGCTGCGGTCACGGCGAGTCAGTCCGGTGGGGGAGTTGGGAGGGCGCGCAGAGTGCCCGGCCACCGAAGTGGGTTCAAGAGAAGAACCTGCGGAGACGCGGCACGTCTACTGGACGAGCTGGGGGATCAGCACGGCCAACGCCACCAGAGTCGAAAGGCCGCCCAGCACGATGGCCACTCCACCCGTGATCGCGCCAACAAGGGCCTGCGTCCGGTCTCGCGAGGGAATGCCCTGCGATTGCCGCAGTGAGCGCACACCGAGGAACACCGCGCCTCCCCCTGCCAGAGACCCCACGCAGCCGCACAACAGTGCCAGAGCGAGCGAGGCGATCCCCAGGATCATGGCGGTGCGCGCCGTACCGGCGTTTTCCGCAGAGGGAGCAGGCGCATTGGTGGGGAGGAGGTTCAGGAGCTGGGGCAGGTCGGAGACGAGAAGACGTTCTCCCGTCTTGTCGTCGATCAGCGTGGCATCAGTCCGCAGAAGGCCCTTCTGTGCGAAACGAACCAGCTCCTCCCAGGCGTGGGGGCCGGTGCGCTTGCGGTTGGGCAACTGGACAAGGTAGCGGCGGTCCTGCATGATGCCTGAGACAGTGGGAAGATGCGGTGGTGACAGCGCGGAGCTTTCTCGCGGAATTACCGGGTCGCAAGCGCCAAGATTCCCGGCTGGTCCCGTCATTGCAATTCATTGCTCCACCAGCCTGAACGCTTTTGAAGCGAGGAGAACCGAACCAGATGACCCAGGAAAGCCTTCAGACCCCCGCTCCCGAGACACACGAGTTCCGCGCGGAAATCCGCCAGTTGCTCGACATCGTCATTCACTCGCTCTACACCCACCGCGAGATTTTCGTCCGCGAGCTTGTTTCCAACGCCGCCGACGCCCTTGAGAAGTTCCGGCATGAAGCCCTCGTAAATCCAGAGATCCCAGAGCGCGACCGCGAGCTGCACATTGCCATCAGCACTGACGAGGAGGCCAAGTCCCTCACGATTGCCGACAACGGCATTGGCATGACCCGCGACGATCTTGCCGAGAATCTGGGCACCATTGCCCACTCGGGAACGAAGAAGTTTCTCGCCCAGGCCGCCGAGGCAGGCAAAGGCGACGTCAACCTGATCGGGCAGTTTGGTGTGGGCTTTTACAGCGCCTTCATGGTGGCGAAGAAGGTGACAGTGGAAACCCGGTCGTATCATTCCGACTCACAGGGATGGCGATGGGAGTCCGACGGCACGGGGAGCTACTCCATCGCTCCGGCTCCCGATGCGCCACGCGGCACGCGCATCACCCTCGAACTCAAGGAAGACGCCGAGGAGTTCGCCAAGGATTCCGAGATCAAGTCGATCATCCAGCGGTTCTCGAACTTCGTGGCTTTCCCGATCAACGTCGCCGGCGAGAAGGTGAACACCGTCCAGGCCATCTGGGCCCGCAGCAAGAATGGCGTCTCGGACGAAGAATACACCGAGTTCTACAAGTTCGTCGCCAACGCGCACGACGAGCCGCACTACCACCTGCACTTCACGGCCGACGCGCCGCTGGCCATCAACTCGCTGCTGTTCATTCCCAAGGACAACGTCGAACGCATGGGCTTTGGCCGCACGCGCCCCGGCGTCGATCTCTACTGCCGCAAGGTGCTCATCATGAAGCACCCCGAGGAGCTGCTCCCCGAGTGGATGCGCTTCGTGCGCGGCGTGATCGACAGCGAGGACCTGCCCCTCAACATCTCGCGCGAGACGTTGCAGGACAACCGCCTCGTGCGCAAACTCTCCAGCGTCATCACGGGCAAGCTGCTCAGCTTCCTCGATGATCAGGCGAAGGCCGATCCCAAAAAATACAACGAGTTCTACAAGGTTCATGCTTCCTTCCTGAAGGAAGGCGCCGTTCAGGACTTCGCCCACCGCGATAAACTCGCGAAGCTCCTCCGCTTCGAATCCTCGAACACCGAGCCGGGCCAGACGATTTCCCTGTCCGAGTACGTCGCCCGCATGGCTGACGAACAGAAGGACATCTACTACATCAACGGCTCCTCGCGTCAGGCCATCGAAGCGGGTCCGTACCTCGAAGCCTTCAAGGCGCGCGGCATCGAAGTGCTCTTCACCTTCGAGCCCATCGATGACTTCGTGATGACGAACCTGATGACCTTCGAGGAGAAGCGCCTCGTCTCCGCCGACCAGGGCGATCTTGATCTCCCCGGCGAGGAAAAGACTGGCGAGGGCGAGCCTCTCACCTCCGAGGAAGTCGAAGCGCTCTGCAAGTGGGTCAAGGAAACGCTCGGCGACCGCGTGCAGGAAGTGAAGGCTTCCAAGCGCCTGGTCGAGAGCCCGGCCGTTGCCACGACGGCCGCCGGAATGACCAGCGCCATGCAGCGCCTGATGATGTCGATGAACAAGGAAGGCAGCTCGATGTCCTTCACGACGCTCGAATTGAACCCGCATCATCCGCTCGTGCATCGCCTGAACGAGCTGCGCAAGGACGAGGGTGCCAGCGAACTCGCCGGTGAACTGACCGGGCAGCTCTATGACAACGCCCTGCTCGCGGCGGGCCTGCTCCTCGACCCCCGCAACATGGTGGAGCGGATGAACCGCCTGCTGGCAAAGGCAGCGGGTCTCTAATCCGAAGCGGTGCTTCAAACGAAAAACGGGCGGCCTTCACGGGCCGCCCGTTTTTCGTTTTGTGAGTCACTTCGTTGCACCATTCTCCCGCTGCGCAGGAAGCCAAGACCTACTCTTCGAACTGAATGTGCTTCTGCAGGCTGAAGACGTCCTTGTCGCCACGTCCGCTGAAGCAGACGAGGAGGATCGCGTCGTCCTTCACTTCCGGGGCCATGCGGATGACCTGCGCGATCGCGTGTGCCGTTTCCAGCGCCGGAATGATGCCCTCGGTTTCCGACATCTGCCGGAGGGCTTGCAGCGCCAGTTCGTCCGTCACGGGAAGGTAGTGCGCGCGCCCGGAATCCGCGTAGAAACTGTGCTCCGGCCCCGTGCCCGGATAGTCGAGCCCGGCGCTGATCGAATGCGCGGGGGTGATCTGGCCGTCGTTCGTTTGCAGCACGTAACTCATCGAGCCCTGGAACACGCCCACTTCGCCCGCCGTGATCGTTGCCGCGTGCAGGCCCGTTGCCATGCCGCTTCCCTCGGCCTCCACGCCCCAGAACTCCACGTCCGCATCCTCGTAGAAGGGATGGAACAGGCCGATCGAGTTCGAGCCTCCGCCCACACACGCCACCAGGTGATCGGGCAGACGTCCCTCGGCCTTCAGGATCTGTTCGCGTGCCTCGCGGCCGATGACGGACTGGAAGTCGCGCACCATCATCGGGAAAGGATGCGGACCGACGACCGAGCCGATGATGTAGTGCGTGTCGTCGCAGTTGGCCAGCCAGTCGCGCAGCGCCTCGTTTGTCGCGTCCTTCAGCGTGCAGCTCCCGCTCGTGACTTTGCGCACCTCGGCGCCGAGCAGCCGCATGCGGAACACGTTGAGCTGCTGGCGCTCCATGTCTTCCGCGCCCATGTAAACAATGCACCCGAGGCCGAGGAGTGCGCAGGCCGTGGCCGTGGCCACGCCGTGCTGGCCCGCTCCGGTCTCCGCGATGATGCGCTTCTTGCCGAGGCGCCGCGCGAGCAGTGCCTGCCCCAGCGTATTGTTGATCTTGTGCGCACCCGTGTGCAGCAGATCCTCGCGCTTGAGCCACACCTGAAAGCGTCCGCCGAGGGATTCCTCGAAGCGGCGCGCGCGCCACAGCGGCGTCGGCCGGCCGGCGTAATCGCTCAGCAGAAAGTCCAGCTCGCGATGGAAGGCGGGGTCGGCGCTGACCTTCTTGTACTCGGCTTCGAGATCGACGAGCGTCTGCATCAACGTTTCGGGGACGAAGCGCCCGCCGTAGCACCCATAGCGTCCCGTCGCGTCAGGGCGGGGGAGTGTGGCATCAACCGTTGGCATGGAGGGGTCCTTTCCTCGCTTGTTCCCGGCGGCCGTGCGGTGAAGACTCGGTGCGCCGGAAGGGCGAAACGGTTTCGCACACCGGCCCGTGCTGTCAACTCGGACACAGGACGAAAGCCCTCTTATGATCCAGGAAATCCGCCTCCCCGTCTCCGCAGCGGACGCCACCCCCTCGCATCTGCTCCTCCGCCTTGCCGAGCCGGCCACGCGCCGCGCGCCGGACCTGTGCCTCGTTTTCCTTCACGGCTTCGCCTCCGTACAGGAAGGGACCAAGGCCCGGACGTTCCGCGAAAACGCGCTCTCCGACGGGCTCAGCCTCTGCACCTTCGACTTCCAGGGGCACGGCGAATCCGGCGGCACGATGCGCGATCTCACGATCACGCGCAACCTGGCGGACATCGACGCCGTTCTCGATTTTCTGCGTGGACGCGGCTACCGCCGTTTCGTTCTCATCGGCTCCTCAATGGGAGGCTACACGGGTCTGTGGTATGCGGCGCGCCATCCGGACGCGATTGCCGCAGGCTGCCACATCGCTCCCGGCTTCGACATGGCAAAGGGGTTTCTTCTATGGCTCGGTGCGGAGGAAGCCGCACGCTGGGAGCGCGAAGGCGTGCATTGCTTCACGAGCGAGGAGTTCAGCGTCGAACTCGGGTGGCAGTGGATCGAAGACCTGCGCACCTACGACGACGAATGGTTGCTGGAGAACTACGCGACGCCGACGCTGCTCTTTCACGGGCGCCGTGACGACACGATTCCCTGGCGGGCGACAGCGAAGTTTGCCATGCATTGCCGCAGCGGCTGCGTTGACGCGCACCTGTTCGGCGACGGTGATCATCGCCTCACCGATCAATGCGACGAAATCTGGCGCCTGATCCTTGAATTCCTGAAGGCAAAGGGCATTTAGACCGCGATCCCCTGCGCTCGCAGTTCCTCTTCGGCCTGCCCTGCCCAACCTCGATTTGCAAGGGGACTCGCCGGGCTGGGATGCAGAATCCGCCCGATTCGCATGGCGGGAAAGCGCTCGGCACATACGCTCTGCAACCGCATCTCCGCGAAGGCGCCGACACCGACGCAAAATTGGGGACGGAGATATTCGATGGCCGTGGCAAGATGCACGTCACAGGCTGCTTCAAGTGGCGCGCGTTCCGCCTTTGACAACTTGTCCGGCGTCAGATTCGCCACTGCCTTTTCGCTACTGGCCGCGAGAAACAGAAGCGGGCAGTAGTTCAGCACGAAGAAGCGCTGGAAGAAGGCCTCGGGCGTTCCAAAGCGTTCCCGCGCCCAGCCCCACAGGCGCGCTCCACTGACCTCGCTGCGCGGCGAATCGAAGCCCAGCACGGGGCGGGCCGGGTGCTCGCCAGAGGGGCGCCGCACGGGCGCCTCCACGCCGAGCCAGTCGCGCGCGGCGGCCACTTCCCCAAACGGCACGCCCGTTTGCGCCATGCCCCACGGGCCCGGATTCATCCCCACGAACAGAACTTCCTTCGGCGCATTCGCGTACTTTTTGCAATAGAGTCCGTAGGGCTTTAGCGCGTAGACGAACGGATTGTAGACATGCGTGACGGGCGCGCTGAACGTCATGCGTTCAAGCGTCCTGGAGAGCCGCCCTGCCGCTGCAAGCAGCGGGTGCTCAGCGCGTGCCATAGCGCTTCTGGAAAGCGTCGTAGGTGATCTTGCTGACCTTGGCGATCCCCTTCGTTCCTTCGTTTTCGCAGTTGTAGATCGTGTCCTTCAGCCTGCGCGTGAAGACGGAAATCACATACCGCCCCGCGGGTGAAGTAACGATTCCCGCGTCGTTGCGGGCACCGGTGATGGAGCCCGTCTTGTGGGCGATGGAGAACACGGGGCCCTCCTTGTCCCATGGCAGAAGGCGGGGGAGTGCCGTGTCGAGACGCTGGCAGGAAAGAATGCGTTCCATCTCCTTGTCGTAACGGGCGCCGAGCATCTTGCGCCGGGCAATCCGTGCGAGCAGGTCGCCCGTTTCCTGCGGCGTCGTGTCGGCAAGAGTGATGGTGGAGCAGATCGCCGGATCGCACGTGAGCTTGCGGTTGAGCACGGTCTTCTCATAGCCCCACGAGCGGATGCTCTCGTTGATCGCCTCGACGCCGAGCGCATCAATCACCATGTTCGTCGCCGTGTTGTCCGACACGATAATCATCAGCATGCACAGGTCGCGCAGGCGCATCTCGACGCCGGGCTTGAGAAAACGCAGCACGCCCGAGCCCTCAACGATGTCCTTGCGGCGCAGGCGCACCTTGCGGTCGAGGCTGAAGCGCTTGTTGTTCTTTGCGCGTTCGAACAACGCCACCATGATCTGCGTCTTGATGACGCTTGCCGTGGGGAAAATCTGGTTCTGGCGCAGTCCCCATGTCTCGCCTGTGTCGAGCCATTCGACCCAGATTCCGTACTTGCCGTTTAGCTTCTTGTCGAGTTCGTGGAACTTCTTCTCAAGGTTCATGGGAGGAGCCTGAAGCGGGGATTGTGTTACGAATCGGTGGCGTTGGGGGATTCCCTGAGGCGCGCGGCATCAATGACCTGCAACACCGTGGCGTGGTGGTCCAGCAAATCCAGCAGGCGCATGGGCGATTCGGGGCCACCGGTGCGCAGAAGCGGGGACAGGGCGCCGGTGGCGCGCTCCTGCGGGGAGCCACCGGGCCAGATTCCGGCCGCGATGCGGTCGGCCTGCGCGGTGATGTCGCCGTGGCGGCGCTCCAGGAAAGCGTCGGTGCGTTGCGCCAGCGTACTGCTTCCCTTCTCGAAACCCTGGTGCAGTTTCTCGGCGGCGGAGCGCAGGCCCGTGTCTCCCGTTGCCTCGGTGATGGTCGCTTCGAGTTGGCGGATGGCCTCGGCGGCGCGCGCGATGTCGGCCTGGATGCGTTCGCGCAGGCCGGAGGAATCGGCGCGCCGGGCAGCGTCGCGGCGGAGTTGATCCGGGCCGCCTGCCAGACATTCATCGAGTCCGATGCCCACCTTCTCCAGAAGTCTGGCGATGCGTGTCTCCAGCAGCAGGGCGCGCGGGCGCGGCAGGACCGCGGGGCGGAAGACTTCGAACGCCTCGTACAGCGGGCCGATCTGCGCGTGATAAATCAGCTCGGCGGGTCCGCCGATGTAGGCAACATTGGGGAGCACGGCGTCCTGCACGAGGGGACGCAGCGCCGCGTTGGGGCTGAAGACGCCCGGCGAATCGGCGAGCAAACCGGCAAGCTCCTCACGCGTGAACGTGCGCACGGTCTCGCCCGTCGAGGGATGCCGCGCGGCGAGGCGCTCGTTCTCCCAGACGACTTTGAGGCGCACGCCATCGAGACGCAGGAAGAAGTTCGCCTCGTCGCCGTTGCGATGCAGAACACCGCTCTCCGCGCCAAGATCGCGCAGGCGGGCACCCGCATCGATGAGGGCGCGCGACGTGGCCGTGCCATGCTCGATCTCGCGTTGCATGATCGGAGCCGCGCGGCGGCGGAGCCATTCCAGCCGGGGCACCACGGGAACGAGTCCCGCCCCGCCAAGCCAGCGCAGCAGCAGGCGCACGAATTGCGCCTCCCACCCCAGGGAATTCGGCGCGCGAAGCTCTTCGAGGGCACTTGTCAATTCGTCGACAAATTCACCGGGGGGAACGGAGGCCCGGAAATCGGCGATAAAGGCGTCGATCTGTTCGGGCGAGAGGCGGCGTTCCGCGACGGGAGCGCCCTCCAGTCCTGCCTCGTCCCGGCCCGTCCATCGCCGGAGCTCGCCCGCGCCATCGAGCCAGGCGTGCGTGGCGACTTCCTCGAAATCGTGATCGTCCGATGCCACCCAGAAGACCGGAACGACCTCCGTCCCCAATTTTTCCTTCAGTTCCCGGGCCCACAGAATCGCGCCCGCCGCCTTGTAGAGCGTATACATCGGCCCGCCGAACAGACCGGCCTGCTGCCCCGTGACGACGGTCAGCGTTCCGCTTCGGCCGAGGCGCGCGGCGTTCTCGAGCACCGCCGGGGGAGCCGCGTGCGCCTCCAGCCACGCGCTCCACTCCTCGACTTCTTCCGTGCGCAGCGGAGCCGGCGCGTGCTCGCTCCGGCGGCTGGCGTGTCCGGCAACGCCCTGGAGGGTGCACGGATACCAGGAGGCGGCTTCCGCATCCCCCCCTGCGTAGCGTTCGATCCATTCAAGCGTGAAATTGGAAGACAAACGTTTGTCCTTGTGTGGGCGTTGTTGCGCTTACTCGTCGATGGGGTCGGGCTCGGGAGCTTCGAGCAGTTGCACGCCCTCGATGCCGCCGCGAACGATCATCGGCTCTGTTCCGTGTTCGCGGTCGCTGCTGACGGCTTGCAGGATGAACGTCCCTTCGGGAACCCGCTCGAACCGGAAGCGTCCGCCTGCTTCGATCTTCGCCTCCGGATGATAGACCTCTGTTCCGTTCCAGTCTCTCAGGTAAACCGTTCCGTCGATGAAGGGCGTTCCATCTGCGCGGAGCGCTTCGCCGCTGATTTCCTGCGGCTCGGCGAGCGTGAGGTTTGCAATCATTGTGCCCGTAATCGCGGGCGTGCGAACCGTGATCTGCCCCGGGGCAACGGCGAGCGTTGACGGCTCGATCTCCTCCCGCAGCTCCCATTCGCCGTGCAGCCCCTGACCCCGGCGCACCATCATGGTCATCTTGAACTTGCCGGTTTGTTGCATCCCCGGAATTTCGAGAGTTCCCTCAATGGTGCCCGTTTCCTCCGTGAACGTTCCCGTGTAACGAACCTCGCCGGGAAAGCCACCAGGGCCTTCATCACGGCGCGTCATTGTGATGGCGTCCGCGTTGCGCCGAATGTCGAAGGTACTGCTGAAGCCCTTGGGCCACAGCTCCACGAACCCGGTCAGCTCGTTGGGGTCGTTGCGCTTTGGCTGGGTGATCAGGTCGGCGATGCCCCACGATCCTTCCATGGCGGGGGGAAGCACGGTGAACGTGATTTCCTCGCTCGTGGGAAAGGGCCCCAGTTTCCAGTTCCCCTCGGCGTCGGCCACCGAGCGCGGGCTTCCCGCGTGATGCGTCCGCCCGGCCGTGACTTCCGCACCGGCCGCCGCCGTTCCCGACGGCAGAGCGACCTTCCCCTTGATGAAAACGCCCGAGTCGATGACGACGCGAACTTCCTGCTTTTCGCGTTCGTCTTCCGTGAATTCGTGAATCGTGGGCAGATAGCCGGGTGCCATCACTTCGATGAAGACGTCGCTCAGGTCCTCCGGGACTCCCTTGAAAACGAAGCGTCCGTCCTTGTCCGCCGATTGGCGCTGGTAAGAGCCGGGTGCCTGCAGCATCACGACGGCGAAGGGCACCGGCGCGTCGCTCCAGTCCACCACGTTGCCGCTCAGAAGGCGCGCACTTTCGAGCATCACCTCGATTCCCTCGACCACCTGGGGCGTGTTGGTCCGTACGGGCAGAAAGAAATCCGCGTAGCCTTCCTTGCGAAAGCGCACTTCGGCAAAGGGCGGAAGGCCGAAGACTTCCCAGTTCCCTTCGCTGTCGGACTCCTGGGTGCGAATGCCCGTTCCCGTGATGGAAACGCCGCCGAGCGGGTTGCCCTCCTCGTCGGTCACGGTGCCTTGGGCCACCGTTCCCGGGGTGACATCGAGGTCGATCGTCAGCGGCAGTTCCGCCCGCCGCGCCGTGACAATCCGCAATGTTTCGATGAAGCGGCGCGAGACCGTGTTGAACTGGAGTCCGTACTCCGGCAGATCGTGGGCGCGCAGGTCGAACGTGAAGTGCCCTTCCGTGTCGGTCTTCGTTTCGAGGAACGCCACTTGGCGGCGGATGCGCATGTCGCTCAGTTCCAGCAGGACCCTGACGCCCTCTGCGGGGCCGCCGGGCCCGCGCACGGTGCCTTCCACGCGCAGGGGATTGCCGTCGTCGGGCAGTCCTTCATTCTCCACGATTGGCACCGTCTGGGCGGCCAGAAGCAGGGGCAGCATCGCACACAGCGTCATCGCCCACAGGCGTGCGAACTCGAACATGATGCCGCGTTTTCCCCTCATCGCGGTTGCCTTCTCCGGGGGCTCGCCCCTAGCTCGGGGCCAGCCTCGCTCCAATCATGCGGGGTGCCCCGCCCTGAGCAACCGGAAACCATAAGGACCCTCACCCGACGATGAGATCGATCCACCTGGCCGACTTTATGGCCGAACTCCTGCGCGAAACCCGCCATGGCAACTTCCCGAGCGACCGCATCCTGCGCCGTTTCGTCCACAAGCGCCGCCAGCTTGGCTCGCGCGAGCGTGTCCTGCTGGGCGACACGTACTACCACCTGCTCCGCCATCTATTGCGCATCGACGAGGCCATTCGCGCCGGGTTCGATTCCGTGCCGTTGGTGGCTTACACGCAGGACAGCTCCGGCTTTCCCGTTGGCGATGCGCTCGGCGCTCCCGCCTGGGCCACGCCCGCCGACCTCAAGGACGTCCCCTGGCCGCGCCTCGACCGCTGGCTCGATCAGGTGCGTGGCGCCCTGGCCGCCGAGGAACTCAAGCCTGGCCTGCTGGAGGAAGTCATCCCCGAGTTGGTGAGGCATTGGCCCGCCCGCGTGGAGGAGATCAGCGAGGGCCGTCTGCGCCGCCACCTGATCCGCTCCGGCGAGATCGCCGCCCAGTTCGCCGCCGAGACAAAGCCCGTTCGTTTTCCGATCAAGCACTCGCTCCCCGAATGGCTTTGGGCTCAGATCGGCTTCGGCCTGCCGCCCCGTGAACTCGACGAGGCGATGGCCGCTCTCAACAAGAGTGGCTCGGCCTGCGTGCGCGTCAACACGCTGCTCGCCACGGTCGAAGACGTGATGAAGCAATGCGCCGCCTCCAACGTGGAAGTGCGCCGCGGCGAGATCGCCTCGAACTGCCTGATTGCCGACAAGCGCATTCCGCAGGGCCGGGTTCCCGCGCTCGACGACGGCAAGGCGACCTTTCAGGACGAGGGGGCGCAGCTTCTCTCCGAGATCGTGGCCCCTGCGCCAGGCCAGACCGTCGTCGATGCCTGCGCCGGCGCCGGCGGCAAGACGCTCCACATGGGCGCCCTGATGGAGAACCGCGGACGCCTGCTGGTGTACGACGTTTCGGCGAATCGTTTCGCCAACCTCTTCGACCGCGCAAAGTCCGCGGGCGTCACCATTGTCGAGCGTCTGGAGGAATGCCCGCGCCAGCCCGCCGCCGCCGACCTCGTCGTCCTCGACGTGCCGTGCAGCGGCACCGGCACCATCCGACGCAGCCCGGAACTCAAGTGGCGGCTCACGCGCGAAATCCTGCTGGAGCGCCTCTCCGTGCAGCGCCGCCTTCTCGACGAATGGTCCGTGCATGTGCGTCCCGGAGGACGCCTCGCCTACATGACGTGCAGTTTGCTCGCCGACGAAAACGGCGCGCAGATCGACGCCTTCCTCGAGCGCTGCCCCGAGTTCGCCCGCGTGCCTCTCGACGAATCGCCCGCCGTCCGCCGCGACATGCTCACTCGCTTGGGCGACGTGCAGCTCTATCCCCATCGCCATGGAACGGACGGGTTCTTTCTCGCGGTGCTGGCACGATCAGGCTGAGGAAGCCTCAGTACAGAACCCACGCCTCGGGAGTGGGAGGCGACGGAGCGCCGAGCACATCGACTTCCTTGAGAATCGTGGCCACATAAGCGGGTGCCGCACCGTCGAGATCATCGTCGGGGTCCGTGAGGGGATCCCAGCGGTCGACAAAGAAAGCGTCGAGGTTGGAGACGGGATACCAGGCGATCTCCAGGTGGGTCACGCTGCTGGCCACATGAGTGGCTCCTGATTCGGGCAGCACCCGGACCAGTGAAACGGCCGTCGTGCCGCCACTCGATTGACCATAGGCGCCGGAAGTCAGATCACTCTCCAGCAACAGGCCGTTCACGTGGACATCGAAGGACTGGAACGCCCGGTTGCCGCTGCTGCCATCGTGCCCTGCGAAGCTGCGGATCTCCGTGATGTCCACGGGTTGCGCGAAGTCCCACCGGACTCTGAGCGACGGCTGCGCGTAATCGATCAGCACCAGTGTCACGCCACTTGAATCGAAGACGCCGTTTGTGATGGCCGCCAGCGTGCCCACGCTCGCATCGTGAAATCCACCATCCACGAGCGTCGGAGTCAGCCCGGCAACGAGGTCGTCGTTTCGCACTTGGTAGGGGAGCGAGGCGTCGCTTGTTGCATCCCACACCGGCTGAGCTTCGCCCGGACCGGGGGTGAGGTCGGGCGGCTCGGGGCCGTGGTCCGTCAGGTTGAGAAACGCCGCGTACGAGGGCTTTTGGCGCGTTCGCCCGTCCGTGTACAGGCCCCAGCGGTCCACGTCGCTGAAGTCCTCGTACTGAAACCAGAAGTAGCGCTCGACATAGGGCGGATCACCCGGGTTGGCGGTGTCCACCAGATCGTCGATGATCTCGAAGGACGAGGTCAGGTAGCTTGCCTGGGCGGACTCGGAGACGAAGTAGCTGCTCCAGCCCATCTCCGTCAGCCAGACCTTCTTGAATCGGTCGTTGTTTGCGTTCATCACGGACTTGACGTGTGTCTGCAAAACATTCTTCAGACCCGGGTCCGGATTGGAGTAGTTCTCCGGGTACGGATGAACCGCGACGACATCGAAGGGGTAATGGCCATTCGCGGTGTGGTAGTCCTGCAGGGCCTGCGTGGCATAGAGATCGGAGAGATAATTTTCGCCGTAGTACAACCCCTTGGGCGAGATGCCGCCGAGCACCACGGTCGCCTCCGGATCGAGTTCCTTGATGGCATCGTGCGCCTGAATCAGCAGCAGGGCGTAGGGCTGCGGCTCGATGCGCACGTTGAAGTTTGTTTCCTGAATATCCTGCTCGTTCCAGATTTCCCAATGCTTGATCGGATGCTCGCGGTCGCGGAAGTGCGTGACGAGTTCGCGCACCCGCGCCTCGAACGTATCGCGGAATGTCTGCGTCGCCCAGTCCGAGCGATTCTGCCACTTCACCGATGAGTAGTCGATCAGTCCCAGAATACCGATGCCGCGTTCCCCCGCACGATCGACAATGTAGTCATACGCTTCGTAGTTCAGGCTGTTGGTGTCGTCCCCGCTGCCGATGAATTCCATCCGGATCATTGCGGGGTTCAGATAGGCAACATCGTCGGCGACGGTGCGCGTGAAGAGAATCCCGGCGCCGGGGTAGTACATCGGCACGCTGAGACACTTGACCTCGGGGCGGTCGAGTTTTGCCTGAGCGGATGCAGCCAGGCCCGTCAGCAGGATCAGGGCGAGCATGGGGGAAAGAACGAGGCGGTGGGCAGGTTGCAAGATAAGGACTCCGCAGGCGATTGCAGGGTTGGCGAACGCAGCGCCAGAAAGGTGATAAGGGCAGCAGTGGAAGCAGCCCTTCTTCTGCCCGCCCTGTAACGCCCCCGACCCTGTTCTGCAATCGTTTACATGTGCTCCGCTGTCTTTTCTCCACAACCCGGTTGCGGCGCTCCGCCCGCTCGATCAGCATCCACCCGTGGCCTCGAGCTGCCACGCACAGTCCCCCCTCCCGGAAGGCCCTTCCCATGATTGTCGTCACCGGCGGCGCAGGCTTCATCGGCAGCGCGCTCGTTCATCGCCTGAACCAATTGGGCGCCGAAGACATTCTCATCGTCGATGTCCTGGGCACCGACGACAAATGGCGCAATCTCAACGGCCTCGTCTTCGAGGACTACATGGAGCGCGACGAGTTCCGCGAACTCGTCCTGCGCGGCAACGCCTTCGACGACATCAATGTGGATTGGGTCGCCCATCTCGGCGCGTGCTCCGCCACCACCGAGCGCGACGCCGCCTATCTGATGGACAACAACTACGCCTTCAGCCAGGAAATCGCCGAGTGGGCGCTGGCCCGCGAGGCGCGTTTCGTCTACGCCAGCAGCGCCGCCACCTACGGCGCCGGCGAGCACGGCTACAGCGACGTTGGCCCCATCAGTCAGCTTCGCCCGCTCAACGGCTACGCATTCTCCAAGCAGCTCTTTGATATCTGGGCCATGCGCACCGGAGCGCTCGATCAATGCGCCGGAATCAAGTACTTCAACGTCTTCGGCCCCAACGAAGCACACAAGGAAGACATGCGCAGCGTCGTCTGCAAAGGCTTCGAGCAGATTCGCGACACCGGCCGCATCCGCCTCTTCAAATCCGACCGCCCGGAATTTGGGGACGGAGAACAAATGCGCGACTTCCTCTACGTGCGTGACGCCGTTGCGATGACGATCTTCCTGCTCGAAAACACCACGGCCAATGGACTCTTCAATGCTGGCGGGGGAGTGGCACGCACGTGGAATGACCTCGCCCGCGCGATCTTTGCCGCTTTGGACAAGGAACCCGTGATCGAGTACATCGACATGCCCGAGAACCTGCGTGGCAAGTACCAGTACCACACCCAGGCCGAAATCGGCAAGATTCGTCTGGCAGGCTATACCGCACCGATCACGACGCTCGAAGACGCCGTGCGCGACTACGTTCAGAACTACCTCGTTCCCGACCTGCGACTCGGCGAGGCCGGATAGTGGCCGCGCCGGTCCGCCCCACGTCGATCATCATGGTCCTGCCCACACTGGAGGCCATTCCGCCTCTTGTGCTGCCTGACGGTTTTGCTTTGCGCTGGCACCAACCGGGGGACGAGGCGGCCTGGCTGGCGATCCAGCGCGTTTCCGATTTGATCAACGACTTCCCGGACGACGCCTTCGCGCGGCACTTCGGCACGGACGCGGTCGAGCACGGCCGCCGCATCGTCTATCTGGAGCACGACGGCCGCCCGATCGGGACGTCGGCGGCGTGGTGGTCATCGCCTCCGTTCGGCCCCGAAGCCGGGCGCATTCATTGGGTTGCCGTGCTGCCCGGATATCAGGGGCGCGGCCTCGGCAAGGCGCTGCTCAGTGCCACGCTGCTGCGCCTGCGTACGTTCGGCAACACATCCGCCTACCTCCAGACCGACACGCGCCGCCCCGTTGCCATTGGCCTCTACCAGCGGTTTGGGTTTGAAATTGTGGGTTCCCCTTGAGTGCGGGCCCTGCAGTGGCTCTTTCCCTGAGCGGCGGGGTGATTAAAGATACTTTTAGCCTTGACCTGTCTGACCGGCGAACAACCCTCGGATCCAGCAATTGTCGTCCCACTCATCAGACCGAAGGTGCCTGCATGGAAGAGGCGGAACTGGATCTCATTCTCTCCCAACCAGACCCCGAGACGGTTGCCGCTGTCGGCAGGTTCGAGGGGCCGCTGATAATCCTGGGGGCAGGGGGCAAGATGGGGCCCAGTATGGCGCGCATGGCGCGCCGGGCAGCCCTCGCCGCCGGCCGGCCGGACTTGGAGGTCATCGCGGTTTCCCGCTTCTCCGATCCCGCCCAGGCAAACCGGTTGCGGGAATGGGGAGTGCGCGTGGTGGTGGCAGACCTGTCGGACCCGCAGGCCGTGGATTCCCTGCCTGACGCGTCGGATGTGATGTTCCTTGCAGGTCGCAAGTTCGGCGTCAGCGGAACGGAAGGCGCCACCTGGGTGATGAACACGGTGGTTCCCGGGAACGTGGCCAGACGATTTGAAAAATCCAGAATCGTCGCGTTTTCCACCGGTTGCGTGTATCCGCTGTGCGAGCGCGGGGAGCCCGGGTGCACGGAGGACTGCCCGCCGCAACCCGTGGGTGAGTACGCTGCTTCCTGCCTTGGACGCGAGCGCCTGTTCGAACACTACTCAAGGGAGTCGGGCACCAAGGTTCTCTTGCTGCGCCTGAACTACGCCATCGCGCTGCGCTACGGCGTGCTGACGGATCTGGCCCTTCAGATTCACCGCGGCGGACTGGTGGAGACAGGTGTCCCCGAAGTGAATTTGATCTGGCAGGGCGACGCGAACAACATCGCCCTGCGGGCGCTGGAGCTGGCCGCCTCGCCTCCTGCCGTGCTGAACGTAACGGGAGTGGAGACGCTTGCGGTGGAGGACCTGGCAAGGCAACTGGCTGAGCGCATGGGCCGCGTTGTTGAGATCCAACCGCCGGGGACGACGCGGGGCTATGTGGCGGACGCCGCGCACTGTGCCCGTCTGATGGGGCCGCCCCGGGTTTCGACTTCCCGGATGCTGGACTGGACCGCGCAGTGGGTGGGTTCCGGAATGCCGACACTCGGCAAGCCAACGAGGTTCGAGGTGACTGATGGCAAGTTCCTTGGCTGATTCGCACGGCCGGGCAGCCCTTCTGCACAACGGCCTGATGATTCCGGCGGCGCCCCTGGCACTCACGGCTGAGGGAGCTTTTTCGCCCCGCCACCAACGTGCCCTGATGCGCTACTACGCGGCGGCGGGTTGTGGCGGAGTCGCCGTGGGCGTGCACACCACCCAGTTTGCAATCCGCGATGAGAAGGTTGGCCTGCTTCGTCCGGTGCTGGAAGTGTGTGCCCAGGAGCTTGCGGCATGTGAAGCCCGCCACGGGCGGCCGATTCTTCGCGTGGCTGGCGTCTGCGGCCTGACTCCTCAAGCGGTCGAGGAAGCCCGATTGGCGGCTTCCCTGGGCTATGACGCCGTGCTCCTGAGTCTGGGGGCATGGCACAGCGCGGAGGAGCCCGACATGCTGGAGCACTGCCGGACCATCGCCGCCATTCTGCCCCTGATCGGCTTCTATTTGCAGCCTGCGGTGGGAGGGCGGGTGCTCTCCGCCGCCTTCTGGCGCGAGTTCGCCGGCATCGACAACGTCGTGGCCATCAAGATCGCGCCGTTCAACCGCTACCAGACAATCGACGTGGTACGGGGTGTGGCTCTGGCGGGGGCGCAAGACCGCGTCACTCTTTACACGGGCAACGACGACAACATCATTGCCGACATGCTCACGCCGTTTCCTGTACACGTGCCTGGCACCGGGCCCGTGGAGATGCGCATCCGAGGCGGCCTGCTCGGTCAGTTCAGCGTCCATGCCCGCACGTTTGTGCGTCTCATGGAGACGATTCGTGAATTGTGCCAAGGGGATGTCGTGCCTGCGGAATTGCTGAGGCGAAACGTGGAGTTGACCGAAGCAAACGCCGTGCTCTTCGATGCAGCCAACGGTTTCCGTGGCTGTATTCCGGGCATCAACGAGGTCCTGCGGCGACGCGGGTTGCTGCCGAGCAACCGGTGCCTCGACCCCACAGAGGTTCTCTCGCCTGGACAGGCGGAGGAACTGACCAGGGTTGAACAGGATTATCCCTGGCTGTCCGACGCTCCCTTCATCCGGGAGCACCTTCAGGAGTGGCTCGACGAGTGATGGATGTGCTTATGCCTGACGGAACGGGCGGGGTCTGCCTGCAAGCAGCAGAGCAACCGCCGCGCCCTCCGGGATTCCTGCGTGTTCGAACGCTCCGCTCGCTGGTCAGCCCGGGGACGGAGATGTCGATGCTGGCGGGAACGAAGGACGCCGACCCGCAGGCGCTCAGGAACGCGGGCTTCCGTCTGGGATACAACGCCTGCGGCTTCGTCGAGGAGTCATGTCCCACGGTCCCCGGGATTGGCGCTGGGGATTTGGTCGCCTGCTACGGGGGGCCCTACGTGGAACACGCCTCCGTGCTGGCTGTGCCGCACCGCCTGGCGCATCCCGTGCCTGCCGGTCTGGATGGCGCGGAGGCCTGCTTCATGGGTCTGGGTGCCATCGCGCTTCACGGAATGCGATGCGGACAGGTGGCCCTTGGCGAGTCCGTTCTGGTGATCGGTGCCGGTGTGATCGGGCAGTTGGTGGCGCAACTTGCCTGCCTGGCAGGATGCCGCGTGCTTGTGACAGATCCGTTGCAGGAACGTCTGGATTTGTTTGCCGCCCACACATGCAGGGATTGGCCGGTGTCCGTGGCCGGGGCGGAGGAAGTCGCCGCGAAACTGCCCGCCGCCGGGGCGGACGTGGTGCTTGTCGCGGCGGCATCGTCCAGCAGCGAACCCGTGGCACGCGCATTCGAGTGGGTCGCCCGCAGGGGGCGCATCGTGCTTCTGGGCGCGGTACCCATCGAAGCCTCGCGCTCGCTGGCCTTCGAGAAGGAAGCCACTCTGGTGGCCACTCTCGCGGCAGGCCCGGGGCGCTACGACCCCGTCTTCGAGCGCGACGGCATTGACTACCCACAGGCCCACGTTCGTTGGACAGAGCAGCGCAACTGCCGGGAGGTGCTGGCCCTGATCGCCGAAGGACGCCTGCGCGTGCGCCATCTGATCTCGCGCACTGTCCCCGTTGCCGAGGCTCCTGCCGCCTATTCGGAGATTGCCCGGGGCTCCATCGCCGGCACCGTGCTCCTCCGCTGGGGGGACACGTGACCAAGGTCGCACTCATCGGGTCGCAGAGCACCCATGCCTGGAGCTTTGTGCGGCTCTTCAATGTTGAAGGCGTCGTGCCGGGCTTGCGGATCTCGGCGCTGTGCCCCGAATGCCCGGAGCAGGATCGCGAACTCTGCTCCCTTGGCGCCATCACCCGCACCGTCAACGATCCCGCCGAGTTGACCGATTGCCAGGCGGCGCTCGTGCTGCATCGCGACGCGGCCTTCCATGCAGACGCCGCGCGGCCATTCCTCCACGCCCGCGTGCCCGTGTTCGTGGACAAGCCACTGACCCCCACTGTTGGGGAAGGAAGCAGGCTCCTTGCTTTGGCAGCCACCCACGGAGCTCCCATCACCTCCTTCTCCGTGATGACGATGCAGCAGTCTTGGACTCGTCACGTTCTGCCCGCAATCAAGTCACTCGGCCCATTGCGCCATCTCCAGATCGATGCCCCCGGAGATTCAAACAGCCCATGGGGTGGAATCCTGTTCTATGGAATCCACGCTGCCGAGTTGCTGCATGCCGCTGCCCCCGGGATGTGCCATTCCGTGCAGGCATACGTGGAAGGGAACGAGGGCGGTGCCCGCCTGGAGTACGAGGGGGGCACGGGCTCATTCCGGGCCACCGTCCGTCTCTTTTCCGAGCACGCTCACGGCTATCACGTCGAGGCAGCCGGCTCCGCAGGGGCGTTGGCCACAACGCTGGACATGGACCAGGATCCCTACCTCACGGCAGCCCTGGAGTTGGGCATGTTCCTCAAGCGCCAGAAACCCGGGCGCCCCGCCGCTGATATCCTTGGAGCCCTGGCACTCATCGAGGCCGCGCGCAGCAGTTTGGAAAACGGGTGCCGTGTTCCCGTGCACAGTCCCGGCATGCAGGCCGGTTGACCCTCGGACTATCATCAGATGCACGGTGCAGGTCGAGCAGGCTGTCGAGGCCGGCTTCCTCAGATCAAATCTTCCACGGCGACGTGGTGGCTGTGGAAGATGTGGCTGTAGACGATGGCTGCGGTTCCAAGCACGGCGAGACGCGCGTTGGGCTCGCTGGGGATGATCTCGGCACGCTTGAAGGCGCCCGGCAGCGCGTGGTGCTTGGCGCTGCGCCGGGTGGCCTCCAGATAGAGGTCGTTTGCCCGGCTGAGACGGCCGCTCAGCACCACGGCTTCCACGCTGTAGAGGTTCAGGATCGTGGCGACAACCCGGCCGACAACCTCGCCGAAACGATCAAAGACTTCCAGGGCACCTTTGTGCCCGGAGCGGGCCAGCTCGGCCAGCTCCGAGACCCCGCGCACTTTGATGCCAGCCGCCCGCGCCATTCGCTCCACCCCCCAGCCGCAGGCAACAGTATCCAGACACCCGGTCGACCCACAGTAGCACGGCGCATCCGGTTCGCCCATGGGCATGTGTCCGAACTCCATGTCGCGCCCGAAGGCACCGCGCACGAGCGTCTTGTTCAGCACGATGCCAACGCCCAGACTGACGCCAAGCTTGATGACGGCGAAGTTCTGGAAGCGGCGCCCGGCGCCGAACCATAGTGTGCCCAGCGCCATCAGCTGTGCGTCCGTGTCCACCAGCACCTCGACGTCGAAGTCCTTCTGCAACTCCTCCGCGATGCCCTTTGCGGTGGTCTCCTTGTCGAACAGGCGGTTGCGGCCACCGCGCTCAAGCACGTTCGGGATGCCCACGCCGATCCCACACAACGGAGGAAAGTCCGCTACGGTTTCCTGCACGGTCGTACGGCCAACCTCGGCGGCCCACTCGGCAAAGCGCTGGGGACGGTTGATGGGAGGGGTAGCGAGTTCCAGCTCGCGGATCAGCCCCCCACCCAGATCCATCAGGCGTCCGACGGTCCGCTCGCGTCCGATGTCGATCCCCATCACCATGGCTGCACGGCGGTTGAGCGAGAGTGGTATGGGCGGGCGCCCCCGCCGGGACTCCGTCGAGACCGACTCCAGCAGCAGGCCTTCCTCCACCAACTCGTCGACAGTCATGGTGGTGGTGCGCTGGTTGAAACCTGTGGCCTTGGATATCTCAGCCCGGGACAGGCTGCCCTGCTCGCGGATGACGTTCAGGATCGCGTGCTTTCGGATCCTGTGCTTGTCGTCCGAGCGGTCGGCAGGCGTGCTGGAGTTCAGGATAAGCAGCAAATTCCGCCGGAAGGTCAGCCCCCCATCCAGCGGGATGTCCGAGCCGGGAGACTGCGCGGCAAGTCTCACCCTTCTGTTACGCCTTGAAGAACCTGCGCCCGACTGTGATCGCATCGTAAAGAACGCCTTGCCGTCTTTCGCTGTCGGCTCACACCAAGCCGCGAGCCCCAGTGAACTCTTCCACCATGGGCTCTGCCCCGAAACATCCACAATGTTTGGCCTCCGGGACAATCAAAAGCTTTCGCTTTATGAATAAGACTACTCCTATTGCACGGTTTTGCGTTTGCCCTTGCGAAAGGACGACCGAGGCGTAGGGAACAACTGCTCTTGAAAAACAGCCTGTTTGACTTGTTTGGGCCAGAAAGCCGGGACTGCCAACTGGCTTGCGGCCCTCCTTTTCTTCTTTTGGCTATTATTAATGCTACTATTAGTGTTTGTGGCTTGACTTAGCATCAGTGGATCGGATATCTCTTCTCATAAGAACCTCATTTTCTCAGATTGAAAGGGGCGGAGCGGTCTTGGGGGCCTGACCAGCCATCAGAGCACCAATGGAACTGCCGTGCCGTCTGGCCACAGGAGGCGCGGATCCCAACACAGATCAAGGAGTACAGCCGTGTTCAAAAACTACTGCCTTGTTGCTGCGGTGGCCGCCCTTGCCGCCACCGCCTCCGCCCAGTGGACCTACGAGAAGCACATTGATCTGAGCGGACAGATCAACGGAAGCCTCCTGTCCATCGCTTCGGACAGCAATGGCGACCTCTACCTCACGACCTACTTCGGAACCGGCGACCGGCCGGTCTACAAGGTGTCCGACCCTCTTGGCGCTACTCCCGTCCTCAGCGACTTCGCCACACCTGGATACACCTCGTCCAACGGCTCCGACCTGTCCGTGGACTCCAGCGACAACGTCTGGCTCTGCCACGACACCAACAGCGAAGCCACTTCCTTCATCAAGAAAATGACGCCCGCCGGTACCCTTGACGCCGCCTTCGCGAGCGCAGGCACGGTCAGCCCCGTCGTCTTCAACGTCGCCGGAACTCCGACGAACCGCCGCCCCCGCTCCATCACCTACGTTGAAGGTGGCAAACTTCTGGTCTTCAGTTGGGGCAACCCGATGCTCCTCCAGGTGCTCGATGCCTCCACCGGCGCTCCCATTGGCGATGCGATCGACGTCGGTGTCGGCACAGGTATCAGCGACTCCATGCATGACATGGTCTATGACGCGTCAACGAACGCCATCACCGGCAGCCTCCGCGGGAACCTCTTCCAGATCACCAGTTCCAACGCCTCCGCAACCCTTGCCAATCTCCCGGACTACTCAATCTTCACCAAGCTGGCTGGCGACGACTTCCCGGCAGGCAACTCGAACTCCGGCGGCACTTGGGATCCCACGGAGAACCTGTACGCCTTCACGAGCTCCAAGACCGTTCCCGGCTCCGTCACCGTTGTGGATCTCGATGACACCGGCAACCAGACGGTCATCGGTCCGGCCGTGTCGGAGAGTGGCCATCTTGGCAACGCCGGCGATTGCACCTTCTTCCGCAGCGGCGGGGAGCTCTACCTCGCCATCAACTGCGAGACGTTGGGCGATATCGCCATCTACAGCTTCAACGCTCAGGCCTCGGTTACTGACTGGGTTCTGTATCAGTAACGAACGAATCGTTTCATGTGGTGTCCTCCCGCCAGTTTCCACAGGGAGGACACCATGAATACTCGCCCACAACACAGGCACTCGCACGCGCTCACATCCGAAGTTCCCGTTTCAGGAACTTGCGCTCACTGTGCCGTGCGATTCGAGTTGGATGAAGGGCAGACGCAGGAAGCTGCTTTCTGCCCTTTCCCGTCTACACCCCGGATGCCTTTGTTGCATTGCTTCGGAAGGTCGTCATGTCCATGGCCGAACCGGTGGCCCGTGCTTCTTCGGCCGCGAAGGCGAGCAGGTGCCCTTCCACTGCGATCGCCAGTGAACGCGCAGCCGACGCGCGGTCTCCACGACGCACCAGGTCCACGAAGTGCCGCGCCACTCCCGTGTCGCCGCCAGAGTGCCCTCCGGCTTCAATGAAAGGACGGTGCACTTCCACGCGGTACTCCTCCTCCGGGATGCCTGCCGTAAAGCGCCGCACCGTGATCTCGTTGCGCTCCAGGTGCCCGGCCAGCTCGCCCTCCGATCCCGCGATGCGGATCGTGCGATAGCAGTCGTGGGAGTTGGCGCGCACCGTGAAGTCCAGCACGGCGCCGCCACGGAACCGCGCCGAGACGCTCTGGTGGTCCGCCACGTCATTGTCGCAGTGGTACACGCAGCGGCCATACGGGCCCTGCTCCAGCGCCCGGCGGCGCGCTTCGAGCGACGAGTCGGTGCTGATCACGCTGACGGGCCAGCCCGTGCGTGCGCCCAGGTACATGCGCGGCGCGAAGAACGCGCAGGTTTCCTCTGCCGGGCACCCGTCCAGACAACGCGCGGGCGCGCCCGCCGGTGCATTCTCCTCGCGGAAGTGGATTCGCCCCCCCAGCGAAACGACGCTCTCCACCTCGTCGTCCGCCAGCCACGCCGCGATGTCCATGTCGTGGCAGCACTTCGTCAGGATCAACGGCCCGCTCTCATCCTGCCGCCGCCAGTTGCCGCGCACGTAGCTGTGCGAGTAGTGCCAGTAGCCGACGCTCTCCGTCATCGACAACGAGCGAATCGCGCCGATGCGCCCCTGCCCGAGCAGTTCCTTCACGCGCATGTAGAAGGGCGTGTAGCGCAGCGGGTGGCAGATCTGCAGGATGCGACCCGTGGCCTCGGCGGTGGCCTGGAGTTGGAGGACCTTCTCCGGCGACTCGGCCATCGGCTTTTCGAGGAAGACATCGTACCCCAATTCCATCGCGCGGGTGCCGGGTTCGACATGGTCGCGGTCGAGCGTCTCGATGAAGCACAGCGGTGCCAGACGCCCCTGCGCCAACAGCTCCGTCCCCGTGGCGAAGCATCGCTCCGGCGGGATGCCATGCCAGGCGGCGAAACGTTCGCGCCGGGCGGCGTCGGGTTCGGCCACGGCCGTAAACTTCAGGTCCTGCGGATGGGCGAGCGCGAACGCCCCCACGCCGAAAGTGCCTCTCTCGCCCGCCCCGATCAGGACGGCTTCCAATGGTGCCATGATGTTTCCTCCGTGCCGGTCTTCCGCCGACGGCTAGTTCTTTTGTCCCGTCGCCCACCACTTGGCTTCGAGCTGCGGCTTCCACTCGTCTACCGGTGCGTTGGTGCGAAGTTCCAAGTGGTACTGCTCAGGGTACTGGGACTCCTTGCCGGCGGGGCGGTTGGGCGGAACCGGGAAGGTGTCTGTCAGGATTGCAGTGAATGGGATGTCCGAGATGAAACGTGCCTCAAGCATGTGGTCCCGGCCGCGGATTTTCAATGCCCCAACACCCGAATCGTAGATGATCGGATGGGCGCTGTGCAGCAGGAAGGAGATGACGCCCGGTTCCTTGAGACGGATCGTGTCCGCAAGGCGGAGAGTGCGGTTCTCTTCATCGTAGTCGATTGAACGCACGAAGGTCTCGACACGGCCATCGTACAGGAGGGGCTCGGAGGCGTCGCCGGTCACCGACAGGGAGCGGCCCTCTGTCTGGAAGTCGGTGATGTGGGCGTTGAGGCCGGCGACCTGGACAAGTTGCCCGACGCCATCCACGAGGATCGTGTTATGCGCGGCGCTCTGGCGAGAGTACTCCTTGTTGTGAGGCGTCAGGTAGCCATCATAGTATCCGGCATCCCATAGGAGCTTGTCGCTTCCGGCGGTCAGGACGAAACTGTTCTGGTCCGCGTGGAGGTGTCCGAATCCCCGCCCTGCGAACGGCCCGGCGCGGAAGGCAAAGATCGTCTGGCGCCGGACGTCGAAGGGGTCGGAGTTGCTGACCACCCACCCCATGTCCTTGTGGAACACGGCAAAGGGCAGGCCCGTCTCGGTTTCCGGCGGGGGAGGATCGTCGTCGCCCCACAGCAGGGAGTACTGAAGGTCGCGCGTGTACGTCAGCTTCACATCGATCGCGTTGACGTATTGCCAGAGCACCGGGTCGTCAAAGCGCGAGGCGAGGCGCATCATCACCACCTTGTCAAACCCGTTGGGGGGATGCTGCTTGCTGTTCGAGAAGGGAACGTGGGCGCCGACTGGTGGGTGTGCCATCACCTTGAACCTTCCCGTGGCGCGCAGCCACGGGTGCTCCAGCAGATCAATCCCCGTGGCGACGTTCAGGGCGTCGGTGAATTGAAAGACGAAGTACAGCATGTAGGACCAATAGTCGTTCCCCTCGTGCCAGCCCCCCTGCGAGTCGCCGCGGGGCAGGAACACTCCGCGGTACATCTGGGTGGCGAAGCAGGCCCACTCCTCGGCTCGCGGATCGTCCGGGCCCAGAGCCAGGGCTCCCAGCCCCAGCGCCGTGTTGCAAAACCACGGGTGATTGTTGTCGGGGTCGTTCATTGCGCCCGCACTGCTGGTCTTTGAGACAAAGGGGTTCAGGAACGCGTACATGTCTTCGCACCGCGCCGCGATGGCAAGGCGCACCTTTGCGCGTTCCTCCTCAGTCATCCTGTCGGCGAGGTGTCCATACGCCAGCGAGAGGGATCGCAGCACCGCGTGGGCGGAATGGTCATTCTCCCACACACCCGTGGCTCCAGTCGGTGCCCAATCCGCCAGGATCAGGGCGAGACGCTGTGCCTCGCTGGCAAATGCTTCCTCGCCCGTGATCTCCCAGGCCAGTATCTGCTCGGCAATCCGATCCTGTACGCTGGACGCCAGTGTGTTGTTTTTGCTCCAGACAGAGTAGTCCCACACCCCATCGGGATAACGTTCCGGCTCAGTGGGGGACTGCGCTCCTTGAAACGCCTGCTTGCGGGCGGCCTCGAGGAGCTGCTCGCGTGTGGGGAGCATGGCACCCTGCGCGCCCGCGATGGCCTCGATTTGCTGTGGGCTCCAACCGACGGCGGCGCCCGGCCGCAGTGCCAGGGCGTTCAGGTCGACATTCAGGCCGTCGGGTTCCCGGTCGATGCTGAAGGCTGAGGTGGCGGGGGAGGAGAGGACGTCGCCCTCGGAATCGAGAGCTTCGATGGTAAGTGAATACTGGCCCGGCGCCAGTCCCTCGGCGGGCATCGCGAAGTTCCAGGTCGTACGGTGGGTCCACTCAAACTCCTCGCCCAACACAGTGATCGAGTAGAGCGTGGCACCGGGAAGATGCTGCCAATGCAGGAAGGGCGGATTGGAAACGGAAACCGCCTCGGGCAGGATCACGGTCAGCGGCTCGGGGGAGAAGCTGGCCCAGCACGCCGGAAACTCATCACAATCCGACTCCGGCGTGACTCCTGGCAAACTTCGAACAAGTAGCATCAGGGCGGTCAGTAGAATCAGGCTTATTCCTGGTTGGGGGCGCACGGGGGCAGCTCCTTTCCGTCTTGATGATGAGCATCGGCAGCCTGGGCTTGGGGGCAATCGCTCCCGCCGGATGCCCGCCGGGAAGCGAACACCATCACGCAGCCGAAGGCGAAGACACAAAGCGACACAATGGCGATCTGGAAGCGTCCAGCCAACGGATTCGGCACAGCAATCAGCAGGAACAGAAACCCACCGATCACGCAGGCAAGCCGCCCGATCAATCGCAGCTGCGCGGAATCGTTGCAGGAGCCCACCTCGGCCTCGAAGTCCACTGGGGTTCGCATCTTCTCGTGGAACTCCGCCACCTTTCGCTGATACTCAGGCGGCGTGCGTCCCCAGAAGGGCATGGTGGCAAGGTACCCGGCGGTGCTGGTGCCCGTGACCGAGAATACCGTGGCGGCGTAGCCGAACTCCATTGTGTAAGCCAGCAGCGAGGCTGCCAGACCCGCGCATACCGAGGCCACGGCCGACCATGGTGGAGTGCGCCGGATGAACAAGACCAGAAACAGCGGAACCACCATTGGTGTTCCCAGCAGGCTGCCGAACAGCAGCATCGAATCGAACAGCGCGCCGCCCGAACGTCTCGACAGATGCACCGCCATCGCAACGATGGCCGCTCCCACCACCACTGTCGCCACGCGGCCGGCAACGAACAACTCCCGCTCCGACGCCTTGGGCCTCAGGAAAGGCTTGTACACGTCCTGGGTCATGATTCCCGCGAACTGATTGAAGATCGTGCTCAGCGAGCTCATCGTGGCGGCGAACATCGCCACCACAATCATCCCGGTCATTCCCGCAGGCAGCAAACGCATCGCCACCACGGCGTAGGCAGCTTCCGCCGGCTTGGTCAGCGGTTGAGCATCCACGAACTCGGAGAAGCGCAAACGCGCGACCATCGGGGGAATGATCCACAGCACCGAGCCCAGCAGCATCAGCACGGCCGCCAACGCCGAAGCACGCGAGGCCTCGCGCCCATCCTTGCAGGAAAAGAACTTCACGGAGGAGCCGATCGAGTTGTAGCTGATCACCACAAACACGAGGAATGCAGAAGCCCAGACCGGCGTGTAGGTGGCCTCGGGGCCGCGGTCGAACAATTGCAGCATTTCCGGGTGGCCCTGCGCACCGATCTCCGAGATCAAGCCGTCGATTCCCCCCACTGCCCCCAGACTCAGCACCGCCACCAGCACCGTCATCGGCACCAGGATCAGCGCCTGGAGAAAATCCGTCGCCATCACCGCCCAAAGCCCGCCCACCACCGAATACACGAGAACCACGACGCCCACGCCCACGATCAGCATCGTCTGGTCGAGACCAAACACCGCCGAGGTGAACAGGGCAACGCCCCACAGGGTCAGGCTTGCCATCAGAATGCCCGGAAGAATCCCGACGTAGATGTAGAACTGCTGCGTCCACGTGCCGAACCGCGCCCGGACGACTTCCGGATACGTCGTCGCCCTCAACTGACGGAACCACCGCGCCGTCAGAACAGCGTTCAATCCGTATCCCAGCGCATTCGCCAGATAAATGAGCGAGATCGTGATGCCCGACTCGTATGCGACTCCGACGGCTCCCGTGTACGTCCAAGCCGTGAACGAGGCCATGAAGATGCTCGAACCGACCAGCCACCAGGTCCCCTGGGAACCGCTTCGGAAGTAGTCGCTGAACTTGTTATTGTAACGCTGAAAAACGAAGGCCGTCGCCAGCATGATGAGGAAATAGACGGCAATCACCACATACTCGACATACACCTGCTGGCCCATAAGAGACTGGCGTCCTTATTTTCTATACAAGTATCCTAATTGGTCGAGAGCCGAACCTGTCAACACGAAACACACCTGCCTCCCGCCCACCGGGAGAGCCGATTCATGCACGGCTGTTCAACCGCCGGAACACGCCACCCCGTCGCTATTGGGTTCTGCCATCGGGCCGGATTGGGGTCGTTGATTTCCCCGGGTGCGGATTACGCATTTTCCCCTTTGCCTTCGGCGGGGAAGGTCTGCAAGAAGACGCCTCCTCCGCGCGGTGGGGTGTCCGAGCGGTTTAAGGAACCGGTCTTGAAAACCGGCGACCCGCAAGGGTCCGTGGGTTCGAATCCCACCCCCACCGCCATTCCCTCGACGTCCCGCTTCGCAACGGTGCTTTGCCTGCGCGCATCGCCCATGACGCTTGACTTTGCGCCTTCTTCATGTTCGCATTTGACCAGCATCCACATGGTGATTCTTTCGTGCTGCACAAGTCCCTCCAGATTTCTTCGCTGACGCAGAAGCCGGCTCGCATGAGTCGGCCGGGCTTGTTGCTTACCGACGCGCTCCTCTTCCATCCTTGGGCGCACGCTGAACTTTAGCCGTTTCCTTCGGTTGTTTGGCGTGCGCCGCACCTGATCTTCCTTTTTCTTTACTCTATTCAGTTCTTTCACTGCCCCCGTGTTTTCTGCGGTGGGCCCATTCTTTTTTGTCGTGCGCAATGTGCGCACGGGAAAGGTCATTGCCATGCGTCCCACTTTGACGATCGACGACCAGCTCAAGATCAAAATGTTCCTCGAGTCCGCGGGACCACGCGGTTCGCGCAGTCCTGTTGTGCGGCGCCTGCAGGAGGCCCTTGCGGGGGCGCGTGTCGTGGACCCCACGCTCGTGCCGCAGGACTGCGTCACCATGAATTCCCACGTCCGCCTCCTGTACCACAGCACCGGGCAAACACGGATTCTGCGACTTGCCTGGCCCCGTGCCAGTGCTGCCGCGGAGAACGATGATCTCCCCGAAGCGGTCTCCATTCTCTCGCCTGTCGGAGCCGCCTTGCTCGGCAGCCGTGCGGGCGACGTCATCACCTGGAGCGCCCCCGCCGGCGACCTTCAGGGCACCGTCCTTGAAGTCCTCTATCAACCGGAAGCCTTTGGCGACCCCGGATAGTGTCGGAGTTCCGTCATGAACCTGCACGCCGAGTTGTTCTTTCTCTTCTTTGCGCGAACGGCTGACATGTGCCTCGGAACACTGAGGAACATTCTGGCCGTTCGCGGCTATCGCTTCCCCGCGGCAGCAGTCGCGTTCGTGGAAGTCATCATCTACCTGCTCGCCCTGGGCCTGATGCTGGGCGACACATGGAGTCCCGTGCGCATGGTCGTCTTCTCTGCCGGCTATGCGTTTGGCGTGTTCCTTGGCACAAT
This sequence comes from Candidatus Sumerlaeota bacterium, assembly GCA_030156535.1. Classification (GTDB taxonomy): domain Bacteria; phylum Sumerlaeota; class Sumerlaeia; order SLMS01; family JAHLLQ01; genus JAHCAW01. Next base: position 127,679 of record JASGMJ010000011.1, read on the forward strand.
CGTGGACGACCGCCTTGCATTGGGGCAGCGCCTCGTGCAGGTCGTCCTGAACGCGTCCGACGCTCCGCTTGTCAAGGAGCTGCGGACCGAGTGGCCGGTGACCAGCTGGCAGGCCGAGGGGCATGAAGGCGGCAAGCTCGTCCTGCACGTTCTCGTTCCCCGGCGGGCCAGCGCCGGGCTGGCCGCGCGCATACGGCAGAGCGCGCCCACGGCTTTCATCGTCCAGCTCGAACCGCGCGGCTTCGTGGGAGGACTTCTGCCTCCACTGTTTCTGCGCAAGGAGCCTGATCCCATCCTCCCCTCTGTTCCCCTGACATCCTAGCTCCGTGGAGGGCGCCTCGTGGCGCCCTTCGGGTTGCACTCGGAGTCCCTTGGGGGTTTGGTCCGGGATGCTGGCCGCTATCAACGGCGGCCCACTCTTTGCCCGGTGGAGACTTGTTGTGCTCAAACACCTTCTGGTACTTGCGGCCGCACTTTTCTGCATGATGGGGAATGGGGCGTTTGCCCAGACGCTCACCCAGGAAATCGACGCGCTGCTCAATGATGGCAACACGTGGGGCGTCCTCATTCAGTCCGACGACGCGATGGTGACGTACTACCAGAAGAACAAGGACAGCGAGCTCACCCCGGCCTCGAACACCAAGATGGTGACCACGGCGGCCGCGTTCGGGCTCCTCGGCCCCGACCATGCCTTCGAGACCCGCGTGTATGCGAACGGCACGCTCTCGGGCGGGACGCTGACCGGTGATCTCAATCTCGTTGTCGAGCACGACATCACCTGGAACACCTACTGCCTGAACTCTTCGGATCAGGCGCTCGACTACCTCGCGCAGCAACTCCGCGCCAAGGGCCTCCAGACCGTCACCGGAAACGTCAACGTCTACGGAGCGTCCTTCTACGCCATTGGCCAATTCGACGACGTGCGCTTCAGCGCCCCCACCTACCAGAACCAGACGGTGGCCGATGTCTTTCGCACGTCGCTGTCGCAGGCAGGCATCACTGTTTCCGGTTCGGCGGTTGGGCGCACCGGTTTCTCGGCGCCGGGCACGCTGTACCACACGCATCTCTCAACCGAGTTGCTCTACGACAACGAGGAGACGAATCACGCCGGGCTCGACGAAATGCCGCTGACGCTGGCGACCGCCTGCATCGACCTCAACCGCGTCAGCCACAACGCGATGGCCGACGCCCTGCTGATGCACATCGGCTACAAGATCTCGGGGTCAAGCACGCTCGATGCAGGCGCCGCGGCCGCGCTCGACTGGCTCGAAAACTCCGCTGGCATCGACACCCAGGACATCACTTATGGCGACGGTTCGGGGCTGGCACGCGGCGCCGATTCACGCCCGGGCAACCAGTTCAGCGCCGAGTTCTTCGTGCAACTCGTCCGCTACATGACCACAAACTACGCGGGCTGGGACACGTCGCTTGCCATCAGTTGCAAGGACGGCACCGTTGGCTCGAGGCTTTGCAGCGCGGGGCTTTCCGGCAGGGTTCACGCCAAGAGCGGGACGCTTTACACCACGGTGGCACTCTCGGGCTACATGGATCATCCGCTGAGTGGCGAGCGCCTGTTCTTCTCCTTTCTCGCCAACAACAGCAGCGGGATCAACTCCACCACCGCGCGTGCGGCGATGGACAGCGCACTCACGACGATTGCCAACGGCTTCGTGCCCGTGATTCCCACCATTTCGCATGTTGCGAACACTCCGGCGGGGCTCGAAATTCACGCGGTGCAGCAGTTCACCGGGCTCACCAGCCTGACTGCGGAGTACAGCATCAACGGCGGCCCGTTCTCCGGTTCGATTCCGTTGGCTCTGCCCGCGCCGTACCTCATCCAGACGCGCTCCGGTCAACCGAACGTGGCCGACTACTCCGAGGTCCAGGGCACCTGGGCGGACACGAGCGCAAACACCGAGGCCCCCGGCGCCACGTCTTCCGGCGGCGGACGCTGGGCTGTCCCCATCGACGCGGGTGGCCCCGACATTGCACGCTTCACCCCCGGGGGAATGGCGGCGGGTCTGTACGAAGCCGACGTTACCACCTATGGGGGGACTCTCAGCGACAACGCCCACCGCATCACCGTGCGGATCAACGATGCCAACGGGTTGCGCGCCCGTCCGATGGACCTTTCCTTCGAGACCACCGGTGATGTCTGGGCGCCGCTGGGCTTGTTTGCATTCGCCCCGGGGCAAAGCCACTCCATTGAATTCGACAACGCCACGCAGGCGAACCATGGCAGCTCGCTGAACTCCCGCATGTCGATGGCGGGGGTGCGGTTTGTCCCCGTGACGGCAAAGGCTCTCGTTCCCGGTGTTCAGCCCGGCGACCGCGTGGATGTTCGCCTTGTCGCAAGCAATGGCACGCAGAGCAGCCCGAGCTCCGACACGTTCAGCGCCCGTCGTGGAACCGCCGCACGTATCCTGCTTGTCGATGGCAACGACCGCTGGCGGGGACAGTCGGAGAACACCAGCGGAACGTCGCATGACTTCGTGGCTCGTGTCGGCGCCGCCATCGCCAGCGAACCGTTCGACTCTGCGGAACACTGGGCCGTCCTGCGCGGGCACGTGCCGCTCGCGGCCTACGATCTCGTTATCTGGCTGCTTGGCGAGGAGTCCACCCAGGACGAATCGTTCTCCGACGCCGAGCAGGCATTGCTCACGACCTATCTCGCCAACGGTGGGCGGTTGATCGTCTCCGGTGCCGAAGTTGGCTGGGATCTCGAAGCGCAGGGAACGGCCACTGATCTCGCGTTCCTGCGCGATGTGTTGCGCACCGATTACGTTGCGGACGACACGACGTCGTCGGGTTCGGCACTGACTCCGCGCAGCGGCGACATCTTCGCCGGAATCGATGGGCTGGACTACGGCGGCGGCGCCATGACGATCAACTACCCCGACGTGCTGGCGGGCACGGGCGGCTCGCGCGTGGTGCTCGACTACGCGGGCACTTCCGAAGGAGCTGCCGTGGCCTGGCGCCAGGACCCTGCCGGTCCCGGCGCTATTGTCTTCGGCTTTCCCGTTTCCATGATTTCCAGCCTCTCTGCGCGCACGGCCCTGATGAGTGCGGCGATCGGCTATCTTCTTCCGGCGTCTGCCCCCGCGGGGAGCGGCTGGGTTCTGTACTGAACGTCCGACCGCGAGTGCGCTCAGATGTCGCGGCCGCATCCGGGGCAATAGTCGAAGTTCCGTTCCACCTTCTGTCCGCAGAAGGGGCAGTAGTCTCCTTGATAGCGCCGGGAGCCCTCCTTCTTCACGGGTCCGGTCCCGCGGAATTGAATGCCATCGACCTGGCGGTCGTGGCCGCGGCGGGGCGTCAGGGGATCGCGCTCTTCCTCGCTCGTCGTGATGTCGTACTCGCTGAAACGATTCCCCGACGTGGCGTTGTAGGCGTTGTAAACGGCGCTCGCGAGTCCCATCAGCACGAAGGCGATGCCGAACAGGACAAAGAACCCGGGCGCCCCCATTTTGGTGGCCATCACAGTCCAGAATACGCCGAACAGCGCCGCCACAATTCCGCCTATTGCGGCGCCCGCCGAAGGCCCTCTTCCCCGCTTCACACTATACATGATGCACTCCTGCGATTGGCCTCTCCTTCTTGATGCTTTCTACAGGCGACGGTGCCGGTCTATTCATTTCCTGCCACCCGCTCCCCGTTTTTCGGCCGGATTGGGTTGCCAACCGGGGTACCAACGGCGCCATGGTTGCAGCAGCATCTTATGCCGAACCGTCCAGAGTGAGGTTTCCATGCGCCGCATCGCTTTGATCCTGTTGTCCGTCATCTTTCCGGGGCTTCTGTTGGCAGCCGATCCGCCTGAATTCCGGGGTGCCTACGTCCCCAGTTTCGACACCAACACCCAGGCTGCCTGCGACACGGTGATCAACCGTGTGCTGTCGAGTAATCTGAACCAGCTCTTTGTCCAGGTGCGTGCCCGAGGCGATGCCGCCTATTTCCCCAACCGCGAGGACAGCACTTACCCCAACCCCGAACCCCGCGGCGAACTCTATTCGCTCAGCCCCGCTGATCTCGACGTGCTCCAATACTACATCGACGAGCTGCACAACGCCGACCCGCCCGTTGAAGTCCACGCCTGGATGACGACTTTCAATTCGTGGAATCGCACGGGGTCATCCCCCTCAAGTCCCAATCACGTCTACAACGCACATCCCGAATGGATCACGGAGAAGGAATCCGGCGTCTCGTACACGGCGGCGGATGATGCGCCGCTCGATCCCGGCATTCCAGCCGTTCAGGATCACATCTACAACGTCTTCATGGATGTCGTGCGCAACTACGACGTGGACGGTATTCACTTCGATTATATTCGCCTGCTGGGTGCCGATTCCGGCTACGACCCGGTTGCCAAGGCCCAGTTCCTTGCCGAGACGGGCTGGAACTACGACACGCAGAATGGCTCGGGTCAACTCGACGAGGTCTACGAGGCCTGGCGCCGCGACCAGATCGCCCAGCTCGTCCAGCGTGTTCACGCCCAGACGATGCTGGAGAAGCCCTGGGTCGAAGTCTCCGCCTTCCTGGTCAATTTTTCCGATTCCGTCGAAGTCCTCGGCCAGGGCTACAATTGGTGGGTTGCTCACGACGCCATCGACGTCCTGCACCCCGGATGCTACAGTTCCACCGTCGCGGGCACCGTTGATGACTGGGATTTCTACGTCAACAAGCTCGCGCAGAACGGCGACCAGAATCGCCGCCCCTTGATCGCGGCCATCGGTACGTACCTGCTCGAAGACTCCCAGGAAAACCTCGACGCTGTTCTTTCCCTTCGCGGCAATTCCCGTACTCCCGACGGATTCAACTATTTCCAGCAGCGCAACCTTTGGGTCGGAGGCTCTCCCAACGCCGATCAGAACGCCCGTGATCTCTTCGATGCGGGCGGACCGATGGATGAGGCCGCCCCGCTCCCCGTCATCGCCCACAAGATCGCTCTCGGCGAGGAAACCACGCCGCCCAATCCTCCCGCCTCCATTTCCATCACCGTTGAGGGTGGCAAACCCCGCGTGCAGTTCAGCCGCCCCGCCCCCGCGTCCGACGGCGATCTCCCCGTGCACTACCGCCTCTATCGCGATACAATTCCCGACGTTCGTCTCACCTACGCCAACATGGCGATGGAATGGTGGGATCCGGGCTCGCCCCGCACGACGTTCGAATTCGTCGACCAACTCGCTTCCGGCACTGTCTACTACGCCCTCGTGGCCTACGACGATTGGAATAACAAGGCCGTTGCCACGCGCGGTCCGTACACAGCCGCGACCACCGAGTACATCATCGAAACACGGACGGGCGGGCTCAACTATTCCGCGTATAGCGAGTCGGGCACCTTCTCCAACAGCTCGGCGCACAGCGAAGCACCCGGCCTCACTCCCTCGCTCGGTTCCCGCTGGGCCCTGCCCGGCGATGCCAACGGCCGCAACGACCGCGCGCGCTTCACGCCCACCGGACTCCCCGATGGTACGTACGACGTGTTCGTGACCACCTACCGTTTCGGCTCGGCCAATGCCCTCAACACAACGGTTCGCTTCAACGACGCTGATGGCACGCGTACCCGCACGTTCGATCTCACGGCCGCCAACTGTGGAGATACATGGGCCGAGGTTGGCACCGTCCGCATCTCGGGTTCCGGCACCTGGGTCGAGTTCGACAACGCCACGCAGACAAACATCGGCACGTCCACCGATGCGCGGATGAACGCCGCCGCCGTGAAGTTCGAGAGCGTTGCAAGCCCCGCGACTCCCAAGGAACCAAAGCCCCCTGTCGTTCAACCCACCAGTACCGTCACCGAGGTCATCGCCGACTCCACTCCCCAGGCGCTCGACTACGACGACAATGGCAACGTCTGGAGTACCACCACGCTCTCCGGCTACTACAACAGCCAGGCACGCTACTTCTCCAGTGGCAGTTTCCCGATGAACGACTACGCCGTGTGGATCATCGATCTGCCGCGCAAGGGACGCTGGGCCATCGACGGCTGGACGCGCCACAACACGGCCTTCGCCCAGGGCGCGCGCTATCGCTTCGTCACGCTCGACGGGACCGTCGTCAACACCGCCGTCTCCCAGCGTTCAACGTTCGACAGCACGACAACCGGCGACTGGCTGATCAACGTCGATGGCGTTGCCGACTCCGATGCCTATGAGTTCGACAAGGGCCGCGTGTACGTCACCGTGTGGGGAAACACGGCGGGATCGCAGACGGTCATCGCCGACGCCCTGCGCTTCCGCCTGGTCGAAGCGACCGACGCAGAAGCCACCAGCAACTGGGTTATCTACGGCAACTGAGCCGCTGAACGGGGAGCGCGTGCCGGCCGCGCCACCTCCGGAAAGCCGTGTGTATCTAATATTGTTTAGTATTAAATTTAAGGCTTGCGTTTAGGCGCCGTACCCTCTACTTCGTTCAGTCATCATTCTGGGAAATGGACCTCGGGGTGCCCTTCCACTCTCCAGATCACCGGGTTGGCAGGTTGCCATAATCGACCAGGATTTCACCCAAACGGAGGCTGTCCGCATGATTCGCAAAGTCATTCTCACTGCCACACTGGCTGCCGCTCCCTTCCTCGCAGCCGCACAGTTCACCGTCCTCGACGACTGCGAGTCGGGCGGCTACGGCATCATCAACGGCGCCATCGCCACGGGCACCGCCGGCACCGCTGGTCCGTCCGTCTCGGCCGGCGTTGGCTACAACGGCACCAGCGGCATCGACGTCGCCTACGACTTCACGAGCGCCGGCGCGTTCGACGCGGTGTTCTTCGACCGCTTCTTCACGCCCGCCGACGTGTCCAATGCTGGTGCCATCGCGCTTCTCGTGGATGGCGACGCGGCATTCGCCTCGAACTATAACTTCTACCTCTCCATCTATGAAAGCGGCGGCACCGGCGGAGACGACGAGTTCCGTTCCACGAAGTTCACCGTCGCCGATCTTGGCACTGATGGCTTCAAGACCGTCGTCTTCCCGTTGGCGAGTTTCAGCGACAACAACGGCGGCACCGGCAACGATGTCTTTGAAGGCACGATTCGCTCCTGGCGTGTTGTGATTGAAGACCCGTTTGCGTCCGGAGCGAGCGGCACTCTCGTTTTCGATGACTTCGGCATGTACAACACGCTCGCCACGGGTACGGGCACAGCCAGCCCGGGCATCACCATCGACGGTTCGGCCGCCGACTGGGCCAGCGTTCCCTATCTCGTCGTCGACAACACCAACCCCGCTCCCGGCACCGAGTTCGACTTTGGCGAAATCAAGATGTGCGACGACGCCACGAACATCTACGTCCTCGCCAACAACCTCAATCCTGCCTGGAGTGGCTCGGGCAACGACTGGCTGACGTTCGACATCGACGGCAATGGCGCCACCGGCTACAATTTCTACGGGCTCAACGTGAACGGTTCCGACTTCTTCGTCGATGGCACGGGTGGCTCGAACCGCCAGGACGCCGGTGTCTTTGGTGACGGCTTCCAGGGAGCCGCCACGATTTCCTCCACCACGGGCGCGGGGCCCATCGAGTTCGCCATCCCCAAGAGCTTCATCAGCGACGCAATCAACAACAACTCTTCCGACCCCGACCCGCTTGCGAACTCCGATGGTGCCCACCTCTGGTTCGGAACTGCCGGGGGCGAGGTCGTTCCCCAGGACGCTCCGGCCTTCTACACCTGGTCTGCGGGCACAGTGCCTGTCGAACTCGACAACTTCCAGATCGACTAGGAGAAAGCTGCGCTTTCCCGGAGGCGGCACTTGCCACACGGCGCCTTCGCCATCATAGTCGCGCCATCAGAAAAGGGCTGCCCAAACAGCCCTTTTTGCGGAGCGATAAACTTCAGGACTAAATAAAATGCTGTAACTGAAAACCCCGACTCCCAACAAGGCAGGTTCATCCCATGAAAATCTCCCGGGCCTTCACCCTCATCGAACTCCTCATCGTCGTCGCGATCATCGCGATTCTCGCGGCGATTGCCGTCCCCAACTTTCTTGAAGCCCAGACCCGCTCCAAGGTATCGCGCGCCAAGGCCGACATGCGCTCGATCGCAACAGGACTGGAGGCATACGCCGTCGATTACCAGCGCACCCCGCCCTGGTTTGTCCCCGTGCAGTCTGGCGGCATCTTCCTCCAGGGCGCCCAGCAGATTCACCTCATTACGACCCCGGTTGCCTACATGTCCTCCATTCCCCAGGACGTTTTTCAGGCCGGCAAGCCCGTGACCTCCACCAACGCGAACAAGAACTACAGTGCCTTTCTGGGCCCGTATCCCAACTACTTCATCTACACCGACCGCTATGCCACGCAGGGGAGCTTCAAGCTCAACGGCGCCGAAGGCTGGTCCGTCCGCGTCATGGGTCCGGACACGGATTTCGATCTCGTCGGCGACACCAATGACGGCGACACCGCCATCCCCGAGAACGGCGTCTACGATCCCACCAACGGAACGATCTCGAACGGCGATGTGATTCGCTCCGGCGGCGGAATCCAACTCGTTTCCGAATAACAACCTTCATCACCCCCAGATCAGGAGAGAAACCATGCGTACCACCATTCGAATTGGCACATCGGTTGCCGCCGCTGTTCTTCTCGCTGCTGCGGCAAGTGCCGCCCCTGTCGTTATCGAGGACTTTGAATTCGCCACCGACAACACCGCCGCCGAGGCAGGAGTCACCAAGGGCGGAACGGCTGGCGCCACGCTTTCCGTGGTTTCGGGAAGCGGCGCCGATGCAACGACGGGCACCAACTCCGCGGGGCTTTCCGTTGTGTTCCCCGCCAATGGATACGAGGACGTTTACATCGAGCGTCCCCTCGCTTCCCCCATCACGTTCAGCCAATCCTACAACGCCACCAATCCCACGGCGACCAACATCAGCAGCCTCGTCTTCACGCTCGACATCAAGGGGGACGCGGCATTCGGCGCCAGCACCAACGGCACCAACATCTGGCTCTTCCTCTGCGAGGCCGATGGCGATTGCTGGCGCTACATCAACTTCACCGACGCGGCGCTCGCCTCTGCAACGTTCACCGACGACCATCGCCTTGGGCTTGGCCTGATCGATCTCGAATCGGGCAGCACCGGCGACGGCAATTTCACGGGCATCGCCAGCTACAAAATTCTCATCCAGAACCCCGATCCCATCGCGAAGAGCGGCACAATCTACATCGATGATCTCAAGGTCGAGGAGCCCTTCTCCACCGATCCGAAGATCGACGACTACGAGTGGGTCACCGACAACACAGCCGCAGCGGCGGGAGTGGGCATCGGCAACGACGCCAGCGTCTCCGTGACCCCGGTCTCCGGCACGGGCGCCAACGCCAACGAGGGAACGTTCTCGCTGGGGATGCAGCTCAACATGCTGGGCACGGCCTTCGAGGCCGGTTCCATGACGCGCACGCTTCCCGTGCCGCATCGCTTCAACAGGACCTACACGGCCGCCGACATGGCGAACCTGACCGTCACGATCGACATCAAGGGCGCGGCGGCTTTCGCCAGCACCCAGAACACCAGCATCTGGCTCCAGCTCTTCGAAGCTGATGGCGACATCTGGCGCTACATCAACTTCTCCGATCCCGCTCTCAACGCGACGACGTTCTCCGACGACCACGTTCTCGGCACTGGCCTGATCGATCGCGACGTCAGCAGCAGCGGCGACGGAAACTTCACCGGCTTCACCGCGTATCAGATTCTGATCCAGAATCCCGACGCCACGGCAAAGAGCGGCACGCTCTACTTCGATGACCTCCAGATCAACGAGCCCCCCGCAGGCCCCGGCGTCATCGAGGACTTTGAGTACGCTGACTCCCAGTCAAATGCCACCACTGGCACCACCACCGGCACCAGCGGGTCCGTCAACGTTACGATCGACTCCGCCACGGGCGCGGATGCCACCGAAGGCACCTATGCTCTCAGTGTTGGCATGAACATGCTCGGCACCGCCTTCGAGCACGGGTACTTCGAACGCAACGTCACCCCGCCCTTCGACCTGGGAGCCAGCTACACACCCGCCGAACTCGGCGACCTCAAGTTCACTGTCGACGTCAAGGGCGACGCCGTCTTTGGCAGCAGCACCTACGGCACGAACATCTGGGTCCGTTTCTTCGAGCCTGATGGCGACGTCTGGGCGCTCATCAACTTCAGCGAACCCGCTCTCGCCAACCCCACCTTCACCGACGACCTCGTTCTCGGCACGGGCCAGGCAAGCCTCGAAGTCGCTGATGGCGACGGCCTTCTCAGCTCGATTTCCGGCTGGCAGATTCTGATTCAGAATCCCGACGCCGTGGCCAAGAACGGCACGCTGATCTTCGACGACCTCAAGTTCGACCTCCAGCCCGACACGGGTCTCACCTACGTCATTCCCCTGATCTCTTCCGCCCAGGCGCCGAACGTCACTGACACGACTTTCGATGCCATCTACGACAACAGCGGCGCGCATCCCGTCATCACCGGCACCGACTGGAAGGACTGGGCACAACGTACCGTTGATCCGGGCGCTCCGATCGGCGATCCCATCGCCTCCACCTCGAAGGCCTACCTGCTCACCGACGGCGACACCCTCTACTTCGGCATGATCGTCTATGATCCCAACACTGCCGCGATGACGTCCGATACGGGCGACGACACGTATACGAAGTGGACCGTCGAGGACGTCGAAGTTGCCTTCTCCGCCCTATCCGGTGCGGCTGCCCCCAGCGATGCCGTCAAGTTCTCGTTCGATGCCTTTGGGCACATTGACGACATGATGCCCGACTCTCCGACAGGTACGGCCATCGACACGACGGCGGCGACGAACTTCAACAGCTACATCATCGACACAAACACGTGGGCCGTTGAGTTCTCCGTCGGCATCCAGGAACTCATCCTTCTCAGCCAGACCAACCTGACCAATCAGCTCCAGCCCGGTCCGGCACCGTGGTACGGCCACATTGGCTACCAGGCCCCCGCTTCCCGTGTTCCTCTCTACGCGGCAGCCCACGGCAATGGCTTCGCCAACTTCAACATCACCTTCGACACCTCCAACTTCAGCACCGCCAGCGTAACTGACTGGTTGCTGTACTGATTCCACGCGCCTATCTCACATATCTCCTCCTCATGCCTTGCGGGGGAGCGTTCGCAACCCGAACGCTCCCCCGTTTGGCTTTGTGCGCCAGGCATGGCGCGATTTCTTGGAGGTGAAAGTCCTCTACTGGCCGTAACGACCGGAACAGTGAGCCGGAGGCAAGGGCGTCGCGGTGAC
>JASGMJ010000029.1 GCA_030156535.1 Candidatus Sumerlaeota bacterium
GCGGTGCAACCCCCTCCCCGAAACCGCGCGCCTTCCCCAACCGGGACGCGACGCCACCCACAGACCAACAGGAAATTACAGAAGAGGCTTTACACTACTTCTAGATGGCTCCATTGTTATCATTGATGATACTGAGGCATACCTCACTGCTCTTCGAGCGACTTTGGAGGGAGGCAACTATACTAATATCACAACATTCAGTGACCCCATTAGGGGACTCGAGTTCCTCTTGACATCACCATGCGATTTGCTGATTCTTGACATGAACATGCCCGGCATGACCGGAATTGAACTCCTTATGGAGTTAAAGAAGGCCGGGTTTTTGGAGGACATTTTCCCCGTTCTTATTCTGTCGGGGGAGACGGACCCCAAAGTGAAGGAGACTGCACTGAAGCTTGGAACCATGGATTACCTCTCCAAGCCCTTCCGCGCCACCGAGCTCGTGCATAAAGTCAAGAATCTCCTTCGCATACGAATGCTGCATCTGGAAGTCCTCCGCCACTCAGACCTCCTTGAAGCAAGAGTTCGCGAAAGAACCCAGGACCTCTTCCTTGCACATCTGGACACCGCTCACAGACTTGCCCGTGCGGCCGAGTTCCGCGACGATGATACGGGCAGACACATCCTCCGTGTTGGAACCCTGGCCTCTTCCATTAGTGCAACGCTGGACGTGGATCACGATTTTGTCTCGTCCATTTACACGGCAGCGCAGCTGCATGACATTGGAAAAATCGCCATTCCTGACAAGATTCTCCTGAAGCCCGGCAAGCTCACGAATGAAGAATTCGAGATAATGAAAGGGCACACAACCCTTGGAGCAGAGATCGTCCAGGGAAGTCCGGCGCCATTGCTCCAACTTGCCAGCGAGATTGCCCTCAGCCATCATGAAAGGTGGAACGGCAAGGGCTACCCCTACGGGCTTGCGGGAGAGGAAATCCCCCTGTCCAGCCGGATAACCTCCATCGCCGATGTCTATGATGCACTAAGAAGCGAGCGCCCCTACAAGAAGGCATGGACTCATGCCGATGCCGTTTCTGAGATCCGGGCACAAAGAGGGGCAATGTTCGATCCACAAGTCGTGGATGCTTTCATGACAGTTGTGAGCTCAGCCGATTTTTTGAACTCCGAAGGTGATCGATGATGAGCCTCAACATGGCAGCCCTCGCCGCAACGCGGTGGCGCGACATCTCCATGACGCGGAAGGGTGCTCTTGTCATTTGCATCCCACTTTTTGCGATTCTTCTGGCTGCGTTTTTTTCGATTTGGGCCATCAATGAAAAAACAAAAACCCTCTATTGGATTGAGCACTCGGTTGAAGTGACGAGTGAAATAGATCACCTGAAGACCGCTACCGTTCTCTTGTGGGCCGAGCACCTGAACTTTCTGCTGCACGGCCCTGACCGCAATCCAGCTTCCGCAAGCCTGGAAACGGAACAGTATCTCAACGAACGGATGGCGAGACTATCGGCACTGGTCTCGGACAATGCCGATCAAACTGCGGCCATCGAAAAGATTCGGGAAGCGTCAGAGGAATGGTGCGAACAGATGCATGCCCAAAGGGAGTCCGCATTGTCTGCGGGAAAGTTTCCCGTGGAGTTGCCTCGTGAGGAACTGCTCGCGCTCAATGCAAAAAACATAAACATCAATAGTATCCTCGAAAGAGCCCACCTGGAGGAGCAGCGATTACTAGACACGCGATTACGGAAAAACGATGCGGCACGCACCCAACTCTACATTTCGACCGGCATCGTGATCATTCTGGGCCTGCTGGGGAGTTTGCTCTGTGGCGCTTTTTTCGTATGGGAAATGGGAGGCAGACTTGCGTCGTTAACCAACTACGTGGCTACACTCGGTTCAGGCCTTGAAGGAATACCACCGGAAGAAGCCAGGGATGAAATCGGAGCGCTTGCTTCTGCATTCCACAATACCACGGAGCGCTTGCGAGATCGGGAACGTGAACTGAAGGAAGCAAAGAGTGAGCTCGAGGAGCGTTTTGCGGAAAGAGGCGCCGCTCTGCACGAGAGTGAAGTTCAGTACCGGCTGATTGTGGAAAACGTCCAGGACTATGCCATCATGACCCTGGATACCGAAGGACGCGTTTCCAGTTGGAATCGCGGTGCGACACGGATTCTGGGGTATAGCAAAGAGGAGATACTTTCGCGTCATTTCTCTTGTTTCTTTCCAAACGCGAGCACCGATTCCCAAGAACGGCCCGGCAGCCTGGAAGCTGCCAGGAAACATGGCCGTGTATTGGAAGAAGGATGGAGAGTTCGCAAGGACGGTTCACGTTTCTGGGCAATTGTGAATATGACGGTTCTCTACGATGATGAGGGTGAGGTGCGGGGATTCATCAAGATTGTGCGCGACATTACCGAACGCATGAACAACGAGATGGAAATTGAACGATCCCGCAAGTTGCTCGACAGGACAGGTAGGATTGCAAAAGTTGGCGGTTGGGAAATAGACGTAAAAACAATGGCCATGACTTGGACTGAAGAACTCTATCGTATCTATGAGGTCTCAGAGATCCCAAGCTTCGAAACGGCCATTGAGTACTATCCGGAAGATGTCCGCTCAACTGTTATCGAAGCAGTGCAAGAGTGCATACAAACGGGAACACCCTTTTCATTTGAATGCCCCCTCAATACGGCTCGCGGCCGGCGTATCTGGATTCAAGTGCATGGAGAAGCGGAGCTGAGAGACGGCAAGCCTTTCCGCCTCGTCGGCACTATCCAGGATACAACCGAGCGAAAAGTTTCCGAAGAGATGCTCAAACAGGCAAACTTAAAGACCGAAATACAGCTTCACAGATTGCAGCTACTGGGAGAAATCACCAAAGCAATCGCTGGCCGCCATGACACGGTAAGCCTGTTTGGCACGATGCTTACGTATTTGCGCGATAATTTCGGCGTTGATCTCGCTGTGATATTGCATTTCGATCGCGAAAGCGACCTTCTTGTGGTAGGCGGGCGCGTCTCGAATGATTTTGGGGAGAACACTCTACCACACTTGAAAGTTGGTGCCTTTTCCCAGCTTGGAACAAACGGTTTGAGAAGATGTCTTGATGGAGAGACTCTTTATGTTTCGAGCCTTTCTGCTGAACGCGAAGGGATCCTGGGCGATCTGGCAGTTAGCGGGTTTGGCTCAGCGATAGCGGCGCCCCTACGCAGCAACGACATGTCTCTTGGCATCCTCCTTGTCGCACGCCAGGAAGACCAGGCGTTCAATAGCACTGATTGCGAGTTCCTTACGCAACTCGGCGAGCATGCGGCACTTGCAGTGGCGCAACTCCGTCTGCTGGACAACCTGCGCCGCACGACTGAGGATTTGCGTGATGCACAGGAGCAGATGACCCAGAGGGAGCGCCTGCACGCAATGGGCGAGATGGCAAGTGGCATCGCGCACGACATCAACAACACCCTGGGGCCGGTATCGCTGCATTGTGAATTGATGCTTGAAGCAGAAGAATTGTCCGAACAGGGCCGAAAAGGGCTACAAGTCATCCTCGAGGCCATTGAGGGAGCCGCGAGCACCATTTCTCAACTCCGTGAATTTTACCGGCCCGTTGAGGATGCTCCGGTCAAGTCGGCCATCAACATGAATAAAATTGTCGAACAGGTTGTGGTTTTGGCAAAACCGCGTTGGAAGGATATTCCACAGCGCGAAGGATACCACATAGAGCTGTCCATGGATCTGTGTTCTGGAGATGCTTCCTTCCAGGGTTTCGAAGGCGATGTGCGCAATGCTCTTACCAATCTTGTGATAAACGCCTCTGATGCAATGCCTTCAGGCGGAAAACTTGGCATTCGAACACGGATCGAGGAAAAGCATATCGTATTGGAAGTCATTGATACCGGCGAAGGGATGGATGAATTTACCAAGAAGAGATGCATCG
This sequence comes from Candidatus Sumerlaeota bacterium, assembly GCA_030156535.1. Lineage (GTDB taxonomy): Bacteria > Sumerlaeota > Sumerlaeia > SLMS01 > JAHLLQ01 > JAHCAW01. The sequence continues at coordinate 3,896 of JASGMJ010000029.1, forward strand.
ATCCTTTCTTTTCCACAAAGGGACGGCAGGGAACGGGACTAGGGCTTTCGATGGTTTATGGGGTAATGAAGAGGCACGGTGGGCTGTTTGATATTTCCAGCAAGTTGGGGCAAGGTACGACTGTTCGCCTTTCCTTTCCAATAGTTCTGCAAGAAGACTCTATTGGAATGGATACAAATCATCCTCTGCGCCCCTCGCGTGCCCTCCGAATTCTTTGCGTGGATGATGATCCCGCAGTCCGGAAAGCGATCGTCCTTCTCCTCGAGCATGATGGTCATTCAGTAACCGAAGTCGGAAGCGGAGCCAGCGCCTTGGCCGAGTGTTCCGCAACAGGGGAATTCGACGTCGTGCTGACGGACCTTGGGATGCCCGGCATGGATGGGAAGGCATTGGCCGTTGCTCTCAAAGCAAAATATCCGGAGATGCCTGTCATCCTTTTGACCGGCTGGGGGAGCCAGTTGCTCCACGAAGCGCCCTCGATGGAAGAGTTTACTGCCGTGCTTGCCAAGCCTCCCAGAATCAACGCAATTCGGCAGGCTCTTGCAGAGGCATGCGGCTGAGCGTTTTGTCTGCGCCAGGGGTTCTGCCGGCCGAATCCGATGCCCCTAGTCCAAAGCCGCCTGCACTGCTTTTACCAGCGAGTTGATCCTGAATGGCTTCTCCAGAAATCCATACCCCCCATTGCCACCGAAGAGTTCTCCGGAAGCATCCTCGCTGTAGCCGCTCATCAGGATAATCTTCTGGTTCGGCGCCACGGTTCGTATCTCGGATGCCATTTCCAGACCGTTCAGATTCGGCATCGTCAGATCCGACAGAACGAGCCTGTACTGCTCCGGTTCGCTGGCCAGGAACTTTTCCAGGCCTTCCTTTCCGTCTGCTGCCGTGTCGACGTCGAAGCCGAATTCCGCAGGATCATGGCGACGGACGAGCGCACCGATTCCTGGTCGTCGACGACGAGGACTTTTCCCTCTCCGCGCCACCCGGCTGTCTTGGAAGGAGCAGGCTTTGAGGCGGGCGCAGCCGCTTCAGAGGGCCTGAAGAGGAGGCGGAACTTCGTTCCGACTCCCGGCTCGGAGTCGAGCAGCAAGGCGGCATTGTGGCTCCTGATGATTCCCAGGACGGTGGCCAGCCCGAGCCCACGGCCGTGGAACTTCGTGGTGAAGAACGGATCGAAGATCCGGCCAAGTACTTCCGGCGGGATGCCGCACCCCGTGTCGGCAACTTCAAGAATTGCGTGCTCGCCGGGGGGAAGATCGTTGCCGATTCGCGCTTGGGCCAGTTCCTTCGCTTCAACGCGGCGGCGGCTCGTCCGGACGGTGATGGTTCCCCCGCCGGCCTTCATGGCCTCGGCTGCATTGAGCACCAGGTTCATGACCACCTGCTGCATCTGACTCGCGTCGGCTTGGATGCAGCCGATGTCTTCCCCCAAGTCCAAGGCTACGGACGCGACGCTGCTCGTCGAAAGATGGAGCAACCGGACGGTTTCTCCGACAAGTCGGTTCAGGTCGACTGCGACGACCTGCCCCGTTCCCTTGCCAGCATAGGCCAACATCTGGCGGCACAAGCCCGCGGCCTGCTCCGAGGCGGTGAGAATCCTGTCCAAGCATTCCTTCGTATCCTCGTCCACCGAGGAGAGCTCTAGGCACATCGACGCGTTGGTCTGGACGGCGGCCATCAGGTTGTTGAAATCGTGGGCAATTCCGCCGGCCATGACGCCGAGGCTTTCGAGTCGCTGGGCCTCGTACATTTTTTGTTCGAGCTTCTGGCGTTCTTCCTGGCTGCGTTTGACTTCAGACCTGTCGCGGAAGATCACGACGACTCCGATGATGGTGTCAGCGCTGTCCCTGATCGGTGCAACGCTGTCGTCGATGGGAAGAAGGCTCCCGTCCTTGGTGTGCAGTACGTAGCCTTCCGTCAGATGGAATGTTACTCCCGATGAACTGACCTTTTCGAAGAGGTTGCCGAGGGGATCACTGCCATCTTCTCGTGAAACCCGGAAGACGTCGGCGAGGCGCATGCCGATGGCTTCGCGCCTGCTCCATCCCGTGAGCAGTTCCGCCGACGCGTTCAGGAAGGAGATGCGTCCGGCGTGGTCAGTGGCGATCACGGCGTCGCCGATACTCCCCAGCGCGGCGGTCAGCCATGCTTCCATGTCGCGGGTGCGCTTCTCGGCGGCATGGCGAAATGCGGCCATCGCGATGGTCGCACGCAGTTCGGTCTCCTCGAACGGCTTTACGACGTAGCCGAACGGTTCGCTGCCGCCAGCCTCATTCAGGGTTTTGCTGTCGCTGTGTGCGGTTACGAAGACGGCCGGGATGTCGAGACGGCGGCGCAGGTGGTTCGCCACGTCGATACCGGTCAGCTTTCCCTTCAGGTGGATGTCCAGCAGCGCGAGGTCCGGTTTCTGGCGATCCGCGACGGCAATGGCCTCTTCCGCGGTGTCCACGACAGCGATCACCTCGTGCCCCAGATTGGCCAGAGTATCGCGCAGGTCTTCCGCCGTCAGTGCCTCGTCTTCCGCAACGAGGATCTTCTTTGCAGTGCCGCTTGGGTTCGTCGTTGTCATCATTCATTCTCCGCGCGGCTTTTTGTCGATGTCGTGACTGTGAACACCGCTCCGTTCTCGAATCCGATGTGCAACTGTCCGTCCAGTTGGCGGACAAGGCTGCGGACGAGACGGACTCCCAGTGAGGTCGTTGTCTCCGGATCGAAATCCGGCGGAACGCCGGGCCCGTCATCAGATACCCGCAGAGTCACACTTGCCCCCGTCCTCTGCAATCCAATTGACACGGTGCATTTTGTGCGGCTGCCAAAACTGTGTTTCATCGCATTGCTCAGGAGTTCGTTCGCGATGAGGCCCAGGGGGATCGCCGTGTCGATGTCGACCTCCACGGGGGCGAGGTCCCGGACAAGGACCACTTGGTGCTCGGAGGACGAATACCCCCGCAGGAGAAGAGTGGCGAGCTGGTTGAGGTGTTCAACGAAGTCGATCGAGGCGAGGTTTCCCTTCCGGTAGAGCTGCTCGTGCACCATGGCCATCGACTGCACGCGCGTGCGGCAATCCGCGAATGCCCTGCGGTGCTCCGACTCGCCCAGCTGGTTTTCCTGCAGCCGCAGCAGGGAAGAAACGACCTGCAGGTTGTTCTTCACCCGGTGGTGGATCTCCTTCAGCAGGGTTTCCTTTTCCTCCAGCGACTGCCGCAGGAAGTTCTCCATCTCCTTGCGCTTCGTAATGTCCTCGGTATACATGATCATTCCGCCGATCGCCCCGTTCGCTCTGTACCACGGACGATTTTCCCAGCGCAGCCATTGTGCCGATCCGTCGGCCCGCTCGAAGGGCTCCTCGTCGCGCATTTCCACGCTGCCGGCGAGGTTGCGTCGATGAATCTCCTTCCATTTTTCCGGGATCTCGGGGAATACGTCGTAGTGCGACCGGCCGACGACCTGCTGGCCCTGCAAGTGGTAGTCCGTGAGCCATCGCTGCGTCGCCGCGAGATACCGCATGTCGGTGTCGAACATGGCAACGGCTGCAGGAGCGTGTTCAATGAAGGCCTCAAGGCGTGCCTGCGTCTCGCCGAGCGCGCGCACCAGCTTGGCCCGGGCGGCCGAGGCCTGCTTGCGGGCGGTAATGTCCTCCACGATGGCCACATAGTGCAGCGGCGAACCGTCGGCCTCGCGGACCATTGAAGCGCTCAGCCGCACCCACACCGTCTCGCCATCCTTGCGAATGTAGCGCTTTTCCATCTGGTAGTGCCCAATCCGTCCCTCCCGGAGATCGCGTGCGAGGCTAACGTCCGCATCGATATCGTCGGGATGGGTGATGTCCTGGAACGTGAGACGGACGAGCTCCTCCTCGGTGTAGCCGACGATATCACACATCGCACGGTTCATCTCCAGCCACTCTCCGCCCAATCCAATGAGGGCCATGCCGATGGCAGAGTGTTCGAAGGCTCCCCGAAACTGCTGCTCACTCTTGCGCACGGCCTGCAGCGATTCCTCCAGCGCCGTCGCGTCCATGTTGGTGCCCAGCATGCCAACCACTTCGCCTGCTGCGTTCCGGCGGACGAATCCGTGTGCATGAATGAAGCGAATTCGTCCATCCGGCAAAAGGATGCGAAACGATGTGTCCAACGTTCCGTCGCCGTGCAGGGCAGCCTGCAGTGCTTCTTCGGCGTGCGTCCGGTCCTCGGGGAGGATTGCGTCGCGCCACGTTGCGTAGGTCTCACTGGCGCCAGTCGGTTCGACGCCAAACATGTCGTACATGCGCTCGTCCCAGACGAGCGTTCCATCAGTGACAGTCCATTCCCAGATACCGACACCCGCGGCGCTGACCGCCAGTTCCATTCGCTCGCGCACAGTGTCCAGTTCCCGCTCCGCCGCCTTGCGCGCTGTGACATCACGGATTGCCGCAGCCACCAGAGAGCTTGACTCGGAAACAAACGGACTCAGGCTGATTTCGACCGGAAAGCGAGAGCCGTCCTTGCGCAGTCCGAACAGCTCGCTGTTCCGGTCGCCCATCATGCGGGGCTCCGGAGCCTCCAGATAGCTGGAGCGCAATTCCTCGTGCACACCGCGTTTTTCGGCGGGCATCAGTGCCTCGACAGGCTTGCCAACCAATCCGCCCGAATCGTAGCCGAAGACTTCCTCCGCCCTCTTGTTCGCGAGCATGATGACGCCCGACGCGTCCACGATGATGAGGGCATCCGGCGCAAACTCAAACAGATCGGAGAATTGGCGCTGTGCAGCGCGGGCAGCGCGCTCGGCCTCGCCTGCTTCCTTGGCATGACGAGCCGCCCTGTCCCAGGCCCGCGCTGCGAATGCCGACAGGGCCGCCAGTCCCAGACCCGTCAGCAGAAGAAGGATCGGCAATCCGGTGCGATGCTGCGAGATGGCCTCCGGCGTTGGCCGAATGGTGATCGTCCACGGCGCCACATGCGTTTCGAGCCCCACGCTATAGGTGGGCAGGGACGTTCCTCCTTCCTCATGTGCCTCGATTCCGAATGACGGTGCGCTGTCGTCTCCGAAACGGACACCGGCTTCGAATCCCCGATAGGCGAGTTCATCGACAACGGCTCGGCAGAGTTCGCGCGCATCGCTGACAGCGAGTAGGACATTGCCAGAGACTCCTTCGTCTCCGAGCGGCAATGCGACCGCAAGGTGCGAGACTCCATCCGCAGAAACGAAAGCTTCGACTTGGGCGCGGGAGGCTTCTCCACCGCCCAACTCCGCAATCCCCTCTCCGGCGATTGTGCCGAGGATGGCCTCCGCCGCAAAACCGTCGCTGTCCTGACGCAACTCTTCCCAACGCACGACGCCGGCGTCGTCAATCCATGCGAGAGACTCCAGGCCGGGCAAGTCTGTGATGTAGGCTCGTGCGTCGCTGCGCCACTGAATCTCCGGTGTTCCCTGCGCAATGCGCCAGCGATGCACCATCCGATCCAGAGCCAGGGTCCTCTCCTGCAGGCGAATTTCCAGGTTCTTGGCAGCCCAGCTTCCCTCTGCTTCCAGATTGCGAAGCAGATGCAGCTGCTCCAGCCGCAGTGTTCCTTCCCAAAGGAGGAGGGCGAAGATGGCAAAGCCTGTCGTCACCAAAACCCCGATCAATCGGATTCGTTCCGAGGCCCGCTCCGCTCCGAACGGTTGAGCGAGCGCAACGATGCCCGTACCCAACAGCAGATGACCAACTGCCGTATGAACGGCCATTGGGATGAATGAACCCCACGCGAACAGTGTACGCAGCTCCGCCAGATAGCCCACGATCGCAACCACACCCAGGGTCGCATCGGCGACCCCGAGCAAGCTGACGATGTACACCCCTTTTCCCGCCGTCAATCTGCAGCCGTGGAGGAACAGAGCGCTCCCCGTGATGATGAATGCCACTGCCGTCGAGACAGCCATCCTTCCTGGGTAGGCAGTGCCCGCCATGTTCCAGTCCATACCGGACAAGCGGTCGATCCTTGCATCGTATCCGAAGAGAAACTGGCCGAGTGTCACGGCCGCAAAGATTGCCACGAAGGCACCAATCCACGCGCCAACTCGTTTTCTTTCCATCGCTCCAGCCAGCAGCGCGGCGCCGGAAAGCACAAAGAGCACGGCCGTATTGTACTGCATGGCGGACCAGGAAGGATGCAGCTGGACAAGCAGTTTGGAGTGGGCATGCCACCCCCCCACAACGGCAGACCCGGAGGCCAGTACGGCTATGGCCGCGACGGCGGAAAACCTCTTCGATGGTGTGTCGGGCAACATGGCAATCCCTTCTGATTGGGCCGCGCGAGCAGGATGCGTGGAAGAAACGCTACGGCTTCACGCTCCTTCCGGCGATGAGGCAAACGGCATGGGCACTTCGCCGGGCTGGACGAAGGGCGGCGACGGCGCGGAAACACTGCCCCCGAGCACCATCCAAATCGCCGGAATCAGCACCTCCCCAATCAGACGACTGCCGCCACGCGCCACCATGCACTTCCGACGCAACAATCTGGCCCCGTAGAGCCAGCCCTAATGACAAAACGCCCGATGGCTGGAAACGAGTCAACCTGATAAGCTGTACTTGTAATAACGTGAGGAATAAACTTATTCTGCGGCGGCTTTGATCCAGTGAGCAGAAACCCTCCGGCTGCATCGTAGCAGGCGGGACGAGGGCAAATCTGCATACCCGGTCTTGATCGCTGCCCCAGCCCACCAAACTGAAAACTGGCTACTGAAAACCAAAGACTTCTCCCGGAGCCGTATCACGGATCCGGGAGAAGCACAGCCTTCAGGATGATTTGTTCTCTAAGGGTTTGCCGTCGAGAAAGCTACAATGAATGCCAGGCAAGTTCCAGCCCGCGAGAAACCAGCAGTAGAGCAGGAAGGATGCTTTTCTCTCCGGGCCCTGTGCCAGGTTCGCTCCCCGGCCAGCACGTGGAACCATCGCGCGCCTGCGGAAAGCATGACGGAGTTCAGGCGGACACGGCGTCCTTCACCTCTCCCTTGAAGAAACGGCGCCGCAGCCAGAAAGCCACGCTGACCAGACCGATCAGTACGGGCACTTCCACCAGCGGCCCGATCACTGCGGCGAACGCCGCCCCCGAGCCAATCCCAAACACGGAAATCGCCACGGCAATGGCCAGCTCGAAATTGTTGCTCGCCGCCGTGAATGACAACGTTGCGCTCTTTGAGTAATCCGCTCCGAGCTTCCAACCCATCAGGAAACTCACAAGGAACATCACGACAAAGTAGATCAACAACGGCACGGCAATGCGCAGAACATCCAAGGGAACTTCCACGATCCGGCCCCCCTTGAAGCTGAACATGGCAACAATCGTAAAGAGCAATGCGATCAACGTGAGCGGGCTGATGCGCGGAATAAAGACCGTTTGATACCACTCCTTGCCCTTCGCCCGGATCATCACGAACCGCGTCAACATCCCCGCAATAAAGGGAATCCCGAGATAGATAAAGACGCTCTTGGCGATCTCGCCCATTGTGATGGCAACGATGCTTCCCTGAAGGCCGATCTTCGGTGGCAGCCACGTAACGAAGAACCAGGCGTAGACACTGTAGAACAAGACCTGGAACACGGAGTTGAAGGCAACGAGCCCGGCGCAGTATTCCGTGTCTCCCTTGGCCAGGTCGTTCCACACAATGACCATCGCGATGCACCGCGCGAGGCCGATCATGATCAGCCCCACCATGTACTCCGGATACCCACGAAGAAAGATCACGGCCAGCGCGAACATCAACACCGGTCCGATCACCCAGTTCTGAATGAGCGAAAGGCCGAGAATCTTCCAATCACGAAAGGCCTCCCCCAGCTCCTCGTACTTCACCTTCGCCAAGGGAGGATACATCATCAGGATCAGGCCAATGGCGATCGGCAGATTCGTCGAGCCGACACTGAAGGAATCGATGAACCCCTCGACACCGGGAACGAAGTACCCGAGTCCCACGCCCAATCCCATCGCCAGGAAAATCCACAGCGTCAGGAAGCGGTCGAGAAACCCCAGACGTCCCCTCTTGGCACTGGGGCAGCCCAAGTCAGTTGCAGTCATTTTGCATTTCTCCTAGCAGCAGGTACGTTACGCGGGTTTGCGCGCGCTGATGTTCATCGACGCAATGTAGTCGCCAATCGTCTCGCCTTCGGCCAGCAACGCCTTCACTTCCGAAGCAATGTGATCCCTGGATTCCTCCATCGTCTTCACGTAGGCGGGCTTTTCCTCCAGCACGAGGTCGACAAGGCCCGCCTCGGCGATGAGACTCTTGAGCTCATCGACAAGCAGCGCGCCCGCCACGCAGCCAACCAGTGCCTGGGCATCGTTGCGAATCGCGTCGGGGAGCGGCTTCTTCAAGACGATGTCGCTGACAGCGATGCGCCCGCCGGGCTTGAGAACGCGCGCGATCTCGCGGTACACTCGAGGCTTGTCCGGCGACAGATTGATGACGCAGTTGCTGATGACCACGTCGGCGGTGTTGTCGGCGACGGGGAGATTCTCGATTTCGCCGAGCCGGAACTCGACGTTGTCCAGTCCGTTGCGCTCGGCATACACGGCTGTGTTGCGCCGGGCCTTGGCCAGCATCTCGGGCGTCATGTCCACGCCAATCGCCCGCCCGGTGGCGCCAACCTTGCGCCCCGCGATGAACACGTCGAACCCGCCGCCGGAGCCGAGATCGACGACGACCTCGCCTTCCTTCAGCGAAGCAAGCGCCGTCGGGTTTCCGCACGACAACCCCATGTTTGCGCCTTCGGGCAACGCCTCAAGCTCCTCGGCCGAGTAGCCGACCGACGCGGCGAGCTGCGCCGCCGAGTCCACCTGCCCGCCGCAACACGTCGGGCCGCAGCACGACGATTCCTCCGCCTTGGCGACCGCGGCATATCCACCGCGCACCATGTCGCGGATTTCCTGCTGCTTTGCGAGATCGTTGAATGTTGCCATGAGAAGAAACCTTCTTTGTGAAATGTAACTGTTGGTAACGGAACGGAAAGCTGCCAACCCAACCAATTCACCACGGAGACAGCCATCCTCCATCACGACACGATTGCTGAATGTTAATAACACCAAAGACTGAAGACCGGGAAATCGCTACTCTACTTCCATGTCTTGAATCCAAGCACGGATTTCGTCGCGCACGCGGCGGTAATGATTGAGTGCTTCCTCTTCCGATGCCGCGTCCTTTGCCAGTTTCGGGGGATCGTCGAATCCACGGTGAATGACCTTCGTTTTGCCGGGGAAGATAGGACAGTTCTCATCGGCGTGGCCACAAACGGTGTAAACGACATCGAAAGTAACACCGGCATCGAGCAACGACTGGAGCGTCTTGCTCGCCTGCCCCGTGATGTCCACGCCCGCCTCGGCCATCACGCGGATCGCGTTCGGATTCTGGCCATGCGCCACGATGCCCGCGCTGAACGGTTCCATCATGTCCGCCTTCAGTTGCCGGGCCCATCCTTCCGCCATCTGACTTCGGCAGGAGTTGCCGGTGCAGAGGAACAGCACCTTCGGCCTTCGGCTTGTTGTTGGCATAATGCCTCCGGGGGAATTGCGAGAATCGCGTCGAGGCGCGTTTTGTCCTGATCCAACACCGGGCTCATCGCCGCCTGCTCCAGAACCCACTCCACGATGCCGTCCATGCCGGGGGCCGGGGCCTCCGTCGCCAGGCGGTAATACACCCAGCGCCCTTCCTTGCGCGCTTCCACCAATCGCGCGGCGGCGAGCAGGGAAAGATGCTTGGACGTTGTCGAGGGGGCGAGCTCGAGGAGCTCCTGAAGCTGGCAGACGCACAGCTCGCCCCGGCGCGCCAGCGCGCAGAACAGCCGCACGCGGCTGGCGTCGGAGAGAGCCTTGGTGATGGCAAGAAGTTCGCGCATGACGCCGCCTTTCAATTCGACATTTGGCGAAATGACGGCGTGGGTCAAGGCGAAAAGGCCTTTTCTCGTCGCATTGACGTCCCGCCCGGGATCAGCCGCGCGTGGGACCAGAAACGAAAGAGGCACGAGTGACCGAACGCGACAGTGGTGAGGCGAGGGGTTGCGGGAAACTCGTCCGTGCCGAAAAGGCGCCTACTTCACTTGTTCCGCGCGGCAGCCTTCTTGTGGGCCTTGGCGATCCGGCGGGCGTGGCGCCGCACGGCCCAGAGTTTCGCGGCATGGTAGCCGATCACCGAAACAACCGACCCGATCACCAGGTTGCCCAGGCAGATCAGCAGCAGCGTCCGCCCATGCAGTGCGGGTTCGGCGAAAAGCTGCCAGAGCGACTCAGGCGTGGCGGGCGCCTCGGTGCGCAGCGGAATCCCGGTGAACCACGAGCCCACCAGGGCAGCCAGCGGATAGAGAAACGGCAGGGTGAGCGGGTTGCTGACCAGAGTGGCGAGCATGGCGGCGGGCACGGAGGCGCGGGCGAGCTGGGCGATGGCGATCGCCGAAAAAATGTGCACGCCTGGGGGCAGCACCAGGCCGCAGAACAGCCCGATCCCCACGCCCAGGGCAATCTGGTCCGGCGTCACGTGGCGGTGCAGCGCCATGCGCGACAGCGCTCCGACGCGCCGCCGCCAACCCGCGATCTTCTTGCGAATGTCCAACGCACCCACCTTTCGGCTGTTCCTGCCCGCACCGCAGAAGCGAACAGAAGCGGCAGCATGTAAATGGAAAAGGGGTGGGCGGACAAATTCGACGGGGCCGGGATATCTTTGACGGTTTGAGCCCATCGGCTTGAAGTAACTCTCCCTTCCCCTTATTCCGCATTCGTTCCAACTGGCCACGAGTTTGCGCTTGGCCACGGGGCGCTCTGGCTGTTTGGCTCTCGCCACCCGAACTTCCCCGGAGAGGCCGCCCCCATCATGGATATTGCCGGTCCGAACGCCGAGTGCAAGCCCCGCAAGATCAAGGTTACCGAGTTGCTGCTGCGCGACGCGCACCAGTCGCTGCTCGCCACGCGCATGCGTCTGGAAGACATGCTCCCCATCTGCGAGCAGATCGACAAAGTGGGCTACTGGTCCGCTGAGGTCTGGGGCGGAGCGACTTACGATTCCTGCCTGCGCTTCCTCGGCGAGGATCCGTGGGTGCGTCTGCGCGAGCTGAAGAAGGCGCTGCCCAACACGCCTCTCCAGATGCTCCTGCGTGGCCAGAACATCCTCGGTTACCGCCACTACGCCGACGACGTCGTCCGGCGCTTCGTGGACAAGTCGATCAAGTACGGCATGGACGTCTTCCGGATTTTCGACGCTCTTAACGACGTGCGTAATCTGGAGACCGCCGTGAAGTCCGTGATCGACGGTGGCGCGCACGCCCAGGGGGCGATCTGCTACACGCTCTCGCCCGTTCACACGCTCGACAAGTTTGTCCAGATGGGGCGCGACCTCGAAAGCATGGGCTGCCACTCCATCGTCATCAAGGACATGGCCGCGCTGATGTGCCCCGTGCCCGCGTACAAGCTGGTCAAGGCGCTGAAGGAAGCCGTGAAAGTCCCCGTCCACGTGCACACGCACGCCACGACGGGCGTGGCGTGGATGGTGCTGCTGCGCGCCGTGGACGCCGGGGCCGATGGCGTGGACACGGCGATCAGCGCGCTCTCCGGCGGCCCGGGCCATGTGCCGACCGAGGCCTTCGTCGAGTCCGTTGCGGGCACGCCGTTCGACACCGGCCTCAAGCAGGAGGACATGATCCCGATCGCCGAGTACACCCGCAGCATTCGCGGCAAGTACAAGGAATTCGAGTCCAGCTTCACCGGCGCCGACCCGCGCATCTTCATCAGCCAGATCCCCGGCGGCATGCTCTCGAACATGGAATCCCAGCTCAAGCAGCAGGGGTGCATGGAGCGCATCGACGAGGTGCTGGAGGAAGTGCCGCGCGTGCGCGCCGAAATGGGCTACATTCCGCTCGTCACCCCCACGTCCCAGATCGTCGGCACCCAGGCCGTGCTCAACGTCATGATGGGCGAGCGCTACAAGACGGTCAGCCGCGAATCCAAGGACGTGTTTGCCGGGCGCTATGGCCGCACGCCGGTGCCCGTTGACGAGGCCATCCAGAAGAAGGTCCTCGGCGACGACAAGCCCATCACCTGCCGCCCGGCCGATCTGATCCCCAATGAGTTCGACAAGCTGACCGCCGAGATCGCCGACCGCACGACCGACGAGGATCAGGTGCTCTCCTACGCGCTGTTCCCGAAAGTCTGGGAGAAATTCTGGGAGAATCGCAACAAGCCGAAGGAAGCCGCCGCTCCCGCAGCCGCACCCGCTCCGGCGGCGCCGGCTCCTGCTCCCGCTGCTCCGGCCGCACCTGCCGCCGCGCCTGCACGCGCCATCGGACCCGCCACGAGGCTGAACGCGGGCGGCCGCGTCGTCCTTGGCCTGACCATCGAAGGACGCACCTACGAAGCCGCCGTCGAGGTTGTGGAGCCCTGACGGAACGGGTTTGAAACACGAGCCACCCGGCGCGCACACCCCAGCGCCGGCAAAGGAATGCACTGTCGTGAGAACTCCGCCCTCAAGGGAGGAGGAGGAGATCAGGGGGCCCGTGCACCATGGGCGCCCGCTGCTCCAACGCTTTAGCATTCCGACAAAGCGGATTCCAATAGGCCGGAAACTCTTTCGTTGCGCTGGAGGGGCTGGTCCCCCCAGCTAGCAGCTTCCGTTTTTTTGGGGCGGAGCACCTTCTGCCCAGCAATTCCGCAAGGCATCTCAACCTCACGCGAGGAGATAGACCATGGATACTGAAATCCTGATCGCGGGTGCGAGCGGCATCCTGGCGCTGTTGTTTATGGCGTACCTGGTGACCGACGTGCTCAAACAGCCCCGCGGCAACAAGCTGATGGTCGAAATCAGCGACGCCGTCCAGGAAGGGGCGAAGGCCTTCCTGCGGCGCGAATACATGTACATTGCCGGCTTCGTGGCGGTGATCTTCCTGCTGATCACCGCCGCTCCTATTCTGGCAAAGGGGAAGGAAGGCATCGCCGACAGCCTTGGCTGGCAGACGGGACTTGCTTTCATCATCGGCGCGCTCGCCTCCAGCGCCGCCGGGTTCATCGGCATGAACATCGCCACCCGGGCGAACAGCCGCACGACGGAAGCCGCGCGCAAGGGCGTCGAGGACGACAAGAACCCCGAGAAGGGGCTGAAGGATGCGCTCTCCGTGGCGATTTCGGGCGGCGCCGTCATGGGCATGGCCGTGGTGGGCATCGGCCTGCTCGGCCTGGTCGTTGTGATTCTGATCGTCAATGCGCTCTCCGACGGCGCGGGCTGGGGGGCACACCCTGGCTGGATCAACGGCTACGCGATGGGCGCTTCGCTCGTCGCGCTGTTTGCGCGCTCGGGCGGCGGCATCTTCACGAAGGGCGCCGACATGGGCGCCGACCTCGTCGGCAAGGTTGAAGCCGGAATCCCCGAGGACGATCCCCGTAACGCGGCAACAATCGCGGACAACGTTGGCGACAACGTCGGCGACGTGGCTGGCCTGGGCGCCGACCTGATGGAGTCGTACATCGAGGCGATGATCGCCGCGATGGCGCTCGCTGCGGGCCTGAGCACCATGGCCAAGATCGACGGTCTCCCCCAGGACATCACGATGCAGCTCCAGATGCTGCCCCTTGTCCTCGCCGCCGTCGGCATCCTGGCGTCGCTCATCGGCGTGTGCATCGTCAAGTTCCTGCCGGGCAAGAAGGTGCAGAGCTCGCTGATGAACGGCACCTATGTTTCGGCGATCCTGGCGATCGTCGGAACCGCCGTGGCCTGCAAGATCATGATCCCGGATTTCACGATGACGGCCAAGAGCGCGGGTGGGCTGCTCGAAGGCGCGGCGAACCTCGTGGGCGTGGCCGACGGCAAAACGTACACGTGGCTCGGTCTCTTCTTCGCTTCCACGGCTGGTATCGTTGCCGGCGCCATCGTCGGTTTCTTCTCCGAATACTACACCTCGGCCAAGTACAAGCCCGTGCAGTCCATGGCGCGCAAATGCCAGATGGGCCCGGCCATCACCGTGACCGACGGCTTGGCGCTCGGCATGAAGAGCTGCGCGCTCCCCATTCTCTCTCTCGGCATCGCGCTGCTTGTCGCCTACAACTTCGGCGACTTCTACGGCATCGCGCTGGCGGCTTTCGGAATGCTGGCGACCACCGGCATGATCGTCGCCGTCGATTCCTACGGCCCGATCGCCGACAACGCCGGTGGCTGCGCGGAGATGGCGCATCTCGACAAGGGCGTGCGTGAAATCACCGACAACCTCGACTCCGTGGGCAACACGACGGCGGCCATCGGCAAGGGCTTCGCCATCGGCTCGGCGGCCTTCGCCGCCCTCGGCCTGCTCGTCGCCTACATGACCCTCGCACAAATCTCGATCGCCGACCTCAAGGACATCCACGTGATGTTCGGCCTGCTGCTCGGCGGCATGGTGCCGTTCTTCTTCTCGGCCCTGCTGTTCGACGCGGTCAGCAACGCGGCCTTCAAGATGATCGACGAGGTCCGCCGCCAACTGCGTGAAATCCCCGGCATCATGGAAGGCACGAACAAGCCCGACTACGCGCGCTGCGTGTCGATCTCGACGGACGGCGCCATCAAGGGCATGTTGTTCCCCGGCGGCCTGGCGATCGTGCTGCCCCCCATCGTCGGATTCGCTTTTGGCGCCGAGGCCCTCGCGGGCTTCCTGATCGGCGCGCTGATCACCGGCGTGATGCTCGGCATCATGTGCGCCAACAGCGGCGGCGCGATGGACAACGCCAAGAAGTACATCGAGGAAGGCAAGATCAAGAACGACGCGGGCGAAGTGCAGGGCAAGGGCTCGGAAGCGCACAAGGCCGCCGTCATCGGCGACACGGTGGGCGACCCGCTCAAGGACACCGTCGGCCCCTCGATCAACATCCTCATCAAGCTGATGGCCGTGATCTCGCTCGTTCTGGCTCCGCTGTTCGTCTGAGGCGCCACCGCGCAAGACCACAAACGGAAACACCTACGACTCCCCCCGCGCCTCAACGCCGGGGGGAGTTGACGTTTTCGGATGCCTCGCCGTTGCACGCAGGCGTGCTTCCGGCACGCCCCCGCCTTACGCGAACACCGTTACAAAGCTGGGTCGGGCATCATGCAGGGGGGCTCGCCGCCGGCTTCCGCCGTTTCGGGGAAGAGGTGGGAGGTGATCCAGGCATCGAGAAGGATGTCGTCGCCGATCGGGGTCCAGGTGGCGTGGTGCAGGGCGAGCGCCTGGTCCATGCGCTGGAGCGGTTCGGGGGAAAGAAGAGCGGAGAGAGGCTCGGGGCCGGAGCCGATGAGCTTCGGGGCGATGAAGACGGCAACGCGGTCGGCGAGACCAGCGGCGAGGAACTCACCGGCCAGGTGGCGGCCGCCTTCGACAAGCAGCGCCTGCACCCCGGCACCCTGAAGATGCAAAAGGAAGTCGGAGAGCGAAACGCCGTGCCCGTCCCTGCCCGGTTTCAGACGCCAGACGGTTGCCCCGGCGTCGCGCAGGCGGGCTTCCGCTTCGGCGGGTGCGTCGTGGGCGCAGGCTACCGTCGCGATGCCCTGGGGATCGGTAACGAGCGGGTGGACGGGTGGAAGACGCAGTTGCGAGTCGAGCACAACGCGGCGCAGGGGCGGACCGGGGGGAACGTCGGCGTCGCGGATCGTCAGGCGGGCGTCGTCGCGCAACGCCGTCCCGATGCCGACAACAACGGCGTCGCTTGCCGCACGCAGGGCATGGGCGTGGCGGCGCGACTCGGAGTTGCTGATCCAGGCGGCATGCCCTCCCGTGGCCGACGTGCAGCCGTCAGCGGTCATCGCCCACTTCAGCGTCACCAGCGGCCGCCCGAGGTGATGGAAGGTGTTGAAGGCTGGATTGAGACGCAGGGCTTCGCCTTCGAGGACGCCCGTGACGACTTCGATCCCGGCGTCGCGGAGTTTTTCCACGCCGCCGCGCGCCTGGGGGTTGGGGTCGCGTTGGGCCAGAACAACGCGCGCGATGCCCGCCTCGATGACGGCGTCGGTGCACGGCGGCGTGCGGCCATGGTGGGCGCAGGGCTCCAGGGTGACGTACATCGTGGCGCCACGGGGCGACTGCGTGCAGGCGGCCAGCGCGGCGCGCTCGGCGTGGGGCTCGCCCGCGCGGGCGTGAAAGCCCTCGCCGACGATCTCCTCGCCGCGCGCGATGACACAGCCGACGAGGGGATTGGGGCGCGTCTGCCCGTGTGCCTTGCGGGCAAGCGCAAGCGCGCGGCGCATGTGGCGTTCGTCAAGACAGGAGGAGTGGTGCAGTGTCATGTGGGTGCGTGGATCGCCCCGCGTCAGACGCCGTGGGCGAGGCGTTCGGCCAGCTCGCGCGGCAGTCCAGCGTCGATGATGGCCTGCTGGGCTCCTGCAAGGTTGTACTTCAGGCGCTTGATTTCGAGCTTCTGCTTCTCAAGGTCGAGGATGACGAAGCAGGCGTCGGGGTTGTGGTCGCGCGGCTGGCCAACGGAGCCGACGTTGACGAGGTAGCGGCGGTTGTCCTTGAGATCGATTTCCGGGCGCGACGGGCACATCAGGTTGCCGTTTTCGTTTTCGATGATGAAGGGCTGATGGCTGTGGCCGATGAAGCAGATGCGCTCGTTGAAGTAGTTGAAGTTGGTGCGTGCCTCGCCCATGGTGAGGATGTAGTTCCACTCGCCGGGGTCTTTGGGCGATGCGTGGACGAAGAAAACGTCGTTGGCCGTGTCGCGAATGGTCAGCGGCATCTGGCGGAGGAAGGCGACGTTTTCCTCGCTGAGCACGTCCTTGGTCCAGATGACGGCGGCCTTGGCGATCTCGTTGAAGTTCGAGATGTCGGTGAGCAAGAGACAGGCGTGGTCGTGATTGCCGGCGATGACGGGAATCTTGCGGTCGCGGATGGCGTTGACGCACTCGTTGGGGCGGGCGCCGTAGCCGACGACGTCACCACAGCAGACAATCATGTCCACCTTCTCGTCGTCGATGGCCTTCAACACTGCATCCAGTGCGTGGTAGTTGCCGTGGATGTCGGAGAAAATTGCAATCCGACGGGCAGGCGTGTTGAGACCAATACTATTCGGGGTCTGATTCCCAGTCATATTCGTGTCCAGTCAGTTCCCTGAGTTTTCTGGCGGCTTCACGGCGGACAACCTTGCTCTTGTTCTTCAAACCCCTAATCCAGCGATGCACTTCCTTGGGGTCAACCCCTTCCGGGATGGGGATGTTGCCGAACGGTGATTCCTCATCCTTTTCTTTTGCAGGGGCGGGCGTGGGTGGTTCTTCCTCCGGTTTGCTGGGCGGAGGAGTCGATTCTTTCGTGGCCGGTGGGGTTTCTTCTTCCCACGACGGCTTCGAGCCGGGCTCGACGGCCTCGACGGGGCCATTGAACAACGAGCGTTCTTCCTCGATGTCGATCCCGGGGATTTCGGTCTGACCGCCGAGGGCGGGGTCGTCCACCCCAAAAGAGACGTCGTCGTCCTGGAAGCCGGCGTCTTCCTCGGCCTGCAATTGCTCGTTGGCGTCAATCAGGGCACCGGTACGCACGGCGTCCAGCCCTCCGCCTTCCTGCATCAGCCGCTCGGCTTCGAGTTGCTCGAACTCGGCCTGGCGGGCGAGTTCCTCCTCGGAGATGCCGCCAAATGCCTCGTCGGCTTCGCGTTCGAGTTCGGCGAGTTCCTCGTCGGTCATCGGTGCGAATTCGTCGTCGAAGGGATCAGGTTCCTCTTCGGGAGCGACGGCGGGGAAGGCACCGGTAACGGAGATGCCGTCGCCTTCTTCGGCGAGGACGATGGATTCCGCCGCCGGTTCGGGCTCGGGGGCGGGGGCCGGTTCGGGCTCCGGTTCCCCGGGGCGCGCGGGCGCCGAAGCAGGTGGCTCGACAACGGCGGCGCGGGGGGAAACAGGCTCCGAAGGCATGATGGGTTCGGGCTGGTGGATCGTGAAGCGCGTTGCGAGCTCGGCTTCCTCGCCGACCGCAAAAACCAGAGTGGTTGTGCCGACGAAGATTTCGTCGCCCGGGTGCAGGGACTTTTCGCGGACCTTCTCGCCGTTGACCGTGGTGCCCTGCCACGAGCCCAGATCGCGCAGGAGAAAGCGGGGGTTCTCCATGGAAATTCTGGCGTGCTGGCGTGCGGTGGCGGGGTCGTGCAGCCGCACCGCGCAGTTGTGGCGGCCGATGACGCACTCGCCAATGGGGAGACGGAAGGCCTCTCCCGCCTGGCGGCCGTGTTTCACTTCGAGCACAGCGATGAGTTCGCCCGCCTCGACGCGGCGGAACAGATCGGCGTCGGCGGTCTCATTGGCGGCGGGGGCAGCCGCGGCCGGTGCGCTCTCAAGGTCTGGCACCGGGGTCCCCATGGGCACGGCCGTCACGGACTTGCGTCTCTTGCTGCGCAGCGGCGGAGCGGCCTCCGACTGAAGAGCGGGGTCCGCCGCGATGGCGGCACCGGGACCGACGGAGGAAACCTGCGACTGCTCGAAAAAGTGGAGGCGATGCTTGCCAATCGAAACGATGTCGCCGTCAACGAGCTCGGCGCGCGAGACGCGCACACCATTGACAAAGATGCCGTTGGCGGAGTTCAGATCGACGAGAACGATCTGCGTCCCTTCCCGCCGGATGCGCGCGTGATTGCGCGAGACGGAGAGGTTCTCGAGGATGATGTCGTTGTCGCGTGCGCGTCCAATGGACACGACGTCCTGTGTGATGGGGTGATTCTTGACGACTTTGTCGCCGAGTTTGACGATGATGTGGGGCATGCTGGCGTTCTTGTCGTCCGCTTCTGTCCGGCTGTAACCCGTCTGATGCAAATCTCTGCCGCCCCGGTATTCCGGTGCGTCGGGCAACTGTGAGAGTCGAATCCCCGCCCGGCGCGGCGCAATAGCTAAGCAGCGGTCTGGGCGGCCACCGTTGGCCCGAAAGTGACTGCTATCTGCCCCCGGTCAGTGGCGCAATGACAACCAGAAAGAGGGCAAATCGAGACCATTCCGGCCAGCACAACGCGTCAGGAAGCAGCTTTCTGGATTTCGAACTCGCGGGCAAGGAAGCTGTAGACGCCGAATAGTTTCACGCTCTTGCCGTCATAGGGCGAAGGCATTTTGTCCTCGGGAGGCCCGAACTCTCCGGGCAACGTCGCCAGCCCCTTGCGCAGGGCGGGCACCAGATGCTGGGCCACATCGTTGAACTGAAGGTCGATTTCGATGGTGCCGATCTTTTGGCGCAGCTTTTCGAGGAACCCGTAGGCGTCCGCGCCCGCCTCTCCGGTGATCGCGGCGAAATCGAAGAAGGCCGTGTCGATGCGCGGCGTGATCGGGGTGGAGCGCCGGTGCAGGTCGACCAACAGCGTCTCGGAGCCGTCGACCCGACGCGCCGGCCCCACGCAAACGGCCAGAATGTCCTCAAAGGGACAGTAGAGCGGCTGGCCGCTGAAGTCGCGGAACGCCATGCCTCCGGCGCCCTGGTTGGCCGTCTCGGCCCAAAGGAACAGGTGCCCGGCAATCTGCGTGTCGCTGACCACGAAAGCATCGATTCCCAGCGCCGTGAGCTGGGTGGCGAAGCTCTCCGCGTTTCCCTTCTTGGCATAGCGCCGGAGCACCTGAAACGTCGGATTCTCGAAGCGCTTTTTCGCATCGGCCTCCTCTTCCTGAAGCAGGCGGGAGACCGGCCGGAGGCCGCTGACATCCGATTCCTTGGTGGCGGGCATGATGACGTAGTAGGTGACGCGCGGTTCCTGACTCATTTTCTGGTCTCGTCGGGCAAATTGCGCGGTTGCGGACCGCGGCCGGGAGGCTGGAATCTCCCCCTCCAATGTCACGGGCCGGGCCCGGCGGGGCAAATGCTGCTTTCTCCCGTTCCCACCGTGCAAGCGGACCATTCCTTTTCCGCCAAGGTTTAATGTGCCCGACCTTAGCCCCCACTCCTATGTCCTTCTCTTCTTCGCCGGCATTGCGGCGGGAATCATCAACACCGTGGCCGGGGGCGGCAGCGTCATCACGCTCCCCGTGCTGATTTTTGCCGGCCTCCCCCCCGCCGTCGCGAACGCCACCAATCGCCTTGGGCTGATTTCCCAGAACTTCACGGCGATCTGGCAATTCCGCAAGAACAACGTTCGCGAGACGCACCTCTCCTGGCGGCTGACGGCCGTGGCCGCTGTCGGCGCCATTTTGGGCGCGAAGATGGCCGTCCTGATCCCCGACCGCAGCTTCAACAAGGTACTCGGCGTTCTCATGCTCGGCCTGCTCGTCATGATCCTCAAGCAACCGAAGCCCAAGCTGGTGGACCAGGCACCGGAGAACGCCTGGTCCCCGTTGTCGCGCCTGCATCGCGCCGGGTTGCTTGTCGCGTTCTTCGCGCTCGGCGTGTACGCCGGGTTCATCCAGGCTGGCATGGGGGTGATGGTGCTGCTGGTGCTCGGCTACTTTCTGCGCATGGACCTGGTGCGGGGGAATTACATCAAGCTGGTGGTCATCCTGGGACTGACGTTCGTGGCGCTGGGGACGTTCATTTCCAGTGGGGTGAAGATCGCGTGGTTCGCCGGGCTGGCAACGTCCACGGGCCAGAGCATCGGCGCCTACTGCGGGAGCTGGGTCGCCATCAAGAAGGGCGAAGCGTGGATCAAGGCCCTGATGGTGACGGCAATCGTGCTCAGCAGCGCCAAGCTGCTTGGCCTGGTGGACTGGGTTCTGGGGCTTTTTTAGAGCATTTCTCGATGATTCATCGCCGAAAGCGCGCCTCGAGAATCGCCCGGAGCAGGAAGGATGCGGGTGATTGTCGAAGGGGTGCGGCACTCCCCCCGAAGAGGCTGGATCACCTGGAGGATTCGGGCCTGTTGGGGCCACTGTGCCCGAAGGTGCGCCGCAACGGCGCCCAATTCTTGCGCCGCGTCAAAAGGCAAAAATTCCTTTCCCGTCCTGATTCGCTTGCCAGCGGAGTGGCGAATCGGCTGCAATGGGTTTTGTTGCGCAACGTCCATTTCCCAAGTGGGAGGGCGTTCGCGAGAGATCGCCCTTCGCCGATTCCGGCGCATTTTCGTCACGGACGAGGCACAATCCATGACTCCGCCGCCCCTGCCGCCAAAGAACATCCTGGTTTGTCTTTCAACAGGTCCACGCGCCGTTGCCCTTGCGGGCGAGGCCGCCGCGCTGGCCCGGGCCTACGGGGCGGGCAGCCTCCACGCCGTTCATGCAGGTGCCGATTCTCCGGCCACCCGCAGGCAGCTCGAAGCCATCGTGCGCGAGACCGGCTGGGAGGGCGAACTCCACCTGCTGCTGGAGGACCGCAAGCCGGCCGAGGCGGCGCTGCACGCGGCGCGAAAGGCCAACGCTGATCTCGTCGTGGCCGGTGCGCTGGAGAAGGAGAAACTCACGCGCGAACTCTTTGGCTCCACAGCCCGCCAGCTCGCCCGCAAAATGCCGCTGCCCGTGATGTTGCTGACGAATCCCCGGCCCGAGGGCACCGCCTACAAGCGCCTCGGCATCAGCACCCAACTCGACAAGCCGACGCGCTTGGCGATGGAATTCACCATCGACCTTGCCCGCCGCATGGGGACGGGGGAACTGCACCTGCTGCGAGAGAGTTCGTACTTCGACCGCGCGGAGAAAAGATGGTCGCCGGTTCAGCACGGCGGAACGATGACCTCCACGTCTCTGCTGGAGTTGCAAACCTTCGCGGAATCCTTCGACTTTGGCACCCTGAAACTGACGCTCGCCGAGTTGGGCGAGGGCGAGGGCTTTGCCGCCGCTGACTACGGCCGCACACAGCACCTCGATCTCCTCGTCTACCCGTCGCCTCCACGCACCCTGACCTTCTGGGATCGCTTCTTCAACCATTCGATCGAACTCGTTCTGGAACACCTGCCGCATGCGCTGCTGATTCACCGCCCCAAGCAGCGCGGCGCCTGAGGAGACGCAGTAGGAAGACGCCACCCCACTCACCTCATCCCGGCACAGGATAACCGTCCATGAGCGCTCTCGCCCATCATGAAATTCTGTATTTGCTGCTTGGACTTTCGATCCTTCTGGGGCTGGCGCGTTTGTTCGGCGAGATTGCCAAGTGGCTGCGCCAGCCTTCCGTCGTGGGCGAAATCCTGGCGGGCATTCTGTTGGGGCCGACGATTTTCGGAGCTCTGGCGCCGGAACTTCAGGGTGCGATTTTTCCCGTCGGAGAAGGCGGGCTGGCCGCCGCCATCGATGGACTGACGACGATCGCCGTCGTGCTGTTCCTGCTGATCGCCGGGATGGAGGTGGACCTTTCCATTGTCTGGCGCCAGGGGAAGACGGCGTTGTCGGTCGGCCTGGTGGGCATGGCGCTTCCGTTTCTGATGGGGTTGGCCGTTGCCTCTCTTTTCCCCACTTTTCTGGGCCTGGAGGAAGGAACGCGGCCGCTGGTGTTCACGTTGTTTCTGGCGACGGCGCTCTCGATTTCGGCACTGCCGGTGGTCGCCAAGATTCTGCTCGATCTGAACATCTTCCGCAGCGACCTGGGCATGGTGATGGTCGCGGCGGCGATCGTGAACGATCTGTTGGGCTGGATGGTCTTCGCCGTGGTTCTGGCGATGATGGGAACGGTGAAAGTGGCCGCGCTGCCGATCCCGATGGTGATCGTGCTGACGCTGGCCTTCGCGTTTCTGATGCTCGTGGTGGTGCGCCTGCTGCTCGACAAGGCTTTGCCGTACTTGTATGCGTACGCGAGCTGGCCGGGCGGCGTTCTCAGCTTCATCTGCGCGGGCGCGTTCTTCTTCGCGGCGGTGACGGAATGGATCGGCGTGCACGCGATCTTCGGAGCGTTCCTGTTTGGCTGCGCACTGGGGGATTCGCGCCACCTGCGCGAGCGCACGCGCGCGACGCTCGAGAACTTCGTCTCGTTCATCTTCGTGCCGCTGTTCTTTGCGAGCATTGGGTTGAAGGTGGACTTCCTGAAGTCGTTCGACCTGGGGCTGGTGGTGGTGGTGTGCGCGGTTGCCACGGTCAGCAAGGTGCTGGGCTCGGCGCTGGGCGCACACTGGGCTGGCATGAGCCGGCGCGAGTCGTGGGCGATGGGCTTTGGCCTGAACGCCCGCGGCGCGATGGAGATCATCCTCGGGCTGCTGGCGCTGGAATCGGGCGTGATCAACGAGCGCCTGTTCGTCGCTCTGGTGACGATGGCGCTGCTGACGTCGATGACGAGCGGAACGCTGCTGGAGCGCGCGCTTCAGCGCCGCCGCCCCATGCGTCTCGTCGATCGCGTGACCGTGCGCCACTTCGTTTCCAGCATGAAGGCGCAAACGCGTGAGGAGGCGATTCGCGAGCTCGCGGAAAGCGCCGCGCCGTCCGCGGGAAAACCGGCCGAGGAAATCGCCAGCGCCGTACTCGCACGCGAGTCCCTGATGAGCACCGGCATCGGCAATCGCGTCGCGATTCCGCACGCCCGCATGGAAGGACTGAAGGCCCCGCTGGTCGTCATCGGTCGCAGCGACAGCGGCATCGACTTCGACTCGCCCGACGGCCGAGGCGCACGGATCGTTTTCCTGGTCCTGACGTCGGCAAAGTCCTACTCCGACCAACTCGAAATCCTTGCGGACATCAGCCGCGCGTTGCAACGTCCCGATGCAGTAGATAAGGCACTCGCCTCGAAGTCCTACGCCGAACTGCTCGCCCTCCTAAAGGTCGAAAGTGGCGGCGAACACGCCGAAGGATGAAGAGCGAGAAACCCCGAACCGCACAAGTTTTCAGGAAGGAAGAGGAGAATGCCTGCTCGTCTCAATCATTCGTTTTTCTGGCTGTTTGCCACCCTTGTTGTCCTGGCGGGATGCGACCGCGTGGAGGACCAGTCCGCCTCCGCGCCACCCGACGCCGGCGAGGTCGTTGTCTACACGGCGCTCGACCAGCAATTCTCCGAGCCCATTCTCGATGCCTTCGAGCAGCGCACCGGCATCCGCGTGCGTGCCGTCTACGACACCGAGGCCGTCAAGACCGTCGGACTCGTCAACCGTCTGATCGCGGAGAAAAACCGCCCCGCCTGCGACGTCTTCTGGAACAATGAAATTGTGCGCACGATCCAGCTCAAACGCGAGGGCGTCACCCAGCCCTACGATTCCCCGAGCGCCGCAACGATTCCCGACGAACTGCGCGACCCGGACTTCCACTGGACCGGGTTCGCGGCCCGCGCGCGCGTGCTGTGCATCAACACCGAGCGTCTCCCCGACCCCGCCGATCACCCCACGCGGGTGGACGAACTCGCTGCCCCCAAATGGAAGGGACGCGCCGGATTCGCCAAGCCGCTCTTCGGCACCACATCCACGCACGCGGCCATCCACTGGGCCGAGATGGGGGACGACGACGCGCTGGACTTGTGGCAGCGCATCACCGACAATGCGATCATGTACGCCGGCAATGCCCAGGCCCGCGACGCCGCCGCCGATGGCGAAATCGACTGGTGCCTGACGGACACGGACGACGCCCAGGGCGCGGTTCTCGACGGCAAACCCGTGCGCCTTGTCTACCCCGACTCCGGGCCGGACGAAGTGGGCACCGTGCTGATTCCGAACACGCTGGCGCTGATCCAGGGAGCACCGAACGAGGAAAACGGCCGGGCGCTGATCGATTACCTGCTCGGCGAGGAAGTCGAAGTGGCGCTGTCGCAGTCGCGTTCGGCCCAGATTCCCGTCCGCCCGTCCCTGGATCCGCCGGACGGCTTGCCCTCGCTCCAGGGGGTGAAGATCATGGCGATCGACTGGGAGGCCGTGGCCGATGCCCTCGTGCCCTGCCAGACGGCGCTCCGTCCCGTTGTGGAAGAGCGTTGACCCAACCTCTTCCCGCGGAGTCCGGTCGGCTCTGGCAGGTACACTGACGATGAGCATACGCACTTCCTCTCTCGCCCTTCTCCTTCTCGCCGGCCTTCTGGTGCCCGGAGCAACCCTGCGCGCCCAGGAACAGCCGCAAAACGCGGAAGCACCCGCCCCCGGCGGGCGACCTCCAAGCGACCAGCCATCAGGCGGACGGCCAGACGCCGCCCAACAACCTGCCGAGAAGCCCGCCGAACCCGCGTCCGGCACCCCGAGCACGCCCCGCGCGCCCTCCCAGCCGGCACCCGGTTCATCCGGCGCCGCCGCCCCAGACCGCCGTCAGAGCACCGCCACCACCGGAGAGTTCCAGCTGCGTGCCTCCGGCGATGCCATGATGCTGCGCCTGACACCCGAAGGCGCCCCCGACATGCAGAACATCGACGTCATCGAGGGGAATGAGTTCACCACCGATCTCCTGCTCGACAACCCGGGCAACGACCCGGTCGACCACCTGCGCGTCGTTCTCGACTTCAACCCCAACTATGTGACGCCGGTGGCGATCAACGACAGCGCCCTGAAGGCCTCCGTCCAGGGACTGCCGACAGCAACGGTGGACCGCGTGCGCGGCCAGATCGTCTACGAGGCCCAGCTCGACCCACCAATTTACGAGTTGCCCGGCCCCATCCTGTTTGTCCGCTGGCAGGCCACCAAGCCCGTCTTCTTCTCCTCCATCGGATTCGGCCGTCTGTACAAGGGCGACTATTCCGAGGTTTTCTTCGAGGGCGACCCCCTGCTCGGCCAGAGCCACGACCCGGGCGACGGCACGGTCTCGATGAACGTGACGATCATCCCGGCCGACCCCGCCGAAGCCCTCATCATGAAGGAAGACCCGCAGCTCTATCTCGGCAGCGACGAGCGCGTCGGCGGCGTCACCGTGACGATCGAGCCCCCGCGCCAACCCGTCCACGTCGGCGACGTCTTCACGCTCGATCTCGTGCTCGACAACCGCGCGCACTCGCAGATCGACGGTATCTCCCTGCTCATCCAGTACGACCCGTCCGTCATCGAGATCATCGACGCCGACCTCGACAACTGGATCACGCTCGGCACGAACATCCTCGACGGCAAGTTCCGCAACCAGTTCTCGTTCGACTACCACATGGCCAACTCGGTCTATCCCGTCCGAGGCCAGATCGAGTACCGCGTGGGGACCTCGACTCCCGCCGACCTGGTGGGTGCCTACGGAACATTCGCGCAAATCCACGCGCGGGCCATCGCGCCGACGGCGGGAACGGCGCTCAAGTTCCTCTTCTCGCCCCGCCCCGGTTCGCGCACCACCGAGGGGATCTACATGGGGCAGGACGTCTTTGGCGACACGCGCATAAAGAACGACGGCGTGCGCGGCGCGTTCTTCCAGATTCTTCCCTGAAGCATCGGCACCCCAGGCAGGCAAAGCAAATGCGCGCCCTACTCGTCGGCCAGGACCTCGATCTCATCGCCCCCGCGCTGCTGCAGGCGGGGCTGGAAATCGTCGATCACAACCCCGACGTCTGCGTCTGCCACGGCGGCGACGGCGCGCTGCTGGGCGCGGAGCGCGACTACCCCGGGATTCCCAAAGTCCCCCTGCGCCGCCGTCCGCCCGAGGCCACGCCCCCCATCGAGGACTACGTCGCGCTGCTCCGCCGCGTCGCCCGCTCTGAATCCCCCGTCAGTCATCTCAACAAACTCGAAGCCACCTGCGGCCCCTTCCGCCTGCTCGCGCTCAACGACGTGCTGATCCACAACGTCAACGTCACGGCGGCGGTGCGTTACCGGGTGGAGATCGACGGCGTCGAACACTTCGGCGAAATCGTGGGCGACGGCCTCGTTGCCGCCACGCCGTTCGGCTCCTCGGCGTACTACCGCTCGATTACGGACTCGGTGATTCACGTCGGGATCGGGCTGGCGTTCAACAACTCCACCGAACCCGTCAACCACCTGGTGCTCTCGCCCGAATCGACGATCAAGGTGACGATCACGCGCGGCCCGGCGTTGCTCGCCGCGGACAACAATCCGCTCGTCGTGCCGCTCTCCGAGGGCGACGTCGTCCGCATCCGTCAGGCCGAGCAGATGGTGGAAGTCTGGGAAATCAACGATCTGCTGTGCATGAACCGCCCCGGGCCGGACCAACCGAACGGCCGCCGCCTGCGCTGGCTCGCACCGGAAACACGCCGCAACCAGCAGAACGCGGAATCAGCGCCGGACGCCTGAGCACAACCCCTTCCCGCAACTCCGCGGGTACCCGCTGCCCTTCCCCTTCTCCGCTGTCCCTTTCGCTCCCTGCCATCTCCATCGTCCCTTGTCCCTCCACCTGCGCGGCGCAGGAATTTCCCGCCATCCCCCAAAAGACCACCGCCTTCCCGGAGAACGGGAAGGCGGCGGGGAAGAACGTTGGACAGCGGAAGGACCACTACTTGTGAGGTGTTTCTGCCGGTCCGATATCCCGAACGCCAAGCCACATCTCGAAGATGGTCTCGGCGTCACGCGGTGTGATGACGCCATTGCCGTCGTCAAACTCGCCGATGTTGTTGATGTTCGTATCGGGCCACATGTCAGCGGCAAAGAAGTTACTGCCTGCCGGGCACACTCCCACCCCAAGGTTGGCAAGGTAACAATCGAATGCCAACTGGGCGTCCTCTGGTGTGACGATGCAGTCATTATTCACGTCACCCGGAAGAGGACCAACGATAAAGGAGACATTGCCAGAAATAGGGGAAGCATTCTCAACATCGTCAACGAGCTGGCGCGGCGAAATCGTGACCGAGAATGGTCCAGCGTGGTACTTGCGTTCGAAACGACAAACGACGAGTTCCTCTTCACTCCCAAAATCGTCACCTTCCACGGGGATGGCACCATCCGACAGATAGCCACCGATAATCCTCCCGAGGACAAGATCGGTATTGGCGGGATCGAGCAGTGGAGAAGAATCAACAGTCCACTCCTTGATCAGTCCCGTGCCCTTGGTCAGGCCAATGAATTTGAGGCGGCTTGTATCGTATTTCAGATGGAAGCCAAAAGCCTTGATTGTACCGAGTCCGCTTGCATTGATTGGAACATCAACAGTATCGCCACAGACTCTTGGCTGGGATACAACAATAAGCCTGCCTGTCTCGGTCTCATTCACTCTCTCTTCGAGATTAAGGTTATCAGCCAGAATCTGCGCCGAGCCGCTGCGGCCGTTGGAGCGACCCTTGACGGAAACCGACACTTGACTGAACAATGAAAAGTCAATCTCCGCTTTGCCGATGACTTCCTCGCTCGCTCCCTTGGCAGGCTCGTCGTCGTCGAGCTCCACCCGCGTGATCTTCAGGTTCTTGTCGCCAACCTTGTCCGTCGGCTCCTCCGGAAGGGGTCCGGTGATGGTGTAGCGATACCACTTGCCGTCGAAATCCTCTCCGTACTGCTGGGCGTCCGGTTCATAACTGAAATCGCTCTTTAGTGCCACACCGGAGACCTCGAGAATCTGCCCTTCTGCCGGGTTGTTTTCGGCCCGATGCGGCGTCAGGCGCACATGGAGCAGTTCTTCGAGTTCGCCCTGGAAGTTGCACGGGGCGTTGCTCGGCATATTGCGGGCGTCGAGGCCGATGCTGATCGTCTGATCCCAGTCGCCACGATCTTCATTACCCGCCAAGGTGTTTACATCGAAAGTGAAGGTGAATCCTCCGGTCAGATCGAACGTCGTGCTCGAATAGATGCCGCTGTCGCACCAACTGTCGCCCGTGACGTTGACGGACTGCGTTCCCGTCTGGGAAGAGACCGGAGCGATGGAGACGGCTGGGTCCCCCCACGCGGACCACGTTTCATCGGTCAGTGCAGTGGCCTCCTCAAAATCTTCGGTGAAGACGACTACTCTCTCCGCGGCCGGGGCGGCGGCGAGGAGGGCGGCAAACGCGGCCCCTGTCAGCAGCGCTCGGGGCGTCAACACATCGCGAAGAGACAAACAGGACAAACGAACTCGCTTCATGGAAGAAAGCCTCCAAGGGGTATCGAGAGCCACGGACCACGGAACGTGGCTCGCAGCAGGACTTCCATCGTTTCTGAATTTGTTTTTTTGCCAGCCGCCGCGTGCCGTCCTGCTTCCCGATGATCCGCAAAGAGAGGACCCCGCCCCTTCAGGCACGGCTGAGCAGTGAGCTGATATGCACCGAGAGGTATCGGGCATCCCCAGTATGGTCAAGCATGAAGACGTCCCCTGCGCGGGAAGGCTCGCGAGGGCGGACCGGCGACCTGGGGGCTACTGCGCCGCCGCGATGTCGGTCTCCAAACGGGTGAGGACGGCGGCCAGCGCGCGATTCCAGCCGTCGGCGAGTGCTTCCGGTGTGCCCTTGGCCAGCGGCGCCGTCTCTTCATAAGTGCGGTGCAGCGCCACCTTGGGCGCGTTCCCGCGCAGGTCGAGCAGCGTGGCCTGGAGCGTCAGGTGGGCGGCCGGTTGCGCGCCGTACTCGCCGTGGAGGCTGACGACACGCCCTTCCAGCACGTGGGTTGGAGGAGCGGCGCTGCTCGACGGAACGACCTGGCCGAAGACCCCCGAGGCGTCCAGCCAAGAGGCGGCGACTTCGGTGACATTGCGGTCGGGCGGAACGAGAAACAGGTGGTAGAAATCGGGCTCGAACTGACTGGGACCGGACTTGACGAGGAACGGGCGCTTGGCGAACGCGGGCGAGGAGCGGAAGGGCTGGACGGCGAGGACGGTGTCCGCGCCCCCATTCCCGCGCGCCGGGGCGGTGCGCTCGGCGGCCAGCAGGTACTCGTGGCGTTCGGGATAGGACTTCGCGAGCCGCAGGCAGCCCGAGAGCGTGGTGGTCAGCAGGGCGAGCAGCAGCAGGCGCCGGAGGCTTCTCATTCGTTGTTTCCCTTCGGGGGCGGAGGTGGAGGGTCGCCAAAGAGAAGGAGCGACGGGTACTGGCGGGTCGTTTCGGTGGTGTCGGCCAGGTTGTCGGTGATCTGGCGCATGTTGGAGAGGATGGCCTGGACGTCCTCCTGCTGGGAGGCGAGGAGGAGTTCGAGGCGCTGGAGCGTGCGGTCGAGGCGCGCGACGGTGGCGGGCAACTGCCCCGAGACCTCGCGGGAATTGGCGGCAACTTCCGAGAAATCGCTGAGGCCGGACTCAACGCGCGGGTCGTCGAGGGCCGTGTTGACCTTTGCGGCGGCGGCGCGCATGTCGGCGGCGGCGCCACGGGCCTCGTCGATGAGCACGCGCAGGTCCTGCTCGGAATCGGCGATCAGCTTGTCGGCGCGTTCGGTGGCATTGGCGACGGACTGGGGAATCGTTTCGAGGCTCGGGTTGTCGATCAGTTCCTTGATGCGGGCATTGGTCGAGCGCACGTCGGTGAGCAGGTCTTTGGCTTCGCCGGTCACCTCGGAGACACGGGCCTGCTCGACGGTGGTGGTGACGGTCTGGAGCAGGGCGCGCAGATCCTCGGCGATGGCCTGGATGTTCGAGTCGCGCAGTCCCGCAGCGACCTTCTCGATCGAGGCACTGATTTCGACCATGCGGCTGGGAGCGGAGGGGAGGTAGATGCGGCTTGGTTGCCAGTTGATGGTCAGCGGCTCGAAGCGCTCGGGGTCGAGGTAGTCGATCTCCATGAAGGCAAGACCGGTGATGCCCTGGGCGGCCATGCGCACACGCAGCCCGCTGTCGAGCTGGCTCTTGATGATCGTCTCGACGTCGTCCTCCCCACCCTCGAACATCGTGGCGTCCAAATCGCCGCGAATCAGAACGTAGCGTTTGTAGTCCTCGTCCGCGAAGGGATAGTGGCGCCCCACGAGCGAGATTTCCGTGACGCGCCCCACCTCCACCCCGCGATACTTGATCGGCGAGCCCACGCTCAGACCCTGCGCCGAGTGATCGAGGTAGGTTTCGACGGGGATGCCGTCCTCCAGCAACTCGCCGGCGCCGTAAATAATCAGCCCGCCGATCAGCAACGCCGTCCCCGCGAGGACGAACAGGCCGAGCTTTGCGTAGTTGGCTCGCTGGCTCATGCGTGTATTATCCGGTCTCCGCTTCGCGGTTGAAGAATTGCCGCACCCACGGATTGTCGCTCGTGTCGCGCAGGGCGGCCGGTTTTCCTTCGGCAACGATTTTCTTTACTGACTTGTCGAGCATGATCGCGCGGTCGGCAATCGTATAAATGCTCGGCAACTCGTGAGTGACAACGACGAACGTGATGCCGAGCGTACGCGACAGGCGCAGGATCAACTGGTCGAGCCCGGCCGATGTGATGGGATCGAGCCCGGCACTCGGTTCGTCGAGGAACAGGATTTTCGGGTCGAGCGCCATGGCGCGTGCAATGGCTGCCCGCTTCTGCATGCCGCCGCTGATCTCCGCCGGCATGTGATGGAGGAACTCGCCGAGCCCGACAAGATCGAGTTTCATGCGTGCGACCAGGTTCATCGCGTCCTCGGGGAGATCGGTGTATTCCTCCAGGGGAACGCGCACGTTCTCGAGCAGGGTCATCGACCCGAACAACGCGCCGAGCTGATACATCACGCCAAAGCGGCAGAGGATTTCCTGCCGTTGCGTGCCGTACGCCGTCACGATGTCGTCGCCCTCGAAGAGAATCGCCCCCGCAGCAGGCTCGTACAAGCCGATCATGTGCTTGAGCATCGTGCTCTTGCCGCACCCCGACCCGCCCAGAATGACGAAGACCTCGCCCGGAAAAACATCGAACGAAATATCGTCGATCACCACGTTCCCCCCATACGCCGCTGTGAAATTGCGGACGGAGATGATGGGGGGTGATGGAGGATGAGCAGTCATTGTCAGGAATCGGAAGGGATGATGGAGATTGTCTTCGGTTCTCATACCCCCAGAAAATAATACACGACCGAGAAGATGCCGTCGGCGATGGCGATGAGGACGATGCTGCTGACCACGGCGCGGGTGGTGGAGTCGCCCACCGCACTGGCACCCGTCTTCGTTTCCAGTCCTCTCATGCATCCGACGCCCGCCACCAGGATGCCGAAGAAGAACGCCTTCACCAGTCCGCCGAGCAGGTCCACCGCGTCCGTGGAATTCACCATCTGGTTGTAGGCCGTGACGAAGGGAAAGCCAAGCGAGAGCATGACGACAATCCCGCCGAGCAATCCCGCCAGACACGTGAAGAGCGTCAGCAACGGCGTCATCACCACTGCGGCAAGAACGCGGGGCACGACGAGGAAGTTCACGGGCTTCAGCCCCATCGTGACCAACGCGTTCACTTCCTCGTTCACCTTCATCGTGCCGATTTCCGCAGCGAACGCGGAACCCGAACGCCCGGCAAGCACGATGGCCGTCATCAACGGCCCCAGCTCGCGCAGCATGGAAAGCGAAACGAGGTTGGCCACGAAAATCTCGGCGCCGAACTGTTTCATCGGAATCGCCGACTGGAATGCCATGATGAGCCCGAGAAGAAAACCGATCAGAACCACAATCGGCAGCGCGTTGACCCCGGCCGTCTCGGCCGTGCGCAGGGCATCGCGCCAGCGAATCGTGTGCGGGCGGAGCAACGCCGCGCCCAGCGCCGCGGTCAGCTCGCCCACGTAGGTGAGCTGGACCACGAGATCGCGGTAGAGCTGCACGACGCCGCGTCCGACTTCCTCGGGCAGGCGCGCGTGCTCCACGCGCGGATGGACCGGTTCGCGGAAGGAAGCCGCGTCGAACAAATCGAGCATGGGGCGCAGGTTCTCGGGCCACGCGGCAACATCCACGGTGCCACCGGCGGGCTCGACCCGACTGCGCACTTCCATCAGAATCCCCAGCCCCGCCGTGTCGCAGTACGTCACCTCCGAGCCGTCAATCACCACGCGCTCCGGAACGGTTCCCCGCAATGCCTCTTCCACGACGTTCCAGACACCCGTGATCGACTGGGCCGTCAGGCGCCCGCCGAGCTGGAGGCGCACTCCCCCACCGTCGAGCGGCCCGGCGGTGGCCCAGGCTGGCGGGCGCGTGGTGCTGGCTGGCGGCATCGAGGCTTCTTTCGCGCGCGGGGGGGGAATGAAGGAGACAACAACGATGGAACGGCGCCTCGAACGCCGCAAGCAGGGAAAACGCCGCCCGGAATTTCGGGACGCGTCTCCCCCTCCGCCTCTTTTCCGTTTCATCCTGGTCCCGCCCCTGCATCCCGCAGGGATGGCAGTTGAATCATTCGGCACCATCCCGAAGGGGCGCTACCACCACGCTTTTGCCCCCAGAATCCGTGAGATGCACCCGGATTTGGAGGACTTTGAGAACCCCTGAGCTTCAAGGTTCCCTTGCGTCCCGTCGGGAAGTCGAGCAGACTCACGAACGTGGGATGTATCGGAAAGCTGGAGTCCAGATGGCAGAACAAAAGATTGGTGTGGCAATTATCGGCGCCCGTGCATTTACGTCGGGCGAGCTGCTGAGAATTTTGCTCCGGCACCCCGGCGCCGAGGTCGTCGCCTTGCAAGCGCGCGTGGATGCCCCCATGGAAGTGGGCGAGGTCTTCGGCTTCCTCCGTGGCGCCCCTCTCCCCGCCATTCAGGGGGTGGATGTCGACCATCTCCCCGAGAACACCGTCTCGGCATTCCTGTGCCTGCCGCACACCGTTGGCGCCAAGTTCGCGCCCCTGCTGCTCGAACGCGGCATCCGCGTTTTCGATCTCAGCGCCGACTTCCGCTTCCGCGACCACCGGATTTACGAGAACACCTACGCCGTCCAGCATCCCTCGCCCGACCTCAACCGCCGCGCGATCTACGGACTCCCCGAGCTCTTCCGCGCCAACATCATCGGCCAGGATCTCGTCGCCTGCCCCGGGTGCTACCCCACGTCCATCATCCTCGGGCTCGCTCCCCTGATGAAGCAGGACATGGTCGTGAAGGGCACGATCATCGCCGACAGCAAGTCCGGCGTCAGCGGCGCCGGACGCACGCCCAACGAGACCACCCACTACTGCAACGCGAACGAGAACTTCGCCGCCTACAAGATCGCCTCGCACCGCCATCAGCCCGAGATCGAAGAGAACCTGACCCGGCTGTCGGGCGAGCGCCAGACGCTGACCTTCGTCCCGCACCTCGTCCCCATGGAGCGCGGCATTCTCTCCACGATCTACGCTTCCCTGAAGGAAGACATCACCGAGGACCGCATCCACGCGCTCTATAGCCAGTTCTACGACAAGGAGCCCTTCGTGCGGGTCCTGCCCAAGGGTGCGCTTCCCGCCACGGCGAACGTGGCGCGCACGAACGTCTGCGAGATCCAGGTGCGCGTCGATGCGCCCGCGCGCCGCGTCATCATCGTCAGCGCCATCGACAACCTGGTCAAAGGCGCCAGCGGCCAGGCCGTGCAGTGCTTCAACGTCAGCCACGGCCTCGACGAGACGGCGGGCCTGTAGGCGAACCCGCGTCCGGCCCTCAGCCTCGGCGCTTTCCGAACAATCGTCCCAGCAATCCCCGGCGGGGCCGGATCTCCGCAGGCGGTGGCGGCTTTTCCATGCCCGTCGCGGCGGGATGGGGCGGCTGGCCGTGGCACGTGATCCGGCGGCCACAGCACCCGCCCTGCTGCGGTGCGTCCACGGCGCACCCCTTGCACAACGTCTTGCCGCACACCGGGCACATCACCATCTCGGTGAAGTTCTCGATTCGCCCGCACAGGCAACTGACATAGCGCACGGTCATGGTGTCGCTCGTGGCACGTGGTTTCTTCCCCGGGGGTCGCCCGCCGCGAAAGGCTCTCAAAGCCGGGTGCCGAAGCACAACACAGAGATCGTGAATCCCCACCGCTCATCCACGGAATTCGGTTGCCGGGGCCGTCA
Organism: Candidatus Sumerlaeota bacterium; assembly: GCA_030156535.1. Classification (GTDB taxonomy): domain Bacteria; phylum Sumerlaeota; class Sumerlaeia; order SLMS01; family JAHLLQ01; genus JAHCAW01. The sequence continues at coordinate 38,358 of JASGMJ010000029.1, forward strand.
TCCCTTGCGCCGTCACCCTTCGCATGGGAATCGCTGACGCGAGAGACTGGACACTTGCCGACATCAACGCCAGACTCCCGGAGTTCGCCCCCTTGACGCCTGAAGCTCACGCCACCGACTCCGGTCAACCGCCGGCCCGCCCTGCCGGAACGGGGCGGCTGCGGCTCGGATTTCTCCTGCTGACGATCCTGCTGGCGGTGCTCTTTCTGCTGCGCATTCATCGTCTCGAAACCTTCTGGATCGACGAGGCCTTCACGGCGTCGCTCGTGGCGCATTCCCCGGCCGAGGTCATCACCTACACGCGGTTCGACGCGCATCCGCCGGGCTACTACCTGTTGCTGAAACTCTGGCAGATGCCTTTCCGCGCCGCCGGGATCACGCCAGGCGTTGTCGTCAATCGCGCGTTCAATGCCCCGTTCCTCTTCGGGTTGTTTGTGCTCGCCTGGGTGGCGGGCATCCGCCTGTTGGGGCGTGCGGGGGGCATCATGGCCGCCGTGTGTCTCGCTTTCGGAGCGCAGGCTCTCTACGTGGCGGGCGACATGCGGCACTATGCGATGCTCGTCTGCCTGTTGTTTGCCTGCTGGCTGATTCTGCTGCGCGAGTTTGGGCGCGGCACGCCTTCGCGCCGTTCGTCCACGATGGCGTGGCTGGGTTACTTTGCGATCGCAGCGCTTGTGTTGTGGACGCAACTTCTTGGCGGGATCTTTCTCTTCTTTCTGGGCCTGTTCTGGATCGTGCTGTGCGTGCTCAAGCGCGACGCGGCCCGGCGGGAGTTCCTCGTTGGCGGCTTTCTGGCGCAGGCAGCCGCGGTGCTCTGTTTTCTGCCGTGGGTGCCGGGGGCGCTTGCGAACACGCGCTACTTTGCCGTGGCCGGGAAGCCGTGGGCAATGGAGCCGAGCGTGGGAAATTTGCTTCTCACGCTGAATTACTGGATCGTCTACGGGCGCCGGACTCCCGTCCTTCCCGCGGAGTGGCGCGACCTTGTGATTGGCGTGGGCACGTGGGTGCTGCCGCTGGTTTTTCTGCCGCTCGCGATCTGGAAGCCGCGCACCGCCACGGCCGACCGCCGATTGCTGCTCGTGGGGGGGTCCGGCGTCGGGCTCGCCCTCGCGTTCACCCTGTTCCTGTGGATCGTGGCGCGGGTTGGATGGCTGCCGGTTTTCGAGGGGCCGCGCTATCCCGTGCTCATGCTGGGCCCGTACCTGTTCGGTCTCGCGGCGTTGGCCCGCTGGTCGCTCGAACGCCGCGCGCTCGATTGCCGCTGGCTGCCGGTCTTGCTGACGCCGTGGCTGCTGGCCGCGGTGATCGGCAACACGTACACGCTGGTGAGGATGAACCAGTCCACTCTGGTGAACAGCTCGCGCGTCCTGCAGAGTTCCCTTCGCGCGGAAGATGGCTCGCTGAAGTACGACACGCTCTACTTCCTTCCCAGCGAGCTGATTCCCACCTACCAGGCATTCGTCCCCGAGTTGACGCTGCTGCCCATCGAGCAGCTCGCCGATCTTCCCGCCACGGAGAGCGAAGCGCTCGTTCTGCGCGTTCCCGTCTGGGAGCAGCTCCAGGCTCCGCGCCACTGGGCGTATCGTTCCGCGCTCCAGCGCGAGGTCTTCTCCGGGCGCCAGTACACGCTCAACATTCCCACCCTGGTGAAGAACTGGCCGGACTACTACCTCACGCATCTTCTCGACGTCGATCACACGGCATTGCGCGTGTTTGCCTCTGAAGAGCCGATGCGAGCTCTCGGCCGCGCGCCCGCCGAGGCCGCCGCCGTTGCCCTCCCCGAAGTGCAGCGCCGCGCCGACGGATGGCACGACCCCAGCATCGGCACCGACGGATGGCCGCAACGCCACACGCAGGCCCCCGTTGCGACCGCCCGGTTCGACGACGCCGTTCCACCCGGCGATTACGTTCTGCATTTCGAGGGCGCCAACCCCTCCCATCCCGAAGGGAACACGGCCATTCACATCGCTTTCGGTGACGGCGCGCCGCTCGCCGTGCCGGAAATTCCAACCGGCGACTTCGCCGTGGAGATACCCGTGTCGTTTGCCGAAGCGCACGATCCGTTGCGCCTGCGGATCGAACGCGCCGTCTGGCGTCCCGTCGATCACGTCGAGGGTTCCAGCGACGCGCGCACGTATGGTTTTACGCTCCGAGCGCTTTACCTCACCCGCGCGGCCACAACTCCGTAGGAACCGGCTCCCCGCCCGCCGAAGCCGCCCCCACTTCCCCCTTGCCGGAGACGGGCGAAGGTGCTCCAGTCCGCGCCGATCGAAGAGAGTCCGCCGCGATGACCGCCCCCACCACCACGATGCGCCCCGAAATCCTCGCTCCCGCCGGGAACGAGGAGATGGTGCGCGCCGCCATCGAGAACGGCGCCGACGCCATCTACTTCGGACTCCAGGACTTCAACGCCCGCCTGCGCGCCCACAACTTTGCCGCGGCCGACCTGCCGCGCCTGATGGCGATGCTCCACGAGCGCGGCGTGCGGGGCTACGTCACGCTCAACACGCTCGTCTTCTGCGGCGAACTCGCCGACTTTGCACGCACGCTGCGCGTGTGCTCGGACGCCGGTGTGGACGCAATCCTTGTGCAGGACCTCGGCGCCGCCTGGCTCGCCAACCGCCTCGTGCCGCAGTTGCCGCTTCACGCTTCGACGCAGATGACGGTGACGTGCGCGGAGTCGGTCGCCGCGCTCGAACGCATCGGCCTGCGGCTCGAACGCATCGTGGCCGCACGCGAGCTCAGCCTGCGCGACCTGAAGAAAATCCGCGCGGGCACCGATCGCGAAATCGAGGTCTTCGTCCACGGCGCGCTCTGCGTCGCGTACAGCGGCCAGTGCCTGACAAGCGAGGCGCTCGGCGGCCGCTCGGCCAATCGCGGCGAATGCGCCCAGGCCTGCCGCCTCCCCTACGACCTCATCGTCGACGGCGACCTCGCCAACACCGAGGGGCGCAAGTACCTCCTCTCGCCGAAGGATCTCGCCGCGTGGGAGGACGTCGGCGAACTCGTCGATCTCGGCATCGCGAGCCTGAAGATCGAGGGGCGCCTGAAGTCACCTGAATACGTCGCGGCCACGGTGCGCGGCTATCGCGAGGCGGTGGACCTCGCGGCGGGCGGCGAAGTCCTCCGCATGAACGAGGAAACGCGCCGCCGCTTCGAGATGACCTTCAGCCGCGGCTTCACCGCCGGCTACCTGCACGCCGTCGATCACCAGGCCGTTGTCGATGGCCTGTATCCGAAGAAGCGTGGGCTGCTGATCGGCAAAGTCGCCGCCGTGCGCAACGGCGGCGTTCTGGTGGAAGCAACCGGCCCCGTCAAACCCGGCGACGGCGTCGTCTTCGATGCCGGGCGCCCCGATCTCGACGAGCAGGGCGGCCGCGTCTACACCATCGACTGCAACAACGACCGCCTCGAAGGCTTTGATCCGATCACCGACGGCGCGAAGGCAAAGCTGCTCCTCTCCTTCGGCAGTGGCCGCATCGACCTGACGCGCATTCATCCCGGCGACCGCGTCTGGAAGACAAGCGATCCCGCGCTTGATGCCGAAATCCGCGCCACTTTCACCGGCGAACGCATCCTGCACCATCGCCCCGTCAGCGCCCTCGTCGAAGGCCGCGCGGGCGCGCCGCTTCGTCTGACGCTGACCGACGAGGACGGCCTCTGCGTTTCCATCGACGACACCGAGCCAGCCGAGGAAGCGCACCGTCATCCGCTGACGCCCGACGTTCTCCGCGAGCAACTCGGCCGCCTCGGCAACACACCGTTTGAACTCGCGCATCTCGACGTGCGCCTCGAAGGCGCCATCATGGTGCCCCGCAGCAGACTGAACGAACTGCGCCGCCGTGCCGCCGATGCCCTCGTTGAAGCGCGCCGCGCCCGGGGCACGCACCGCACCGCCGACGATTCCGCCACCGCCGCACTCGACCTCGCGCTGCCGCGCCGCGAGCTGCCTCCCGCCGCCGACTCGCGCCTCTCGGTGCTCTGCCGCTCGCTCGAACAAGTGCGCGCCGCCGTGGACTTCGGCGCGCTCGACACGATCTACACGGACTTCGAAGACATCCGCCTGCATCGCGAGGCGCGCGCGCTCGTTCCCGCAAACGGGCCGCGCTTCGTGCCCGCCACGCTGCGCGTCGTGAAGCCCGGCGAGGCGGGCTTCGTCCGCAAGCTCATCGGCGCCGAACCCGACGCCGTGCTCGTACGCAGCCTCGCCGCGTGGCTGCTGCTGCGCACCGAAGCCCCCGCGCTGCCGCTCGTCGGCGATTATCCGCTCAACGTCGCCAATCACCTGACGGCGCAGTTGCTCATGGAGCGCGCAGGCTTCGAGTTCCTCACGCCGAGCTACGATCTCAACATCGACCAGTTGCTCGACCTGCTGCGCCTCGCGCCCCCCGAATGGTTCGAGGCCACGATCCACCAACGCATGCCCCTCTTCCACATGGAGCACTGTGTCTTCTGCCGCTATCTGAGCGACGGAACGGACTACACGAACTGCGGCCGCCCGTGCGAGAAACACGACGTGCGCCTGCGCGACCGCATGGGATTCGATCATCCGCTGAAGGCCGACGCCGGATGCCGCAACACGGTCTTCAACGCCGTGGCGCAAAGCGCGTCGGCCTACCTGCGGCCGCTGCTCGACGCCGGCGTGCGGCGCTTCCGCGTCGATTTGCTGACGGAGTCGGCGGCGGAGACGCACCAGGTGCTCGCGTCATACCTGTCGGCGGTTCGTGGCGAGCGCGACGGCTCGGCCCTGTGGCGCGAACTGCGTGCGTCCTCCAAACTCGGCGTCACACGCGGCAGCCTGGACCACGAGTAGTGGTGAGCACATGAATGTGCCGGAACCCGCTTGAGCCCTCCCGTGTCCGAGCATAGCTTTGCGCTTCATTGGTGTCTCCGGGGGAATTCATGAACTACCTGCTGCTGCTTGTTCCGCCCATTGTCTTCGGGTTTGCGGCCTACTTCATTGCGAAGGCGGCGACGGGGGGCGCGGCGGCGTGGGCCGAAAAGCGCGGCGTGCTCGACGAGCCCAACGTGCGGTCGAACCACGAGGCGCCCACGCCACGGCTCGGGGGCGTGGGGTTGCTCGCGGGGCTGCTCGTGCCGCTGGCCGTGTTTGTTCCCCTGTACGGCGTGATCCAGGGCCTGATGCGCTACACCGTGATCGACGAAACGCAATGGCTCGCCTGGGGCGGATTCGCGGCGGCGTGCCTGATCGCGTTCGCCGTCGGAGTGACCGACGACTTCCGGCCGCTGCCGCCGTTGGTCAAGCTCGGCGGCCAGTGCATTGCCGCCGCCGTGGCCGCCGCGTGCGGGCTGGCCGTGCGCCAGCTCCATCTTCCGTTCCTCGAACCCATCATGCTCCCCGCACCCGTTGGAATGGCGTTGGCCTTCGTCTGGGTGCTGCTCGTCATCAATGCCGTAAACTTCATGGACGGCGTGAACGGGCTCGCGGGGCGCGCGGGCTCGGTATTCGGAATTTTTCTGATCGGCTGCGGATTGAATCGCTCGTGGAGCATCGAAATCACCGTGCTCGGCGGCATTCTGTTCGGAGCGTGCAACGGTTTCCTGACGCACAATTATCCGCGCGCGCGGACGTTTCTGGGCGACGGCGGCAGCCACCTGCTCGGCGCCGCGCTGGCGGGGGGCGTGCTGCTGCTCGTGAACAACGACCTGCACAGCACGTGGACGTTTACCTCGGGCGGCACGGTGCCGCTGTTCGATCCGTTCCTGGCGGGGGTCATCGCGCTCTCGCCGCTGCTTTTCGACGTGCTGTACACGCTGGCGTGGCGGACGCGGCGCGGCGCGAACCCGCTCCAGCCCCACCGCGAGCATCTCTACCAGCGCTTTCACCGCGCCACCGGCTGCGATCACCAGCGCACCACCGAGTCCTTCGCCGTCGCGGTCTACATCGCGGCAGGCATCGGTTTTCTCTACGTGCGCTTCTCCGGCCCGGGCGACCCCGTGTGGCGGGTGCTGCTGATCGCGGCCGCGGCCGGGACGCTCGGATGGTGGTGGCGCGAAGTGCGCCGCGCGGAAGCCTGACGGCCGTGGTGGGGCACGGCCTCATTCCTCCGCGCACCCTCGCGTTGCGGTTTCCATCGAAAAACCCGTGACGCTCCTTCCCTCCCTGGCTAAAGTTTTCGTGTGTCCGGTGGCAAAACGAGCGGACGCAGCGGAGTTGGGGAGCTTCTACTGATGCAATGGGTTTTGCGCCTTCCTGCTGAAGCCATTCTACTGAATGGCTATTTTGCAATATTGCCAATGCAAAGCCCGACCCATCCCTCTGTATTGTACAGGCACTCCAACCCCCATCGGAAACTTCGGAGAAAGGTCTCACAATGCAACCTTCCATGGCAAAATCCCTGCGAAGATCATTCGGGGCTGTCCTGCTTGTATTGATTTCCCTCGTACCTCTCCAACAGGCCAGGGCCGAGGAACCGGAGGTGGTCTTCTCGAGTACCTGGGGCGAAAAGAGCGGCGACATCGGCCTGATCAATGTCCCGGAGCACGAGAAAGTCGGTCCTCTTTCCTTTTGCATAGAAGACGGGAATGTCTATTTGCTGGATACGGTGAATGAACGCATTCTTCAGATTGATCCACAAGGGCATAAGACTGTTCTCGCCGAAAGCATCGTCCCGAGCGCGATCTGCCCCGATGGCGAAGGGGGCGTCTGGGTCCGCGTCGGAAACACCATTCAGCAAATAAACGCCAAAGGCGAATTCCAAACGGCGAAATCGATAAGTCCTTCCAATGGAAAACCCACCATCGAAGGCTACGGCGTTGAATTAATGAAAGACCCCGAAGGTGCTGTGCATTTCCGAGCACTGGATCAATCGAATGTTTCGATTGATGAAGGCAAGAGCCTGAGCGGATCCAGTGAGGAATCCGAAACTCTCCATTACTTCGTCAAACGCTTATCGGGCACAGATGTTCGGCTTCTTGGCGAAACCGAGGATGGGAAGGTCCTCGTCAGTATTCCGATTCAGATTGATAATGGATATCCGGGAGCAGTCCTCTTTAAGGGATTCGATTCTTCCGGCAACCTATACGTGGAAATGGAGTGCGTGGAAAAGGAGAACATTGCACTCGAAGTGCATTCCTATACACCGGGTGGGGAACGGCTGCGCGCCCTGCGACTCTTCAACGCGTATTTTTCAACGGTCTACAAGAAGACTGACATAACGCCCGATGGCAGTGTCTATCAGATGAAAACAACACCCGATGGTGTTGAAGTCCTATGCTACAAAGGAGGTGGCGAATCATGAAGATGCCACGAATGCTTTCCCTCTCCCTTCTTTGTGGTCTTATCTCGACGGTGTGGGCAGCGAATCAGTCTTATGACGGCAATGTCTCACATGATGTAAATCGCGACCGCATCCTCTCGATTTCCGAAGATTATTCGACTCTCTACTATTACGTCGGCCCCGATAATATCGATTATTCCAGCTACACCGGTGCAACGTGTCCCGACCCAACGATAGGATGGAAGACCGGCATGAAGTATTGCTGGGGGGGCGAAGATTCCACCGCCGAGTACCTTCAGCGCATGGATGAAGGCGATGGTGCCGGGAATAAGAACACCAGCGGGAGCTCCAGCACCGACACCTATTGCGCCGGGGCCGATTGCTCCGGAATGGCGTCGAACTGCTGGACTTCCGGGCGATACGCCACGTCGGGCTTTTCAAATATCAGCGATGATATTGACTGGGAAGACCTCCGCATGGGCGACTGCACCAACGATGCCGGTTCCCATATCAGGATCTTTGATTACTTTGTTTCTGATATAGACACCATTATGTTCTATGAATCGACATCAGGCAGTGGGGTGCTCTGGGCCTCCGTCCATCGCTCTCTCCCCAGAGATACGGGATACGTCCCCATTCGATATAATGGCACCTATCAGGTGATCGACTATCCCGAACCCATCGTTACCTACGTGAAACGGACCGGCGAGGAACGCGTCGAAGTGCGCTGGGACGGAGAGGCCGACACCGGATTCCGCCTCTATCAAAGCACCAACGGAACAGACTGGACGCTCGTTCGCGATACGGACGACCTGACTCCCCCCACCCGATATTGCGAGGTTTCGGGCCTGACGCCGGATGTTCCTCTCTATTTCAAAATGACCTCGGTCAATACGGACGGAGAGACCGGCGATTCCGATATCGTTGCCATACAGCTCGATGGCTTTGCTCCGCGGGTGCTTCTTGTCGATGGCGCGGATCGCTATCGCGAGCAGTTTGGCGTCCACACCTTCCTGACCACGGTGGGGTCGGCACTGTCTGCCCAGGGCGCCGGGTTTGATTTCGCCTCCAATGAGGCCGTTATCGACGAGCAGATCGACCTGACCAGCTACGAGGCAGTCGTCTGGCTTGTCGCCGAGGATTCCACGTTTGACGAATCCTTTGCCTGGGCGGAACAGCTTCACCTGATGAACTATCTTGAGAATGGCGGGAGGCTCTTCGTCTCAGGTTCAGAAATCGGCTGGGATCTGGATTTCAAGGCCAACTCTTCCACCTGGAAGAATGGACACTCAAATGACGCGACGTTCTATAATCAATTCCTGCGGGCCGATTATGTCGCTGATGATGCCGCAACCTATGCCGCAACCGGAGTCGCCTCGACGATCTTCGAGGGCCTGAACATCACCTTTGATGATGGCACTCATGGAACCTATGATGTCGACTATCCCGATGTGCTCGCCCCCGTCAATGGTGGCATCACCGGTCTGAACTACAGCGGCGGAACGGGCGGCGCTGCCTGTGTCTATGCAACAAGTCCGTCAGCGGGAACGATCATCAATATGGGTTTTGGGTTTGAAACGATCTATCCCGATTCCACACAACGCGATGTCCTCGAGCGCATCTTTGGATACTTTGACATTCCCGTCGGAGCGCCCTGCCTCAAGACGGCAACGCAATCCGCCCCCGATGCCGTCACCCTCACTTGGGAAGGTCATGCATCCCAAGGCTTTCGCGTCTATCAGAAGCAGGGGGCCGCAGGCTGGTCGCTCGTCGCCGACGAAGGAACTCTCGGGCCCACCGCCCGCCAGCATACCATCACTGGCCTCTCTGCCGGAACGATGCTCTCCTATCGTGTCCAGGCCATAAACGGTTCGGAAGCCAGCCTCGATTCCGACGTCTACTGCGTCTCCCTCGGGGCCGCCGCCGAAAAGGTCCTCATCGTTGATGGCTATGACCGCTGGAACGATCAATCCGGCGGATCAAACCACACTCTGGTTATGAACCTGGCCGGAGCGCTGGCCGCCAACGCAGCCCCTTTCGATACCTGCACCAACGAATCAGCCGTCGCCGGAGCCGTGGCCCTGACCGACTATGCATCGATCATGTGGATGTGCGGCGAAGAAGCCACCGAGCATGAATCCTTTGGTGCCGCCGAACAAGCCCTGCTCGAAGGCTACCTCAAAGGCGGCGGAAAGCTCTTCGTCTCCGGGTCAGAAATCGGTTGGGACCTGGTCGAAAAGCCCGGCGCCCTCAATCCCTATTCAAACGGAACCGCCAACGACACCCCATTCTTCCAGGATTTCCTCAAAGCCCGCTATCTGAACGATGACGCCGAAACTTATCAGGGACGTGGCGTCGCCGGCACAAATTTCGAAGGCATTACCTTCAACTTTGACGACGGCACTCATGGCACCTACGACGCCAACTATCCCGACATCTTCGGCACCAACGGCGGCAGCCTTCCCTGCCTCTATTACGGACCATCGGGCTCGGACATCGCTGGCATCGAATTTACGGGAACATTCACCGGAGGCTCTGCTGAAAGTCAGCTCGTCCACTTTGGGTTCCCCATCGAGACCGTGTATGATCCGGCCGAATGCGCGGAGCTTGTCGGCGCAGTGCTCGACTACTTCAGCTCCTCGGCAGGCGTCAGCGGATGGATCGTGCTCGGCGAATAAGCCAACGCCGGGCACCACCCCAACGAGAACTCATCGCCATCCCTCGCCCTGCTTCTGCGAGGAATGGCGATTCTCTCTAAACCCCGTCGCAAGGCCCAGCTCTTGGCGCTGTTCGGTCCGTTGCTCAGTTGAACCCGGCAAGAGGAATCCTGCCATGCCGCGTGGAAAGCCGCTGCTGACAGACGGCATCTGAAAAAAAAAGCCGCGTTCGTGACCGCCGAGACGCTGAATTGATCGCCGCTGTGAAAGAACCAGTCGGCCGGGATACCGCCCTGCGGCACCGCCCGACGCATCGTCACCACGTCGTCGATATAGGCGCCGTGGATGGTGCTGGCAAGCACGGAATCGTCCGTCCCCCGCCGCTCCGACACTCTTCACGCTGATCGAAGCCGTCCGACGCGCGAATCTGAACATGCGCAACGGTCTAACCGATTTGCTCGCCTGCCCTTCCAGCTCGTCAACCGCCTCGGGGAGCTCCTGCCGGAGGCACCCCGCCGCCCCATAACCCGCCGTAAGTTCAAGACTGATAGTCCAGTTGGGAGGGGCACCATCACGGTACTCCTGCCCCGCTACTGGAGACCCGTTGCCCGGTTGCCCACCGTATGGCCAGTATGTATGGGCCTGCTGGGGCGTGTACAGAATTGTCAGGGAGTAAACTAACTACTCTGTTGACCCAACTTGCTCCTGAACAATATAGTAGCGGTTGGTTCTTTTCCCGCACTCCCCTATATACACAATAGGCCTTCCTATCTCTAGCATGCCATCAAATGGAGCCTCATTAGCAGGATTGCCCATATAGATCGTTTCCGTTGAACATGAATCAAAACACACTGCCAAGTGCCATCTTTGGCCATCGTCTTGCACCCCATAGGAGTAGTTCGCACCCTCCTGCTCCAGGCTCTTTATGAATCCATCAATGGATACTATGAAAGGCACCGGTGTAGTCAGGTTGTCCAATCTTGCTGGATAGTGCCCGAACGCACTATGGTATTCCTTGAGGGCTGTATCCAAAGACATTATTTCGCCCCCGTAATGGTATCTGGTCTCGTACGGAGCATCCTCGTTGCCACAGCCAGCTATCAAGGATAGTGTCAATGCTACCCCTATCAAGGCAGGCATTGTGGTGTAGGCAAGGCAACTGTTCTTCATCATTTTACCCCATGAGACTCCATCGCTTGTCAGCCAACTCTCAGATCCTGCAATCTGATATTCTATTCATGGTGTGCGGGCTGACTCATCCATGCTTCGTCAACGCATCAAGACGCTCTTTCTGTTGTCCTTTCCTAAACAGTCCCAGAAGGCTGCCTGTGGTCACGATGCTACAAGTTCGCAAGATGGTCCTGACACAGGAGGAAAAAACCCTCTTGACGCCAATAGCAAGACTCTTCGGCAAGAAACTTCAGTCACCACAAGCCTGTCGTTCGCATTGTGGTCGCGCCTCGCTTGAGTGAGTCTTACCTCTCGGCACGAAGGCTCTTAGTCCACCACCACCACGTCCATATTCGATGTACTTACGAAATAGTGGAGCATGGTACCGAACTGGCTCTGCAGATGCAATCACCAACACGTTGTTCTCATCGGCAAACTTCTGAAGCGATTCGGCTATCTCATCTCGCCATATGTACCATCTTCCATTAATCTTCTGCAACCCAGCTGATCCTTGGGAAACTTCGGCATCTGTTGCTCTCCTCATACCATAATTTGGACTTGCAAAATCACATGAGAACAACTGAAGGACGGCGTAGTCAGAAAATATTCCTTCCCAATCATAACCGGGGACATAAACCATTTCATGTGAGCCAGAAGGACCTATTTCGAAGAATCTTTGCCCTCCGTGGGCATATATCCCAAGATAGTCAAGCTTCTGATCTTTGGCTCTATACTCATCCATGATGCTATCGAAGTCTTCGAGCGAAAGCACGCGCTGTACACTGTGAGGCTCATTCAGGCTCTTGTTTCGTGAGGCCCGCTTCTCTGCATCATCTAGTGCCACTACAAGGGCGGTCTTGTCTTTCTCCGGAAAGCAGACTATCGAGCAGGAATCCTCTCCCCACGGGTCCACCCACGACCACGGGTCGTTGCCGGTGTAAGTGTAGCCGTTGCCCAAGTTGAGCGCGTCGCCCCAGATGCCGATCGGGTCGCGCGTCGTGAACCGCCCCAGCCCCGGCGAGAACGTGCGGAACCGATAGTGGTACGTGCGCTCGGCCGCGTCCCACCGCCGGCCCGTGAACGCATACGGGTTCCCGATCGCCGAAGCCGCCATGGCCGACCCGCCCGGCGTGAAAAACGTCGGCGCGCCGAAGTCTCCGTACGCCACGCGCTCGGCGAGCGCCCCCGCCGCGTTCGTCACGGCCGAGACGCTGAATTGATCGTCGCTGTGAAAGAACCAGTCGGCCGGGATACCGCCCTGCGGCACCGCCCGACGCATC
>JASGMJ010000012.1 GCA_030156535.1 Candidatus Sumerlaeota bacterium
GTCATGTCGCTTGGATAGCTGGGTCGGTTGGGCATCATGGCCTTGACCCCTCGCCGCCCCCCGAGAACAACGGCAAGAACTTTCCGGATGGTCTCTAAGGGTCCGATTAAGACTGCCAAATCCAGAAACCTCCCGACGGACCCAACAGCTTTTCGACTCGCTCAAGAACGGCGGCATTCAAGAATATCTTCAGGACATGAAGAACCCCACCGGCCTCTCTAAAGAGGATGGTCAGCTTCCAGAAGCCACTGCCGAGATTGCTCAGGCCGGTTACAAAAAAGGCCCGGTTAGAATGGAAGGGGATCGGGACGGAAAGCGGCAAAAGGTGGATGTGGGAGGAAGAGCCGCAAGGGGGGAAGTCCCCATCTCTCGTGAATATCTGCGAGGCTTGAGGGACAATGCTAAGACCAAGGAAAGTAAGAAGATGATCGACAGTATCTTGGCGGAGGCCGATCGTGTTGTACCTATCCCGGACACCACCGATGCTTGAGAATCTAAAAAACAAAAATGCCGTTTGGTGGAGCTATTTCAAGGAACCACTATTTGCAGCACTTTTTGCCTTCTTGCTCGCTGCTGCCGTGGGCAAAGAACCGATAACCAAGTTCGTTGAACGTTTTGTTCCGGTGTTCGTCGGTGTCCCAGCGCTCTTGTTTACCTTCTCGCTGCAACTGAGGAGTTCGATTGTAAGCGGGATTTCTGGGGATTTTGCAGGCTGGCTCCAGTACAAGAAGTCCGACCTCTACTACCTTACCGCTGCTCTCTACACCGTATGGTCCGGTTTTGTTGTCATTCTGCTCTGTCCTATCTTGGTTGCAACCAAACCTCCGTACTGGGGGCCGATGGTTCTTGGACTACTCAGCTTATCCGTTGTTCAAACCTTTAATCTCTCCAGAACCAGCTTTGAAGTTCATAGCCTAAGGACCACCTTCGAGCGAGATATGAAGAAAGAAGCACTCCAAGGCAAAGACCCCAAATAACCGCCTTCCTCTCCGAACCCGCCGCCGAGGAATCCCTCCTCTTCCTCTTCTCCTCCATGGGCTAAGCTACCACGCAGGCCAAGCAAGGTGCCTCACCCTACCACCGGCAGCTTCTCCACGGCATCCGCGGCCTCGTCTTTCGCGAGGCGGACATTGTTCTGCTCGGTGACGCGGGTGTCCGCGTGCCCCATGAGCCTGGCAATCTGGCGCAGGGGCACTCCGGGCGCCGGGCAGGCGCCCATTGGGTGATGTCCGGCTGCTGGTCCTGCCTGATCTGCTACTTGGCGGAGAGGACGCCGTCGCTTTGTTCGTCGGCGTGGTAGGAGGAGCGGACCATGGGGCCGGATTCGACGTGGGGAATGCCCATGGCTTCGCCTTCGCGTTTGAGCTGGGCGAATTCCTCGGGGTGGGCAAAGCGCGTGATGGGCAGGTGGGCGGGGGTCGGCTGGAGGTACTGGCCGATGGTGAAGATGTCGCACTCGATGGCGACGAGGTCGGCCATGAGTTCGCGGACTTCATCGAGTGTCTCGCCGACGCCGAGCATGATGCCGGTCTTGGTCTTCAATCCGGCGGCCTTGGCGCGTTCGAGCACCTGGAGCGAGCGGGCGTAGACGGCCTGGGGGCGCACGGTGGCGTACAGGTGCGGGACGGTCTCGAGATTGTGGTTCAGGATTTCGGGGCGCGCGGCAAAGACCATGTCGAGTGCGTGGGCGTCGCCGAGGAAGTCGGGGATCAGCACTTCGATGCGGCAGCCGGGGGATTTGGAGCGGATGCGCTCGATGGTCTCGGCGAAGATGGCGGCGCCGCCGTCGCGCAGTTCGTCGCGATTGACGGACGTGATGACGGCGTGGCGCAGCCCCATGTTGGCGACGGAGTCGGCAACGCGGCGGGGCTCGTCGAGGTCGAGTTCCTGGGGGCGGCCCGTCTTGACGGCGCAGAAGCGGCAGGTGCGCGTGCAGGTGTCGCCCAGGATCATGAACGTGGCGGTGCCACGCGACCAGCATTCACCGAGATTGGGGCAACGTGCTTCCTCGCAGACCGTGTGGAGGCCCTTGTCGTCAACGAGGCTGCGAATGTGGTTGAAGTTCCCTCCCCCGCCGATTTTGCCGCGAATCCACGGGGGGAGGCGCCGTCCCGTTTCGGCCAGCTGGGCGGGTGTGAGGCTGCCGGGGTGGTAGCCCGTCGTCCATTGCTCGACGGGAATGGGCTGGGGGGGCGGGTGGTGGATAACGGGCACGGCGGGACTCCTGCGCGAACGCGATTCAACTGGGGAGAGGATGGGGGGCGAGGAGCGTGTCGTGCAAGGGTGGAATCGCCGGGGGAATCGTGTGCGGCACTCCGGCAATCCTTGACGCCTCGCTCCCGGCTGGTATTCAAAGCGGCAAATTGGAATGCCCCGGGTTGTCTTCTGGGACTTCCAGGCGTTTTTCCACTGGCAGGCATTTTGCCTTACGCGGTGGCCCCAGGCGCGGCCCTTAGCAGGCCGTCTGGCGCGCCCCGATTCCCCCCACAACGAGGACCCCGCCATGAGCGAGACAGTGAAGGCCACCTTCGACGGCAAAGAGATCGAGTTTCCCGTCATTGTCGGCACCGAGAACGAGAAGGCCATCGACATCTCGAAGCTGCGCAGTTCGACGGGCTATATCACGTTCGACGACGGTTACAAGAACACCGGCGCCTGCCGCAGCAAAATCACGTTCATCGACGGTGAAAAGGGAATCCTGCAATACCGCGGTTATCCGATCGAGGAGATGGCGGAAAAGTCAACTTTCCTGGAGACCGCCTATCTGATCATTTTCGGCGAGCTTCCCACCAAGGCGGAGCTGAGCCACTTTCAGGAACTGGTGGCCAAGCACACTCCGATCCACTACGACATGCGCCACGCCTTCGAGAGTTTCCCCGCCAACGCCAATCCGATGGCGATTCTCTCGGCCATGTTCAACATGGTGTCGTGCTACTCGCCCCATCTGCTGGATGGCGACTATACTCCGGAACAACTCGTGGAGGCGTCGGCACGGCTGCTGGGCAAGACGAGCACCATTGCCGCCTATACGTTCAAGAAGGCCAACGGACGGCCGTTCTCCTTCTCGAACCCGAAGCTGGACTACAGCGCGAACTTCCTGCACATGATGTTCACCGAGCCGTACCAGGAGTACATGTGCGACCCCGACGTGGTGCGGGCGATGGACCTGATTCTGGTGCTGCACGCCGACCACGAGCAGAACTGCAGCACGTCAACGGTGCGCATGGTGGGTTCGTCGCGCGCCAATCTTTTCGCCTCGGTGGCCTCGGGCGTCGCGGCACTGTGGGGGCCGCTGCACGGCGGTGCCAACCAGGCGGTGATCAAGCAGCTCCTGGAGATTCACGAGTCCGGGCAATCGATTGACCAGGTGATGGAGCGCGCCAAGGACAAGAACAGCGGCTTCCGCCTGATGGGCTTTGGGCACCGGGTGTACAAGAACTTCGATCCGCGCGCCAAGATCCTGAAGAAGGCGTGCGACAAGGTGCTGGCGTCGCTGAAGACAAGGGACCCGCTGCTCGACATCGCACGGGCCCTGGAGGAACGCGCGTTGGAGGATGAGTACTTCATCGAGCGCAAGCTCTACCCCAACGTCGACTTCTACAGCGGCATTGTGATGCGCGCGATCGGGATACCGCTCGACATGTTCACCGTGATGTTCGCGATGGGCCGCATGCCCGGCTGGATCGCCAACTGGTACGAGCTGCGCACCGACCCCAATTCCGTCATCAACCGCCCGCGCCAGGTGTACGAAGGTGCCACCAAGCGCTCGTATGTGCCGGTGGACAAGCGCTGAGCCGCAAGACCAACGCATCAATCAACGCGAAGGCCGCTCGATGTTTCGGGCGGCCTTCTTGCGTTCAGCGCATGTTCTCGAAGCGGAAGTCGCCGTCCGGGAAGCGGAAGTTCTGGCACATCTCGTGGAGGCGGGAGACGACGCGCTCGCCGTTGCGAACGGCGAGTTCGGAGTCGTCGCAGTTCGTCGTGACGATCAGGGCGCGGCAGCTTTCGTAGCGATTGTTGATGATCAGGTAGATGCGGTCGCGGATCCAGTCGCGTGCGGACTCGGCGCCGAGGTCGTCGAAGACGAGGAGGTCGGCACTGTCCATCTCGCCGAGGATTTCCTCCTGGCGTTCCTCGCTATCCTTCTCGAAGGAGTATTGGAGGCGTGCCATCAGGCTGCTGACATTGACGTAGAGCCCGGAGTAGCCGTTGCGCAGGACTTCGTGAAGGATGCCGGTGGCGATGTGCGTCTTGCCCGAGCCCGTGCCGCCGCGCAGGATGAGGCCCCGTTCCTCCTTCGGAGTGAAGGAGCGGGCGTAGGATTCGGCGAACTTGCGGATGTCTCGGCGGACCGTGTCGCCCGGGGCGACGCGAAAGGTGGAGAGGCGTTTGTTGCGGAAGCGCGCGGGAATGCGGGCGCGCTCCATGGCGAGGCGGTGTTTTTCCTCGTCCCACAGGCCGCACTGGCATTTGGTGACGTTGCCGTCGTCGCCGACGATGAGTCCGTAGCCCCCGCAGTGGGGGCAAATTTCGGGTTCGCTGGCTTTCGTTTTCGCTGGAGTCATGGGCCGTCCGGGCCGGCAGTTGCCGGAAGTGTGAGGAGGCAATCACGGCGGCGGGGCGGAAGGCAAGATCAGGCTCTGGAGTTTTCCCAGCAATGAGCGATTCCCTTTTCGCAATTCCGCCGGACGTCCGGTTCTCCTGCACCCAGTGCGGGGATTGCTGCCGTTCCTGGAATGTCCTGCTGGGCCCCGGGGAAGCAGAACGAATCGAAGGGCTGGATTGGGCGGGGCGCGAGGACGCCCTGGCGGACGTGGCCGTCACCGCACCGGTTGCGGCCGGGAAGCTGACGGGCCGGCGCCTGGCCCGGCGCCCGGGCGGCGCCTGCGTCTTTCTGGGGGCGGACAACGGTTGCCTGATCCATCGGCATTTCGGCGAGCAGGCCAAGCCGCTGCTCTGCCGCATGTACCCCTTTGCCTTCGTGCGCACGGGCGGGCGCGTCGCGGTGGACTGCTCCTTCGCCTGCCGTTCCATCGCACGGGGATCTGGCGAGCCTCTGGAAGTGCGAACGCCGGAGTGGCTGCGGCTGCTGGAGGAATCCCCCGCTGCGGAGGCGAACGCCCCGCGTCTGGATGCGAAGCGGGCTCTGAAGCCGGAGACGCTCTGGGAGCTGGAGCACGGCGTGGCTGAGCTGCTGAACGTGCCGGAGCTACCGTTCTTCGTCCGCCTGCGATGCGCGATGCAGTTCGCCGAGTTGTCGGCGAATGGCGACCCCGAGGCGCCAATGGCGGGTGAGTTGCGGGGGGCGCTGCGCTCAACGCTCCCCCGGCGCATGGCCGCGCGCCCGGCGGAAGGGACGATGAATGCCACGCAGCGGGCGTTGTTCCTCCAGGAAGTCTACGCCCACTTGAACCCTCCACCGGAGGGCGAGGGGCCGCGTCAGATGCGCGAGCGCGAGTGGGTGGCTGCGGGCGAGGCCTTCCGCGATGGGCGGGGCAATCCCCGCGTGGACGGGCAGGAACTGAAGGTTTCCTGGAGCGATATCCGGCGTGTGAGCCTGGAGGCGGTCGGGGCGGCGGGAGAGGCCGTGCTGGCGCGGTGGCTGACGGCGGCAGTCGTGGGCCAGCGCTTTCGCTTTGCTGCGGACGAGGAGTTGCCGTTCGGCGAGGCGGTGGCGCGGCTGGCGTTGCGCTACCCGATGGCGCTGTGGGGGGCGAAGGCGCTGGCGGCGGAGCGCGGCACGGCCAGCGTGGGCGTTGAGGACTTGCAGCAGGCGATTCGGCTGATCGACCGGGCGGCCGGGCGGATTCCGCTGGGGAATCTGGACAACAAGCAACGCGCGGCCGTGGAGTTCGTCCTCCGGGAGACGGGCGCCATCGAGGCGGCCGTGCTGGACGTCACGCACGGGCGGGTGTAGGCCGAGCTTCCGCTGGACACGAGCAGATGCCCGGCGCATTCTGAAGTCAGGAAAAAACAGGGGGCGCACTGCCCGCGAAGGATACTGGCATGGAGAGGACGATCCTGGTGGTCGACGACGAGCAGCGGCTGGCGGAAAGCCTGTCGGCGCTGCTACGCGAGGAGGGCTACGAGGTCGATTGCGCCGTGGGCGGACGCGAGGGGCTGCGCAAGCTCCAGGAGAATCCCCCGAACCTTGTCATCACCGACCTTCGGATGCCGGAAGTCGACGGCTTCCAAATCATGGATTACGTCAGCAGGAACCTGCCGAACACGGCGCTCATCGTCATCACGGGACATGCCTCAACGCAGTCGGCCATCGAGGCCATCCACCAGCGCGTGGCGGATTACCTGACCAAGCCCTTCGAGTTCGACTATCTGGTGGCGTCGATCGAGAAAGTCTTTGCACAGGTGGAGGCGGATGAGCTGCGGCGCGACATGATCCGCATGATCAGCCACGACATCAAGGTGCCGCTCAACAGCATCATGGGCTTTGCCCAGTTCATCGTGGACAAAAAGACAGGCGAGGTGAGCCCGAAAGCGGCGGAGTACTCCGAGAAGATCGTCCTCAATAGCCAGCGGATTCTCGGCCTGCTCGACAACTATCTGACGCACGCGCGCGCGGAATCCGGGCGGCTGGAAATCATGCCGCAGCCGATGAGTCTGGAAGGCGCGACGGAAGAGGCCGTGAAGTTGACGGCGGCGGAGTTCCACCGCAAGGGCATCTCGCTGGATTCCTCGATCACCCGGATCGGGCAGTGGGTGAACGCCGACGAGCACCTGGTCTTCCGCGCCTTGTCGAATTTGCTGAACAATGCGGCGAAGTACACGCCGGAAGGCGGCTGGACGCGGGTGTGCGTCGAGCCGGTGGACGATCCCCAGGTGGGGCGGGCAGCGGAGCTGCGCGTCGAGAACTCCGGTCCCGGAATCCCGGCGGAGGAACTGCCGCACGTGTTCGACAAGTACCGCCGCAGCTCAAGTTCGCGCGGCATTGAGGGCGCGGGACTGGGGCTCTACGTTGTCCGCCACGTGGCGCAGGCACACGGAGGCTATTGCAAGGCGAGCAGCGAACCGGGCAAGTTTACATGCTTCCAGCTGATCCTGCCGCTGGAAGTCAAACTCGCTGCGGGCACCTACACGCCGCGGCCCGTGCGGCGGGAGTAAGTGCCCCAGCGATCGTTCCCCAGCGACAGTTCCGCAGCGACAGTTCCGCAGCGATAGTGCCGCGTTTCCCTACACCTTCGCGCCGAGGCACCAGCACATGATCGCCTTGATGGCGTGCATGCGATTCTCCGCCTGCTCGTAGGCGCGGCAACGGTCGCCATCGAGAATCGAATCGGTGATTTCCTCGCCACGGTGGGCAGGCATGTCGTGCAGGACAAAGGCGTGGGAGGGCGCACAGGCAAGCAGTGCGTCGTTGATCTGGAAGCCTGCGAAGGCCTTGCGGCGCTTTTCGGTCTCTTCTTCCTGACCCATGGAAACCCAGGTGTCCGTGTAGAGAACGTCCGCGTCCTTCACGGCTTCCTTCGGGCTGCGGACGATGCTGATCAGGTCGCGCGCCTTGGGGTTGGCCTTTTCGCAGACAGCCCAGATTTCCTGGGGCGGGTCGTAGCCCTCGGGAATCGCCAGCGTGAACTTTGTTTCGAAGAGACTGGACATCACCATGAGGGACTGGGCGACGTTGTTGGAATCGCCGATCCAGGCGAGGCGCAGACCGTCGAGAGAGCCGCGCGCTTCCAGAATCGTCAGGTAGTCGGCAATGATCTGGGTTGGGTGTTCAAAGTCCGAGAGGCCGTTGATAACGGGGACGGAGGCTTCGCGTGCGAGTTCGAGAACGCCTGCGTGCGAGAAAACACGGGCCTGGATGATCTGAACCCAGCGCGAAAGATTACGCGCGAGATCGCGGATGGATTCGCGCTGGCCAAGGCGGCCGATCTCGGCAGCCTGAAGGCTGACGGCGTGCCCGCCAAGCTGGAACATGCCGATCTCGAAAGAGCATCGCGTGCGCAGGGAGGGCTTCTCGAAAATCATGGCAAGCGACTTGCCGTCGAGATGCGCCTTGGGACGGCGTCCGGCGGCGAGAGCCTCGTTGAGTTCCTTCTTGAGGACGGAGGCGATGCGAAGAAGTTCCTCCGCGTCCGCCCGGCTCAGATCGCCAATGGAAATCAAACTGCGCATTGCGGTTTCTCCCAAAAAAAGTGCCCCCAGTCGTGGGGCCAATCCGGGTAACACCGCCGCTTCGCGGGACGAAACCCTTTTCTTCGGACCCCGAAACGCTTGGGGTTCCGGCGCTTTAGCAGCGCCGCACCCCTTGTTGCCGGGCAGGAACGGGCCGCTGCCCACCGTTTCAGAGACAACGGGAACGGCGTTACGGGAGGATGCTCAATCGAGCTTCAGCTTATCGAGCCGCCCGGCGAGAACGTGCGCGATGGGGCGCGTGTGCTCGAGACGCTCGAACAGGATTTTCAGCACGGCGGTGATCGGGACGGCGAGGAACATGCCCGCCACGCCCCACAACATTCCCCAGAAAATCAGGGCGATCAGGATCGTGATGGGGTGGAGGTCCAGGGATGCCCCGAGCAGCTTGGGTTCGAGCACATTGCCCACGCCGAACTGAATCGCGCCAGGCAACGCAATTGCCAGAATGGCCGAGACCAAGGGGAATCCCGGCGTGAGCACCACAATGGGAAGAGGCAGAATCGTGGCGACGAAGGAGCCGATGTTCGGGATGAAGTTCAAAATGAACGCCAGGAAGCCGAACGCAACAGCGTAGTCCACGTTGAGGAACGTCAGCACGAGCCCCGTGAGCAATCCCGTGAGCAGGGAGACGAGCACCTTGGTCGAAAGGTAACTGGTCACGCCGGCCTTGATCTCGCCGAGCACGCCCTTGGCCTTGGCCTTTGTTGGCTTCTGGCCAATGAGAAGGAAGAAGACGAAGATGAGGACGAGAAAGCCCTGGGAGAAGAGATTGAGCACGGCGTTGGTGGTGGCGAGAAGGAAACGCTGGATGCTCTGCCCGGAGATTTTGGCAAAGGGATCGAGGAGCGAGAGATCGGGCTGCTTCTCGCCGGGAAGCGGATCGTCGGCCGTGGCGACGGCAGTGTCCGAGGTGGCAAGGTCGGCGGACGAGACCATCTCCCCTGCCACGGCGCCCGGCGTTTCGGTGGCCGGCGTTCCGGTGGCTGGCGTTTTTGCAGTAGGGGTCTCGGCGGCAGGGGCGAATCCGAAGCGTTCGAGAGGCAGGGCGCCTTCGACGCGCTGGGCGAGGCGCTCGATCTGGGCTTCGTAGATACCGACGTTCTCCGCGAGCTGGGAAACAGAGGCCGTGACGATGCTGCCCATCGCGCCGATTACCACCATCCCGCACAGCATGGCGCCCAGAACGGCAAGCCACTGGGGGAAGCGAAGCCGCCGGATCTGGATTTCGACGAGTGGCATCAGCGTGTAGGAAATCAGAATCGCCAGAACAAAGGGGATCATGATGGGACGGAGCCATCGCAGGGCGGCGGCGACCGTCAGGGTCGTCAGAATGAGCAGGCAGACTGTCTGAAGGCGGAGTTCGGCGTGTTCCTGATCCATGCGGTCCTCGGGAAGTTCTCTGGGGCGTTGCGTGAGTCCTACGCGTCGCGGTGCACGTTATTCGGAGAAAAAGCGGGAAGGCAGACGGCCATGTACTCGGCGCCGTCCTGGCCGGGGCTGCTGTAGCGCACCCACTCGCCCGCCCGCGCGATAAAGCCTTGGTCGGCATGGACTTCGTGAATTGCCGTCTCCGTTTCAACACGAAGGGTGCCCTTGAGGACAACGGTGTATTCGTCGAAGGCGGGGCGTTGACCGGGTTCCTCCCAGCCGCCGGGAGACTTCATGCGTGCGATGCTCACCGCCGCAGTGCCTGTATTCACGGCGCCAACGAACTCGTCGATGATCTTGGGAATATTGCCAGCGGCTTGGATGCGGGTTGGGCGCTCGATTTTCTCAGGCATGGAAAGACCTCTTCTTGGTGATGGGGAAAAGGTAGGAGACAAAGGGCAGAGACTCCAGCCCAAAGCGGCAACGCACAGGTTCTGCATTTCGTACTGGCACGGGTGGGTGTGATTCGCCCCGTGGATGTTGCAGATTATCAAATAGAAAATCGAAAATCCCTAAATGAGAAATCGGAGTAAATCCGGGGCTTGCTGGCGGCCCCAAAAAGGATCATTAACATCTTTATTATCAATCATCCACACCGATAAAGCGCATACTCCAAGATGCTGGAACGTTTCTTTCTAGCCTTGACCCCTCCGGGTTCGCTCCGGATGCTCTTCCGTAGTCTCCCCGGTAAGTGTGGACTACTCGAACAGCAATGAAACGGCTCGGCCAAACCGAGTGAACCATAGGAAAAATGGGGATTTCGCGTAATGCGCAAAGCCTCGATTATCATTTAGGAGCGTTTTGAAATATGGCGAATCGTATCGTGTCGTTGTTGAGGCCTGCCGCAGTTGGTTGCTCGCTGCTTTCTTTGCTGGCCATTGCTGGCTGCTCGCGCAAGCAGGCACCGGCACCGGAACCGCGTGTAATTGAAAAGACCGTCGAAGTTCGCGAAGTGAAGCCCGAAGCACGGGTGAACGTTCCGACGATGACAGTTGAATCAGGCTGGTCCTATGGCTATCTGGCCATGCCAACGGGCGATCTCTACAGCAGCGTTCTGCTGGTGGAGAAGATGGTCCCGAACGAGGTCCGTCTGGGCCGCGACTACACGACGAAACTGAAGGTCACAAACATTTCAGATGCGCACCTGCGCGACGTGACGGTGACCGATGAGTTCCCCGGCGATTACTCGCTGACAACGGCGCCCCAGGGCGCGTCGGTTGCCGGTGGTACATTGACGTGGAACATCGCGAGCCTGGCCCCCGGCGAAACGAAGTCGGCGGAGATCGTCGGCAAGGGAACGGCCAAGGGCATCGTCGAGGTTTGCAGCACGGCGACCTACGAGCCGTACTTCTGCCTGGAGACGAAGGTCGTCGCACCTGATCTTGAAATCGTGAAGCGCGCTCCGGCCCGCGTCATGATCTGCGATCCGATCACGTATGAGTTCACGGTGACGAACACGGGCACGGGCCCGGCGGGCGACGTCGTGATTTCCGAGAGCCTGCCCAGCGGCCTGAAGTCTGTTGACGGCGGCGACAGCAACGTCCGCCTGAACGTCGGAACCCTTGGCCCCGGCGAATCCAAGTCCTACTCGCTGGCCGTCATGGCCGACGCACCGGGCAGCTACACGAACGTGGCGAGCGCCTCTTCGGGCACCGACCTCGTCGTGGACTCCAACGCAGTGGACACTGAAGTCGTGATGCCGGTGCTGACGGTTGAAGCCGACGCCTCCGCTACGACCCAGTACCTGCGCCGCAGCTTCGACTTCTGCTACACCGTCACGAACTCCGGTTCGGGCGAAGCAGCCAACGTCGTCCTCGTTGCCTCGCTGCCCCAGGGCGCCTCCTTCGTGTCGGCGACCAACGGTGGCACGGTCAACGGACAGAACCTGACCTACAACCTTGGAACGCTGGCGGCGGGCGATTCGACGCGCGTGTGCGCAACGTTCACGGCCAACGAGGTCGGCACGGCAACGTCGCGCGCCACTGTTGACGGCGAGTGCGCCGATGAAGCGACGGCCACGACGGAAATCGCGATGCGCGGCATCCCCGCCATCCTCCTCGAAGTGGTCGACCAGAACGACCCTGTCGAAGTCGGCGACGAGGAAATCTACACGATCACGGTGACGAACCAGGGCTCGGCGGTCGGCACGAACGTCACGCTGCGCATCGAGCTTGAGAAGTCCACCCCCGTGGCAGTCGACGGCCCGACGGCCGGCTCGATCTCCGGCAACACGGTCACCTTCGACGCCCTGCCCTCGATTGGCGTGGGTGAGCAGAAGGCCTGGACGGTTCGCGTCCGCGCCGAGGACGAAGGCGACGTTCGTTTCCGCGTCCTGATGAACAGCGACCAGCTTGGCCGCGACGTCGAGGAAACCGAAGCGACGAACTTCTATCGCTAACCCCCAACAGCCAGACTGAACGGCCGGGCCGGTGGATTTCCACCGGCCCGGTTTTCTTTTAAGCCTTCCGCACGCAGGAAGAAGCGGCGAGCAAAGGCTTGCGGTAGAACCGCGCCTTGGTTGACGTTTCAAGCCTGACAAAATCTTGAAGCACTCGGCATCGCGCGGAGTGACGAAGGGCTCCTCTTCATGGCAGATCACTCCTATCAATTCGACCTGCTCGTGATCGGCTCAGGCCCTGCCGGGCAGAAAGCCGCCATTTCCGCAGCAAAGCGCGGGGCGCAGGTCGGACTCGTGGAACGCGATCCGATGGCCGGAGGCGTTTGCCTGAACACGGGAACGGTGCCGAGCAAGTCGCTGCGCGAAGCAGTGCTCTATCTCACCGGCTATCGCCAGCGCGGGTACTATGGCAGTGGCTATCGGCTGAAGGAGAAGATCAAGAGCGGCGACCTGATCCTGCGCACCAACCACGTCATACAGCTGGAACGCGACGTCATCAACGAAGACATCGAAGCGAACAACGTGGCGCGCATCGTCGGAACGGCGCGCATCACGGGTCCCCACGAAGCCACCGTCCAGTACGGCGGGATGGAGTCGTCCTACACGGCGGCAAACCTGCTCGTCTGCGTGGGGACAAAGCCCCGACGCCCGGCGGACGTGCCATTTGATTGCTTCAACGTCATCGACAGCGACGGGCTCTATATGAACGGCAACGAGTTGGTGCCACTGCCCGATTCGATGATCGTTCTGGGGGCCGGAGTCATCGGGATCGAGTACGCCTGTATGTTCGCGGCGTTGGATATTCCGGTTACGCTGATCGATCCGCGTCCCAACCCGCTCTCGTTCGTGGACGAGGACATCGCCAGGATTCTCTACGACAGCATGGAGACCGCAGGCGTCGAACTTGTCTTCGGGACAAGCTACACGAAGATTGAAGTCGCCGGCGAAACAGATGGCCCGGAAGCACGCGTGCGCGTTGCCACGGAAAGCGGGAGGCTGTACGAGGCGGACATGCTGCTGTTTGCCCTGGGGCGCGTTCCGGCAACGGACGACCTGGGGCTGGCCGAGGCCGGCGTGGAACTTGACAAGCGCGGCTATGTGAAGGTGGACAGCCACTTCCGCTCGTCCGTCCCATCCATCTATGCGGCGGGCGACGTGATCGGTTTTCCAAGCCTGGCTTCCACTTCCGCCGAGCAGGGGCGGATCGCGGCACTCCATGTGATGGGCGATTCCCGGGAGTGGCAGGTGGAGCTTCTCCCCTACGGCATCTACACGATCCCGGAGATCAGCATGGTGGGAAAGACGGAGGAACAACTGAAGAAGGAGGGGATCGGCTATTTCACCGGAACAGCGCTCTGGCGCGACACGGCGCGGGGGAAGATCGTCGGCGATCTCTCGGGGGCGCTGAAGCTGCTCTTCCGCACGGACGATCAGAAACTGGCCGGTGTTCACATCATCGGAGAGGGCGCGACGGAACTGGTGCACATCGGGCAGGCCGTGATGGCCTTTGGCGGCGGACCGGATTACTTCATTCGCAGCGTCTTCAACTATCCGACACTGGCCGAGGCGTACAAGAAGGCCGCCCAGAACGCCATGAACCGCATGGCGGGACGCGCACATCACACAGCCCCTCTTTCGCAACAGGTGCTGCATGGCGACCTGCACGAGAATCTGACCCGGCTCAGCGGCGAAGTGCGGCTCCCCGCGGATTTGCTATAAGGGCGGCAGGACGTGGTCCTTGTCGCCTGGCACAAGGATCAGTGAATCCGGTTCCGGCCCGGTACGAACAAAGTATACGTGCTCGACGGTCGCGTGCAGATGCGCGAGGAACTCGGCGTCGAAGTTGACGTCGGCAAACATGGCCTGGGAAGTGGAACGTCCGGAGCCGAAGCGCACAAGTTCGTTCATGCCAAAGGAGGGACGCTGATCGCGCGCAGGCAGGATGAACAGGGTTGCTTCGGGGAGTTCTTGCTGGTGGGCGGCAAGGAGCTCGTAAATGTCGCGATTCCACTCTGTGTTCCGAACGTCCGCGGCCGTGAGCAACCAGAGGCGGCCCCAGTTGAGAGCCAGAATCGCCACGAGGGCGAAAAGGAGCGGTGCCTTCCACTTCCATTTGGCAAGGTGTTCGAAAGCCCTGTCTGCAAGCAAGCCGCCAAACAACGCCATCGCCATCGCGGCCAGGTAGTAGTAGCGGCTGCCATGATGATACACGAAGAGAAACATGGGGAAGTAGAGCACGGCGGTCAAAGCAAGTGAACGGTAGCTGCCAGAGCCGCGCAGGCGATGGGACAGGAACGATGCGACCCCAACAACCCCCACTCCCGCCAAGAACAGAATGTTGGATTCAATCCCGGTGCCCATCCAATGCGCCAATTGATTGTTGCCGCCCAGCGGCGAAGTCGAAATGTGCAGGAAGGCGAGGATCATATTGCGGGGCCACAGCAGCGGCGAGGCGAACTCGTATTGCAGCTGGATGCGAGAATCCTCGCGAATGACCATCAGGCGATCGACCGCCACATAGATCACTGCGGCGGCAAGAAACGGCAGAAGACGCCGAACCAGCAGCCACCAGTCCGTGGCGGGCTCTCTTCGTCTTGCGAGAACGGAGAGCACCACCAACGCGGGCAGAAGACAGACGGAACTCTGGCGGCAGAGGTGGGCAGCGACAAAGAAGACAAGTGCCGCCCAGTGAAAACGCCCCCACGCCTCGAACCCGCTCCCCACGCGCAACCAGCAACCGAGGCAGAGCCAGGAGAAGAGAGCGGCGAGAAGGGCAC
Source organism: Candidatus Sumerlaeota bacterium (assembly GCA_030156535.1). Classification (GTDB taxonomy): domain Bacteria; phylum Sumerlaeota; class Sumerlaeia; order SLMS01; family JAHLLQ01; genus JAHCAW01. Next base: position 14,758 of record JASGMJ010000012.1, read on the forward strand.
TCTGATTTGAAATCCACGAGACGGTATCAACAGCCACCCAATTCGTTCCCGCCAACGCGCACGCAAGCAGCACAGCCCTCGGGCGTGATGTCAGCAGCAGTCCAAACCATCCAAAGGCGCCAAGCACCAAGAGATGAAGAAGAATCGAGACGAGAACAAAGGGGGTGGCATTGAGGCCGAAAAGATGGTACTCAATGCTGAAGAGCCAATCGGCCAAAGGGCGCCAGAAGAAAACAACGCGGGGCACGAAGAAATTCCAGAATTGCCAGGGCGGGATCGAACCCGGCCGCGCCAGGTAGACCCAGTCATCCGTATAAAAGAATCCCCGTGCAGAGTTGAAGAAATAGGGAAGAGCGGAGAGCAGGCCGATCGCCATGCCAAGAAGGATCGTCCTGAGGACACCAGCAGCGCGCGTTTGGTGTTCTGCTTCCATCGACAAAGCACCTTCATCCAGCTGGGCTTTGGTGCGGCTGGCGGTTCGGCGGCGTAAAGGCGAAACTCCGCCGCCGAGCGGCTGCACGTTGGCGTTGCCCGTGCTGGGCTTCGCGGATGTGCTCGGGGCATGGAGACTCCGGCGCCCGGCAATTCGCTCGTTGCCTTTGCATGCCGCCACCCGATGACGGCGGCGTGGTGCATCGCTTTTGCCTTTCTCGCCGCTGCACAGGGAACCTGGCACGCGATACCGCCCTACCACGATGCCCTGACGAACTGGGATGCGGCAGCGGCGCTGGGCGGGCATCCGTGGTTTCCCTTTCTTCTTGAACGCGACACGGGGCATCCGCCGCTGGTGGCGTGGGTGCTTGGCGTGCTGGGGAGCCTCCTCCCCGGCAGGTTGCTGCTCCTCCACCTGTTGAGCTGGGGAGCCGGAGCGTTGTTTGCCGCCTCGGTTGCGGGAGTGGCACGGCGCGTTGCGGGTAGCGCGGGTGCCGTGGCGGCAGGCGCCCTGACGTTGCTGCACCCGGTGGTGTTCGGGCAGGCGTTGCAATTCAATCTCGACTTGTATCTCGCAGCCTTTTCCTGGCTGGGAGTGTGGGCGGCGATCGAGGGACGCCCGCGCACGCTGGCCGTGGCGCTGACGCTCGCGGCTTTCGCCAAGCTGAACGGCGGGGCGTCGCTCCTGCCGTTTGTGGCGTGCGCGGTGTGGGCCTGGAAGCAGAAGGGAGAAACGGCGTGGCGCGCTTGGTGGCCGCTGTGGCTGCCGGTGGTTCTGCTGCTTGCTTATCACGTGGCCAAGTTTTTGGCGGTGGGTCATCTGTTCGACAGCGGCGAGTTCGAGGGCGGCCGGCAGCTCGCGCTGGTCGTCTCGCCTCTCGAATACGCACGCCGGCTCAAGCACGGAGCCGCACTGACCTTGCAGTACAACGGCAACCTCGTGGCGCTGGCGCTGCTGCTGGCGATGGGAGCAGCGATCGGAATAACTCCGATTCTGCGCCACTCTTTCGCCGTCTGGCTTGCTGAGCCGGTGCAGCCCCATGCAGCGGCTTCGATGCCGTGGCAGCCACGAACAAGACGCGGTGCCCTGCTGCTGGCTCTGGGAATGGCGGGGACGCATTTGCTGCTGCACGCCATTCGCGAGCGCCTGCCGCTGGTGCGCTACTTCATGGTGTGCTATCCGGCGATCACGCTGCTTCTGCTCGCGGCAGGACTTCACCTGGTGCCACGCCGCCCGCGTGCAGGAATGCTGGCGGTGTGCTGCCTGCTCGTGCCCCTTTTGCTTCTCAAGGTGCACCCCATACTTTCCGCCTGGATGCCTGGATGGACAAGGGAACGCGTACAAAACCCGCCAACCGGGGTGAAGACGAACTACGAAAACAGTCTGGAGTTCGTCGATGTGTTCGCGCTGCTTCCAGAGGTGGGAAGTGGGTTGAGCGGCCAACATGTACAGGCGCCGTGGCCGCTGTATCGGTACTTGTATGAGAAGGAGTTCGGAATCGTGGAGAGCGAACTCTCTCCCCCGCCGGAGGGCGGAGAGAACGGGGCGATCCTGGTGTTTTCTGGGACGCCGCGCGATAGACCGGATGCCGGGCCCGAATCGCTCGTCCCGCCGCAAGGGTATGAGAGGGGTGCCGTCTGGCAGCGCAACCGCGTCTGGATCGCTGCTCTGGAACCGGCCAGCGAGGACGCTGCCCGCTAGTTCGGCACGGGCATGGGAGTCATTTCCAACACGATGCGGGCGGCCCTGCCAGCCGGCATGGGGCGCGCAAGGTGGAACCCCTGAAAATAGCAGACACCGAGCTCGCGCAGAGCCTCCAGATGGGCGGGGCTCTCGATTCCTTCGGCAAGCACGTCGAGGCCCAAATTGTTGCCAAGGCTGGCAATGGCGGAAACGATCTTGGAGGAGTTCTCGTCAATTCCCAGCGAGGAAACGAAAGCGCTGTCGATCTTGATACACTCGAAGGGAAGAGTGTGCAGCCGACCGAGCGAGGAGTAGCCTTTGCCGAAGTCGTCGAGCCAGAGACCGATTCCCGCAGCATCGAGTTCATGCAAAGCGGCCACGATACGTTGGGAACCGGCGATCATGGCCGTTTCGGTGATCTCCATCTTGACGCTTTTCGGAGGGAAATCATACTCATCGATGATGCCGATCAGCATGCGGGCAATGTCCGAAGTAGCGAGTTGCCGGGGGGAAACATTGACCGTGACAAAAAAATCACGGCTTCCCCGGCTGGAGGAGATGATCTTCTGCATCCAGGAGCAGGCCTCGCGAACGACAAGTATGCTGAGGTCGGTCATGCAGCCGCCATTTTCGGCCTGGAAGAGGAACTCACCAGGAAGAAGAACACCGCGCTCGGGATGATGCCACCGCAGCAGCGCTTCGGCTCCGACGGGACGGAGCGTTGCGGCTTCGACGATGGGCTGGAAGAATAGGCTAAACTCGCCTGCTTCGATGCCGCGTTGAATGTCGGCCTGGAATTCAATGGCACGGCGCTCCGCATAGAGAAGAACGGGACTGTAAACAACAACGCCGGAGGCCGTTTCGCGCACGCTCTGGTGCTCGGTCGCGAGAGCTTTCTGGAGAAGTATTTCAGCGCTGCTTGTGACCGGGCCATCGCGGATAATGCCGAGGTGAACGGTCGTGTGCAACGACCTGTTGGCGATGTTCATCGGCCGGGCAAAGTCGCGCTCCAGTTGCGCGATGATGACTTCCTTGCCATCCTTCATTTCCGGCTGCTCAAGAAGGAATCCGAAAAGATCGGGAGCAAGGCGGGCGATGACGTCGTCGGGCTGGAGAGGTGCCTTGAGGCGTGAGAGACATTCGGCGATGAGCTGCTCGGCGGCATGAGCGCCGAGAGTGTCGGCAACGATGGAGAAGCGCCGGAGACGGAGTACTCCCAGTGTGAAGTGGTAGTCCTCCTGACGGCGTGCGCGGGCAAGAGAGCGTTCGACGTGTTCAAGAAAGAGGGGCTCGAGAGGCAGGCCGGTGAACGAGTCGTACATGGCATTGGAGCCAAGGCGCTTCTCGACTTCGGAACGCTCGGCGCGATAGGCACTGAAGTCACGGCTGCTCTCGCTGAGCTCGTGGCTGAGCCTGCTATTGGCCAGAGCCATCGCCAGGAAGTCGGCGACCACGTGCATCCATTTGATGTCGTTCTCCGAGAAGCTCCGCTCGCTCCCGACGGCATAGAGTCCGAACAAACCGACCACGTGGCCATTTGCGATGAGGGGAACGCCCACGTAGGAGCGAAAGTGAAAGTGGTCGCGGGTTTCCTTCGCCCGGCGCGAGAGCACTTCGGTCACTGGATCCGCCTCGGTATTGACAATCCGGACGGTTTCGCCCGCCAGCAATTTGGCGGAAATCCCCACGCCCGCGTCCATCAAGGGGGCGACGAGATGCTCCGGGATTCCCTGAAAGGCAACGAGTTGGAGCTTCTTCCCGCGCACTTCGCGAATGACGCCCGCGTCGGCGTGCAAACACGTACACGCAGCCTCAAGGATTTCCTCGAAGCTCTTTTCGAGACTGTTGGCCGAGCGAAGCAAGCTGGCCGAACGTGAGAGAAGATCGACAAGACGCTCTGGTGGAGAGTCCGGTTGGCTACCTGGATCCAATATTTCACCCATGGGTACATAGCCCCACAATGCCATTAGCCCCAAAACAAGTTCCAACCTAGTCACGCCCCAAAGGCGATGTCAAGAAGTCGGACAGTTCAGTTCACTGCCATGGATTTCGATGACACGCAGGGCGTTGGTCAGGCCGGAGCGGCTGAGCGGAAGTCCGGCAACGACTACCACGCGGTTGCCTTCGCGTACCAAACCGGCCTTCCAGGCCGTGCGCAGCGCGTTGCGAATGACGGCGGAGCCATCGCCCGTGTCGCACTCCTCGTGCCCCAGGAGACGCGGACGGACGCCCCAGCTCAGGGAGAGTCTGCTGACCGTGCTCTCCGAAGTGCTGAAGGCGAGGATGGGGCACCGGGGGCGGTAGCGCGCCAGCCGCCGGGCCGTTGTCCCCCCCACCGTGGGGCAGATGATGGCGTGCAGCTCGAGACGGCGGGCCAGCGTAACGGCCGCTTCGGCGACAGCCTCGGCCAGTGTTTCGCTCCATGTCGTCGCTGATTCATGAATCCATTGGCCGTCCCACGTCCACCCCATGTCCCGGCCTGCCTCCAGGGCGATCTGGCACATCATGGCGACGGACTCGACGGGGTACTTGCCACTGGCCGTTTCCCCCGAGAGCATCACGGCGTCCGTCCCCTGGAGAATGGCGTTGTAGATGTCGGTGACTTCGGCGCGCGTGGGCATCGGCTCGGTGATCATGGTGTTGAGCATCTGGGTGGCGGTAATTGCGGGTTTGCCCAGCAGATTGCACGCGCGCAGGATGCGGCGCTGAACGGAGGGGACCTTCTGGACGGGGATTTCGACTCCGAGATCACCACGGGCCACCATGGCGCCATCCGCCGCGCCGAGAATGGCATCGAGGTTGTCGACGGCTTCGCTCTTCTCGATCTTGGCAATCAGGGGAACGGTGCGCCCGCACTCCTTCATGGCCGCCCGGCAGAGGGCGACGTCGGAGGCGCTGCGCACGAAGCTGAGCGCCACGAAGTCGATCCCGGCTGCGAGCCCGAAGGCCAGGTCGAGGCGATCCTTGTCGGTGAGCGCGGGAATGGGGAGCGCGGTGTCCGGCAGATTCACGCCCTTGCGCGGCTTGATGACGGCGCTGTTCTGGACGCGGCAGACGACGTCTTCGCCCTCGATGCGAAGAGCGGCGAGGCGAATCGTTCCGTCGTCGAGCAGGATGGGCTTGCCGGGTTTGATGATCATGTGGGCATCAGGGAAAGTGACGCGGAAGCGCGTGCGGCCGTCGGCATCGGAGGCCGAAGTGAGGCGGATTTCATCGCCTTCGACAAGCTGGCGCCCGCCGCCGTCCACGTCGCCGAGGCGCAGCTTGGGGCCACTGAGGTCGCCGAGAACACCGACGGGACGATCGGCCTCCCGCGAGACGGTGCGGATGAGTTGCAGGACGCGGGCATGATCGTCGTGCGTCCCGTGGGAGAAGTTGAGCCGAAAGACGGAAACCCCGGCACCGATCAGGGCGGCGAGCTTTTCGCGCGTGGCCGAGGCGGGCCCGACGGTGGCAACGATTTTGGTCTTGGGAAGTTCGGCAAGGGATTCCGGGGCCATGCGGGTTCGTCCTTGTGATTCATGGGATGGATGCCGCTTGCTGGTGCGGCACCCCACGGCAGATTTCCCGATGGGGTGTACCGCCCACAACGTTCGAATCGCGAGGAGAAAGATGCCGGACCCGTCTGCTGGCAACGCATACGAAACGAACTTCGGTCGTTCGCTCGCGACTCCGAGGGGACGCCGTCTGACGCTCCCCGTCTTCTTTCCCGTCTTCGAGCAGAGAAGCGCGTTCTATTCCTCGCGCGAGTTGATCGAGCTGTGCGGCGCCGAGGCCTTCATCCTCAATGCGTTCTTTCTCTACCGCGACCGCGAGTTGCGGAGGCGCTTCATGAAGGAGGGCCTGACGCTCCAGGAATACCTGGGTGCCGACGTGCCGACGATGACGGACTCGGGGGCTTTCCAGGGCTTTCGCCAGCGCGTGATGATCGACAACAAGAAGATCGTGAAGTTTCAGGATCGCATCGGGACGGACATCGTCTCGCCGCTCGACCTGGTGACGCCGCCGGGCGACGGGCGTGAGAAGTCGAAGGAGAAGGCCGAGGTGACGATGAAGCGCATCCGCGCGGCGTTGCCCCTGGCGGAATCAAGCATCCTTGCAGGCGTCCAGCAGGGAGGGCGCTTCCCCGAGTTGCGCCAGTGGTGCACCGAGCAGTTGCTCGACATCGGCGTGGAGTACATCGCCGTGGGGAGCCTGGTGCCATTCTTCACCCAGAACCACGACATCGCGCTGGCGTGCCGTATTGTGCGCGACACGCGGCGCACCTGCGGGCCCGCAATGCCGATTCACGTTTACGGATCGGGCGATCCGCTGGAGCTGCCGTTCTTTCTCGCCATGGGAGCCAACATTTTCGACTCGTCGTCCTACGCGCATTTCGCCATCGGCGGCTGGTACATGACACCGTTCGGCTCGGTGAAGGACACCACGCACATCGCATCGGGCGAATACGTCTGCGCCTGCCCGGCGTGCCGGGAAGCTCAAACGCCCGAGGCCGTGTTCGCGGAAACACGCCTGCTGGTGCTGCACAACCTCTGGACGATTCTGGAGACCATCCGCCGTTTGCGCACGGCGCTGGACGAAGGAACGCTGGGCGCGTATCTGGAGCACACGATGAAGACCCACATGGCCTGGTTTCCCGAAAGCAAGCTGCAATCGTCCTGGGAGTCGGTGTGCAATGCGGGCTGAGTGGCTTGACCTTCCAGTCGCGCGCGAGGTGATCGCCTCCGTGGCCGAGGGGCTGGCGGCGCGCTACCGCGTGGAGCCGGATACGGCCCGGCGCGAAGTGGAGCGGATTTTCTCCGCGAACCGCGAGTTGGAGAAGGCGCTGCGTGGGGCGGCGTGCGCCCGCGATGTGGAGCGCCTGCGCGTCTTCAAGGAGGCGGAGAAGGCGCTGCGCAAGGAGTTGTACTACGATCTGCGCCGCTACCGGGGAGAAAAGAGTGCCCTGTCCGACTTGGCCGGGCGGCTGCGCGCCGCCAACGATCCTGAAACGCGGGGCCAGATGGTCGAAGCAATCCTGGCCGCGCACGCCAGCACCCGCGAACGCCTTCTTCATCGTTCGCGCTTCATTGGCATCCTGGCGGCCTGGAGCACCAGTGCGCGCACGTTTCTGGACGTGGGGTGCGGCGTGGCTCCGCTGCTGCTGGCGCGCGAGGCGCCGTGGTGCCGCGCGGCTGCGTATACGGCGCTTGACCGCGACGCCCAAGCCATCGACTGCGTGGCGGCGTTCGCAGAGTCGCACGGGCTCGATTGGCTCAAGGCGCGGACGTGGACGCTGAACGAGGATTGGCCTGAAGAGGACGCAAGATACGACATGGCGTTTCTGCTCAAGCTGGTTCCCGTGATCCATCGCCAGGAGCGCGACCTGCTCGACGTTCTCGGGCGCGTTCCGGCACACCGCCTCATCATCTCGGGGAGCCGCGAGGCGCTGGCCAAGCGTGGCTCCATCGAGCGGCGCGAGCGCGCGGTGCTTCGTTCCTTTGCGGAAAGAACCGGTCTGACGTGCATCGCCGAAGAAGAGACCGGCGACGAAATCCTGATGCTGCTCGAACGAACACCCCACTCAGTCGTCGAGATGTAGACGGGGATCGGCAAGATCGAGGCGGTACATGATCTGGTTGTAATTGTAGCGCGGCGTGGGGTGCGCGTTGGAGGCAAACGTGTCGGCGTACGTTCCCTCGAAATAGATCACCCGCCCGCCGTCCTGATCGAAGAACGGATGATGCGCGGGGTTGTAGAAACTGTGGCTGGCATGGGTCGCGATCTTGACGGCGCGGCGCCACGGTCCTTCGGGGCGTTCGGATTCGGCATACCAGATTTCGCCCAGGTTCGACGGTTTTCCCCACATTTCGTTGGCGATCAGAATCCAGCGCTGGCGGTAGGCATTCCACGCGACGGTGCCGCTCCAGAGGAGCACGCGTCCGCCGGTCGCGGCATCGTGGACGTCAATGGTGGCCTGATCGGGGGCGAGATGACCGTTGTCGATCAGCTCGCGCTGCTGAGTGGCACCGAGTTGTTGCGTCGCCCTCTTCCAGCCCCACACGGGTTCTCCATCGGCGCCGCGCTCGATGGCCGGGTTTTCCTTGTCGTAAGTGGCACCAGGTTCAAGGCAGGTGAAGCTCTCGTAGCGCGCGGGGTCCTGGATCGCTTCCCACTCTGCGGGAACGCGGACGATGGGGAACGGCGACGGAAAGTAGAAGTACTCCGTCCCTGATTCCGTGTGGCGGAAGGGCCGGCCGGCGGGATACAGAGTTGTCGTTTTGTCGAAGGCACACAGCGTCACGAACGTGTCCGTCTCGTCGTCGTACACGATGAGGGAGCGGCCGAGCGGCGTGCCGAGATTGCGCAGGCGCTCGCAATGCGCGACGAGGCGCTCGTTGCCTTCGGCGTCGGGGAGCACCATGAGCCCGTCGATCCACTTCAGCCCGTCCTCGGGGACATTGACCATGGCCTTGGCGAAACCGGTCTGATCGGTAAAGTAACGGAGGTTCACACCAATGGCGGGATCGAGGCCGCCCTGCTCCGGCAGCAGCGACGTCGCCCCGGATGTCGCAAAGTTGCCCAGGGGATACTCGGGCCTCCCCGTGTCGCCCCAAAACCAGTAGAGCGTCCCTTTGTAGAAAGCGTTCTGGACGGAGTCCTGACCGGCGACGCGGGCATTGAGCAGGGGCTCGGCGAGGGGAACGTCCCGGCCGAGCAGAACGGAGTCGCGGTAAATCCCGGCGCCCGTCACGCGATAGAGGCGTTCGGCGATCATCGTGCGGTCCACCTCGATGCGGGCCTCGCCGCCGGGAGTGCCCGTCAGGCGGATTCCGCGATAACCGAAACCGTCGGCGGGGAACTCGTAGCCGTCGCTCTCCACGAAGAAGAAAACATCGCGCCCGAGAAGACCGGGCTCGTCGAAGGCCACCCATCCCGCGCTGTCCGTCACCCAGACGGCCTCGTGGGTCGTGCGCAGACGCACGAGCGGCACGCCACGCCCCGTGGCGCGATCGACAACCTGGATGGCAAAGGGTTGCTGGCGGACGGGGGGCTCCTGGGCCAAAAGCAACACGGGGAAAATGGCGGCCAGAAGCAGCACGGGCAGACGCATGAACATGAATTACCTCGCGGTGAACTGCTGGTGGGGGCCGAGGCTGAAGCCGTTCACCTCCCGCCCCCGGAAAAAGGCAATCTCGTCGTTGCATCCCCCGGCGGTGATGGGCAAGAGGCATGGCGCAAGAGGGACGCGGTTCGCGGTTGGAGGTTCGTGGTTCGAGGGGAAACGCCAGGAGGCACTTTCACTTGTCCGAACGGGAAACAACGAATCGCGACGTTCCGAAATGGCAGGCCAGGAGAAGCCGTAACACATGACCACGAATGCCCATCTCGACGATTTCATGGAAACGCATCGCCACCTCGCACTGACCTACGACGACGTTTCCCTCGTCACGCAATACGCCGACTTTCTCCCCCGCGACGCCGACACAAGTTCCCAACTGACCTCGGGCATCCGCCTGAACATCCCGTTTCTTTCGGCCGCAATGGACACCGTGACGGGCGCGGACATGGGCATCGCCATGGCCCTGGCCGGGGGCATGGGGATCGTGCACAAAAACCTCGCTCCGCACGAACAGCGCAGTGAGGTCAAGCGCATCAAGTTCTACCTCAACGGTTTCCTCCAGAAGGCCCGCACCGTCTCCCCCGACCAAACGCTGGCCGAGGTCGAGGCGTGGCGTAAGGAGAAGGGCTTCCGCTTCAACAGCTTCCCCGTGGTGGACGATAAGCGCAGGCTGCTGGGCATCATCACGGGAACGCACTTCCGCTACACCCGCTCGCTGGACGTCAAGGTGGGCGACGTGATGGAGCGCGACTGCGTGACGGCTCCTTCAGGGACGACAATCCGGCAGGCCTACGAGAAGCTGCTGGAGCACCGGATCAGTATTCTGCCGGTCGTGGACAAGGACGGTGTCTTCGGGGGCCTCTACAGCTTCAAGGACGTCCGCCGCATCCTGAGTCAGGAATCGCCAAATCAGTGCGTGGACGAGTCGTACTCGCTGCGTGCCGGCGCAGCAGTCGGCCCGGCGGATTTCGAACGCGTCGAAACGCTGCTGGAAACGGCGGTGGACCTGATCGTGGTGGACACGGCCCACGGGCACACCAAGGGCGTGATCGAGATGGTGAAGTGGATCAAGAAGCGCTGGCCGGAGCAGCAGGTCGTCGCGGGCAACATTGCCAGCGAGGAGGGCGCCGTGGCGCTGGCGGATGCCGGGGCCGACGCGGTGAAGGTGGGCGTGGGACCAGGCTCGATCTGCACGACACGCGTCGTTGCCGGAGTCGGCGTGCCGCAGCTCTCGGCGGTCTACTCGGCCGCGCGGGCACTGCGGGGGCGTGGCGTCGGCGTGATCGCCGACGGCGGGGTTCGCTATAGCGGCGACGCGGCGAAAGCGATGGCCGTGGGGGCGGACGCCGTGATGATGGGCAGCGTTCTGGCCGGAACGGACGAGAGCCCCGGCGAGCGTGTGCTCGTCGCCGGGCGCCAGTACGTGACGTATCGCGGCATGGGATCGCTGGCGTCGATGGCGCTGGGATCCGCGGACCGCTATGGGCAGAAGGGTGCGGCGAGCGGCAAGTTCGTGCCCGAGGGAATCGAGGGACTCGTGCCCTACGTCGGGCCGCTCTCCACGGTGCTCCAGCAATTCGTCGGCGGCCTGAAGTCCTCGATGGGCTACAATGGCTGCCCCACAATTGCGGACTTGCAGGCCCGGGCGCGCTTCGTGCGCGTGACACCCGCCGGCAAGCGAGAGTCGCACCCGCACGATATTCACTTCGTCAAGGACGCGCCGAACTACCGCATCGAGGAATCGTAGGTTCGCGTGTTCGAAACAGCGGGGCGCGTGGCTCAGGTGGTGGCGGCGGGAAGCTCGACGCTTCGGGCGTTCTCCAACCTCTCTTTCCGCATTCTCTCCTTGCCATGATGCAAGCGCTTACAGTCAACTCCTCCCGCCCTCGGGAGGGGCCCTTATGAGCCGTCAGACCTTTCACGATTTCGCCCGTCGCGGGCTCGCGATGCCTCTGGCTGTCGACCTGCTTGTCCATCTGGAATCAACCCCGGAGAAAGTGGACGCAAACCCTTCTGAAATGGCCCGTATCATGATCCGCGCAGCGGAGGTCTTCGACACTCCGCTGGCTGTGGCTCCCATGGACCTGCGGGTGGAGAAAGCAGCCTTGGCCGAGTGGCTGGGCATCCCAAGAACCGAGCACGAGACTTTCCACATCTCGCAATCGCTTTCTACCGAGCAGCTTGATGCGCTGCGCCGCCACTTCGAGAGCGGAGAACTTACCACGCGGATGAGGGTGACGGCCGATGCGCTGGGAATCGCCGCAAAACGAAGCACCCTGATCCCGACGGGAATGGCGATCGGGCCGTTTTCGCTCGTGGCAAAAATCATCGAGGACGTCATCACCGCCGTTTTCATGGTGGGGGCCGATGCCGACCCGGACGATGAGGAGTCCGTGGCGTTGACACTCCAATTGATCGACCTGACGACGGAGCTCGTGGAAGCCTACGTGCGGGCACAGATCGCCGGAGGCGCGAAAGCCATCATCATCTGCGAGCCTGCCGCCAACAAGGTGTACTTCTCGCCCAAGCAGATCGCCGAAGGCTCGAACGTCTTCGAGCGCATCGTGATTGAACCGAACCGCCGCATCGCCAGGGTGATCGAGGAGGCGGGAGCCGACCTGATTCTGCACGACTGCGGCGAACTGACGCCGGAGATGATCACCGCCCTGGCAGGATTGCACCCGGCCGTTCTGAGCCTGGGAAGCTGCGTGGACATCGTGGAAGCCACGCAATACGTGCCCCGCGACGTGGTCCTGTTTGGCAACGTCCCGTCGAAGTTTTTCCCGCGCGAGGACGAGATGCCGGTCGAGAAGGTGCGGGCCATCTGCGGCAGCCTGCGCGAGCGCATGGAAGCCACCGGGCACCCGTTCATTCTGGGGTCGGAGTGCGATGTCCTGTGCGTGAATGGGCACGAGAGGGGAATCATGGCCAAGGCGCGGGAAATCGCGCAGTGTTCCCACATGAGCCAGGGAACCGAGTAGCGCCTCAGGAGCCCCGGCACGGCTCCAACTGATGACATGACAACAGAGCGGGGAGTGGCGCCAAAGACGGCGCCAAAGGCTGTGATTGCGCCCAGTTCCGGCATCGGCCACGCAGGAGGAGTCAAACTCGATACCTCCAGGAGTTCCCTCATGCTTCGACGCCTTGCCGGTTTCGTCACACTTTTTGCCGGAATGCTGCTGCCCGCCGCGGAGATCCCCGTGCCCGCGGATTACGAGGCACCCTTTACACCGGAAGGCAAACCGCTGGCTGGTCTCGTCATTACGATCGACGCCGGACACGGTGGGTACTCGTTCTCAAACAGCTACAGCGGCAGCGCGCGCGGCGTGAACAGCCGAGTCGTCGAGCAGGACCTGAACATGCGCGTGACGGCGCTGGCCTACCATCATCTGAGGGACGCAGGCGCCGAGGTGCACATGACGCGGCGGGACGACCGCAAGGTGACGCTGGGGCCGACGGTGCGCGCCGTGGAACTCGGGGCGCGCCCCGCGCTCGCCGATGCCATGGCCTCGCATTTGTTCCTCTCGTTTCACCACAACGCGGCGGGACGCGAAACAGCCGATGGCGTGATGATGCTGATCTGGCCAACGGATTCGCAGGGCAACGACCAGCCGCTCGAGCGCGCCTTCGCCGACATCGTGCGCGAGGAAGTCGAGAAGCAGGTTCACCACAACGAGCCGTTCTCCCACTACGTCGTGGATCATCCGCTGGTCTCGGCGAGCGACATTCCCTCCGCCGTCGTGGAGTTCGGCTTCCTGACCAATCCCGAGTTCGACGAGTGGGTCGTCAAGCCAACGGCGCACCATGCCGAGGCACTTGGCGTTTACAATGGCATCGTGCGCATGTGGACGGAGCACCGCGAAGAGCTCGAAGCGAAGCGCGCGGAGTTGTTTCCGGATGTGGCCGCGGAAAAGAAGGAAACCGTGGAAGCGAACCCGGCGTTCCCTCTCGGCCGTCCGTCCTGGAATGCGTGGCCGTTCGATTCGCCCGCGACAACGGAGGAGGAAGCGGCGTTCATCGTGTCGGCGTGGAAGAATGCCATGCTGACGGATCGCACGACGTTTCATCTCGATGCAAAGCCCCGCCTGACGGAGGATGGCTGGGTGCTTGAGGGACGGACGAACGTCCCGCTCTCGGCCGCGGCACTCGCGCGCGAACTGGGCAAGGCATTGGGCAAAGAGGTGCGCAACGACGTGCGGCCGCTGCCGGCGGAATCGCTCGGCACGGATCCCTTTGGCGTCGTGGCTATTCCGATGGCAATGACGTGGGGCGAGCCCGAGGAAGGACGGAACGTGCAGACGCAGGTGCTGCTGGGCGAACCGCTCTTTCTTCTCGATCGCACGGAGGACGGGACGTTTTTCCTGGTTCAGGGAATCGACGGCTACACGGCGTGGCTGAGGAGCGACGCCGTCCAGCAAGTGACGCGTGCGGAGTTCACCGAGCTTCTCTCGCAGCCGAAGGCGCGCGTCCGCGAGAACGCGATGCTCGACGCGTTCCGCGTGCCGCCGGGCGCCAGCCTTGCAGCAACGGCAACGGGGACGGAGCAGGTTCAGCTGGAGCTTCCTTCGGGCAAGACACTTGAAGTTCCGGCGGACTCTGTCTTTTTGCCGAGTGAAAAGACCCGTGGCGAAGTGGCCGTGGAAACGGCCCTGAGCGAGTTCCTCCACACGCCGTATGTCTTCGGAGCGCGCAGCCCGTTGGGGCTGGACTGCTCGGGCCTGGTCGGGGTGAGCTGGGCAGCGGCGGGCGTGCAGCTTCCGCGCGATGCGCACCAGCAGGCTCTCGTTGGAGAGCTCGTCGCAACGCACTGGTTCACCGATGCGCTCGAGCCCGGCGACGTGCTGTTCTTCCTGGGCGAGAACGGACGCGTGTTCCACGCGGGCTTGTCGATGGGCGGGATGCGTTTCATTCACGCCTCGCCGCCGGAGGTGCAGATCAACAGCCTCGACCCTGCCGACCCGCTCTACTCGGAAGGCTGGCACAAGGCCTTCGCGCTCGCCCGCCGGCCGGCACGCTGAGCAATCAGGATGAATCTCCCGGGTCCGTAGAACCGACCCGGGAGACGTCTTCAGTTTTCGATTTTCAGTTTTCAGTCCCAACCGTGTTCCACTGTCTGCATTCCCGTTTTCCGTTTTCTCTTCCTGCCGCCCCTGCCCCGCGCAGGGATGACCGTGTAGTCGTCCGGTTTTTCTCCATTCCATCGCCGTGTGTTATTTTTTCGTTGCCGCGGGCTCGGCTACTTCTTAGTTCTTTGTCTTTCCTGTTAGTATGGGGGAAAGTTTCCTCGTGCCTGCGGGAGCCATGAAGAGACCCTCAAGCAAGGGAGCACACCGAAACGATGGATAGAATTGTCCGCAGCGCCGTCATCCAGACCAAGTTCGACGGGACGGGGAACGACTCGGTTGCCAAGGTAAAAAAGGAGATGACCGACAAGGTCGTCGCCCAGCTCGAAGAGGCCGCTGGCAAGGGCGTCCAGGTCGCCTGCCCGCAGGAACTGTTCACGGGGCCGTATTTCTGCGCCGAACAGAACACCAAGTGGTACGATCTCGTCGAGCGCATCCCCGACGGCCCGACCACGAAGCTGATGATGGGCCTCGCCAAGAAGCACCAGATGGTGATCGTCGTTCCGATTTACGAGGAAGAGAACACGGGCGTCTACTACAACACCGCCGCCGTGATCGACGCCGACGGCACGTTTCTCGGAAAGTTTCGCAAAATCCACATTCCGCACTGCAATCCCGGTTTCTGGGAGAAATTCTACTTCCGCCCGGGCAACCTGGGTTACCCCGTCTTCCAGACGCGCTATGCCAAGGTTGGTGTTTATATCTGCTACGACCGCCACTTCCCGGAAGGGTGGCGCGCGCTGGGCCTGGGCGGCGCGGAGATCGTCTTCAATCCTTCAGCAACAGTGGCGGGGTTGAGCGAGTATCTCTGGAAGCTGGAGCAGCCCGCTTCCGCCTGCGCGAATGCCTTCTTCGTCGGCGCGATCAACCGGCCCGGCACCGAGGGGCCCTGGAACATTGGCGAGTTCTACGGGCAGTCGTACTTCTGCGATCCGCGCGGCCAGATCATCTCGCAGGCCTCGCGCGACAAGTCCGAAGTCGTCGTTGCCGATTTGAATCTCGACCAGATTCGCGAAGTCCGCAACGTCTGGCAGTTCTACCGTGACCGGCGTCCGGAAACGTACGACGCAATCGTTGCACCCTGACACCGAACGGCGACGAAAGGTTATCACATGGCACCAGATACGCAGGCCCTGCCCCAACTCCCGCCCTGCTCCCACACGCCGCGTCCCTACGACGGGCCGCCGCGTGCCGAAGTGCTCGCCGACCGCAAGCGCTTCTGCTCGCCCGCGCTGCTGACGTACTACGCCGATCCCCTGATGATTGTCGAAGGACACATGCAGTACCTCTTCGACGAAACGGGACGGCGCTACCTTGACTGCTTCGCGGGAATCGTCACCGTCTCCGTCGGGCATTGTCATCCCCGCGTGATTGAAAAGACGATCGAGCAGACGAAAACGCTCCAGCACACGACGACGATCTATCTGCATCCGACGATCACAGAGTTCGCCAAGAAGCTGGCGTCGAAGATGCCCCCGGGCCTCGACGTCACCTACTTCGTGAATTCGGGCTCGGACGCGAACGATCTCGCGATCATGATGGCGCGCCTCTTCACGGGGAACCACGATGTGATTGCGTTGCGGAATGCCTATCATGGCGGCTCGCCGTTTACGATGGGCGTGACGTCGCACCACACGTGGAAGTTCCCGGCGCAGTCGGCCACGGGAATCCACCACGCAATGAATCCGGACCCGTACCGCTCGCCGTTCTCGGGCACACCGGAGGAAATTGCCACGAAGTCAGCCAACGACATTGAAGAGATCGTGAAGTTCAGCACGCCTGGAAAGATAGCGGCGTTCATCGCCGAGCCGATCCAGGGTGTCGGCGGCACAACGATGCCACACGTTTCGTACTTCGCGAAGGCCTACGAGATTGCCCGCAGGCACGGCGGCCTCTGCATCGCGGACGAAGTGCAGACGGGCTTTGGACGCACGGGCGACCACTACTGGGGCTTCCAGAATTTTGGCGTGACGCCCGACATCGTGACGATGGCCAAGGGCATCGGCAACGGTGTGCCGCTGGCTGCCGTGACGACGCGGGCGGAGATCGCGCAGAAACTCGCGCAGCGCATTCACTTCAACACGTTCGGCGGCAATCCGGTCTCGATGGCGCAGGGACTTGCCGTGATGGAGACAATCGACGAAGAAGACTTGCAGGCCAACGCCAAACGCGTTGGCGGCATCATCATGGAGGGACTGCTCCGCCTGAAGGAGCGTCACCGCCTGATCGGCGACGTGCGCGGCAAGGGTTTGATGCTCGGCATCGAACTCGTCCGCGACCGCGCCACGAAGGAACCGGCAAGCAAGGAAACGATGGAACTGGTCGAGAGGGCGCGCGAGCACGGCGTTCTGCTCGGCAAGGGCGGACTGAACGGCAACGTCATTCGGCTGAAGCCGCCGATGTGCATTACCGGGGAGGACGCCAAGTTCCTGCTCGACGTGCTCGACAAATCACTAACCACGATGGAGGCGTGACCATGAGACTCGAGAAGATCATCCGCGGCGGTACTGTTGTGACCACTGAGGGACAGACGAAGGCGGACGTCGGCATTGCCGGCGAAAAGATCGTGGCGATTGCCGAAACACTGCCCAAGGGAGACGCGGAGATCATCGACGCGCGCGGGCACTATGTGATTCCCGGCTTGCTTGACGTTCACGTGCACCTTGAACTGCCGTTCTGCGGAACGGTTTCGTCGGACGATTACCGCACGGGTGGCCGTGCCGGTGCCCGCGGCGGCGTGACGACACTGATCGACTTCGCCATTCCCTATGCCAAGAAGAACGGCAAGGGCTACGACACACTCTCGGAAGCGGCGGACAACTGGTTCAAGCGCGCCGAGAACAAGGCACTCATCGACTACACCTTCCACATTTGCGTGACAAACTACGACCAGCACAAAGACGAAATCAAGGGGATGGTCGATCGTGGCTTCTCGACGTTCAAGGAGTACATGATCTACGAGTCCGAAGGCTGGCAGGCGGACGACCGCGCGATCTTCGGAACTCTGGAGAAGATGCGCGAGAACGGCACGATGTTGCTGATGCACGCCGAGTCCCCGCGTGTGCTCGACGAACTGATCGCCCGCCATCACACGCCCGCGCTGATGAAGAAGTTCGGTGCCCGGCTCCATGGCATCACGCGCCCCAACTTCATCGAAGCCGAGGCGGTGCAGCGCGCCACCAAGTGGTGCGAAGTTACCGGCGGCCAGCTTTACATCGTGCACATGTCCACGGGCGAGGGGACGGAGATCGTCCGTGAAGCGCAGGAGCGCGGCGTGCCGGTGCTCGCGGAAACGTGCGCGCAGTACCTCGTGCTCAACGACTCCGTCTTCGGCAAGAAGGACGGGCATTTGTACGGCTGCTGCCCGCAGCTCAAAAAGCCCGCCGACCAGGAGCGTCTCTGGAAGGGACTGAAGTCCGGCGAGATTTCCGTGGTTTCGACGGACACGTGCTCGTTCACCCGCAAGCAGAAGGCGATGTGGAAGGGCGACTGGACGAAGATTCCGATGGGAATGCCGGGACTGGAGACCTTGCTGCCCATCGTCTACACGCATGGCGTTCTCGGCAAGCGGCTCGGCGTCGAGGAGATGGTCGCGAAGCTCTCGACCAACCCCGCAAAGATCATGGGGCTCTTTCCGAGGAAGGGCGCCATCCAGGTGGGCTCGGACGCGGACATCGCAATCATCCACCCAAAGAAGAAGACGAAGGTCGACTGGAAGAAGATGGAGACGAACACCGACTGGTCGCCGTTCCAGGGATGGGAACTGGCCGGTTTTGCCCGCACGACGTTGTCGCGCGGCGAAGTGATCGTCGAGGACTACAAGGTCGTGGGCAAGGCGGGGAGAGGGCAGTGGCTCGAACGTAGAACGGCGGGCCTCGCAAACTGATCACTCGGCCCACCGGGCACGACAAGGAGCACACTCAATGCCTGACATCTCCGTGCAAGTCGGCAGCATGAAGTTCGAGAATCCCTTCGTTATCGCATCGGGACCTCCGGGAACGAACCGCCAGATGATCGCCAAGGCCTTCAAGGAAGGCTGGGGAGGCGTCGTTGCCAAGACAGTCTGTCTGGAAGCCAACAAGATCAACAACGTGGCGCCCCGCTATGGAAAACTCAAGAGCCGCGAGGGGAGCGAGGTCATCGGTTTCCAGAACATCGAACTGATCTCCGACCGTCCCATTGAGGTGTGGGAGAAGGAGTTCCGCCAACTCAAGGATGAGTTCCCGAAGAAGATGCTGATCGCCTCGATCATGGAGGAGTACAGCGAGGAACGCTGGAAGGAACTCACTCAGCGTTGCGAGGCGGCGGGCGTCGATGGCTTCGAGTTGAACTTGTCGTGCCCGCACGGCCTGCCCGAACGCGGCATGGGCGGCGCCATGGGCCAGAACGCCGAGATGGTGGAGAACGTCTCGCGATGGGTCAGCAGTACGACGAAGAAGCCCGTGTGGGCCAAGATGACGCCGAACATCACGGACATCCGCGTTCCGGCGCGGTGCGCCGTCAACGGCGGCGCCACGGGCATCTCGGCCATCAACACGATTCTCTCGGTCGTCGGCATCAACCTCAAGACGTTGCGCCCGATGCCGACAGTGGAGGGCTACAGCCTGCCGGGTGGGTACTCCTGCCAGGCTGTGCGCCCCATCGCGCTGCGCATGGTGTCGGAGCTTGGACGTTCTCTGCCGCCGCACATCACGATCTCCGGCATGGGCGGGGTGGAGTGCGCCAACGACGCCATCCAGTTCATTCTCTTCGGCTCGCACACGGTGCAGGTCTGCACGGCGGCGATGCTCCAGGGATTCGGAATGGTGAAGGAGATGATCTCGGGCCTCGAAGCATTCATGGAGGAGCACAACTTCTCCACGATCGAGGACTTCCGCGGTCATTCCCTGCAGTACCTGACAACGCACTCCGACCTGGTGACCCGTCAGGTGCAGGCCAAGCGCGACCGCGCAGGCCAGGCCGCCCGCGACAACGAATGGGACGGCGACAAGATCACCCACCAGAGCGCGGCGCTGACATCCGAGGCCGATGCCCCAACGAAGTAACGAGGAGAGTACCGCATGACCATCGATCTGTCCACGTTGCCGGCCGTGGTGCCCAACTGGGTTGCCGGCAAAGCCGTTGTGAGCGCCTCGCCGCGCCGCCTGCCCGTACACGCTCCCGCGACGGGCAAGGTGATCGCCGAGGTGCCTCTTTCCAGCGCCGCCGATCTCGATGCCATCGTCGAGGCGGCAACGGTGGCACAACGCGCGTGGGCACACGTGCCCGTGAAGGAGCGTGTGCAGGTGCTCTTCCGCTTCAAGGCGATGCTGGAGGAGCGGCTCGACGAGCTGGCCGAGGTGTGCTCGCTCGAGAACGGCAAGACGCTTCCCGAATCGCGCGCGAGCGTGGCCAAGGGAATCGAGTGCGCCGAGTTCGCGACGAGCCTGCCGCAACTGGTGGCGGGACGCGTGCTCGAAGTGAGCCGCGGTGTCGAATGCCAGAGCGCGCGCCATCCCGTCGGCGTCGTGGCGGGCATCACGCCGTTCAACTTCCCGGCGATGGTTCCGATGTGGCTCTTTCCGCTGGCGATCGCGTGCGGAAACGCCTTCATCCTCAAGCCGTCGGAGATGACGCCGTTGTGCTCGATCGAAATGGCGAAGATGATGAAGGAATGCGGACTGCCCGACGGTGTGCTTTCCGTCGTCAATGGCGACCGCGAAATCGTCGAAGCCATCTGCGATCATCCGGGCATCAAGGGCGTTTCGTTCGTCGGTTCCACGAAAGTGGCGAAGCTCGTCTACGCCCGTGCAGGTGCGAAGGGGAAGAAGGTGCGCGCGCTCGGCGGCGCCAAGAACCATCTGGTCGTCGTGCCGGACGCCGATCCCGAGATGACGGCGACGAACATCCTGGCGTCGTTCACGGGCTGCGCCGGGCAACGCTGCATGGCCGCGAGTGTCGTCGTCGCCGTCGGCGACGTTCAGCCGATTCTCGACCGCGTCGCGGAACTGGCGCGCGCCATCGTGCCGGGACGCGACATGGGAGCCATCATCAGCCCCGCCGCACACCAGCGCATCAGCGGCTACATCGATCGTGCCGAGAAGCAGGGGCTCAAGATCGTCGTCGATGGCCGGAAGGCAAAGAGCGAAGGCGATCCCAACGGTTCTTTCCTGGGCCCGACGATCATCGACGGCACGCCGCCGGAACACGAGTGCGCCTGCGACGAAATCTTCGGCCCGGTGCTCAACATCGTACGTGTGAAGACGCTCGACGAGGCTCTTGCCATTGAAAACGCCAATCCCTACGGCAACGCCGCGGCCATCTACACCACAAGCGGCGGCGTGGCGCATTACTTCGCCGAGCGCGCGAACGCGGGCATGATTGGCATCAACATCGGCGTGCCTGTGCCGCGCGAACCGTTCGCCTTCGGCGGCTGGTTCGACAGCAAGTTCGGCGATGGCGACATCACCGGCGAGCAGGCAATCGACTTCTGGATGAACACCAAGAAGATCACGACCAAGTGGTCGGACAAGCATCGCTCGAACTGGATGAGCTGACCGCCGTTCTTCCGCCACGCTTCTCCCCCGCCCCTGGCCGCCGGCCGGGGGCGGCTTGTTTCAGCCCTCCGCGCCTTCCTCGCCGAACAGCGCCATGGCGAACTGATCGGGGTCGAAGTCGCGCAGGTCGGCGGCGCTTTCGCCAACGCCAATCAACGTGATCGGAATGCGGTACTGGTCGAGGATGCTGAGAAGAATGCCGCCCTTGGCCGTGCCGTCGAGCTTCGTCAGGATCAACCCTGTCACCCGGACGCAGGCGGAGAACGTCTTCACCTGCTGGAGGGCGTTCTGGCCCGTCGTGGCGTCAAGCACGAGCAGCGTTTCGTGCGGCGCACCGGGAAGCTGTTTGGCGATCACTCGCTCGATCTTCGCCAGCTCGTCCATCAACGTCGACTTGGTGTGCAAGCGGCCGGCGGTGTCGATGAAGACGACCTGGCTGCCGCGCTGGCGTGCCTTGGCGAGCGCGTCGTAGCACAACGCGGCAGCGTCGCTGCCGTGCGGAGCGCGGACAAAGTCGGCACCGGTGCGCGTGGCCCAGACTTCGAGTTGCTCGACGGCGGCGGCGCGGAACGTGTCCCCCGCGACGAGCATCGTGCGCAGCCCGGCGTCCGTACAGCGCTTCGCCATCTTCGCGATCGTCGTGGTCTTCCCCGCCCCATTCACGCCCACGACCATGACCACGTAGGGGCCACCGTCGGGGGGAGGCACGGGCTCGAAACCGGGGGCCGAGTTCGCGAGGATCTCGCGCACGGACTCCTTGAAGACATCGAGCAGGTCTTCCGGCGTCAGGTCCTTGTCGCGTCCCTTCACGACGGCCTTCATGCGGGCGATGATCTTCTGGGTCGTTTCAGCGGAAACGTCGCCCTGCAGGAGCGCGGCTTCTAGTTCCTCGATGGTTTCCTCGTCGAGCTTGCCGGAGATGCCGAGGATGCTGCGGATGTTGTCGATGAGGCCGCGGCGCGTCTTGGTGAGGCGCTCGGTGAGGCGGCGCAGCCAGCCCTTCTTGATGGGGGCGAGCACGGGCTCGGGCGGTTCAGCCGTGGGCTCTTCAACGGCTGGCTCTTCGGCAGGCGCGTCTTCGGCCTGCTTGTCCTTCCGGCCAAACAAGCGCCCGAAGACGCCGGACTTTTTCTCCTCCGGCGGCTCGGCTTCGGCGACGGGCTCGGCGGGGAGTTCCTCGGTTTCTACGGGTTCGGGGGGCGCATCGGTTTCCGTCACCGTGAACAGACGGCTGAAGAATCCTGGTTTGCGGCGTTTTTGTTCGTCCATGTTACCTGTGGGGAGCGGATGGTTGGCGGCGGGCATGCAAAATCCCGTCGGCGAGCGTCCTTCCTTGGCGCCCCGCCCCCGGTGCCGTCAACCGGTGGAATCCCCCATGAGGGATTACGCGGTCGTCGCATCAAGCCGCGCGATGACCAGTTCCAGGGGCTTCACGGGCTCCTCGCCGATGACGATGGCCTCGGCGAGCAGCTTGCGGGCTTCCTCCAGCCCCTTGCCGCCGCGATGGTGCAGCGTCACGAGGCGCTCGCCCGCCTTCACTTCCGCGCCAACCTTCAGGTGCACCTCGAGCCCCACGGCGTGGTCAATGGTGTCGCTGGAGACCACGCGCCCTCCGCCGAGCACGTTGCAGGCGACGCCGATGGCGCGCGTGTTCATCGACTGGATGACGCCGGCGCGGGGGGCGTCGAACCCCGCGCGATCGGGTGCATCGGCCAGCAGGGCGCGATTCTCGACGATGCGGGGATCGCCCTTCTGCGCGGCAACCCACTCCTGGAACTTCGCCATCGCCGAGCCATCATCGAGCAGACCATTGAGTTTGCCGCGTGCCTCTTCATGAGATGCCGCCAGATTGGCGTGCACGAGCATCTCGGCGCCGAGCTCCACGGTGACGTCGCGCGTGTCGGCCGGGCCCTTGCCTTCGAGCACGTCGAGGACCTCGTGGATTTCGAGGGCGTTGCCCACCGTCGTGCCGAGCGGCTGGTTCATCTGGGTGAGCAGGGCGCTGACCTTCATGCCGAGTTCGGTGCCGATGGAGACGAGTTGTCGGGCGAGCTTGAGGGCGTCCTCCTCCGACGCCATGAAGGCGCCGCTGCCGCACTTGACGTCCATGACGAGCGCCTCGGCACCGGAGGCGGCCTTCTTCGAGAGAATCGACGCACAGATCAGCGGGATCGACTCGACCGTCGCCGTGACGTCGCGCATGGCGTAGAGACGTTTGTCCGCAGGCACGAAATCGTCGGTCTGGCCGATGATCGCACAGCCGACCTTCTCCAACTGGCGGCGGAACTGCTCCTCGGTCAGGTCCCAGCGGTAGCCGGGAATGGAGTCGAGCTTGTCGAGCGTGCCGCCCGTGTGCCCGAGGGCACGCCCCGAGACCATCGGGTCCACGGCGCCCGCCGCCGCGACGAGGGGGGCGAGCACGAGCGAGACCTTGTCGCCCACGCCGCCGGTTGAGTGCTTGTCCGTCTTGATGCCGGGGACGGAGGAAAGATCGTAGATCCGCCCCGACTTCATCATGATGCGGGTGAGCGTCGCGGCCTCGGAGGGCTCCATGCCGCGAAAGAAGACAGCCATCAGGAACGCGGAAATCTGGTAGGCTTCGACACTGCCGGAGAGGAAACCCGTGATGAGATGGCGGATTTCGTCTTCGGCGAGCACACCGCCTTCGCGCTTTTTGCGGATCAATTCGGGAACGTTCATGAGCCTCATCCTGGACGCACGTTGCTCCTCTCGGGGAGGAAAAGGAAACCGTGTCACTTCGGGACGTGTGGAGCAAGAGGGGAAAGCCCCGAACTTCGGCGATTGCGCACGGGCAGGCTCCGGCACTCAATGGGGCATCTCCCCCGCCGGAGCCCGCAATGTCCGCCGATCCACGGCAAAATCCACGCGACCCCGCCTGGCGCCCGCCGCTGGACCCCGCGCTGCCGTTTCCCCCGGCAGGCGAAGTGGGGCACCCCAATCTGAAGGAACACCTGTACGCCCATCTGCCCGCGGATGCCGTGGTGCTGGACGTTGGTTGCGGACCGGGGCCCTTTGAATACCATCGCTATCCGCCGCGCTTCATCGCCTTCGACATGTTCGAGCCCGTCTCGCGCGAGGGGCTGCGCGCGGGACACGATGAGTTCCGCCTTGGAAAGCTCGACGCGCTCCCGGCCGAGGACGCTTCGTGCGACGCCGTCGTGATGGGGTTCATACTGGAGCACGTCGAGGCGCCGGAGGTTTTTCTGCGCGAGGCCGACCGCGTGCTGCGCCCGGGCGGCTGGTGCTACGTCGCCGTGCCGCATCATCGTTCGCTGGAGGATCGCCTGTTTCGCCTGGCGACCTCTGTCGCCGGCAGCACGCGCGGTCCCCACATTCAGCGCTTCACGTTCGAGAACTTCAAGGCGCTGGCACATGGCTGCTCGGGATTGCGGCTGGTGGCGTGGCACTTTCTCCCCGCGTCGTACCTTTGGATGACGCATCCGAAGATCGCCTTTGCACGGCGTCCGTTTCTCGCGATGCTCAGGTGCCTTGGGATGCTGGGCTTTGATTGTTTCCGCGAGGCGAACTACCAACTGCTCTTTCGCAAGGAAGCGCCCGAAGAATGACGGAGCCGACCCTGGCCGTGCGATTCCTCAGCCCCCGCAACCTGCTCGCGCTGATTGCGGGACTGGGGATCACGCTGGGGATCGAGTTGCGTCACCCGTGGCTGCTGGCAATGGGGACGACGGCGCTGGGGGCGTTGCTCGTTTCGCTATGGCAGGCGGCGCGCATGTTGAAGTCGCTGCGTGTGAAGCGCCGCCATCCGTCGCGCTCGTTCGAGGGCGAACAGGTGCCGCTGACGCTCGAAATCGAGAACGACGGTTCGGTGCCGTGCTCGCTGATTCTGGTGGAGGACCACTTTCCCCCCGGCGACGTCTGGCGAATCCGCCACCTGATCGAGCACCCCATCGAGCGCGACGAGCGGCTGGAGATTCACTACACGGGCGAATGCAACCGTCGGCGCGGGCTCTACACGCTGGGGCCGGTGAAGTTCACGGCGCGCGACCCGCTCGGCCTGTTCAGCCGCGAACTGTCCATCGAGGAGTTCGGCCTGCTGCTCGTCTACCCCACGGCTGTGGGGCTGACGATGACGCAGGTGCTGGGCAACGGAACGCTCGCCCACGTTGGCATCGAAACAATCATCCGTCCGGGCACGAGCACCGACTTCACCGGAGTGCGTCCCTGGCACGCGGGAGACAGTCCGAACACGATTCACTGGCGCTCGACGGCTCGCGCGGGGCAGCTCGTCGTGAAGGAGTTCGAGGACGAGGTGACGACAAACGTCACGTTTTTTCTCGACCTCGGGCGCCTTGGGCTGACGGGGCTCGGCGACCAGACGAGCGTCGAGTACGCCATCAAGGCGACGGCTTCGCTCGCCCGCCGCGCCATCGAGAAAGGGCACGCGGTTTCGCTCTACGCGGTCGGCAAGGGGACGGAGTACACGCCTCCCGGCAAAGGGCAGCGCCACCTGCTGATGCTGCTCGATCATCTCGCGCTGCTCAAGTCGCAGGGCGACGTGCCGTTCCTCGGCGAGTTGCAGCTCCAGGTGCCGCGCCTCTCCCCCGGAGGCACGGTGATCGTCGTCGCCAGCGCCTCGACCCTCGATGCGGACGCGCTGCTTCCACTGGTGGCGCAAATGCGGGGACGGCGCCTGTTGCCGATTCTTGTGCTGATCGACGACCGCGCGTTCATCAAGCTCTATCGCGAGCAGGAGACGCGGCACTATGAGGCGATGGGGCTGGAGGAACTCGCCCGGCGCCTCGCGCTCGAAGGCGCCCGCGTGCACATTGTCACCAAGGCGAAATCGCAGCAACAGGCGCTCCTGCAAGGCCTCGAACGCGAGGTGATCGCCGATGGCTGATCTCGCGAAGACGAAGGCACGCAGGACCGTGTTCGTTCCCACCGAGGCGTGGGAGGTGATGCAACTGACCGCGACGTGGGTTCTGTGCGCGACGGCGATTGCGACGGGATTCTGGGGACGGAGCACCGATTCACTGGCAGCCGTTCTGCTCTACAGCACGATCTGCGGCGCGATGCTGATCCTGGCGCGGCTGCTGCGTATGCTGCTGGCCGACATCCTGGGGCAGTTTCACTACCGCGAGAAGTTCGCGCTCTTTCTCGTCCATCTCGGCGTCATGCTGGTGCCATGGTTTGCGGGCTTTCGCGGTTGGAACCACGCGCTCTCCGTCGTTCTCTGCCTGATGTGTTTGCAGGCGATCAACCGGCTGATGTTCGGGCGGATCTACGCTGTTTCGCTGCTGCTGTTGCTGATGCATCTGGTGGACTTGGATGTGCCGCCGTTCCCGATCGTCGCGGCATGGATGCTGGCGTTTCTGGCGGCGATCCGTTGCGAGGCAATCCGGTTCGCGCTCGAATCGCACGGGCAATCCCACGCCCTGGGCCTGCGCGACGCCGTGCGCGAGAGTATCGTGCCGGTCGGCGTGACGTGGCTTGCGGGCGTCGGCGTGTTCTTCGCGGCGCAGGCATCGTTTGGCGATCAACGACGGGCGTTGAGCCTGACGCCCGGCACCATGCGCGGCGCAGGCGAGCTCGGCCCCGTAACGTTCGGCTCGTTCGCGTTCGACGCGGCCCTGTTGGCCGCGCTGATCATCGCGACGCTGATAACGCTACATTGGCTCGACAGCAAACTGCGCCGCACGAAGAAGGGGCTGAGCGAAGAGGAGGAGGAACTGCTGGGCGGGCGGGAGGATCGCCAGCAACGCGAAGCCGCCATCGTGGAAGAGCCGCGCTACGATGAGGACGCCGGCCCGCGCGGCCGCGTGCTGCGCCGCTTCCGCCGCTTTGCGCGCGCAACAATGCGCCGCGACGGTGAAACACCCCACGAGTTCCTCGGCCGGCTGGCGGATTCGATTGGCGGGGGCGACTCCGTCCCGCCATCCGTCGTGCCCGTCATCAACCGCGCCGCGTACAGCAAGCTGCCGCTCTCAGACGACGAGGCGGGCGAGTTGATCCGCCGGCTCGATGCGCTGGAAGAGGAACTGGAGAAACCGCCACCCGAGACGTGACGTGAACGGCGTGAGTTCTGTCGTGGTGGCAGAAAAAATCCGGCGCGGGGAAGCCTGTAAGCCGAATCCTGTGCCGCCCCGCAAGGAGGCGGTTGCGGTCATTCCTCTGGGACCTTCGTCACCGAAGGCCTCAAGCAGCCTACCCGAGAGTACCGCACGCGCCGAGGCACGCGCTTCGAGCCGGACCAGCTCTGCTCTCCTATTTGGCCTTGCTCCGGGTGGGGTTTAGCCGGCCGCCCCGTTGCCGGGACGCCGGTGCGCTCTTACCGCACCATTTCACCCTTGCCTGTGCACGTCCGAAGACGGCCATCGGCGGTGTCGTTTCTGTGCCACTTTCCGTCGGGTTTCCCCGCCTTGCCGTTAGCAAGCACCCTGTCCTGTGGAGTTCGGACTTTCCTCCGGAGGGAACAAGCCCCCCGGCGACCGCACGGCTTCCCCGCGCCGGAAGCACCGACTGTCGCCACGCAACCCGCCCCGGCAATGGAAAAGAAGCGGGACAGGCCACGCGCCAGAAAGTTCTCAAAGGGCACGGCGTTTTCAGACATCCGAGATCAAGGCGTGCGCCTGTCCTGCTCAGGCCTTGTTCGCAATCTTGGCCCAAGTATCGCGCAGGCTCACGGTGCGATTGAAGACGAGGGCGTCGGGCCGGGAATCACGCGAGTCGGCGACGAAGTAGCCCACGCGCTCGAACTGCACGGTGGTGTCGGGCGATGCCTCGGCAAGCGCGGGCTCGACCATGGCGCCGGGCACGACTTCGAGGCTCTCGGGGTTCAGATTGTCGAGCCAGGTGCCACCCTCGGGCGCGATGCCCGGTTCGGGAGTCGCGAAGAGGCGGTCGTAGAGGCGGACTTCGGCGCGCAGGGCCTGCCTGGCCGAAACCCACTGGATCGTACCCTTGACCTTGCGGCCGTCGGGCGCGTTGCCGCCCTTCGTTTCCGGGTCGTAGGTGCAGCGCAACTCGACGACTTCGCCCGCGTCGTTCTTCACGACATCCTTGCAGGTGATG
This sequence comes from Candidatus Sumerlaeota bacterium, assembly GCA_030156535.1. GTDB lineage: Bacteria > Sumerlaeota > Sumerlaeia > SLMS01 > JAHLLQ01 > JAHCAW01. The sequence continues at coordinate 42,688 of JASGMJ010000012.1, forward strand.
AAGTAGCCCCAGCGCAGACGCACTTCGCGGCCGGGCCCGAGACGGAAGAACTTCTTGGGCGGGTTCTCCATGAAGTCGGCGGCGTCGATGTAGAGTTCGCGCGAGAAAGGAACCTTGCGCGAACCCGCCGAGGGGTCCTCGGGGTTGTTGACCGCATCGAGTTCCTCGACCTGGTCTTCGGGGTAATTCTCGATGACGACTTTCAGCGGACGCAGCACGGCCATGTAGCGCGGCGCCGTGCGGTTGAGCACTTCGCGGATGCAGTGTTCGAGAAGCTGGATCTCGACCATGCTGTTGGTTTTGGCCACGCCGACGCGCTCGCACAGCAGGCGGATGGCTTCGGCGGGAATGCCGCGCCGTCTCATGCCGCGCAGCGTTGGCATCCGCGGATCGTCCCATCCGGTGACATAGCCCTGCTCGACGAGTTCGCGCAGGCGGCGCTTGCTCTGGATGAGGTAGGTCATCTCCAGGCGCGCGAATTCGTACTGGCGCGAGGGGAAGATGCCGAGGTTCTCGATGAACCAGTCGTAGAGCGGCCGGTGGTCCGAGAACTCAAGCGTGCAGACCGAGTGCGTGATCTTCTCGATGGCGTCCGACTGGCCGTGGGCGAAGTCGTACATCGGATAGATGCACCACTTGTCGCCGGTGCGGTGGTGCGGTGCCTTGAGAACGCGATAGAGGATGGGGTCGCGCATGTTCAGGTTGGGCGAGGCCATGTCGATGCGGGCGCGGAGGACCTTCTCGCCGGTGCCGAACTCGCCCGCGCGCATCCGTTCAAAGAGATCGAGGCTTTCCTCAATGGGACGGTTGCGGTGGGGGCTTTCCTTGCCGGGCTCGGTCAGCGTGCCGCGATACGCGCGCACCGCGTCGGCGTCGAGATCATCGACGTAGGCCTTGCCGTCCTTGATGAGCTGGACGGCGAAGGCGTAAAGCTGCTCGAAGTAGTCGGAGGCGTAGTAGAGGTGCTCGCCCCAATCGAAGCCGAGCCAGCGGATGTCGTCGGTGATGGCATCGACGAATTCCTGCTCTTCCTTCGTCGGGTTCGTGTCGTCGAACCGCAGATGGCATTCGCCGCCGAATTCGCGGGCGATGCCGAAGTTCAGGCAGATGGACTTGGCGTGGCCGAGATGCAGGTAGCCATTGGGCTCGGGCGGAAAGCGGGTGACCACGGAGTCAATCCTGCCGGAGGCGAGGTCCTCCGCCACAATGGTGCGAATGAAATCGCGGGCTTCTCTGGGAGAATCGGCCGTCGTCATACCGCCGCTGTCCTTATGGGGAACTTGGCCGGATTCCCGGCCAGCTTCAATGGCGTGTCATCGTGGTGCGGGGCGGGGCAAAGCCAACCCAATTCTTGTCCGTACCCGCCCGATCCCAGCAAACGATTGCGCGGAAGAGGGGATTGCGCCACCGTGCGCCACACGAAAATTCACCCGCCGGAGCTCACTTCCATGTCCCTCTCGTTCGAGTCCCTCTTTCGCTACGATCACTGGGCCAACACCGAGTGCCTGGAGTCGCTTCGGGCGCTGGGCACTCCCCCTGCCCGGGCCGTTGCGCTGTTCGCCCACATGGCCGGAACCAAGCAAAACCTCCTGGCGCGGGCCAAGGGCGAGACGCCCCCCTGTCCGCACTTCCCCGAATGGGGCATTGACGAGTCCGCCAACGTCATCGACGAGGCCGACAAGCAATGGAAGGCGTATCTGCTGTCTCTGGATGCCGGGGCTCTGGCCAGCGAGGTTGAGTTCGACAGCGCCGCGATGGGCGGCCGCCAACGGATCGGGCGCGAAGTCCTGATCCAGACGGCGCTGCTGCACGGAGCCTACCATCGCGGCCAGATTGCGGCATTGGTCCGTGAGGCGGGGGGAAAGCCCCCCACCACGGACCTGATCATCGCTCCGGAGATCGGAGCGCAACGCGTCAGCGACTGAGCCGCACTCAGGCCGGCGCTGTCTCCGCCATGGTCTCCAGCGCGATGCTGCGGCGCGTGAGCAGGATTGCGGCATCCTCGGGGATCGTGCCCGCGAGAATCTGGCGCAGAGCGAGACCGGGATCGAGGTACTCGCCGGGAACGAGGGAAACGCTGGCCTGAAAGACCGGGCGCTCCGGCGTGCTGGCCCTCTCGTCGAGAACAAGCGAGCGGATTCCGGCTTTCAAGTCGCGCTTCTTGACCTTGCCGTTGCGCGTAAACTCGAAGGGGAAGGACTCGGCGGCGTTGAAGGCGGCGAGGGGTGCGGCCACCGTGGCCGCGTCGAGGCCCTCGGCGCCGATGACTTCCAGGACGTACTCCGCCGAGCGGGCATCGGCCGACAGCGAGTTGCCGTGCAGCGGCACTTCGACGGCGTCGAAGAACTGGAGGCCCGGGGAATTCAGCCCCGAGAGACGCTCGAGGAGTTCGGACGGCTCGACCCGTTCGCAGAACTGGATTTCGAAGACCTCTCTCTCGCCCGCCGACCCGACGCCGAGCGACGGCCCGTGGCTGATGCGCGGCGCGGGGCTGAAGCCTTCGGAGAAGCTGACCGGCAGGCAAAGGCGTGCAACGGCCATTTCGATCAGGCGGATGAGGTCCAAGTGCGCCAGCCAGCGCAGGCTTCCCAGCTTGCCGTAGGTGACGCGGATGCGCTGGACGGCTTCGTTTTCCTTCACGCCGCGCAGGGGCTGCACCTGCTGGAGGCGGGCGATTTCCCGCTCGATCAACTCGCCTGTTTCCGCCGCGCCTTCTCCTTCGAGGATGTGGTCGTTGACATCACCGAGGGTTTCGTTGTCGCGCGCGATTTCGTCTTTCAGGATCGACGTGTGCTTCGCCAGGATGTTGTCGATCTTGTCGTCGCAGACGTCGCACTTCGCGCACTTCACGAGCGCGCAGTCGGGCGTCTCGCCTTCCTTCTTCGACTTCTCCCACTCGCGCAGAAGGAACTGCTTTCCGAGCGACGGGTCGACGTGGTCCCAGGGGAGAAACTCGCGCGTGTCACGTTCGCGGTTGGCGTAGAACGTCGGATCGACCTGGTGGTCCTTGCACGCCTGCATCCACGCATCGAAGCGCAGGCCCTCGGCCCAGGCGTCGAACTTCGTGCCGAGTTGCCAGGCGCGGTATAGAACGGGAGCGACCCTTCGGTCGCCGCGGGCGATCATGGCCTCAACGAACGAGCCCTGGAAATCGTGGGCGCGCACCTGAACGTTGCGCGAGCGTGCGCGGTCGCGCACGTAATGCACGCGCCGTTGCAGCTCGTCCACGTCGGGCTGGGCGTGCCACTGGAAGGGCGTGTGGGGCTTGGGGACAAAGGGGGAAAGCGTGATGGCGAGCGAGAAGCCCTTGCCGCGCAGACGGCGTCCTTCGGCCTCGGCGAACTTGGTCAGTTCCACGATGCCGTCGAGGTCCTCGTCCGTTTCCGTCGGCAGGCCGATCATGAAGTAGAACTTCAGCGTGCGCCATCCGCGTTCGAGCACCTGCACGATCGTCTTGCGGAAATGCGCCTCGTCGACGGCCTTGTTGATGACGCGGCGCAGGCGCTCGGTGCCTGCTTCGGGAGCGAAGGTAAAGCCGGACTTCGGCCCCTGGGCGATGATCGACGCGATCTCGACATCAAAGGCGTTGATGCGCAGGCTCGGCAGCGAAAGGCCCATCTTGCCGGCGCCGAACTCCTCCTGCAGGAGGCGCATCGCCGTCGGCAACGCCGTGAAGTCCGCGGAACTGAGCGACATCAGGCTGATGTCGCGGTAGCCCGTGTTCATCACGGCCTCGCGGGCGATTTCGAGAATCTGCTCGGGGGTGCGTTCGCGCAGGGGGCGGTTGATCATTCCGGCCGCGCAGAACCGGCAGCCGCAGTTGCAGCCACGCTTGATCTCGATCGCAACGCGGTCATGCACGACGCGCACGTTGGGGATGACGGGCTTCGTCACGCCCAGATCGGTCGTCAGGTTGAACTGGCGTTTCTTGATGAACGTCGGAACACCGGGCTCCAACGCCTTCATGCCCGCCAGCGTGCCGTCTTCCTTCCAGTCGAAGGCGTAGAACGCGGGCACGTAGCATCCGTCCATCCGCGCGATGCGGCGGAGCAGGCGGCGCTTGAGTTCATTGCGAAGCGGAATCCGGCAGGACGCGTCGAGCCCTTCGGCGATGTCGTCCTTCGCGGATCCGGGAACGAATGGCCCACGCGCAAAGAGCGAGGCGACGTCGATGCCTTCGGCGGCGACCTCGCGCTTGAACTCCTCGATGGTCAGGAGCAGGTCGTCGAGTGCTTCCTCGCCGTCGCCGGTGATGAAGACGTCGACGAAGGGCGCCATGGGCTCGGGCGACAACGCGCCTTCCCCCCCCGCGACGACGAGCGGGAAGACGCTCTCGCGCTTGGCGGAGAGCGGCGACAACCCCGCGAGGTCCAGCGAGTTCAGCACGTTCGTGTAGTTCAGCTCGTGCTGGAGTGTGTAGCCCAGCACGTCGAAGACGGCGAGGGGATCATGGCTCTCGTGCGCCCAAAGCGGAATCCCCGCCGCGCGCATCTCCGCCTCCATGTCCAGCCACGGACAGTAGGCGCGCTCGGCCCACCACTGCGGGCGGGCGTTCACCCGCTCGTAGAGAATCTTGAAGCCATGGTAGGACATGCCGATGTCGTACTGGTCGGGGAAAACAAGAGCGCAGCGGACGGCAACGTCGTTGCGGTCCTTGACGATCTGGTTGACCTCGCCGCCGACATAGCGGCCGGGCTTCTCGACCCGGGGGAGAACCTGTTCCAGTTGGCGCTTGCGAAAACCCAAGAGCCTTACTCCGTCACAATGGGATTCGCCGGGTAGGATTGCGCCCGGCGTGGGAGAGCATACGCGACTCACACTGTCCACCTTCAAGGAGAGAAGCGAGGCTCATGCCTTGGTGCGGCGCATCGTTTCGAGCCAGGCGGCCAGCTCGCGTGCGTGGTGCTCCCAGGTGTGCTCGGCGAGCACGGTCTCGCGCAGGCGCCCGGCGGGGGCCTGCGCGAAGGCCGGTTCGGCGAGAAAGCGCCGCACCAGGCCCTCCAGAGCGGCCTCGTCGTCCGGTGCGAAGAGCAACGGCGAGTCGGCCCCGCAGAGCTCGATGATCGGTTCCGTTGCCGGAAGGATCATGGGGCGGCCCAGGGCAGCGGCCTCGAAAATCTTCGTTGGTGTCGATTGGGGAGCAGCGCCCGGCACCACGATCATGTCCATCGCGCACAGCCACCCGGCCATTTCGGCCTGCGGGACACTGCCGGTGAAGTGAACCCGCTGCTCGCCCACCCAGCGGCCGAGACGCTCGCGCGCGGCGGCAACTTTTGATTCGCTCCCGCCAACGACCAGAAAGCGGGCGGACGAGTGGCCTTCTTCGAGCAGCTTCTCCGCCAGCGCCAGAAACCGGTCCGGCCGGTGGTACGTGTTCATCGAGCCCACGTAGCCGATGACGGGCGCATCGGACGGCCATCCGAGCTCGCTGCGGCGCGCGGCCGGATCGGCGGGCGGAACGAAGCGCCGGGGATCCACGGCCATTCCAAAGGGACGCACAGCGTCCGCGCGGCAGCCGGCCGCAACGAGGCGCTTCTTCATGGTGATTGAAATGGAGGCAATCGCCGGTGCGCGGCGAACGAGTCCCAGCTCAACCTTTGCAGCCAGCCCGGGGAAATGCAGGCGGTTCTTCAACTCGTGAGCGAGCAGCGTGTTGACTTCCAGAATCCTTGGCAATCCCAGGCGCCGGGCCAACTTCTCCCCCGCCGTAAAGTACAACGCGCTGCGCTCGTAGATGGCAGTGGGGCGAAAGTCGGTCGCGATGCGCGCGAGCGCACCGCCTGCCTTGAAGTTGGCGAGCAGGTAGCGTCCGTCGCTGCCGAGAAGTTTGGACTTCGGCGCGGCGAGTTTGTGGACGGGGAAGTCTTCCTCGGGGCGGCGGTCGCCTGAGAGGTCGGGAACCGCGAGGGCGACTTCGTGCCCCTGGCGGCGAAACTCGGCGATCATCTCGCGGATGTGCGTCGAGGCTCCCTTGCGGCCAAAGACCGGAATTCCCTGATCACCGCAGATGTAGAGAATGCGCATCGCTTCACCTTTTCATGTGCGGGCACGCAATGACGCGGAACTTCTGGCATTAGCGTGCGAGCAGGGCAATGCTCCTGCCGGGAACGTCGAGTTCGCCGCTGACGGCCGTCAATGGCTGCGTGTCCGCGTCGGCACCAAAGACGTACACGTGCCATTGCCCGCGGCCGGGAAGCACGAACTTCAGGCTGTCGCGGTGCGGATTGACGAGTACGACGGCCTCGGCCCACGACTCGCCGCCAAGGCTGCGTCCGTCGAGCGTGAAGACAATCGTCTCGGGCGCGGGCAGACCATCGTTGATGAACTTCAGACGCCGGCGCACTTCCGCCGCGGTTCTCAACCGGAACATCGGATGCGCGCGCCGGATTGCGATCATGCCGCGATGGAAGTCCACCTCGCGCTTGTTCTTCTTCTTCCACGCCCAGAGGTACTTGTTGAATTCGTCGCCGGCGTTGTAGGAGTTGTGATGGCCCTTCTTCGTCCGCAGCATTTCCTCGCCGCCGTGCAGGAACAGCACGCCCTGCGAGACGGCAAGAAGCGCGAACGTGAGGAGATGCATCTTCACGCGTTCGCGGGCGTCTTCCTGGCTGGAGACAGCCAGCTTGTCCCACAGGCACAGGTTGTCGTGACACGTGGCATAGTTGATCGTGTCCGGCGGGCCAACGGTCCAGTCGTCGATGGAGCCCGCAATGCCGCGCATCACGGCGTCGCGCCCTGCTCCCGATTGCACGTAGCCAGCGCCACCGCCATCGGGTTCGCCCTTGAGCACGTTGCGATAGCGATCATTGAATGCAGCCAGCCCCGTTCCGCGCACCGCACCGGAATCCGTGACGTGATGAATGCCTGATGCGGCACCGCCCGTCCACGGCTCGCCGTAGAGAAGAATGCCGGGGTGAATCAGCATCAACTCTTCGCGGATTTCGAGCAACGTCTCCAGGTCCATCAGGCCCATGAGATCGAAGCGAAATCCGTCCACGCCGTACTCCTCGACCCAGAAGCGGCAGGAATCCAGGATGAACTTGCGCACCATTGGCGCTTCGCTGCGCACTTCCGTGCCGCAGCCCGATCCGTTCCACAGCGTGCCGTCGGGACGCTGGCGGTGGTAGTAGTTCGGGCACAGTTGCTCGAAGGTGTTCTGCTCGCCCGTGTGATTGTACACGGTGTCGAGGATCACACCCATTCCCGCTTCATGCACACCGCGGATGAGTTGCTTGAGCTCGCGCACGCGCGCGTCGCCGCGCACGTCGGAGGCGTACCACCCCTCCGGCGAATTGAAGAACGCCGTCATGTAACCCCAGTTGTATTCGGGGGCAGATTCATCGTTGTCGAAGCATTGAACGGGGAGAATCTGAAGATGGGTCACGCCCATTTCCTTCAGGTGATCCAGTCCCGTGGCGATCTCGTAGTCATCGATGAAACGCGTTCCCTCCTCGACAAATCCGAGATACTTGCCCCGCTGGCTGACTCCCGAATCCGGCGAGATCGTGAAGTCGCGCACGTGAACCTCATAGATCACGGCATCCACGATGGAGCGCACGCTGGCCGGCCTCTTGAGCGGGCGGAACCCCGGGGGATCGGCGGCGCGCAGGTCTGTGATCCGCGCCCGCCCGTCGAGTCCCGTCGTGTTCGTCGCATGCGGGTCGAGGAACTCGGGGCCGAACACGCCGTCGGCAAAAGCCACGGAAAGCATGTAGTGCCGGCCGGCGAGATCGCCCTGAACAACGGCCTCCCAGACACCGCGCCCCACGTTTTCGAGTGCGATTTCCTCGCGGCCGGAAGGCCCCGTCGGCCCATCGTAGAGCACCACTTTCAGCTCGCGGGCCGGAGGCGAGAAGAAGCGAAACGTGGTCTGCTCCTTCTTGTAGAGGGCTCCGAGCGGCTTCTCCGTGCCGAACAAGTCCGCGTCCAACATGACCTCGCGCGGAACGATCGGGGCGGGAAGATAGCCATCGAGGTGGGCGACGAGCGGGCGGGGCCGCGTGCCAAGCGGCTCGTCCATCCGTCCTTCGATCACCCATGTCTTGCTGGAGGAAATGTCGTAGGGGATGATGCGCGTGACGGGCGGGCACGGGCCATCGGGCGATTCGATCCTCAGTTTCAGCTTCGCCAGATCGTCCACCAGCAGCGGATGGGAAAGCCCCAGGACGATGCGCGACAGGCCGTCGAGGAACGCCTTGCGAATGCGGGGGCGCACGTCGGGCGCCTTGGTGTACAGGCGCGCGTCGCCCTCAACGATCCAGAACTCCCAGCCATCGCTGGGCGTCCAAAAGCGGTCGGCGCCATCCTTGTAGTCCCAGGACTGGCGGACGCGCGGTGTGAAACCGAGCCTGCCCCCCGCCTCGGGGGAGCAACGCCAGTCCGCCGGGTCGACGCGGAAGACCGCGCCGAAGGCGTCCATCTCATCGGTCAGCAACTCGTGCGCAATGGCGGCCTGCCCCTCGCACGCATTCCAGATCCAAAGGCCCACGTCGGTGTAATCGCGGCTGGTGCGATGGTAGTGAAAAACGATTTCCCGCGAACTGCTCATGCCATGCTCCGATATTTCGACGCGAAAGTGCGCCCCGTCCATCTCTCATCGGCCTCCAGCATCGCCGGGAAGGCGGTTCGGGCAAGTGAAAGCCAGAAGCGTCCCAGCCACTGCTTTATCCCTTGACGGTAAGTAAGCGATCAGTTACATTTCGTTCGCCCTTGCACTTCTCCCCCATTTCCCGTCCGGCACCGATGACATTACCCCTCTCCGAGTCTGATCCCCCTGCCGCCGTCCCCGCGCCCCTTCAGCGCAGGAGTCTTTTTCGACGCATGATCCAGAGCCTTCTCTCCATTGCCGCCGGGTTTATCCTTCTCTACTCCGCCGGCCTGTTCTTTCTGCAACGCCGTCTCATCTACTTTCCCCGCGACTATCCCGTAATTTACGGGATGTCGCTGGGCGAGTTGGACGGTGTGGAGATTCCCTTCGAGACCGGCGCCGGACGCCAAACGATGTTCTATCTTCCGCCCCGCGAGAATCCCGAAGCCGCCCCCGAGCGCCTGTGGATTCTGACGGGAGGCAACGGATCGGTCGCGCTTGACTGGCTCGACACGGTGGAGAACGGCCCGCGCGCCCATGTGGGCTACCTGCTCATCGACTATCCGGGGTACGGCAACTGCGCGGGCAAGCCCACGCGCTCCACGATTCTGATGACGGTGCGCGACGCGCTTCCGGCTCTCGCCGATCATCTCGGTGTCGCGCCCGGAGAACTCGAAGGCGACCTCAACGTCATGGGGCACTCGCTCGGAGCGGCCGTTGCCCTGGAGTTCGCCGCGCACTATCCCGTGCGCCAAGCCGTGCTGATCTCGCCGTTCACGAGCCTGCTCGACATGGCGCGGCGCCAGGTGGGCTGGCCGCTGATGTACCTGCTGCGCGACCGCTTTGACAACCGCGCGCGGCTCGCCGAACTCGCAACCCGCGCCAACCCGCCCACCGTCACTGTGATGCACGGCGGAAAGGACGACGTCGTTCCCGAGTTCATGGGGCGTGAACTCGGCAATTCCCATCCGGAGTTCACGGTCTACCGCAACTACCCGTTACTCGATCACAACTGGATTCTGGACGCCACGCGCGACGATCTCTGGAAGCTGATGGGCTCGGACGAGGACGAGTAGGCGCTACACGACATCGGGGAGAGAGAGTGGATCGTCGATCCGCAGGGGCGCATCGGCAAGGAACGCCTCGCCATAGCGGACGTTGATCATGGCGCCGAAGAATCCCGCACGCATTTCGATCATGTGCCAGGCGATGTCGCTGGAAATGAACGTCTCGGGCCCCTTGTAGTCCTTGTTGGCGACCTGGGAACGATGCTCGCGCAACGCGGCGACTTTGGTGTCCCAGGAATCCGTGATGTCGACAACGAAGTCCGGGTTCCGGGGCCAGCGCGCCCGCGACCCCACAAAGTAGAAGAGACGCGAGGGTTTGAAGCGTTCCTGCCCGGTGTCGTACTTGAGCACGTTGGACTGGAAGCAGGCAAACTTCACGGCCTGCGAGATCGCGTTGTGGTCGGGATGATGATCGCCCGCTTCGTGAACGAAGACGGTGCGGGGGCGCACATCGCGCAGCAACTGCACGACGCGGCGGGTGGCTGCGGGGATATCCTCTGAAATGCGTCCGTCGGGGAGGCCGAGATTCACCCGTTCGACCTTGAGCACCTTCGCGGCGTTGGCGGCTTCGACGGCGCGTTCCTCGGGTGTTCCGCGCGTGCCCATTTCGCCGCGTGTTGCGTCGGCCACGACCACTTTGCGCCCGGCGTGGGCAAGGCGGGCAACCGTGCCCCCGGCCAGGATTTCAACGTCGTCCGGATGGGCTCCGATGAAAAGGGCGTCGGTCATGGGAGAAACTCCGTCATCAGCAATAGGCTTGTGCCATTCAGGCACAACAGCCGGGTAGGGCAAGAGCAGGAAATGGGGCAGCTACCATTTGACGACCCCGGGTGTCGCGATTTCCCTGAACGCGCTCTGCCAACTCCATTTCCGGCATGCTTCTTCATGATTACCAAGACTTCCGAGTTTGCGATCAAGGCACTGGTGGTGCTCGCTCTGGAGGGCCCCAACGCACAACTCGCGCCACGTGATCTGGCCACCCGGGTGGGGACGTCGCCCTCGTATCTGAGCAAGACGATGAGCCAGCTCGTGAAGGTGGGGATTCTGCGCTCGCAGCGGGGTCCTTCCGGGGGCGTGATGCTGGCCCGGCCGGCCGCGGCCATTACGCTGCGCGACATCGTGGAGGCGTGCCAGGGGATGCTGATCGGCGCGTATTGCCAGGCGATTGGAGACGCCGAGGAGGAAAACGTCTGCGCCTACCACGCCGCGATGTACGACGTGCGCAAATCAACGGCCGATGCCCTGGGGCGCTGGAGCCTTGCCGACCTGACCCGGTGCCCGTTGCCACGCGGCGAACTGGCGGGGAATCTGGATTGCCGGATGGGGTTTCTGCGCGAGCACAAGAAATCCTGAGCTCCAGCAGCCTACGCGGAGGGCGCAGCGCGCTCGGCCTCCACGTCGATCGCAATGCCGCCGCGTATCTTGAAGTGCCCCGTGACGCGAATCCACTTGGGGTGCAGGAAGTCGTGGAGGTCGTCGAGAATGACGTTCACGATGTCCTCGTGAAAGCCGCGCGAGTCGCGAAAGCTCCACAGGTAATTCTTGAGCGACTTGCTTTCGAGGGCGCGCCCCTCGGGGATGTAGGAGATTTCAAGCGTCGCGAAGTCCGGCTGGCCCGTGAGCGGGCACAGGCAGGTGAACTCCTCGCAGAAGAACGTGACCTTGGTGTCGCGCCCCGCGTGGCGGAAGGGAAAGGCCTCGAGTTTGCGCTCGGGGCGCCCCACGGCACCCGAGCCCAACTGGGTCAGCCCCTGGGTATCGGACAGTTTCTCGTTCATGGGGCGCTGACGGTCTCCACGGTGAGATGGGTGTTCGAGTAGATGCAGATTTGGCCCGAGATGGCGAGGGATTCGCGCACGATGGCCTCGGCGTCGAGATCGGAATGGCGATGGAGCGCCAGCGCGGCAGCCTGGGCGTAGGCCCCACCGCTGCCGATGCCGATCACGTCGTCGTCGGGCTCGATCACGTCGCCCGTGCCGGAAAGCAGCAGAATTTTCGAGGCATCGGCGACCACCATCATCGCCTCGAGGCGGCGCAGCATCCGGTCGGTGCGCCACAACTTGGCGAGTTCAACGCTGGCGCGCTGGAGGTTACCGCCATTTTCTTCGAGTTTGGCCTCGAAGTGGTCGAGCAGCGCAAAGGCATCCGCCGTGGCACCGGCGAACCCGGTGAGAACCTGATCCTTGTAGATGCGGCGCACCTTGCGGGCGCCCTGCTTGATCAAAATCTTATCGAGCGTCACCTGGCCGTCGCCGCCCAGAGCGGTGAGACCGTTCCTGCGCACGGCCAGAATCGTCGTTGAGTGCCAACCGGCCTGTTCACGTTTTGTGGGCATAAGGAGAGTTTCCTGGGAAATGATCGTCTTGGGTCACCTAATTCGATGAGCACTCGGGTTGGCAAACGCAAACAAGGCACCTTCTGAAACGGCGAACAAGAATTGAGCTTGCAGGCTCTTCTGAACGGTGCAGGATGTACGAGGATGCGGGGATAAGAACTCCATCAAAGACGAGGTTATATGATGAGACGCACTATTGGGGTAGGAATGGCCTGCGCACTTCTGGCCTTCCCGGGACCGGCCACAGCGCAGCAGAAAGCAGACGGCAGCGCCAAGCAGTTGGCAAAGTATAATGGCAATAATGCAAATGTCTTGAAGCTGACCAGCGACCTGAACGCCGCCGTGACGGCGGCGAAGAACAAGTCAACAGCTCCGGCCTTCGTCTCAGCGCGGGCCGAGAAGGCCAAGCGCGGCGGGAAGTACCAGCTGCAAGTGGCTGTGACGGACATCGACAAGGTCTCCCAAGTAGCCACCAAGGCCGGGCTCGATGTTGTGGACTCGTTTGACATGTACGGATGCCGCAGTCTGACTGTGCGGACCAGCGACCTGTTGAAGCTGGACGCGTTGCTGGAAATGCCTGAAGTGAAGCAAGTTGCGTTCGAGTATCTGGCGCACACACACACTGGCAGCGTGGACGGACAAGCGGACCTGGCCTTGAACGCCACAGCGGCGAAGAGCAACTTCGGGGTGGACGGATCAGGAGTCCGCATCGGCATCCTGAGTGACACGTTCAACCGGGTCGGCACGGCCGGCACGCTGTCCGGTGGCTTCCTGTCGGGGACAGACTCACAGCTCTCAGGCGACCTGCCCGCCAGCATCCGCGTGGTGGATATTGGCCCAGGCAGTGGCTCGGACGAGGGACGTGGCATGGCCGAACTCGTACACGATGTGGCGCCGGGGGCCGACCTCTCCTGGGCATCGGCCTTCTCGGGGTACACACAGTTTGCGACCAACATTTTGGCCCTCGCCACGGATACCGGGTATGAGTGTGACATCATCGTCGACGATGTAGGCTACTTCGTGTCACCGATGTACCAGGATGGGCCAATCGCACAGGCCTATCAGGACGCCTTTGACCTTTACGGCGTGGCCTGCTTCTCCAGCGCGGGCAATAATGCCTCCAATGCCCACGAGGGGGTGTATACCGACATCAATCCCGGAAGTGACGAGACCCTGACACTCCCCGGGGGGGACGACCTGCATGACTTCGGCGGCGGCGACACCCACCTGCAAATCAGCCTGGCAAATAACGCCACGGTGACTGTGACGCTGCACTGGGACGAGCCCTACAGCGGTTCTTCCCTGGGTGCCGGGGCCGGGTCTGAAGCAGATTTCGACCTCTACTTGGTAACATCGACGGCGCTGCCAATCACCGCCGGAATCGTCGCAGCCTCGAGCACCACCAGCCAAGGCACGAGCGGCTCCCCCAGCGGCGACCCCGTGGAGGTGCTGCAGTACACCAACACTACCGGCAGTACCGAGACCTTGCACGTCGTCGTCGATCACTTTGACGGCATCGACACGTCGACCATCCATGTGGACATCAACGGTGCGACGATCGTCGACTCCAGCTTGATCGGAGCCCGAACAGTATACGGACACAACAGCGCGGCAGGCGTGATGGGGGTCGCAGCCTCAAACTGGATCGACATTGAGTTGGGTGGCGGACTCAGCCCGACAGGAGGCGTCGATCCAGAAAGCTTCACCTCTCTGGGCGGCGCGTTACCCTTCAAGTTCGACGAGACCGGTGCCCCGATGGCAACCGTGACCCGCAACAAGCCAGACATAACAGCTCCCGACGGAACGAACACGTCGTTCTTCGGCCAACCGACCATCTTTGGTGGAACCCCTGGACTTTACAAGGGCGAGGATGACGCCTTCCCGAACTTCTTCGGCACATCAGCGGCAGCGCCTCACGCAGCAGCGGTGGCAGCCCTGATCATGGAAGCCCTTCCGGGCGCAACGGCCAGCGACGTCTATACCGGGCTAAAGGGCTCGGCGGTGGACATGAACACCGGCGCGAGCGACGGAACGGCGGCAGGCTACGACTACCGCACAGGCTTCGGCTATATCGATGCCGATGCAGCCATCGGTATCACGTTGCCCGTCGAGCTCGACATGTTCGCCATCGACTAAGTTGTCCGGCACCACAGAACGCAAAGCAGGCGGCGGGGCTTCGGCTCCGCCGCCTCTTCTTTATCCTGCCGAGCGCACGGCCTGCATGAATGCTCCGAGCTTGGCCGCATCCAGTCTGCATTCCGTTCGCACGCCGCTGCAAAGATCCAGGCCGAACGGGCGCACCTGCCGCACGGCTTCGGCGACGTTTCCGGAATGCAGCCCGCCCGCGAGAAACACGGGAAGATCGACGGCGCGGCAAAGACGCTCGCTGATCGACCAGTCGTGAACGCGTCCCGTGCCGCCAAGCTCCTTGACGGCGGCGCCGGGATTGCCCGAGTCCAGCAGCAAGGCGTCCACGGCACCCTCGGACGCGAGCGCCTCGGCCTCGCGCAGCGCCTCTTCGCCCCGAACGTGGAGCACTTGGATGATCCCGATGCCGGGCAGGGCGTCGCGCAACCGCCGATGCTCCCCCGCCGGCAGGGCGTCGACAAGCTGGAGCGCGTTGGTGCGGCAACGGCGATGCTGCTCGATAATGGCATCGGCCCGCGTGCGCGCCGTCAGCAGCACCGACGTCACCCCGGGCGGAACGGCGTCAGCGATTTCGGCAACGCGTTCGTCGGAAATCACACCGGGGCCACTGGGCATTTCGGAAACGAGCCCGATCAGCGAGGCGCCTGCTTCGATGGCAAGACGCGCCTCAAGGATCGACGAGATGCAGCAGACTTTGATGCGAGGCATTCTTCTCACCGATTCGTGCGGAGTCATGCGGGACCCCAAATGGCCAACGCGCTCCACAAGGAAGCGCGCAGGCGGCGCGCCATTCTTCGAGCACGTCGAAGCTCCGCGTTCAGAAGTCCAACGCGAAAACGAATCCTTTGGACCCTCCCGGATGCCGGTCGTCAACCGGATCGCCCGATTGCGCGGGCAAAGATTCCCGCCAACGCTGTTGACGCCCTTCCGGCGGCACCCGGAACCTGTCCGTCACGCGATACTCCCCCACCCGGGCCGCCCTGCATGTACCTCGACCACTATGGTTTTCAACGCGAGCCGTTCAATATCACGCCGGACTCGCGCTTTCTTTTTTCCTCCACGCGCCACAAGGAGGCGATGGCGGCGCTGCTCTATGGCATCGAGCAGCGCAAGGGGTTCATCGCCCTCACCGGCGAGATCGGCAGCGGCAAGACCACGATCTGCCGCACGCTGCTCAAGGAATTGCGCCGCGATGACATCCGCCTGGCGCTGATTCTCAATCCCCAACTCGACGACCTCGAACTCCTGCAGGCCATCAATGCCGAGTACGGGATCCCCCACACCAGCACGTCGAAGCGCGAGCTCCTCGACGAGCTCAACGGCTTCCTCCTCGAGGAATACGAGAAGGGGAACAACTGCGTCCTGATCATCGACGAGAGCCAGCGCCTCTCGCCCGTCGCGCTCGAACAGGTCCGGCTGATCTCCAACCTCGAACTCGAAGACACCAAACTCATTCAGATCGGACTCGTTGGCCAGCCCGAACTCGACGACTTGCTCCACCTCCCCGAACTCGAACAGCTCAACCAGCGCATCACGGTGCGCTACCACATCGATCCGCTCGATTTCGACGAGATGGAGGAGTACATCGTGCATCGGCTGCACATTGCCGAGCCGGAGCACCCTGTTTCCTTTTCCCCGAAAGCCCTGAAGGCCATTTATCAGTATAGCGGCGGCATCCCGAGAAAGATCAACGTTTTGTGCGATCGCTGCCTGCTGATTACGTTTGTCTCCGGCGGGTTTGAAGTCAGCGCCGATCACGCGCGCCGAGCCATCGAGGAAGTGCGGGGGAAGCGTCGCTCCAGGCAGGGTGCCAAGGGCGCTCACAAAGAAGACGGCGGCGCGGCGGCGGCAGGCGAAGCAGGCCGCCCCGGCAGCCAGGGGCTGATCGCGCTGGCCATCGTTGCTGCGGCGCTCGTCGTGGCGGCAGCGGTTCTGCTGCGTCCGCGTCCCGCGCCGGATGATCGCGTCGCGCTCGTCACCCCAGCGACCGAGCGCACCGCCGTCCCCACACCACCGGACGCGGAACCGACGCAACTTCCTCCCTCGCCAACCCCCGAGCCGCAACCGGGCATCCTTCCCACACCGGTCGTCGCGACGCCCACCCCGGAAGCCGTTGCCCCCACGCCCGCCCCCACACCGGAACCGACGCCCGCGCCGACTCCCCAGCCCACTCCCGAACCCACGCCCCAACCGACTCCTCAACCCACTCCTGCGCCGACGCCTGCACCGACGCCCGAACCGCCTCCCCCGCCGACGCCCTCACCGACGCCCCAGACCATTGCCTCGGCGCCCACGCCTGTTCCCACACCCGCGCCGGAATGGAGCTACGACGCCAATGGCATCATGCGGGTCGAGCGCCCCGAGTTCAGTTTCGCGGCCTGCGTGCTGACCTGGGTTTCGCTGGCGCGCGATCAGAAGCTGCCACCCGAGGAACTCGCACCGTTGCGTTCACTGAACGCGGAGGAAATCGCCCGCCTGCAGCTGACGAAGGGCGAGCCGCCCCTGTACCTGCGCGAGGCCGTGGTGCCGACGGCGGTTTCCGTGCTCGTCCCCTCGATGCTCCCGGCGCTGGTGCAGGTGGACCGGCGCGAGACGCGCTTCGGGCCGTGGTCGGTGGCCGTCAAACGCGAGGGGGACACGATTTATCTGGCCGACCCGGTGAAGGGGCGCCAAGTGGTCTCGGTGGAAGAATTGGAGCGCGTGCTGGCCGGCGTCGTGATTCCCTACTCCGACGAGCAGGGAATCACGGGCCTGAAGCCGGGAGCCTCGGGAGAGAAGGTGCGCGCCCTGCAGACCAGACTGCGTGCGGTTGACGTTTACAGCGGCGAGTTGAACGGACTATTCAACGACGAGACGGAGAAAGCCGTCCAAAACCTGCGGGCGCGGCTGGGTCTGCCCGGTGCATCGACCATTGATCCGATGCTGGCGATTCTGCTGCTTCAGGAAACGAAATGAGTACGATTCTCGACGCACTGGAGAAGGCCAATCAGGCCCGCCGCAAGGGGGAGGGTGGGGCGCTGGGCGCTGGACCGACGGCTCGGGAGCGCCAGCTCGCCGAAGCGGCCGAGCGCGAACGGCGCCGGACCCGGATTCTGCTCTTTGCCATCATCGCGGCCATCGTGCTGCTGCTTGCGGCCACAGGAACGATTCTGATTCTTGTTACTGGGGGAACGCCCCGGGACCCCTCGGGCCAGTCCCAGGTTGCTCTCGCTCCCGCGCCCACGGCCACGCCCGTGCCGACTCCCCAGCCAACCCCCGAGCCCACGCCGGTTCCCTCGCCCACACCAACCCCGATTCCGCCCACCCCCACGCCACCGCCACCGACGCCCGCACCGTCGCCGACTCCCAGGGCCGTCATCACGCCCACGCCAGGGCGCTTCTCCGACAGTCAGGTCGTTTATCCCGCCGACCTCAACGTCCGCATTGAGGGGGCGCTGATCGACGGCACGAACTCGACCATCGTCATCGACGGCAATCTGGTCGATATTGGACGCAAATACCGAGGAATCCGCCCGCTGGCGATCAACGGGCCGTTGATCGAGGCCGAATATGACCAGGGAGGCAGCACCGTGACCATTTTCATTCGTTATAAATAGGCGGTCAGGACATTTGGGCTCATGCTGGAACCCGACTTGACCACTTTGCCCCGCTCTGCCACCCTTCAATCCACTTTGCGAAACCGGGAGACACACTCTATGGCCAATTCGATCGTCACGATGGAAACTTCGAAGGGAACGATCAAGATTCGCCTTTTCGACGATAAAGTCCCGAATACCACCAAAAACTTCAAAGACCTGATTGCCAAGGGCTACTACGACGGCTTGGTCTTTCACCGCGTGATCAAGGACTTCATGCTGCAGGGCGGCTGCCCCAAGGGCACGGGAACGGGCGGCCCGGGCTATACGTTCGACGACGAGTTCCACCCCGACCTCAAGCACACCAAGCCTGGAATCCTTTCCATGGCCAACGCCGGTCCCAACACGAACGGCAGCCAGTTCTTCATCACCACGGTCCCCACTCCCTGGCTCGACAATCGCCACAGCGTCTTTGGCGAAGTCATTGAGGGCATGGACGTCGTGAAGGCCATTGAGGCAACGAAGACGGGCCCGAACGACCGCCCCGTCGAGGACATCACGATGAAGAAGGTTACTGTCGAGACGCCTGCCTGATACCAGGGCGTCTTCAAACTCCTGTTTCTTGAGAACGTGTTGGACCCTCGACTGAAAGAGGACACCCGATTCTCAACGTGAACCCCGCCGGCGGAAATCGGCGGGGGTTTTCGTTCCGGCCCAACTGTGAGCAAACGCGATAGGCCCTTCGAGTCATCCGAGACGCCGCTCCCACTGGGGCGCAGCGCCCCTGCTGTCTGTCCCCAACCGCCCATTTATCCGGAGACGGGCGACGCGAACGCGCGGCGCCTGGCGGGTTACTTCGACGCGGAGGGGAGGCCGTTGGTCGCCTCGGCGCGTGAGGTCGCACCGCCCGGCGACAATCCCCTGACGTTCGTGCAGCGCTTGGGCGAACGTCTCGCGTGGACCACAATTCACGGCCGCATCGTATGGCCCCAGAACGCCCGGAACAACGTGCTCTCCTACTATCTGCTGGGGCGGCGGCGCGGTTCCGTGGGCGAATGGCTTGTCACCCTGGCGCCATTCGCCCTGATGATGATGCTGGACATCGGCGCTCTCGCAAGCTGGGCTTCCCGATCATTCCCTGCCTTGATTGTTGTCCAGTTCGTCCTCGGTTCGCTCCTCTTCTTTCCCCTGCTGTTTCTCTCCTCCGCTGCTCTCGGTTTTTTGCATGTGAGTGCGGTCCAAAACTCGGTTTCTTTCGGAGAAATCGCGGTAACGCGGCTCGAACCGGGCGCGCTGCTCTATGGCCTGTCGGTGCGTCCGCTCGCCAACCTGCATCTGTTCAATCTCCTCTACAACGTCATCTCATACGGTTCGTTGGCCGTCGTCACCCTGCTCGTTGTCGGCGAGTCCACCGCCACCTTCGGCCGAACCGCACCCCTGCCAAGCGACATCGTGAACGCCACAGTGGGCTTGGGCATCGCACTCGCCATCGTCCTGATCCGGGGTATTCTTTACGCCCTCATCATCAACCTCGGGGTTGGCTTCGCCGTGCGTGCCCGCCTGTTCCACCGGCAGAACAAAGAGGCTGTGGTGCGCTTCTTCAAGGACGTCTCCCTGTTTATCATGGAATACGCGGTATTGATGCTTTGCTCCTTCTTTCTGTTCATAACTCTTGCTTTCGCAGGAGTTTGCTGCGCGTTTCCCTTTGCCGCTCTCTCGATCTTTCTCCTTTCTGTTTTCCTCAAGCGCCTGATTCGCCGCGCGGCCATTGTCATCGAGTTCACGACGCGCCACTTCCGCCATTGGTGGATCTGGATGCCAGAGGAGGATACCGGCATTCCGGAGGAAGTGGCGGCGGAGTGGTAGGCGGCGGAGACTCGCCCCCCTGGGTACCAGCTTCGGGCAGGAGCGGATTTGCCACACGCGGGCTTGAAAGCGGGCATCTTGTCCTTGCAACCAGCGGGAGGCCTCCCGAACACTCCCCGGCCCGCTCAAAGCATCATCGTAGCGGGGTCTTGCCTGGCTACGGCCCGCAACCAAATCAACCACCAAGGCACCATCGCTGAATGGACAAGCGCTGGATCACCTTCTTTCTCGTCTTCACTGTCGCCTACTTTTTCCTGATCGCGCCGATACTGAATCGGCGTGCCATGGAAAAGAGGGAGGCCGCAGGCGACCAAACTGTTGAGGTTGCGGCAGCAGAGACGCCTGCCGCGACACCGTCGCCGACTCCCCGCGAGGCGGATTCCCCGGAAGCGCCCCCGACGGATGCGGCACCAGAGACGTCCGAGCGCCCGGCCGTCTCGATGGACGAAGTACCCGCGGAACTCGTGGAAACGGGCGTGGCGACCATCGTGGTCTCCCGCCTGGGCGCAGTGCCGATCAGTTGGAAGCTCCAGCCGACGGACCACTTGGCGCCCGTCGTGGACTTCGATTCCGGAACGACTTACGTCGTCAACCTTGTCCCGCAGGTTCCACATACGCCCGAACGCGAGTACCCCCTGCAGTTCACCGGGCGCACCGTTGACAAATTCAACCGCGAGGTCTTCGACCTCGAACGCACCGATCACGACGACGGCACGGTCGAACTGAAGTTCACGTCGCCCACGATTGACGACATTCGCGTCGTCAAAACCTACCGCTTCCAGAAGAACAGCTACGTCACCGATCTGACGGTGGAGGTGACGAACGGCCAGTACCGCACGCGCATCGGCGACGCGGAGGAGGGCTGGGGAATCGGATGGCAGGGAGGCTTCATGCAGCCGCGCCCCGGCACCCGTCAGTTCTTCGACGAGATGCTCGGCACGGCATCGGTGGGCGGGGAATTGCGCCACAAGTCCCTGGACGCCGACGATGATCCCGTCAGCTACCCCAACGACATTGGCTGGGCGGCGATCGAGAAGAAGTATTTCACCTCCATCCTTGTTCCCGCTCCGGAAAACCCGGCCAGCATGGTGCTCTACGCAGTGCGCCGCCGCAACATGACACCGGAATACGACGTCAAGGGCGTCGATCCGCCGCTGTCCATGACGCTGCACCACCCGCAGGCGATGCTGGAGCCCGGAGAGTCGACAGCGCTCTCTTACAAGATCATCGCGACACCGAAGAATTTCAACGATCTCAAGTCGCTGTCCGGCACCGTGCCGATGGCAGATCACGCGCTGCCGCTCTCCGACATCGTGTTCGGCAAGATGATCTGGGGGCAGAACTGGCTGCGGCCGATCGCACTGCTGTTGCTGTGGGCGCTGCACTTGTTTGAACGCTTGGTGGGCAACTGGGGCATGGCGATCATCGTGCTTGTGCTGGTCGTAAAGATCCTTCTCTACCCGTTGTCGCACTGGGCCATCAAGGCGCAGGCAAAGACAATGGCCGAGCAGCAGCGCATCAAGCCGCTGCTGGACAAGCTGAACGAGAAGTACAAGGACGACCCGTCGAAGAAGAGCCAGGAGATGATGAAGCTGTACCGGGAGCACGGCATCAACCCGCTGGGAGCGATGCGCGGGTGCCTCCCGATGGTGCTTCAAATGCCGATTTTCTTCGCACTTTATGCGCTGCTGGCGCAGGCGGTGGAAATTCGCGGGCAATCGTTCCTGTGGATTCACGATCTGGCCCAGCCCGACCGCCTGATTCCGTTCGGGGGCTTTGTGCTCCCGATTGTGGGGTGGACGGCGCTGAATATCCTGCCAATCCTGATGGCCGTGACGCAGTATTTCACGTCCAAGTTGATGACTTCCAATGTTTCAGACCCGACGCAGCGCCAGATCATGGCCCTAATGCCGATCTTCTTCGTCTTTATTCTGTACAACATGCCGGCGGGGCTGATGCTTTACTGGACGGTGCAAAATATCTGGCAGATTGGTCACACGGTATTGACGAAGCGCTACGTGGCCATGCATGATACTTCTTCCGCTGGCGGGCCTGCCGCCGACGCCACGGCTTAGAGTTCAAAGCTGGAGAGGGGCAGGGCGGGCGCTGCCCGGAGACCCTCAGCAGTGGGATGAGAACCCGTACAGTCCGGCCTGGCTGGAGGGTATGTGAACAATGAGTACTGCGGACCGGAGCGCGTCTCCGGCCGGTGAATCATCGTGTGGGACAGGAAATACAAAGATGAAAAAGGTGGAAGTTGTTGCGCGCTCGCAAGAGCAGGCGCTCGAAAAGGCGGCAGCTCAACTTGAGCTTCCCGCCACCAAACTGCATGTCATTGAAGAATACGAACCGGATGAACTCGACCTCCAGACTCTTGAAGCCGAAGAGGCCGAACTCCCGGAAGACCAACGCCTGAGCGGCGACCCGGTGCTGTTCGTCGTCCAGGAAAGCCCCTATGAGAATATCGCTCCCATTCAGGAATGGCTCCAGGGACTGGTCGAACGCTTCCAGCCCGGCTCAACCGTCGAGGTCGTTCCTTCGGGCGACCATCTGAGGGCGGTGATCGACGGCCCCGAGGCCTCGATCTTCATCGGACGCCAGGGCCAGACGCTCTCGGCCTTCCAGCACCTGATGTCGCGCGTGATTCCCCAGATCAACAAGGACGCCCCCGAGGTCCACATCGACGTGGGCGACTACCGCGACCGCCGGCTGGAGTTGCTGCGCCGCGTCGCGGACCAGGCGGTGCGCCGCGCCAGAAAGATGCGTCAGAACATCCCGCTCAAGCCGATGCCTTCGCACGACCGCAAATACCTCCACAACTATCTGGCCTCGGAAGCGGGCATCACCACGCAGAGCTTCGGCAAGGACCCGCACCGCTATCTCCTGATCGAAGTGGAAGGCGCGGAGAGCACCGCCCCCCTCCCCCGCGACGACAACGACGAAGGCGGCGGACGCCGACGCGGCGGCGATAGCCGGCGCCGTGGACGCGGTGGCCGCGACCGGGACAATCGCGGGAATCGCGACGACAGGGGAAACCGCGCAGGACAGGGAGAACCGCGCGGCGGCGGACGCAAAGGACGCGGCGGACGCCGAGGCGGTGCCCAGGCCGAACACGATCCCTATGCAGAGGAAAGACGCCGGCTGCGCGAGATGGCCGCCACGATGCAGGATATCGACGAGAACGGCGAACCCGTGCCACCCGGCGCCTACGAGGACGTGCGGATCGACGAGATCCCTTCGCGCATGTTGCGCTACGACGAGAAGAGCATGGACCAATCGGCATTTGACCCCGAGAAGCCCTTGGTCGATGAAATCGAGTAGAAGGTCGCCCGGCCCCGTGAATGAAAGCGGGGCCGGTCCTTATCCGGCCGGTCCAGATTTTGCTCCTACCAACTTGATAGACATTAGACAGCGAGGATACGAACCATGCACGGGCGCGTCTATAACGACATCACCGAGACCATTGGAAACACCCCTCTCATTCGGCTGAACCGTGTGACGGAAGGGTGTGTCGGCACAGTTGCTTTGAAGTGCGAGTTCTTTAACCCGCTCTCCTCGGTGAAGGACCGCATTGGCTTGGCGATGATCGCGGCGGCCGAGCAGGATGGCCGCCTGAAGCCGGGCATGACCGTGATCGAGCCGACCTCGGGCAATACGGGAATCGCACTCGCGTTCGTCTGTGCCGCCAAGGGTTATCGTCTGATCCTGACGATGCCGGACACGATGAGCATGGAGCGCCGCCTGCTCCTGCGAATGCTGGGCGCCGAAGTCGTTCTGACTCCCGGGAGCGAGGGAATGCCCGGCGCGATTGAAAAGGTCGCGGTGCTCGCCAAGGAAATCGGCGAGGACAAGGTCTTCGTTCCCCAGCAGTTCGACAATCCGGCCAATCCCCAGATCCACAGTGAAACGACAGCCGAGGAAATCTGGCACGACACGGACGGCAAGGTGGATATTCTCGTCGCGGGTGTGGGCACGGGTGGCACAGTGACCGGCTGCGGCGAGGCGCTGAAGAAACACAACCCGTCCGTCAAAGTCCTTGCGGTCGAGCCTGTGGATTCGCCCGTCATCAGTGGCGGCAAACCCGGCCCCCACAAGATTCAGGGCATCGGCGCCGGTTTCATTCCGGCCAACCTCCACACCCAGATTCTGGATGAAGTTCTTCAGGTGAGCAACGACGAGGCCTTCACGATGGCCCGCCGCATCTGCATGGAAGAGGGTATTCCCGCGGGCATCTCGACGGGTTCGAACGTGGTGGCTGCCATCCGCGTGGCCAAGCGCAGCGAGAACGCGGGCAAGCTGATCGTGACGATCGGATGCTCGGCGACGGAGCGCTATCTGTCCACGCCTCTCACCGAGGACGCACGCAAGGCCGAGCAGTCGGCTTCGCCCGCCTGAGGCTGAATCGCGTGAAGAACGACACACCGACCGCTTCCCAATCCGGGGGGCGGTTTTCTGCTTATTTGTGGGAGGCCATGCCGTGCTGGAATTTGTCGTACATCACGGCGTGAAACTGGATGTCTGTCTCACTGGGTTCAAAGCCCCAGATGGCTGCGAGGGTTCGCAGGACGCGGCGCTCATCCGTCGGCAGTCCGGTGAGACGGTGCGCCTCCTCGGGAGCTTCGAGCATCTCGCGGACGAGCCGCAGTTGGTACGCTGCATCCTCAATCACGGGATCGGCCTCCGTGCGTTGCTGGTCAGTAGGGCGAAGAGCTGCGAGACAGGAGCAGCAGCGTCAAGTCTGAATCGCGGCTTGCGGCCTGAGCGGGGCGAGGGAGAGCTAACGGGCCAATGGAGGCACGTGCGCGCATGGCGATGAGCAACGTGGGCGACCTGGTGATTCGTTCGGCCGAGTGGCTGGGCAAGAAGGGGGTGGATTCCCCGCGTCTGGATGCCGAGCTGCTGCTGGCCCATGTGCTGGGATGCAATCGCCTGCGTCTGTACATGGACTGGCACAAGCCACTGACCGAGCTGGAGGTGTCGGCCTATCGCGACATCCTGCTGGAACGTGGGCAGCGCCGCGTGCCGGTGGCGCGCCTGCTGGGGAGCAAGGAGTTCTACGGACGCGCGTTCCGCGTGACTCCGGCGGTCTTCGTGCCGCGCCCGGAAACGGAAGGCGTTGTGGATCGTGCCGTGGCGCTGTTGGAGTCAGAGGGTGCGCTGCGTGTGGAACGCCCCGTTGTCTTTGACGTGGGGACGGGGAGCGGCTGCATTGCGGTGACGATCGCGGCGGAGGTGACGAAGGCCGACGTGATTGCGTCGGATGTCAGCGAGGATGCCTTGAAGACGGCACGCCACAACGCCGGCGAGCATCACGTGCAGTCACGCGTCACTTTTCGGCACGGTTCCGGATTCGCGGGCTACGAGGGGGTGGTGCACCTGATCGCGACGAATCCGCCCTATATTGCGCAGGCGGAAATCGCGGGGCTCGAACCCGAGGTGCGCGAGCACGATCCGATGCCGGCGCTCGATGGCGGCGCGGACGGCCTTGATGCGCTGCGAGAGATTATTGCGGGCTGTTCATCGCGCCTGGTGCCAGGCGGATGGATCGTGGCAGAGTTGGGCGAGGATCAGGAAGAAGGGGCACTGTCGATTTTGAAGGAAGCAGGTTTGTTCGATGAGAGGCGGATGGAACGCGATCTGGAAGGGCGTCCGCGCTATCTGATGGGCAGGCGGCGCAGCGCCTGAGCATGTGCGAGGCGGAGAATTGCCCTTCACATGAAGGGGCCAACAGGCATTGACAGGCCAACAACCCTTCCGGCACCCTTCGCGCCCTTCGCAGGGAGGGTTGGCCAGGACCCCCAAAGACACGCCTTCCACCCAAAAAATGCGCCCCTAAGGAACGGAAATCTTATGGCTGAAGTTTGGCCCTTCGCCGGTACCCGGTACGCAACCAAGGAACACGGAATCAATCTGGGCGACGCGATTGCGCCTCCCTTCGACGATATTGGTCCCGCACTGCAAAAAGAACTGCACGAGCGCGACGGGCGGAATGTGATTCGCCTGACCCTCGGGCACGAAGCGCCCAGTGACGACGATTCCAACAATCGCTATTCGCGTTCCGCGGAATGCTACCGCGAATGGAAGGCCGCCGGCATTTTGGCCGACGAGCACCGCAAGTGCTTCTATATCTACGAACAGGAATTTGTTCCCGAAGGCGGCACCGAGCCCGTCAAGCGTCTCGGGTTCTTTGCACTCGTGAAGCTCCAGGATTTCCGCAGCGGCAAGACCCGCGCGTTCGAACAGACGCACGAGGGCCCCAAAGCCGACCGCCTGAAGCTGCTCCGCACGATGCAGGTCAACGACAGCCCCCTGTACATGCTCTACCGCGACCCGGAAGGCGGCATCGACGCCGTGCTGAAGGAAGTCATCGGAAAAAGCGCGCCGGAAGAGGAATTCAAGTCGCCGGACGGCATTACCCACCGCCTCTGGCTGATGCACAAGAAGGATCCAATCCTGCGCATCCACGAGGCAATGAAGCCGCTGCGCCTGTTCATTGCGCACGGGCATCATCGCTATGAAACGGCCCTGAAGTACCGCGACGAAATGCGGGAGATGACGGGACGCCGCGATGGCCGCCAGCCCTACGATTTCGTGCTGATGTACATGCAGCGCGCCGAAGAGGACACTCTCTATACCAGGCCGATCCACCGCGTCCTGGCCCGTGAACTTGGCTTGGAGATCGAGATCGACGAGGTCATCGAGGACCTCGAGGAGTTCTTCACCGTCTCGGAATTCAAGCTCAACCTGAAGGACATCGAGAAGGCGGAGCAGCAGATCCTGGAGAAGGTGAAGCCCAACCGCCAGGCAAAGACCCGCTTTGTCATGACGCTGCCCAACGGACGCTCGTGGCAACTGACGCTGAAGAAGGACGCGGACCTCAACGAGATGATCGAGGAGGAAACCATGTCCGACGCTCTCAAGCAGATGGACCCGGTGATCCTTCATCAGTACATCATCTCGCGGGGATGGATCGGCAACCCCGAGATGGAACTGGACGAGGACGACATCTTCTATCGCAAGGACATCCAGGCGGCCTTGGAGTTGCTGAAGAAGCGCAAGGGCTGCGTGGGCTTCTTCATGAACCCGTTGTCGAAGGACGATGCCCTGGCGGTGGCGGAGAACGGCGAGCTGCTGCCGCACAACTCGGTGGATTTTCATCCGAAGATCCCGAGCGGACTCGTAATGCGCGATTTGAACGTCGGTTTCGGCTGATCGAAACGCGGCATGGACGCCCTGCGAGGGGCAGGATTCGGAGACCGCGGCACGCCAGCCGCGGTCTCTTCTTTTCCGGGCGGTTCCGTTTCCCGCTCTGGAGATAGCGACATGGCAAAGCAGACTGCACTTCTTTTGGGGAAACCGTTATTCTTCCGGGTTGCCACTCTCCTGCCGCAGCGTCATGGTTGCCTCCAAGCTGAAAGCTCAAGGAGAGCCGTGTGACCTCTGCGCCTGAACTGGCCGATCTGGATCCTCAACGGCTCTACCTGCTGGTTCTGGGAATCGGCAATGCGTTCACGCGCCGCTTTTTCAACAGCAGTTTCCTGCTGATTGCGGGGGGGCAGTTCGTCGCAATCGACTGCCCTGCCCCCTTCCGGCGCGTGCTCCACGATGCCGGAAATCGCGCGGGCCTTTCGGTCGATCTGGACGCCATCGATCACCTCGTGCTGACGCATCTGCACGGGGATCACTGCAACGGACTCGAAGAGTACGGGTTCTTCCGCCGCTACGTTCTGCCGGGGAAACAGCCTGGGCATTTGTACCTGCTGCCGGAGAACCTGGCTCCATTGTGGGAGAGGCGTCTTCATGCCGTGATGGCCGAGGGGGTGGACCCGAAGACGGGCAGGCACGTGGCGCGATCACTCGAGGACTATTTCCTCCCGCATTGCTGGGAGCCGGGAGAGGTGCACCGGCTCGCCGGAGAGGATGCCCCCGGGGTGGAGTTCGCGATTCGCCGCACCCGGCATCCCGTTCCCTGCTTTGGATTCCGGGCGTCATTTGGTGGCGTGACGCTGGGCTACAGTGCCGATTCGCCCTTCGAGACGGAACATCTGGAGTTCCTGGCCTCGTCGGACCTGATTGTTCACGAGGCAGGCGAGGGCACCGGCCACGCGGCGCTGGACAAGCTCCAGGCGCTGGACGAGAGCGTGCGCCGCAAGATCGTGCTGATTCACGTGCCCGACGCCTACCACGAACGCGACCTGGAGTTTCCCATTCTGGAGGAAGGACGTTTGTATGAAGTGGGGAACGGGAGAAGCCCCATTGCGCTGAACACGGCATCGTGAGTTCCCGGGGAAACCCGGGTCGTCTTTCGCCATCTTCTCCTGCTTTTTTCCAGTTGAAGCGGTAGCCCCGCGAGCAGAAACGCGGGATGTACCGTTGTCATGCTCCAACAAGGCAGCCCCACGTCTTTGCGCAGCACGGGCTGGCACTTTGACAAAGACTCATTCGCAAGGAGGACATTCCATGCACACCCATCCGTGGCCCAGGGAGGTAGCACCATGAAAATCATTGGCGGCTTGTTCCGCTACGTTCTGAATATCAATACGATCTGGGGCGCGATGATCCTCATCGCGTTCTTTGCGTGTTTTGGTCAGCAGGTGGTGAAGGAGAAGACTCCGATCCCGGTGGCAGAGCTCGAACCCGGCATCAACACGATGACGGTGGCATGGACCGACAAGGAAGACGAGACGCATGATCTGGCCGTGGCACTGGAGTACAACGGCAGTTCGCTGAGAGTGGCGGAGGAACAACCCGAGCCCGCAGCGGAAGGCGACCCGGTGGTGGTCGTGGAATCCATTGCGTCGTACACTGGCGGTTTCACCGTGGAGTGGGACATCGCGGAATACGGGGCATACGAAGTACGGATCGGGGAAACGCCCGTTTCCTCTGGCAATCTCCGCAATGTTCAGACGTTCACTGACGCAGCGTTCAATTATGCGGAGACGGGGTTCGAGATCGCCTTTGGACTTGTCGCGGTGATGGTGCTGTTCCTGGGGCTGATGAAAGTCGGCGAAGACGCGGGCATTGTGCAGCTCGTGGCCAAGGTATTCTATCCGATCATCCGGTTCCTTTTCCCCCAAGTGCCCGAAAATCATCCCGCAAACGGCGCAATCCTGATGAACGTTACCACGACGATTCTGGGATTGGGCAACGCGGCGACTCCCTTCGGGCTCAAGGCCATGGAGGAATTGCAGAAGCTGAATCCCTATAAGAGGGTGGCGACCGACTCGCAGATCATGCTGCTGGGCTATAACACGGCGGGATTTGCGCTGCTGCCAACCACGCTGATCGGAATTCGCAAGGCAGCGAATTGCAGCGATCCGTTCGAGATCATCGGAACGTGCATGGTTGCTGGTGCCGTCTCGACGATCACCGCCATTATCATGGTCAAAACGCTTTCGAAGCTGCCGATGTTCTCGTTCGAGAACGCCATAAAAGAAGAGAAAATCGAACCGCACGACGCGGCTGACAACGCCAGCAGCGAGGAGAAGGAATAATGGATTTTTTCGTGAAAACCGTCAATCTGATCTCGGCCTACACGATTCCGATGATCTTTCTCATCATCATCGGCTATGCGATGCTCAAGCGCATCCGCCTCTACGAGTCTTTCGTGGAAGGCGGTAAGGAAGGGTGGGAGATCTTCCTGAAAATCCTGCCGTACATCGTGGCGATTCTCGTGGCGATCGGCGTATTCCGCGCGTCAGGCGCGCTGGACTCGCTGGCGGGCCTCCTGTCGCCGTTCACCAATCTGATCGGCATGCCGCCCGAGACGCTGCCCGTGGCGCTCATGAAGCCGCTTTCGGGCTCGGGATCGCTCGGGTTGGCCGCCGAGGTCATCGCCAATGCGCCCGACTCATTCGAGGCGCGCGTGGCCTCGACGATGTTCGGTGCAACGGACACGACGTTCTACATCATCGCGCTCTACTTCGGTTCCGTGGGCATCCGCAAGATTCGCCATGCAATGGTCGCCGGCCTGACGGCGGATCTGGCGGGCATACTGGCAGCCGTCGGGATTTGCCACCTGATGTTCCCACCGAACTGACCGGGCAGTGCTTGCCGTGAACTGAAGGCCGCGCCCCGTGCGCGGCCTTTTTCTTTGGTTGCGGTCTCAGGGAAAGAGAAGGCGCGTGATGGATTCGTGCGAGGAGGAACGGCGATGGCGGCTGCGGGGCAGCTTCACGATAAAGCGCGCGCCCTTGCCTTCTTCGGACTCCACGCGGATCTCGCCGTCCATGATGAGCACCAGCCGCCGTGAGATGGCCAAGCCGAGCCCCGTGCCTGCATAGCGCCGAGTGGATGAGCCATCCACCTGGTAGAATTCCTCGAAAATCGCGTCCTTTTTGTCGTCCGGAATGCCCGGGCCCGTATCCTCCACGGTGAAGGAGAGCCACTCGGCTCCTTCCGGTCCGGAACGAGATACTTCGAGAAACAGACGCACCGTGCCGCCGTGCGTGAACTTCGCGGCATTGCCGAGAAGATTGAGCAGAACCTGGTGAAGCCGGAAGGCATCGGTCTCCATGCGGCCAATGCCGGAGGGGACATCGAATACGAGTGTATTGCCGTTGGGCTCCATGAGGGGGGCAACTTCGTCGCGCAGGCTGGCGAGGAAAGCGTCGAGTTCGATGTTCTCGTACTTGATTTCAACGTGCCCGGCCTCGATGCGGCTGATGTCGAGCAGGTCGTTGACGAGGCGCAGGAGCTTGAGACCGGAGTCCTCGATTTTGCGGACGTTTTCGAGCTGGCGAGGCTCCAGTGCCTCGGCGCTCTTGCGGGCAACAATCTGCGAGAATCCGATGATGGCGTTGAGGGGAGTGCGCAGTTCGTGGGAGATGGTGGCGAGAAACTGACTCTTGAGGCGGCTGGCCTCCAGGGCACGGTCCTTTTCGTCTTCGAGATCGCTGGCGCGCCGTTCCTGCTGCAAGCGCAACGCGTAGGCACTGGTCACATCCTCGACAAACAGGAACGAGCGCCGGATCCTGCCGTCGGAGTCGGACTCGGGAATGCCCCGCAGGGAGAGAGCCACGAGAAGCGAACCTTCCTCATCAAAAACAGGGACGGAGTCGAGCATGACCTCGCCGCCGCTGTTGAGCGTGTTCAGCGCATCCGCGGCACCGGCGCGAACGAATGCTTCGTGGCGGATCAGCGAAAAGCCCCCCGTGTCCGTGGGCGTTGCGAGGAGCGGCGCGATCACGTGGCGATAAAACGGGTTGGCGTCGAGCAGGTTGCCCATGCGGTCGATGGCAAGAATGCCGGTGGGGGCCTGATCAAAGATTGTCTGGTACTTGCGCTGCGAGGATTCCAGGCGCTCGCGCAGCGCCCGTTCGCGTGTGATATCGCGCGCGAGAAGGAGCAAGCTGGAGGTCCCCGACTCGTCCCGGCTTTCCCCGGCGAAGGTGATGGCGATCACCATGTTCGCCGGGCTTCCCGCCTGCGGACGAATTTCGCGCGACCAGGGCAGGCCGTTCGCGACGGCCTCGCGGATGGCCTTCCAAGCGTCGGGCTCTGAGGGCGAGGGGGGGATGAGTTCCGAAACGGCAAGCCCATCAAGGCCGCGCTCCGTGGGGTCGAGCAGGCGCTTTGCCGCCGGATTGGTGTGCGAAACGCGGCCTTCGCCATCGAGAAGAAGAAGGCCCTCCTCAAGGCTCTCCACGGCGTGCGTCAGTTGCTGAAGGCGTTGCTGCGAAACAAGGTTCTCGCGCTCGGCGCGCAGGTGCTCGGTCACGTCCTGTGCCAGCATCAGCCAGCGGGTTTCGCCCTTTTCCTCCTCCCGATCGAGCAGGACGGTGACGGCAACATCGCGCAGCTCGCCTGTGCGCGTGCGATACGTGACGTTCGCCTGCTGGGAAGTGACTGCCCCGGACTTGTCCAAGTCCTCTATCAAGGCGGCTCCCTCGGGGCTGATCTCGCTGATGGGCATTCCCACGAGAACCTCGTAAGGATACCCAAGCGCCTCGCACTCGGTGAGGTTGACGTCGCGCACGCGCCAATCGAGACCAACAGCGTGGTAGTACAAGGGCGAGCGGTCGTGAATAAGCCGGTGCTTGCGCTTGGTGACGGAGAAGAGCGTGGAGCTGCGCGCCCAGCCAATGGTGAGACTGCCGAGTGCCAGAGCCAGCATCACGCCACCAGCCACGATGATGCGGCGGACGGAGGAGAGAAGCGAGGATTCGCGGGCGGCCGAGGAATACAGGGTCAGTTCGAGAGGGATGCTGCCCATACGGCCGGCGCGGATGGGCAATGTCACGGAAGCGCCGCGCGCTTCGTCAGCTCCGTTGGCGGACCCGGCAACGCGCCTCTGGCCATATACGAGTTCGGTGCCGATCTGCTCGTTCTGATAGGAGGCGAGCAGGCGCTCCGAGCGGGCTGCCAACGGAAATCCGGCGACGAGAAAGCGCCCTTCTTCAAGAGGCGAAACGCGCCAGGCCATCTGGCTTCCCTTGGCATCGCTGGGGAGAATCCACACTGGCTCGAGGGGAGCGGTGGCGACACCGGGGGCAAAGGCCGCTTCGATTCCCGGGATAAGCGCCAGATGAGCGGGATCGAGCGGTGTTGCGATATCGGGAAAAATCTCGTGGGAATCGGAAGAACGCAACCGGTCGTACAAGAAGGCGTGACTGAACAGTGTCTCCGTCCCCGTGCCCTGGAGAGCAGCGAAGAAGGTGACGGGGTCGGCCTCCCATTTGTGGCCGTGGTCACCCCACTCGTGCACCCAGGCAGCGGCAAAACGCTCGCGCTGGACAAACTCCTGCTCGATCTGATTGGCAGCGCGCAGGGAGCTGGATTCAAGCTGGTTGCGCGTCCACTGATCACCCAGGGAGGCGAGCCAGCGGTCGACGACGAGCGAAGCGCCCAGCATGGTCAGCGCAACGGCAATGGCGGCGGCAAACCCGAGGGGAGGCACTCCGAGAATTCGACGCTGACGCTGCAACATCTGCCGTGTGGTCCTTGATGCGGCCTCTTCGAGGTTCCCTGCAGGAGGCCTCAACTTCTGCCCTGAAGCAAACGAGTTGAACCGTCACCCCATCATCGCGGAACCGCAAGCATCATCCGGGTGTCGAGGCCGGGACATTGGAGGCGGCTTCTGGTGCGTCTGCACGCGGATCGGCCGTCCGGCGGCGCCACAACAACACCAACACCGCCCATGAGGAAAGGAAGGCCAGCAAACCGAACCAGTCGCCCAGGCGCGCGTAGAGCGTTGGCGAAGGCTCGGCAGGCACCTGAACGGTTGTGGAGAGGACGCCCTCTTCGCGCAGGGGCAGGCGCTCGAGGATCTCGCCCGTTCCCGAAATGACAGCGGTGACGCCCGAGTTCGTGCACAGCACCATGGGCCGCCGCGTCTCGGCACAGCGAAGGCGCGCGTACTCGAAGTGAAAGACGCTCCCCAACGAAGGATCGAACCAGGCGTTGTTGGTGATGTTGACGAACAGGTGGACGCCGCGTCGTGCGAGACGATTGTGCAGGGGCGGGAACATGTCCTCGAAACAGATGGTTGGCCCAAGGTGAACCGCGATGGGCTCGGAGTCCGCACGCGTCGCATCGGCGGGCAACGTGATCCACAGGGGAGGCTGGTTGCGGTCGCCACGCAGAAAGGAACCGATCTGGACGATCTTTTCCTGCAAGCCCGGGATGAGATCGAAGTAGGGAAGCGTCTCGCCAAAAGGCATCAGTTGAATCTTGCGATAGTCGCCCTTGCGCAGCAGTTCGGTCTCGCCGGGTCGCACGAGATAGAGAGCGTTGTAGGAGTTGTAGTCGTAGAAGCCCCCCTCCCCCACCGCGTCGTCGAGGCGTTCGGTGCGCGAGCCGTCCGCGCGGCGGAAGACGTTGTCGGCGGCGCTGACGATCAGGGGAGCACGCAGAAGGTTGGCGCGCTCGCGCACTTCGCGCTGGAGGTCCTCCTCCATGTCGAGATCGAAGAACGGCTGGGTAAGGGCCGACTCGGGCGTCACGATGAGGTCGTGCGCTCCGGGCTCCAGGGCATCGAGCATGCCAAACAGGCGTACGGCCTGCCGCGTCTGGAGTTCCTCGCGCACGGCGGCGTCGGGATCGGCGTAGGAGGCGAATTTCTCGGACTGCGGAACGTTGGGCTGGAGCAACGCGACGCGCAGCGGAATCCCGGCGGCTTCCGCCCGGGCCGTCGCCGACCGCACGGCGCTCCCCCAGATGACCGCAGCCACAAGCACGCCCCCAACGACCGCCCAGCGCACCATCGCCAGTGGATCGGCAATGCGGCGGATCAGGCAAACAGTGGCCTCCATCACGCAGAGGTTGACGGCGAGAACCAGCCCCGAGAGCAGCACAACACCGCCCAGCGACGTAATCTGGGTCAGCGCAAGGAAGCTGCGCACCGAGTGCCCCAGAAGGGCATAGGGGAGCCCCAGCGCCCCCACGGAACGGAACCACTCCCAGCCGCACCACCAGGCAATCGACAAGAGAAACGCGGGGGTCAGCGCCATGCGCTTGCCGAAGAAGACCATTCCCGCTCCCGAAACGCCGATGAAGAAGCCCTGGAACAGCGCCACCAACGGAATCCCGAGAAAAATGAAGGGGTTGAACTGGCGCAAGACAGCCAGCCACGCGAACACTGTGAAAAAATGCAGGGATCCAAAAAGCCAGGAAGACCAGAACGCCACGCGGGGAGTTGTGCCGCGCAAGCTCCAGAGCCAGGGCACGAGGGCAACAAAGCCCAGCGGCCAAAGGGCCAACGGAGGATGGCAAAGCCGCAACAGGAGGACCGAAAGCAGGGGCCAGAGAAGAAGCCCCGGGCGGGCGCGCAGTTCGCCGAAAGGAGGCAGGCACGCCGCCATCCAGGCACGCCACCGCCCTGCGCGGGGAGTGGCGGGTTGCTGTCGGCGTCGATTGCGGGCGGCCATGCGGGAAGGTTACTCCAAAAGAGCGGGTTCGTTGCGCGGCGAGTAGACGAGGAGCCCCGAACGGCGACAAGGAGCAAATGGCCAACCGCGTTTTCACGGGACATGAATCGTGGAAGACGAAGGGAATCAGCCGGTTTGCGGGGCGGAGCAGGAGATTTCGTCCCTCGTCAGCGCTCCACGGGCAGGCGCCCCCGCTCCTTCCCCTTCTCATCAATACTTGATTTTTATCAATTTAGCTCCTTGACACGGAACAAGCGCCACGGGGAGACACTTCGGTAGAGAAAAAACATCATGAATGTGGAACAAATCTGGGTTTAAAGCGTCCAAGAATATTGGTTCCCGCGTTGTGTATTGATTGAAAGGCGTTTTGCGCGGCAGTTTTCTGCGAGCGCCGCCAGCGGAGGACTTGGAAAGCGCGGCGGAATGTGGGGCGCATTTCGTCAGCCATGCGTGGAATCAACGTGCACGGGGTCATGTCGTTATGGGGGAAAAGTTTCTTACGCATCCTCTCGCCGAGGTGTTGGTGGGGCATGGCCTGCTGACGGAGGGGAACCTGCGCCAGCTCGCCGAGAATTCGCCCAACGGCAATACGGCGTTCGTGGATGCCCTGCTGGATTCGGGGCTGGCCGATACGGACCGCGTGGCCGAGGTGCTGGCCGAGCGCTTTGCCCTTCCCCTTGTTTCCCTGAAGGAAGACCCGCCTTCCCGCGAGGCGCTGGCGCTGCTCCCGGCCTCGGTGGCGCAGCGCCATCGGTGCATTCCCGTCGCCAGGAGCGGCGGGATGCTGACGCTCGCGTGCCTGAATCCGGGCAATCTGCGCATGTTCGACGACGTGCGGTTTGCCACGGGATGCCAGGTGCGGCCGGTGCTGGCGCGGCGCAAGGACCTGCTGGCTGCCCTGGAGGAGCACTACGACGTGACCGTGGAGAAACTGGTCGCGGGCATGAGGAAGGACAACGACGACGCCCCCGCGCAGGAGGAGTACTTCATCCACGACCTGCAGGAAAAGGCGAGCGAGCCGACACTGATCAACCTGGTGAACCTGATTATCTCCGAGGCCATCGAAGAGGGAGCCTCGGACATCCACGTCGAGCCGTTCGAGCGGGAGATGCGCATCAAGTACCGCGTCGATGGCATCCTGCAGGAAGTCCCGCCCCCGCCCAAGCACTTGCAGCCGGCCATCGTCTCGCGCATCAAGATCATGGCGGGGATGGACATCGCCAAGCGCCACGTTCCCCAGGACGGCTACATTCGCATCAACATGCCCAGCGGCCAGGTGGACATCCGCGTGGCAACGGTGCCGACGATCTTCGGCGAAGGCGTCGTCATGCGTCTGTTGAACAAGACGTCGATCCTGCTCAGCATGGAGGAACTCGGCCTCCAGGACGAAACGCGCGCGCGCTTCGAGCCGATGATGAACCGCAGCTTCGGAATCGTCCTGGTGTGCGGCCCCACGGGATCGGGCAAGACCACGACGCTGTACGCCGTGCTCAATCACATCTTCACGCCGGAGAAGAAGATCATCACGATCGAGGACCCCGTTGAGTACCAGCTCGACGGGATCAACCAGATCCCCGTGCGTCCGGCGCGCGGCGTGACGTTCGCCACGGGGTTGCGTTCGATCCTGCGTCTCGATCCCGACATCCTGCTCGTCGGCGAAATCCGCGACGTGGAAACGGCGGAGATCGCCATCCGCAGCGCCCTGACCGGGCACCTGATCTTCAGCACGCTGCACACCAACGACGCGGCGAGCGCTGTGACGCGTCTGCTCGACATGGGCGTGGAGCCATACCTGATCGCCTCGTCGCTGCAGGGGGTTCTGGCCCAGCGCCTCGTCAGGCGCCTGTGCCCCGCCTGCCGCCAGCCATTCGAGCCGGACGAGGAGCTCTTCGCCCAGTTTGGGAAGACGCGCGAGGACGCGGCGGGCGCGGCTTTCTGCCGTCCGGTGGGATGCGAAGCCTGCAAGGAACGCGGGTACGTCGGCCGGATGGGAATCTTCGAGTTGCTGGAAATCGATGACGACCTGCGCCATCTGATCGTCAAGAGCGAGTCGAGCCATTTGATCAAGGACGCGGCCAAGGGAAGAATGACAACCATGCGCGAGGACGGTTGGCGAAAGATTGCAAGCGCGACGACAACGTTCGCGGAAGTCCTGCGACAGACGCAGCGCGACCGCTCGGACGGCAGCATCGTCGCCGAGGCATGGGACGACTGACACATGGCGACGTTTTCCTACCACGCACTCGACGGCACCGGAAAAAAGGTGACGGGGACGCAGGAGTCCCCGACGCGCGAAGCGGCGCTGGACCACCTGCTGGCCCAGCACCTGTTCGTGACGCAGATCGAAGCGGCACGGCAGGCCACGCGGCTGGAGTGGCGGCGCGTGTTCTTCTTCCTGCCCGTCGTGTCGAGTGGCGACCTGGTGCTCTTCTACCGCAGGCTGGCGACGCTGCTGGCCTCGGGGATTCCACTGATGGAGAGCATGGCGGCGATCTCGCGCCAAACGTCGCAGCGCGAGTTCCGCGAGATCCTCGAAGCCGTGACGGAAGCCGTGCGAGGCGGCCGCAGTTTTTCCGACGCGCTCGCCATGCATCCCGGGGTCTTCCCCGAACTGATGGTGAGCATGGCGAAGGTGGGCGAATCGGGCGGCATCCTGGCTCCCGTGCTGGAGCAGGTCGCCGATTTCACGCAGCGCGACAACGAACTGAAAACGGAAGTCGTGACGGCGCTGGCGTACCCGGTCATCGTGATGCTCGTGGCGCTGGCGACGGTGGTGATCCTTCTGACGACGGTGATTCCGCGCCTTTCCACGCTGTTCGAGGGCATGGAGGCGGCGCTCCCCATGCCGACGCGCCTGCTCCTGGGAATCAGCGACGCCTTTTCCTCGTATGGCTGGGTACTGCTGGGCGCCGTGGTGGTGGCACTGATCGGCTACGTTCGACTTCGCAGGACAGAGCGGGGGCGCCTTGCCCTGGATGCGTTCAAGCTGCGCGTTCCGCTGCTGGGATCGCTGATCGCAAAGGCCACGATCGCGCGCTTCGCGCGTTCGCTCGGCGCTCTGCTGAGTGGCGGCGTCCCGCTGATGGAAGGGCTCGACGTTGTCGATCGCGTGCTCGGCAACAGGGTGCTGACGCAGGCCGTGCAGCGCGTGAAGGACCGCGTGCGCAAGGGCGAGTCGCTCGCGCGGAGTCTTCACCACGAGACGCTGTTTCCGGACATGGTGAAGTACATGATCGCGGCGGGAGAGGATTCAGGGCACCTCGACGAGATGCTCGTCAAGGTGGCCGACATCTATGAGTTGGAAACGCGCCAGACGATGAAGGTGGGCATCAGCCTGTTGTCCCCGTTGTTGATCCTGCTGCTGGCGGGAATCGTGGGGTTCATCGCGCTGGCCATGTTGCTGCCGATTTCGCAGATCAATCAGACACTCGGATAGGAAGGCGAAATGCCCATGAAACGCAATCGCACCCAACTGCCAAGACGCCGGCGTGGCTTTACGCTGATCGAAATTCTCGTGGTCGTCATCATCATCGCGACACTGGCGGCAGCGGTGGTATTGTCGCTGAGCGGCAAGCCGGATGAGGCCCGCGTGGCCCGCGCCAAGGCGGACATCGGCACAATCGAAACGGCACTCGAAACGTTCCGCCTGGATATGCGCCGCTTCCCCGAGGAAGAGGAAGGCCTCGAAGCGCTCGTCAAGGCGCCGGATTCCGAAGACGCCGATCGTTGGAAGGGGCCGTACCTCAAGCGCCTCGAGAAAGACCCGTGGGACCGCGCGTATGTCTACATCTACCCGGGAGAGTACAACGAGCAGGGCTACGATCTTCTCTCGCTTGGTGCCGACGGCAAGAGCGGCGGCGAGGGAGTGGACGCCGACATCACGAACTGGTCGGAAGAGGAATAGCAGAGCGGCACCGCAAACACGACCCCGCGAAAGGAGGACAGCAACGTGAGCAAGCGCCCGCAAAGCGGCTTCACCCTGATCGAACTGCTGATCGTGGTCGCGATCATTGTTGTCCTCGCGGGGATGATGGTGCCGGTGCTGCAATCGAGTTGGACGCGCGCGGAAAGCCGCGGAGCCGTGACGCGCGTAACGAACATGATGACGCTCGCGGCGAGCATGGCCGCCGCCGAGGGCCAGACGTTCCGCCTCAACTTCTCGCCACAGGCAGGGCGCTTCTGGCTGACATGGGAGCCGGAACCGCTCGAAAACCCCGGTGTTTTCGCCGCGTTTCGTTCTTCGCGCATGACGGACTTTCGCCTGGAAGACACGGCGCTGATCCCGTGGCATGAAGTTCAGGGACTCCCCGAGGACGCGCTCGACACGCCCTACATCGAGTTCCGGCCGGACGGCACCGCGGATCGCGCGACGCTGGTGCTGGCAACGAACGACGGCGGCCGCTGGACGATCATCCTGTCACCCGTGACCGCCAGCGTGCGGATTTTCGACTTCGACATCACCGAGGAAACCCTGTGACGGTACGGCGGCAACAGGCGTTCACGCTGCTCGAAGTGCTGCTGGCGCTGGCGATTTTCGCCATCGCCATTGTGGGCATCATCGAGTCCGTCGCCTATCAGGCGCGCACGGCAAAACTGGCCGAGGACACGACGCGTGCGGCGATGCTGGGGCGCGACATCCTGGCGGAAATCCGCACGAGCACAACGCTCGACAAAACGACGGGCAGCGGCAAACTCGAAGGCTTCAGCACCGGCTTCGAATACTCCTACGAGGTGACGGAAACAGACGTCGCCGGCCTTTCGCACGTCCGCGTCACACTCTCGTGGTCGGACGGACGGGCACTCCGCGAGCACACAGTCGAATCCCTGATGGCGGAGCGATGATGCGGCGCCTGGCAACGACAACGCATGCGCGCGGCCTGAGCCTGATCGAGCTTCTGCTCGCGCTGATTGTCACGTCGCTGATCATCGGCGCGTCCTATGCCGCCTATCTGACGGCAGCGCGTGCCTGGGACAGCGGCCGTGTCCAGGGGCGCAACACGCAGATCGCGCGGGCGGCGCTCGACGTGATCGCCCGTCAGGTTGAAGCGGCCCTTCCACCCAATTCGGAAACCGGCGTGGTCTTTATGGGAACGAGTGGCGTGATCGAAGGGACGGAGCAAAGCGCCGACCGCCTGATGCTCTCAAGCACCGGCTCGCGTTACATTCCCAGCCGCCCCGGATCCACCGATCTCGCCGCGTTCGAGTTCTATCTGGACGTCAGCGACAAGACGGGCGAGCCCGCGCTCCTGATGCGCCGCAAGCCGTTCGCCTTCGACGACGAGCAGATCGAGGGCACCATCGAGGAAATCGCCCCGAACGTCGCGAGCTTCAACGTGCGCTACTCCGACGGCGTCGAGTTCCTTGACGAGTGGGAAGAGGAGACGCTGCCCAAGGCAGTGCGCGTCGATCTTGTTCTCTACGATTTTTCGGCGGAAGAAAACGCCGTGGCGTTTGGGCGGTTGATCGAAATCAAAACGCGCTGACGCGCATGATGGACGGATGATGCAACGGCAACCGACAGCACAGCGGAGAGGGCGCGCCCACAAGGGCGCAGCGCTGCTGATTGTGCTGTGGGTGCTCGTGCTCCTGTCGATCATCCTGACGAATTTCGCCATCACGGTTTCCACGAACGCGCGGGTTGCCGCGAACGCGGCCGACGCGGCCGAGCTGCAGGCCATCGCGGAAGGTGGCGTCGAGCACGCGATCGCGGTTCTCAGCATGGATACGCGAGGCGTCGATTCGTCCGCCGATGCGTGGTACTTTTCCGAGAGTGAGTTTCAGAACGTGACTTTGGGAGCGGGGACCTACACGCTCGATGCTTTCGACGCGAATGTGGAATCGAGCGGACACCGCCCCGGAATCGAGGACGAGGCCTCGAAGCTGAACCTGCGCACGGCAACGCGCGAGAAGCTGCAAACGCTCGGTGGCCTCACGCCCGAGCAGATCGACGCACTTCTCGATTGGCAGGACGGTGACGCCGAGACGAATCCGCTCGGCGCGGAATCCTCCACCTACCGGGCACTCCCCGAAAATCCCCATCCGGCGAAAGACAGACCGCTCGACACCGTTGTCGAACTGCAACTGCTCAACGCCTTCGATCCCACCGTCCTGTGGGGCGAGGATCTGAATAGCAACGGCATCCTCGATCCCGCCGAAGACGACGGCGATGCGAATCCCCCCAACGACAACCGCGACGGCGTGCTGGACCGGGGCATTCTTCCCTACGTCACGGTTTGGTCGAACGACATGAACAAGACCGCCGACGGCAAGGACCGCGTGAACATCAATGAGGCGTCCGAGGAGGAATTGAAGGCTTCGATTCCGTCGCTGACCGATGAAGAGGCGAAAGCCATTGTTGAGCACCGGGACTCGTCACGGTTCGAGAAAGTCGGTGAGTTGCTCAAGGTGAAGAAGCCCAAGAAGGAAGAAGAGAAGACGGACGAGTCACAGCAGAATGGCGAGCAGGAAAGCTCCGACACGTCCGGCAACA
This sequence comes from Candidatus Sumerlaeota bacterium, assembly GCA_030156535.1. Classification (GTDB taxonomy): domain Bacteria; phylum Sumerlaeota; class Sumerlaeia; order SLMS01; family JAHLLQ01; genus JAHCAW01. The sequence goes on from JASGMJ010000012.1 coordinate 83,623, forward strand.
CGAATCAAGAAGCCCCACAGAGCACCCAGAACAATGCGGGTGATTCCGGCGAGCAGCGCGAAAACATGTTCAGCCGCGAAAGAGTCAAACAGATCATCGGTTTCTGCAAGATCGACAACGAGCCCGCAAAGGCAGGGCGCATCAACATCAACACCGCGCCCGTTCGGGTTTTGAAGACGGTGCCTGGCATCGACGAGCAACGCGCTCAGGCCATCCTGCTCGCACGCAATGAGGGACGGAGCTTTGAGACCATCGCCGGACTTCTCGATGTGGCGGGAATCAGCGAGGAGAACTTCATCGAGGCCTCGGAGGAAATCACCGTCAAATCCGATCAGTTTTTCGTGCGCTCGACCGCGCGCATCGAAGGCGTGAAACGCCTGGCCGTGGCGAATGCCGTAATCGACCGTTCTGCCCAACCCATCAAGATTCTCTACTGGAACGCCGAATGAAGAAGACGCGCAGCCTGATTCTGCTTTCACTCGCTCCGGATGGCCTCCGGGGAGTGCACGCGCAATCCACCGCCACGGGATGGAGCATCCAAGCCCGCGCCAAGAAACGATGGGACCTGGCCACTGCGGACTTGTCGCCCCATCAGGAGGCCATTGCCGACGCCGCGCGCACCCTGGCGCAGGACGCCGGACACGCATCCGCCTGCGTGCTGCTGCATCCAGCGTGGACAACGTGCGCGCGGACGGAAGTCCCAAACGCGTCGATTGCGGAAACACGCGAGTTCCTGGCGCTGTGGGCCGAGCGCCATTGGCCAGTAACCGACTACGGTGCCATGCGAACGGCCTTTGTCCTCTCCTCCGCCGGAGACGCGAAGAGCGAGGCAACAGTCGCCGCCGTGCGCGAGAGCACGCTGGAGCCAGTCCTTGCCGCTATTGAAGCGGCGCGCCTTCCGCTAAGCGCCGTCATCCCCCAGGGAGAGGCTCTGCGCGCGTTGGCGAATGCGACACTCGGCGAGGAAGCGGGCACCGTTTTCGACATCGGCACCTCCGGCACGGCAATCGCACGGCTCTGCGAGAATCGCCTGATCGATTTCGCCTGGCTGCCCGCTGAGGAAGGAGGCAGCGAACTGCTGAGCTGCGTGGCGGCCGAGGCGGCGCCCGCAGGGCGCTTGCTGCTTTGCGGGGAGGGGGCCGCTGGCGCGCGGGAAGCCATCGCCGCTTTTGCCACCGCCGATGCAAACGGTTGGAGTGCGAAGGGCGCCCCCAAACTTGCCGCTGCGGACGGCAAGGAGGAGCAGCTTCCCGATGTCCTGCGCGGCGCCCTGCCTGTTTGCCAGAACCCGCCGGCGAACGTGCTCAACTTCGTTTCCACTCCGGGGCGCGACAACCCATGGACGCGCCTCGTTCGCCACCCGCGTCTGATCGCTTATACGACGGCCGCTGCCCTCGTCCTTCTTCTCGCTCTCTTTGTCTCCGCCAAGCTCAGTGCTGCACTCGAAAATGGTGCGCGCCTCGACCTTGAATCCATTGCCGTTGATCTTGATGCCACGGAGGCTAATCTCTCGATCCTCGCTGACCTCGATTCATCGCGACGCGATATTGCCGGGATTCTGCTGGACCTTGGTGATGTCAAGCCGGGTGCGGTGATGCTCACCGAGTTCGATCTCGACGCGCGGGGTAACCTCAAACTGGCCGGGATCGCGCCGTCCTACTCCGTGGCCGAACAGTTTGTCGTGAAGCTCAATGAGTCGCGGCGCTTTCGCCAGTTCGTCACCCAGACAACATCGCCCGACAAGAACAAGGTCAACTTCTCGGTGGCCGGAAAGGTGCGCGGAGAATGACGATATCAAAACGCGAAAGAACGCTGATCGTTGCAGCCACCGTGGCGCTCCTGCTGTTTGCGATTATCTTCGTGCTGCCACGCCTTGGCGGCACGGAGGCAATGGCAGCAGCAGACACAACGACTCTGGCCGGAATGCGCGCCGCCGCCGAAACGCGACTCCAACAGGACCGGCGGCTTGAAAGCCTCGCGCAGGATCTCGGCGTCAAACTCCCCACTGTCGACCCCGACCAACAGGTCGAGGAGATCGTCAAGTCCGTCGAGAAGCTGATCGGCGCGAACAGCCTCAAAGTAACGGCGTTCAATCCCCGTTCGCGTTCCGCGCGCAGCACGGCCAAGCGTCAGCCGGGTTCCGAGATCGAGTTCGACCTTCGTTTCGGAGCGGACCATCGCGGGCTGTTCGGCTTCCTTGCGGGAATGCGCACGGAGGGCCTGCCGGTGCGCGTCAAGTCCCTTCAACTGCAAACGCAGGCGAATCCCCAGAAGATGGATGTGACCATGAGACTCGCCTTCGTCCTGCTGGAGCCGATGCCGGAACCGAAGAAGAGCGACGAGAGCACGGAACCAGCATCCGAGAAGGAGGCCGGCACATGATCCGCAAACTTCTGGCGGTCCTGCTTCTCGCCTGCGCGGTCGGCACGCTTTTTCCCGTGTGGCGTATTCTTTCAACGACTCTTGACCGGCGCGCCATTGCCGAATCGGCACGCGAGTGGAAGAACCGCACGGCCGAGGCGAAGGAAAAGACCGAGAAGCCGCCGGAGAAGGACGAACGAATCGCCAAGTGGGAGAAGGGCGGAATCCTGGGCCCACCGCCGCCTTCCATTCCACCACCCACGCTGTCGGCCATTATTGGGGAAAGTGCGATTCTCAACAACCGGACGGTCAAAGTGGGCGATACCGTGGGCGACGGCATGAAGGTCGTCGAGATCGAAGCCAACAAAGTTGTCCTCGAGAAAGACGGCAACCGCACCGATCTGGTCCTGTTTCCGGAACTGAAGAGAAAAGCCGCAAAGAAATGACACCATGCGCACCACAGCAGACGAACTGGGGGAACTTTCCATGATGACACCGGGATTCACGTTCAAGTTGCCAATGGAGATCGCAAGTCTTCTGGCCGTGGCGTTTCTCGTCCTGACCGCCGCGGCACAGGAGCCACAGCCGCCCGGCGAAACGAAGGCCGACGATTCCGCCACGACGGAAACCGTGCACGATCCCAACGCGCCGATCGACTTCAATCTGAAGAACGCCAACATCGACAGCGTTATTGGCTTCCTGACGGAACACACCGGCAAGCCCGTGATGAAGGACAAGAAGGTCAACGCGCAGTTGACGATCAGTGCACCCGAGAAGATCCCCCCCCACCAGGCACTTGATCTCGTTTACGACGCTCTCCGGCTCGAAGGCATCGCCGTCATCGAGACGGAGAATCTGCTGCGGCTCGTGCCCGAGGATCAGACGAAGAACTTCGACATTCAAACCTTCACGGGCGAACTGCCGCCCGAAGTGGCCCGCCAGAAGGGGCGCATCATTCGCAAGATCATCCCACTTCAAAACGTTCGGGTCTCCGTGATGAAGGAGCACCTCGACCCTTCGCTGCCGAAATACGCCGCCATCGTCGCGGACGAACGCACAAACAAGCTGATCGTGACGGACACGGTGCGCAACATCGAGCGCTACGAAGGCCTCCTCGCCGAGCTCGACATCGTGGGCTTCGACAACATGGACGTTCGGATCGTGCAACTGGAGCACGCCGATGCGACGGTGCTGGCGGACATCCTGAAGGAAACGGTCGTCAAGGCCGCCCCCACGGCAGGCAAGCCCGGCACGCCCGGCACCGAAGGGTCGGTCGTCGTTATGGCCGACGTGCGCACGAACTCGCTGGTGATCGCGGCGCCCATGGAACGGATGAACACCGTTGTTGATTTCGTGACGCGGCTCGACGTGCCCAAGCCCAAGGAGGTTTCGGTGCACGTCGTTGAGATCAAGTTCGCGGACGCGCAGCAGATTGCCACGGCTGTCTCGCAGATTTTCCAGCGCCGTACGATCGGCAAGTCGCTGCAGGACACCGTCGAGGTGCGCGCAACGGGACGCGACAACGCCCTGCTGGTGCTCGCCTCCGAGGAAAACTACCAGATCATCATGGAAGTGATCAACGCTCTGGACACCGAGGAGATGCAGAAGCGCGAGACGCGGCGCTTCGAGTTGAAGCACCTCGATGCGGAGGACACGGCGGCGGAACTGACCAAGCTGTACGGCGACGTCCAGCAGAACAACCGGCGCATGTTCTTCTTCAGCAGCAGCGGGCGCGATCAGGGCGGCGAGGTAAAGTTCGTACCCATCACGCGCACAAACACCGTGCTCGTCATTGCACCGCCTTCCGAGTTCAAGTTGATCGAGTCACTGGTGCTCGAAATCGATCAGCCCGTGGACATTGATGAGGCACTGCCCAAGTTCTATCGCCTGAAGTACTCGAAGGCCGTGGATGTCGAGGAGGTGTTGAACGAGGCATTCTCGATCAGCCAGGACTCCAGCAACAACTACTGGGACTTTTGGTATGGCGGCGAAAAGGAAGAGAAGCCACAGGTCGGGCGCCTGACCGGCAAGGTCAAGTTCGTCGCCGACGAAACGACCAACTCCATCATCGCGATCACGAACAATGCCTCGAACTACGAGGTGATCGACCGGATGATCGAGCGCATCGACGCGTCATATCCCGAGCTTGCCAACACGATGATCGTGACGCTGAAACACGCCGACGCGCAGAAACTTTCCGACACGCTGAACACACTGTTCGGCAAACCCGTTCGCCCCGAGCAGAAGGAGGGCGAGGATCAGGACGGTTTCTCGTTCTGGTGGGGCCAGCAGGAACAACGCGACGATGACCGCCCCATCAGCAATCTGATTGAGCAGGTGCGCTTCGTTCCCGATCCACGAACGAACTCGATTCTCGTCACCACCGCCGCGCAAAACTTCGAGGTGATTCGCGGCTTCATCGAGGACCTCGACCGCAACGAGCCGCAGGTGCTGATTCGTGTCCGCATCGTCGAGATCAAGAAGAGTGGCGACAGCCGCGTGGGTCTTCGCTGGACACCGGACGCGGGGAGCTATTCACCCGAGGATCTCGACAACTCGATCCGCGTCATGCAGAGCCTTGACTTCATCGACACCTTCGGCGGACGTCAGGGCGGCGACATCACGGTCAGCAGCACAACGCCCACCGGACGAACGCTTGGCACCACGGTGGACGCGAGCCGCGGAGTGCTCGGCACGTCGATCAACATGGACCTGCTGATCCAAATGCTCCTGAAGAACCTCGACTCCGAAATCGTCATCAGTCCCGCCATCTACGTTTCCAACAACGAGAAGGGGCGCATCTTCGTTGGCGAGAACATCCCCCGCCTGAAAGAATCCCAACTGACCGCCCAGGGCACACGCAACGACTCGTTCGAGAACCAGGACATCGGTATCGACATGACGGTGACACCGAACATCAACCTCGATGGAACGGTGGTGCTGAACGTCCAACTCAGCACGACGCAAACGACGGGAGAGACGCGCTTCGGCAGCGACATCCTGCAGAAACGCGAATACACCACCAAGGTGGCGGTGCAGGACGGCGAGACGATGGTCCTCGGTGGCATCCGCCTGACAACCCAGCAGGAAACCGTGCGCAAGTACCCGATTCTGGGCGACATTCCTTTGCTGGGGCGCCTGTTCCGCAACACCGTGAAGATCGACGACAAGACGGACCTGTACGCCTTCATCACGCCGGAAGTCGTGTCGGCGTTGGATGAGGCACGTGCAGTGCGCGAGCGCATTCAGGATCGATTGGGCGAGAAGGAACGTCTGGAGAAAGAACGCGTGGAGAAGGAAGCAAAGCCCTAGCCAGGAGTTCTCACAAGCCATCCGCTTCGGGCGTTGGAACAACGCGGCGCAGGTCTTCCCAGTCCAACGCCGGATCGATCAGTTGCCGTCTCTTCCAGAGTTCAATGCGTTCGCTGATGGCGCGGTTGGTGGCACCCGGATAGTCGGAGATGTTCCACGGAAACGCACGATAGACGCGCAGGCCACGGCCGTTTGTCGCGACAACGAGGTCGAAGCCATTGGTGGAAAAGGCGATGCCGAGCGGCTCGCCGCCGAAGGGGAGCTCCTCGACGGCGAGAAGCTCGCGGCCCGTGCGTGGATCCCAGACCTTGACCGTGCGATCCTTCGAGACGGTCGCGAGGCGCTGGCTGTCCGCCGTGAAAGCAAGACCGAGCACGGTGCGGCGATGGCCCGTCAGGCGCGCGACTTCCCTGCCGGAATCCAGACTCCAGACCGTCGACGGTTCCTCCGTCCCCCCACTGGCCAGAAGAGCACCGTCGGGACTGAACGCCACGCAGACCCCAGCGCCGTGCGGCGAATCCCACTCGTGGAGTACACGGCCTGACTCGGTGTCCCACACGCGAACGACTCCGCGCGGAAAACCGGCGGCGAGCATTCGGCCGTTTGGACTGAAGGCAACGTCGTTGATCGACCAGTCCTGCGAAACGAGATTGATCGGCGAGTGCGATCCGAACGTGCGCAGGGTCTGCCAGTTTTCTGTCTCAACAAGGTGAACGACTTCCTCTGTTTCGGCAACGGCGGCAAGCCCGCCGTCCTGGCTGAACGCGGCGTCAATCACGGTGAGTTTGCCGAAATCGTGCAAGAGCGCGGCATCGGTGGTGCTTTCCACGCGTGCCCGGCATGTTTCGGGATCGATCGCGATCTTCACCGTGCCATCGGGTGAGAGGACGGCAAAGCGTGATTCCACGAGGTAGTTGGCACCGTCGAACTCAACAGCCGTGGCGCCTTCCGGAACGACCCAGTTCGCCTCCAGCCCCTTGTAGTCCAATTCGCGTATGTCGTGGCCAATGGGGATGCGGGCGATATGGGCGTCTTCGGCAAGAGGAAATACGGGAGCGGCGAAAGAAGGGGTGGCAAGCAAGTGCTCGAGTTCGAAGACGCGAACGGAAGTCCGTGATGTTGTCAGCAGGCGCGTTCCGCTTGGGTCGAAGCGCACCTTCCACATGGGATCGTCGGTCTGAATCGCCGTGATCTCCTCGCCGGTGTGTGCGTTCCACAAGCGCATGAGGCCACGGTCGTCGGCTGTCGCAACGAGCCGCCCATCGTGGCTGATGTCGGCATGGTCGATGTAGCTGGTGTGGTTGTCGAACGAGCGGACGAGTTCACCTGTTGCCGCGTCGAACAAACGGGCAATGCGGTCGGTGCAGGAGGTCAGGAGCATCGAGCCGTCCGCCGTGTACATCGCGGAAAGGACGTTCTCCGGGTGCGGCAGTTCCAGAAGCAATTCACCGGTGGCCGCATCCCAGAGGCACGCGCGGTCGTCCTTCGATCCCGTGACGATGCGCAGGCCATCGGGGCTGAAGCGCGCGTCGTAGGCGTCGTCGGTGAAGGCGTCGATCAGCAGAAGCTGACGGCCTGTTTCCGTGTCCCAGACGCGCACGGTCTCGTCGGCTCCGGCGGTAACGAGCCGCGAACCGTCGGGAGAGAACGCAAGGCCACGGACGCGCTCCTTGTGCCCGGTGAGTCGGCGTTGCAGGTCCCCCGTTGCCGCATCGAGCAGGACCACCGTCGTGTCGTGCGAGGCACCGGCGATGCGCGTGGCATCGGGACTCGTTTCAACCGTCCAGACCACGGTGTCGTTCGTGCGGCGTGTCCACTCCAGCCTGCCGGTGCCGGCGTCCCATCGGCTGATCGTCCCCTCGCCGCCGGTGACGATGTAATCGCCAAGCGGCGACCACGAGGCATGAAAGGACTGGGGGGCGGCGAGCGTCATGCTCTCGGGATGCAAAGTTGCGAGGAGGAATCCCCACTCCCAATTGCGGTGTGCGAGAGGCGAACGTTCCAAGAGAACGTGTTCGGCTTCGACGAGACGCCCGTCATCAAGTGCGGAGCGCACGACGTTGATGGCGGAGTAGTATTGCTCGCGCTCGGCCACGGCGCGCGCGGATTCGGCATCGTTGCGGGCCATGTCGGCGGCGCGCCTGAGGGCCTGTGACTCGTCGAGCCGTTGCGCGAGGGTGCGGTTTGCTTCGCGTTGATCGAGGTTGTACTTGATGGCGCCGCCAGCGAGCAGAACCACCATCGTGGCCGCGACGGAAACGGCTGCCAGGAGCTTGGTACGCTCGCGCTCCTGACTGCGTTCGCGCCGCTCGATTTCCTGCTGGATGGCTTCGACTTCGCGGGCTTCGTTGATGCGAAGGGCGATCACGCGGGCGAGGGCGAGGTCTCCATTCTCGATGGCCGTCCAGGCATAGCGCGTCAGGACCTTTTCGCGAACGGTGCCCAGCTTGAGATTGCGCGGCCAGAGCTGGGCGGCCTGCTCGATGTCGGAAAGGCACTCGGCGAAGAATTCGTAGGTGATCGCGCTGTCGCCCGCGTGCTTGCGCAGAATCTCGCGCGTCAGGTTGCTGGAAAGTTCCTTCGCCGCGTCCTTGCGAAAGCCCTGGAGCTTGAGCTCGACGCGCGCCGTGATGTCGAAGGATTTGCGGCGGCCGGAAGCACCCGAGAGGTAATCCTTCAAGCCCTTGATCAGGAGTTCGGCCGAGGCGAGTCGCTCGCGCGGATTGGGGCGCAACGCCCGCATGGCGAGATTTCCGAGTTCGGGCGGAACGATCCGGTCGACGGCGCGCTCCTGGGGATCCTGCACGATGCCGCGGCGGGCGCGTTTCATCGAAAGGTACGCGGTCTTTGCCTCGTGCGGATAGGTGCCCGTGAGCAGATAGTAGAGCGTGCCGCCGAGGAGATAGATGTCGGTGCGTGGTGAGATGTGTTCGGCGGTGGAGAGGGTTTGCTCCGGCGCCATCAGGCACGGCGTGCCGGCGGGACTGTTTGCGGTGAGAGGCGTGGGAATGTCGGCAACGACGTTGGAAAGAATGTGGTAGTCGCTTGCGGCTTCGCGGACACTGAGGGCGAGCCCCCAGTCGGCGAGCAGAACCTCGCCGTACTCCCCCACCATAACCTGCGAGGGCTTGAGGTCGCGATGGACGAGTCCGCGCGAGTGGGCGAAGGCAACGGCCTGGGCGAGATCGACCAGGATCGGCAGATGCGTCATGAGGAATTCCTCGGTCGGCATCTCTGGGGCATCCTGACGGATGATGTCGCTCCACGGCCTGCCGCGGATCATCTTCATCGCAAGGAGTGGACGCCCGTTTTCGTCCACGCCAAGATCATAAACGGGAACGATGTTGGGGTGGTCGAGCTGGGCGGTGATGATGGCTTCCTGGCGGAACTGATACTCAAGAACGGCCTGTTCCTCTTCCGGCGCCTTGAGGACGGTGTAGTGCTTCTCCTGGATTTGTTTGACGGCGACGAGACGGCCGAGACTGACCTGGACAGCCTCCCAGACTTCGCCAAAGCCCCCCTGACCCACGCACTCGCGCAGAATGAAGTTGCAGGCCGTGTCGCCGGCCGGACGCGGCGTGGCGCCCGTGCGGGAGAGCACTTCGGTGGACCAGACGGGCAGGCCCGTTGCCGGGGTATGGTGATCAGTCCACTGGCGCGAGGGAATGCGCTGGCGGGAATACGTGGCCGTGGGGTCGGCCGGCAGGTCCTCCGGCAGCTCGTCGTTGAACTCGATACTTGAATGCTCGGTGCTGCTCATGGAGTTGCCGTCACGCCGGAGGAAGAAAGGCGAAACTCGTCATAGTCCCGCATTCCAGAGGTATTCCGGCAGGCCGAACGCGGCAAGAACGAACTTGCGCGGAAGGGAGGGATTTGAAGAACGTGTGTGCTTTGGGAACGGGAAGGTGTTCTTACGGGCGCGCGGCCCCTGAGCCCGCAAGCGGCTCCAGATGCGGAAGCAGCTCGCCGACAGAGGACAGATGAATGGTGCGCGGCAGAGGCTCGGGCATGACGGGCTCGGGTGAGATCCAGACGGCCCAGTACCCGCGATCAACTGCGGCACAAACGTCGTTCACCCAGTCGTCGCCGACCATGAGCACTGTTGCAGGATCGGGTTTGCCTGCGAGCTCCTCGGCCATGTCATAGAACTTCGCGGCGGGCTTGAGGCAATTCGTCTCGTCCGTCGTCAGCATCCAGTCCACCGTGCCCGGCTCGGCAAGCTGCGCGAGTTTGGGGTCCTGCGTGCGATGCCCCGCATTGGTGACGACACCGACGCCACCAATGCGTGCACAAAGTGCCAGCACCTCGCGCGCACCGTCCATCGAGCCATCATAGGCTGTGTAGTCGTCGAGGTAGGCTTCGGAGAGAGCGGGAACATCATACGCTGCGAGGTCGAAACCGAACTCTGTGAGAAGACGCTCGAAGCGCACGACGCGCGAGGTCGGCACGTCAATCTCGCCCCGGTCGATTTCCTCGATGATGGCGTGTGTGATGCGGCGATAGCTCGCGAGGAAAGCGGCGGGATCAACGCCCAGGCGCGCACTCATCGTGTCAATCGTCCGCGCCGAGGCGGCGTTGTGATCCCACAACGTCATGTCGAGATCAAAGAAGAACCAACGCAACGTGTCGGGAAGAGAAACGGACGGGGAGGAAGCCATGAGAACCTTGTGATTGTTGACGATTGAGCGCGGACACGCCGCGCCGTCGATCTCGTTCCGGTACGGTATCCGTTTCCCGGCGCCCCACGCCACCGCAAAATCAAGCTTTGAAGGCGCTGGGACAAAGTTGCGTCAAACGGCACTCGTCGCAGTTCGGCTTGCGTGCCTTGCACGTCTTGCGTCCGTGCAAAATCACGGAATGGCAGAAGTGCGCCCAACGCTCGGGGGGGAGAAGATTCGCGACGTCCGCCTCCACCTTCTCCGGGTCATCCTTGTCCGTCAGCCCAAGGCGTTTCGTGATGCGGAGGAAGTGCGTGTCCACCGTCAGGCCGGGGTACTTCCACACATTCGTGCGTACGACATTGGCCGTCTTGCGGGCGACGCCGCGCAGCGTCAGCAGGTCCTCCATTGCCTCCGGCACGTCGCCGTCAAAGCGCTCCACGATCTCGCGGCAGCAGGCGCGGATGCTCTTCGCCTTGTTGTTGTAGAACCCCGTCGAGTGAATGTCGCGTTCGAGTTCGCCTTCCGGCGCGTTGGCCAGGTCCGCGGCCGTGGGGTACTTGGCAAAGAGCGCGGGCGTCACCATGTTGACGCGCTCGTCCGTGCATTGCGCGGACAGGATGGTGGCAACGATCAGTTGCAACGCGTTGTCGTGGTAAAGGGCGCAAGTGGCGTCGGGGAACTCGGCCTGCAAGATGTCCGCGATCTTGAGGGCGCGCTCGTGCAGGGCCTTGTTGGGTGGCAGGGAGGCGATCCGCTTCTTGAGCGCCTCGTCAACGCGATGCCACTCGGGGCTGTTGACGTGGTAGGGAGCAAGGTGGGCCTTGCCCTTCGGCGCGGAGGACTTGGCGGGCGCGGCCTTCTTTGCGGCCTTCTTTGCGGCCTTTTTCACTGGCTTCTTCACGGCCTTCTTTGCAGCGGCTTTCTTCGCCATGATGCGTTCCTCGTGGGCAGGGGGGGTCAGCGCTTCTTCTTGTCGCGGGCATATGCGATAAACTTGTCGGCAGACCAACAGTTCACGATGTCGTCCTTCGTGGCCCAGCCCTTCCGTGCGGCTCCCAACCCGTAACGCACGTCGTCAAGTCCCGCAATTGCATGGGCATCGGGGCCGATGGAGAGCAGGCATCCCTGGTCGATCGCGTAGTGCACCAGGCGCCAGTCGAGATCAAGGCGATGGGGATTGGCGTTGATTTCGATGACCGTGCCCGCGGCGGCGCAGGCCTTGATGACGTCCTTTTGCCGCAGGGCAAAGCCATCGCGCCTCAGGATGAGACGCCCCGTCATGTGGCCGAGGATCGTGGTGCGCGGATGCTCGACGGCGGCGATGACGCGCCGCGTCTGCTCGTCCTCGCTCAGATTGAAGCGGCTGTGAACGGAAGCGACGACGAACTCGAAGCCGCCGAGCAACTCGTCGTCGTAGTCAAGACTCCCATCGACGAGAATATCCGACTCAATGCCCTTGAGCAGACGCACGCCCTTCTTTTCCCAGCGCTTGTTCACCTCGTCGATCTCGCGCCACTGTGCGCGAACGGCTTCGGGCTTCAGGCCGCCCGCATAGACGGCGGACTGGCTGTGGTCGGCGATGCCCATCCACGCGATTCCGTTGCGATGAGCCCACGCGGCGTAGTCTTCCACGGCGGGCTGGCCGTCGCTGTACGTCGTGTGCATGTGCATCAGGCCCACGATGTCTTCGCGCACGATGAGATTCGGGAGGGCGTTGTCTGCAGCGGCTTCGATCTCGCCCATGTCCTCGCGGAGTTCGGGAGCAATGAACGGCAAGCCGAGATGATCGTGGATGGCGGCCTCGTCCTTCGCTTCGAGTGGTACGTCCTTTCCTTCGGGAAACAGGCCGTATTCGTTGAGCTTGAGACCGCGCTCGATGGCGCGCTGGCGCAGGCGGACGTTGTGTTCCTTCGAGCCGGTGAAGTGCGCGAGGGCATAGGCGAACTGCGCGGGCGCCACGCAACGCAGGTCGGCATTGATGCCGTTTGCGAGGCGCACGCTGGCCTTTGTGTCTCCCCTGCCGATGACGGCTTCGACGCCCTCGAGCGCGGCAAAGAATTCCATCACGTCCTTTGGGTTTTCCGTGGCGCAGACGAAGTCGATGTCCTTGGCGGATTCGCGCCAGCGCCGCAGGCTTCCGGCGGTTTCGGCGCGCTGCACGGCCTTGTGCCCGCGCAGGGCTTCGAGGATCGGACGCGCAGCCTGCCAGGCAGTGTCGATGCGATGGCGCCCCTGATGCCTGCGGTGTTGCGCAATGCCGTCGAGAATCTTCTCGGCCGTTTTCTTGCCGAATCCCTTCAGATCGGCAAGGCGGCCGTCTTCGGCGGCACGCTGCAACTCTTCGATGTTGGTGACGCCAAGTTCCTGGAACACGGCGCGGGCCTTCTTCGCTCCAAAGCCCGGAATGGCGGTCATCTCGACGAGTCCGGCCGGGAATTTGGCGCGAAGTTCTTCGAGTTCGCCGATGCTTCCCTTGCTCCAAAACTCCTCGATCTTCTCGGCAATTCCCTTGCCGATGCCGTTGATGCTCGTCAGCGAGTGCTTCTGAACATGCTCGCCGATATCGATGCTTTCGTCACCAAGAATGCGCACGGCCTTGGAGTAGGCACCCGACTTGAACGTGTTGGCGCCGTCGAGTTCGAGCAGCACGCCCATCTCGCGAAAGGCGTCGAGTAACTGGTTGCGTGTGGGCATGGCCGGGACTCCTTGCGGGGAAGATGGTGTCAGCTACGCGTGAGATACTTGCCGGTGAGGCTTTGCTTGCAGGCGGCGATGTCCTCGGGAGGCCCCTGTGCCACCAGGCGCCCGCCGTTGGGACCGCCGTCGGGGCCGAGATCGATGATCCAGTCGGCGCGGCGAATCAGTTCGAGGTTGTGCTCGATCACGAGGAGCGAGAATCCCTTCTCCAATGCCTGCTCGAAGACGGCGAGCAGAACTTCGAGATCCGCCGCGTGCAGTCCCGTGGTGGGCTCGTCGAAGACGAGAAGGGCGTTGGCGTTCCCCCGCCCCGCGAGCGCGAGGTGCGAGGCGAGCTTGAGGCGTTGCGCCTCGCCACCGGACAACGTGTTCGTTGCCTGGCCGAGCCGCAGGTAGCCGAGCCCAACATCGGCAAGCGGCTGAAGGCCGCGAACGATGGCGCGATGGCCGTCGAAAAAGCCGATGGCCTCCTCAACGGTGAGATCGAGGATGCCGTTGATGTTGAGGCCCTTCCAGTGCACGCCGAGCACGCGGTCCTGAAAGCGCTGCCCCTCGCATGCATCGCAAACGACCTCGACGTCGGCAAGGAACTGCATGTCGATGACCTGGCGCCCTGTGCCTTCGCAGGCCTCGCAGCGCCCCCCCGTGACATTGAAGGAGAAGTCGCGCGGCTCGAGGCCGAGGTGCTTTGCCTCGCTCGTTTCGGCCATCAGCCGGCGGATGCCATCGTAGGCCTTGAGGTATGTCGCGGCGTTCGAGCGCGCGGACCGCCCAATGGGTTCCTGGTCGACGAGGATCACGTCGCCCACCGCCTCGAATCCTTCGAGGCCGGTGATGCGCCCGGGCTCGACATCGACTTCGCCGCGTTCGCGCCGGTAGTTGGCCCAGAGGCAACTCTTCACGAGCGACGACTTGCCCGAACCGCTGACCCCCGTAACGGCACAGAGCACGCCGAGCGGAAAGCGCACGGTGAGGTAGTCGAGGTTGTTTTCGTGAGCCCCCTTGACGGTGATCCAGCCGCGTGGCTCACGACGGCCAAAGCGCGTGATGGCGCGCGAACGATTGAGCTTCTTCGTCACCTTCTCGTTTCCGATGAAACGCGCCGTTTGCGAGGCCTCACTGGTTTCGGCGGCAAGCTGCGCGGGCGTTCCGCAGAAGACGACCTCACCGCCGTGCTCGCCCGCGCGCGGGCCGATGTCCACCAGCCAGTCCGCCGAGCGGATCACATCGAGATCGTGCTCGACGACAATCACCGTGTTTTCCAAAGCCGTCAGGCGCTTGAGGATCGTGACGAGGCGGTCGGTGTCGCGCGGATGCAGGCCAACAGTTGGCTCGTCGAGAACGTAGAGCGTTTCCGTGAGCGCGCTGCCGAGCGCCGTGGCCAGGTTGATGCGCTGCGACTCGCCGCCGGAGAGCGTGCGCGTCTGGCGGTTGAGCGTCAGGTAGCCGAGGCCAACCTCGGAAAGATAATCGAGACGCGAACGCACTTCACGAAGCGCGCGCTCGACGGTCTGCAAGTCATCCTTGGGCAACTTGAGCGCACCGAACCAGGCACGGAGTTCCTCGACGTTCATGCGCCAAAGCTCCGTGATCGCCTTGCCCTCAACGAGAGCCAGACGCGCCTCGGGGACGAGGCGGTCGCCGTTGCAATCGGGGCACTTGGTATAGCCGCGATAACGCGCGATCTGAATGCGGGCCTGCACCTTGTAGCGTTTCGATTCGAGCCAGTCGAAGTAGCCCTGAATGCCGGGCCAGCCGTCCTGCCCTTCGATGACGATGCGGCGCTGGCGATCCGTCAGGTCCTTCCATGCGCGCCACAGGGGAATTTTCAGCACATGGTTGTTCTCGCGCAGAACGTCGAGCATCTCGGAGCCCGACTCGCCGCGCCACGGCGCGATTGTGCCTTCCTCGATGGCGAGCGTCGGATCGGGGATGATGCGGTCCCAGTCGAGCCCCGTGACACGGCCGAAGCCCTGGCACGTGGGGCACGCGCCGAGGGGATTCGAGAACGAGAAGAGACGCGGCTCGAGCGGGCGCCCCCGCCACCCACAGGTGTTGCAGGCCATGTCCGCGTGGAAGGCGCGCTCCTCGCCTTCCGTCGTGCGGGCCAGCAGGCGCCCCTGGCCAATGCGGAACGCGAAGGGAATCGCATCAGCCAGACGGGTGCGGTTCGTCTCGCGGACAACCAGACGATCGACGAGGACGTGGAACGCGGTCAGGTTTTTCGGGATCTTTGTTGCCGGATCATCGAGATCAATCAGCGTCTCGCCCACGTACAGGCGGGTGAAACCCTGGCGTTTCATCTCGGCCAGGGTGCCTTCGAGGCGCTCGGCGCTTTCGAGTTCCACGGGCGCGAGCAGAAAGTAGCGTGTGCCCTCGGGCCACTGGTGGATGGCCTCGGCCACGGTGTAGGGCGTGTCGGCCGTCACGGGACCGTGGCCATTGGGGCAGTGAAGCACGGCGATCTTGGCGTAGATCAGCCGCAGGAAGTCGTTGATTTCCGTCGCGGTGCCGATGGTCGAGCGCGCGTTGCGGACCGAGTTCTTCTGCTCCAGGGCAATCGCCGGGGGAATGTGGTCGATGGAATCGACGGGAGGACGGGGCATCCGGGCGATGAACTGGCGCGCGTAGGTCGAGAGGGACTCGACGTAGCGCCGCTGGCCCTCGGCGAAGACGGTGTCGAAGGCAAGGCTGGACTTGCCGGAACCGGAGAGGCCGGTAACGACGGTGAGCTTGCCAGCGGGGAACTCCACATCAACGGACTTCAGGTTGTGAGTACGTGCGCCGCGAACGCGGATGGGGGGCTGGTGATAGACTTTCTTTGAGCGCGGCACGGCGGCGAATCCCCCTGTGATGGCGGCCCCCTGTGATGACGTCCGGGAGCTTCGCCCGGCACGAGGGCGGAGAGAAAGCGAAATGTCGGCCAAACGCGGCCGCGCCAACGGAGAGAAGGAAACAGAACCCGGCCTGTCACGCCGTAGCCTTGGCGAAGTCGAAAGCGTGAAGGCTTGCATTCCCCAAAAACTCGGAAGTGGTCTCGTCACGACCCGCACGAGGCCCCACTTCAACACGTTTCACTTCCTTCTCTTCTCAAGACTGGCACAACCGTGAGATGCCCCCTGGTGTCCGGCACCTACGGAAACAAGACCGCGTCCGCCTTCTCCAGCGCTTCCTCCGGGGTCAGGCCGTCGAGGCCGATCCATGTGGCCCCGGCGACGGAGCGGAACCAGGTGCGCTGGCGTTTGGCAAAGCGCCGCGTCTGCTTCTTGATTTCGGCGGTGGCTTCTTCGAGCGACCACTCGCCGCGCAAAACGCGGAAGAGTTCGCGATAGCCCAGCGCCTTGCAGGCCTGGGCGTTGTCGGGCAGGCCCAGCTCCATCAGCCAGCGCGCTTCGTCCAGCCACCCCGCCGCGAGGGAGGCGTCGACGCGTTGCTCAATGCGGGAATTCAGGGCGTCGCGCTCGCGGGTGAGCACCACGTAGTGCGCGGCCCGGGGGCGGCGTTGCCCGGCGTCGTCGGCGTGGTGCTCGGACATGGGGCGCCCCGTCAGTTCGTAGACTTCCAGCGCCCGCAGCACCCGCATCGTGTCGTTCGGGTTGATTTCGGCTTCGCGGCGGGGATCGACGAGGCGCAGGCGCTCGCGCAGGGCGGCGGGCCCGTGGGCGTCTAGTTCCTCCTGGAGGCGCGCGCGGATTTCGTCGCTGCGGGGAGCACCGGGGAAGATGCCCTGAATCAGGTGCTTGAGAAACAGCCCCGTGCCTCCACAAACCAGGACGGGCTGGCCGAGGCGCTGGCATGCGTCGAGGACGGCGTTGGCCTGCTCCACGAAGAGGGCGACGTTGTATTCGCGGCCGGGTTCCCAATGGCCGACGAGATGGTGGGGCACGCGGGCGAGTTCGGCGGCGGTGGGCTGGGCCGTCCCGATGGGGATGCCGCGATAGACCTGCATGCTGTCGGCAGAAATGATGGCGGCTCCGTGACGCTCGGCGAGGGCAAGGGCGAGCGCCGTTTTCCCCACGGCCGTGGGTCCGGCCAGGATGCGAAGAGGTGAGCGGGGATCGACGGGGGGTGTGGTCATGAGATTCGATGCCGGTGAGGAGAAGCTGTTCCCTTGCCCGGGAGGACAGAGTTCGCGGAAACTTCGGGGAGTCAGCCCGGAGGCCTTCTTCATGCGCTGGATCCGCGTCGGTGCCGCAACCGTGAATCAGACCCCGTTGGACTGGGAGGGGAATCTCGCCCGGATGCGGACGGCCATGGCCGAAGCCGAACAGGCGGGCGTGCAGTTCCTCGTGTTCCCCGAGCTGAGCCTGACCGGGTACGGCTGCGAGGACGCCTTTCATGGCCTGGCGCACAGCCGCCGGGCGGAAAAGCACCTGGTGGAATTCGCAAAGAGCGTGGGCTCGATGATCGTCGTCGCCGGCGTTCCCATCCGGCTCCAGCATGGCCTCTACAACTGCGCGGCGTTTCTGGCACAGGGGCGCATCGTGGGCATCGTGGCGAAGCAGCATCTGCCCGGCGACGGTGTGCACTACGAGCCGCGCTGGTTTCGCGGCTGGACGGCCGGGCGGCGCACGACGGTGGAGATCGGCGGCGCAGCGGTGCCCTTTGGCGACATTGTGCTCGACTTTGGCGGGGTGCGCGCGGGGGCGGAAATCTGCGAGGATGCCTGGGTGCCCGGGCGCGTGGCGCACCAGTTGGCGATGGGCGGGTGCGATCTGATTGCGGGGCCGAGCGCGAGCCACTTTTCCTTCGGCAAGCACGAAATCCGCGAGCGTGTCGTGATCGAGGGGTCGCGTTCCGCGCTGGCCTGCCACGTGTTCGCCAATGCGCTGGGCAACGAAGCAGGGCGGATGATCTTCGACGGCCAGCGCGTGATCGCGGCGGGCGGCGATGTGCTGGCGCGCAGCGAGTTGCTGACGTTCCGCGAAGTTGCCGTGACGACCGCCGTGGTGGACGTCGATTTGTTGAGAATGCGCCGGGCACGCACGACAAGCCTGAAGCCGAGCGACGAGAAGGTCCATCTGGTTGAAGTGCCGTGGACGTGGAAACAGGCCGATGCCGCGCCGACAAAGCCCATTGGCCCGGCAACGGGATGGGTGGCGGGGCCGCATCGCAAGGAGGAGGAATTCGCGCGGGCCGTGGCTCTGGGGCTGCACGACTACCAGCGCAAGAGCCGCAGCCGGGGCTTCGTGGTGTCGCTGAGTGGCGGCGCGGACTCGGCCGCCGTCGCCGCGCTGGCGGCATTATCGTACCGAATGGCGGCGACGGAATTGGGGACGGAGGAAGTCGCGCGCCGTCTGCCGGGCACCGCCCCGGAACCGGAGAGCTTCTGCGGTGGACTTCTCGACACGGTCTACCAGGCATCGGCCAACAGCGGCGACGAGACACGCGACGCCGCGCAAGCGGTCGCCGACGGCATCGGCGCGCGCCACGCCGTCTGGGACATCGAGGAGTTGGTGCAGGGCTACCGCGCGCGCGTGGAGGAAACGCTCGGACGGCCACTGACGTGGAAGGACGACGACATTGCGCTGCAAAACATCCAGGCGCGCGTGCGGGCACCGGGCATCTGGATGCTGACGAACGTGCGCGGCGCGTTGCTGCTGGCGACGAGCAATCGCAGCGAGGCCGCCGTGGGCTATGCCACGATGGATGGCGACACGGCCGGCAGCATCAGCCCCATCGCGGGCATCGACAAGAACTACCTGCGCAAGTGGCTGCGCTGGCTGGCGGAAACCGGGCCCGAGGGCATTGGCCCGATTCCGGGTGTGATGGCCGTCTGCACGATTCCGCCGAAAGCCGAGCTCCGCCCACAGGAAAGCAACCAGACCGACGAGGGGGATCTGATGCCCTACGATCTCCTCGACGCGGTCGAACGCCTCGCGATCCGCGACCGCATGGAGCCCGCGGAGGTACTGGCTTCGCTGGAGGCGGAATGGGCGCCGCGCACGGGTGGGCGCGAGGCACTTGCCGCGCACGTGCGCAAGTTCTTCGCGCTCTGGTGCCGCAACCAGTGGAAGCGCGAACGCTATGCGCCGTCCTTCCATCTGGACGACGAGAACCTCGACCCGAAGACGTGGTGCCGCTTTCCCATTCTGTCGGGCGGATTCCAGGAAGAACTGAACGAGCTTTCCCGTTGAGCCCCCTGCCTTCCGCGGGCGGGATAGCGATGCATGCCAGACAGCCACTTCCCCCGGGAGAACACGATGGCCACGTTTGAAGTGATCGAGCGCCAGGGCCTGAAAATGATCAAGGCCACCATCAACAACGAAACGATTCGCGCCGAGGCGGGCGCGATGCACTACATGCGCGGGCAGATCGCACTGGAATCGAAGATGCCATCCGCCGGCGGGTTCCTGAAGTCCATGGTGACGCAGGAGTCCGTCTTTCGCCCGACGTACACGGGAACGGGCGAGGTCTACTTCGGCCCGCCGATCTTCGGCGAGTACCTGACGCTGCCCCTGAACGGCGACGCCTGGATTTTGGACAAGGGCGCGTATGTGTGCTCGGACATCGGAATCGAAGTCGGCGTCTGGCGCAACAAGGCCGTCGCGGGGCTGATGAGCGGCGAGGGTTTCTTTCAGACGAAAGTCGAAGGCCAGGGCAACGTGGTCATTCAGGCTCCGGGCCCGGTCGAAGCCATCGACCTGGTGAACGACAAGCTGGTGGTCGACGGCAGCTTCGCCATCGCACGCCAGGCGCATCTGGACTTCTCGGTGCAGCGGGCGACGAAGGGGCTGTTGAGTTCGCTGACGTCAGGCGAGGGGATCGTCAACGTCATCCAGGGAACAGGGCGGGTGCTGATCGCACCGGTGCCGAATCTGTATCGCAACATGATGGACCACCTGATCGGGCACATGCTCTCGATGAGCAGCGGCAAGTAACCGAGGAACCCTCGCGGCTTGCGTTCTGTCCCAGGAGTGGGGCAGAACGCCCGTGATGCACGCGCCGGAGCCGAACCGGCAACACACCAAGAAGAACGAACCATTCATGCGGCTGCTGACGGGCATTTACCACAACCTTCTGGACAATCCGATCCTGACGCGCGAGCTGCGCCGCCGGATGCGCGGCAAGGCACTTGTCTACAGCATCATCGGCTACATCATCCTGATGGCGGTGACCAGCGCGCTGATTCTGCTCGCCAGCTACAACCCGTTGGCCATGGCCCGCGAGCAGGACACGCAGAAGATGCTCGAAGGCCTGGCGGTAACGGGCTTCACGCTCTTCAAATGGATCAGCGCGATACAGGGCCTGCTCGTTCTTATCATCGCACCGACAATCACGGCGGGCATGACCACCGGCGAGAAGGAAAAGAAGACCTTCGACTTCCTGCGCGTGACGACGATCACGCCGTGGATGTACATTCTCGGGTGCTTTCTCTCCACGACGTTCTATGTGTCGCTGGCGCTGATCTGCGCGCTGCCGCTGATCAGCCTGGCGTTCCTGTACGGCGGCATCAGCCGCACAAACGTCCTGGCATCGGGGGGGGTACTGCTGGGAACGTCGATGGTGCTCTCCTCCTTCGGGCTGCTGATTTCCTCGCTGCGCGAGCGCACGCGCACGGCGCAGGGCATCGTCGTCTTCATGATTTTCTCGATGTTGTTTGGCGGTGGCATTCTCTACCAACAGACTTCCGTCTGGCTGGGCACGACGTCGGCAATGGCGGCGGCCCAGGGAGGCAACACGGCCACGCAGGCGGCAAGTAGCCTGCTCATCTTTGGCTTCACGGTACCCTCGTGGGTGATCGGAGCGGCCGGGATGCTCTTTCTGACGGGCGTTTTTCTGCTCATCGCCACGCGCAAGCTCTTCGATCCGGACGAGACGCGGGCGCTCTCGCACTGGCAGTTCGCCGTGATTGCCGTGGGAATCGTCGGAACGATGCTGGGCGTGACGAAGGGACAAGTGGTGACGAACTTCATGGGGCTGGTGTTCGTCTCGTTGGGCAGCCTGCTACTCGGCGTCGCCGCGTTGTGCTTTGCTGTGGGGCGGATGGAAGTGGGCGACGAAATCTGGCACCTCAAACGGCTGCTGCCCTTCCTGCGGCCGTTCGACCAAACGCTGCCCTTCCTGGTGCTGACGGGCTTCGCGTGGTACTTTGGCGTCACCGTGCTGATTTCGTGGTCAGCGGGCTTGTCCTCCATGACGGCGGAGTTGTTCCAGGCCGCGGCGCTCGTGGGGATCGCGGGCTACGCATTTTTCTGCGTCTTCGCCCGGTTCGCCACGGCGATCACCGTGGGGCGCAAGGGCGCGGGGCGGATCACACTGGCCGTGCTCATCGCGTTCTGGTTTGTGATTCCGATCCTCGGTGCCATCATGGCGACCGCGTCGCCGTTTGCCTTCGTCGGGCACGGCCTGATGAGGCTCTCGCCGTTTTTCATGATGATCGAGGGGATCAACGATCCGAAACTTTACGGCAGCACCAATTCATTCCTGGCGTTGCCGGGCATTGGCGCCGTGGCGTTCTACACCGTTCTCGGCGTGGTCTTTCTCGTCATCGGAGAGTACCGCCGCTTCCGCCGCTGGCGCGGGTTCGACTACCATTACGACATGCCGGCGCGATAGGGAGTGAGCCTTCCCGCCCGCTCAATGCAGCCGTGAGATTTCCCCGAGGCACTCCAGGGCCGTGGCGCGAATCTTGGAGATTTTCTCCATCTCGCTGATCTCGGGGTGGATGTAGGGGTTGCGGTAGTGCTGGAGCGAAACGAGCAGGTTGGCGAACCGCTTGACCTCCTCATCCGCCTCGATGCCGCGCAGGTTGAGCGGATTGGCCACTTTGATCTTCTTGCGCAGGGTCTTGATCTCGTAGGAGCGCCCGAAGCAGAGAATGATGATGCCGAGGGCCTTGAGACCGTCAGGCTTGTAGCGTGACTCGTGTTCGAGGATGCGCTGGAAGACCTGGCGCACGTTGTCGATCGTGAAATCGAACGGGCACATCTGCTGCATCCGGACAAGGTACTGATGGTAGAAGAGGTCGAGCTGGCCCGTCCTCGGCTCCAGAAGATCCTTGATCAGATGGATGGTTTCACGCTGGGAGAGGAGGCGGTGGAGGCGTTTGCGCAGGCGCACCTTGGCTTCGTTCTCGACGGCAAAGCAGAAGGAGAAGCCGATGTTGCGGGAGAAGTCGGCCTGAAGAGCGGGGGAATCGCCCCCCTGGCGCTGGAAGAAGTACTCGGCGGTGCGCAGTTCCTTGCGAGTGTCGGGGTCGAAGCTGCCAAAGGAGGGGAGGACTTCCTTCAGGTGGGCTTCGGCGCCCTCGATTTCGCGCAGACTGGCGGCCTTGATCTGCTCTTCGAGCGAGCGGCGTACGTCGGTCTCGGTGGCAGCCGCCAGGGCGTCGTAGGCTTCGCTGCGGATGCTGGGGTGGAGGCGGGAGTCGGCGGCGAGTTCGCGCAGGCGCACAAGGGCACCGGCATCGAGCGAGTCCGGCGCGGAGGCGATCGAGGCGATTTCCTCGCGGAAGGCGCGATTGCGCACCCACGCTTCGCGGGCGGATTCGATGGTGCGGTAGAGGCTCTCGATCTCTTCGTCAATGCGCGACTTGCTGATGACGCTGTGGGCGCCCAGACGCGAGGCCTCGGCCCCTTCCTCGAACGTGCCAACGGCGCTGATCATCACGATGGGGACAAGTGGCTCGACCTGTTTGATCGAGCGAATCACGTCGAGTCCCTCGGTGGGAGTCCGCATGTTGAGGTCGGTGACGACGACTTCAGGCTTCTGTTCCTGGAAGACCGCCAGCGCCTGCTCGCCGTTCTCCGCTTCGAATACATCATAATCGCGCAACAGCAGGTTGCGACGAAAAGCAGCTCGATACATTTCGTTGTCGTCGACGATCAGGACCTTGGTCATCGGGAATCCCCCGTGGGAATGTTCTGGTTGGGTGAGTGGAGCAAGTCCGGGGCCGGGTGGCGTGGGGTGAAACGATGACTCGGCAGAATAATGGTGAACGAGGCTCCGCCTTCGGGGCGATTGCGGGCAGCGACCTCGCCGCCATGGAACTCGCGCACGATCTGCTGGACCCAGTTGAGCCCGAGCCCTTCGCTGGCTCCCTTTTCCTTGGTGGAGTAGCCGAGCTGGAAAATCTCGTCGATTTCGTGGGGCTCGAGCAGGCGCCCGTCATCAGCGCGAATGCCGCCTCCCGTGTCCTCGACGGCGATCTCGGGCAACCCGGAGTCGGGGTTGGTGCGCGTGCGGATCGTCACGGTGCCCGCCGGGCGCTCGGCCGAGGTTTCGCGCTTGATGGCGTCGGCCGCATTGCTGAGCAGATTGAAGAGCGCCAGCCGCAGGAGACGTGGCTCGATTTCAGCCGTTTCCATGTCTTCTTCCAGGACGATCTCGATCGAAATGGCGCGCGAGAGCGACAACTTGAACAGCGCTGCAACATCACGAACCAGTTCGTTGAGGTCGGTTTCTTCGAACTTGGGGCGTGAGAGGTATGTGAACGAGCGATAGAGGTTCACGGTTTCCTGGAGGAAGCGGGTGTTGTTGAGCAGCGATTCGAGCGATTCGCGGAAGATGGCCTGCTTGCGGGGATTGTCGAGTTCCTCGCGGGGGAGCTCGAGCAGGGTCTTGAGGCTCATGAGTTCGAGCTTGCTCGTCGCGATGATATTGGTGAGATCGTGGCCAATGTTGCGCGAGAGCGAGATGTTGGCTTTGCTCTTCTCGGTCAGGATCAGACGGCGTTGCTCGGCGACGGCCTGGAGGGCGTAGCGCACTTCGCGGGCGGCGCGCGAGCCGAGGTCCTTCCACCAGGGGAACTGGGCGGAACGCGCGCCCGGCAGGCGGAGAACCAGGATGCTGAGATGGTGCTCTGATGCGCCGACGGCTTCGGCCCACCAGCCAGCCTGGCCTTCGGGGGGATCGTCGAAGAGCGCGGCGTCGTAGGTGGAGAGGGTGCTGGAACCCGGAGACGCGTTGAGCTTCGTGGCGATGTGCTCGATGAATGCAGTGCAATCAGGCGCGGTGCCGTTGGCGTCGTAACGGGCCGCAGGCACGAAAGTTCCGCTTTCCTCGTCGTGACGGAAAACGACGAGCGCGGCGTGCTCGACGGGGAAGAGTTCGCCGAGGAGTTGCGGTGCGAGTTCGAGCAGTGGCTGGCGTTCGAGGAGGCGATGGCGCGCGAGGAATTCGCGCAGGGCCGTGGAGAAGACCGAAAGCGTCGCGTCCCGTGCGAGGTTATTGTAGTATTTTTCGATCAACGTGCGGGGACGGGGGATAATCGGCGAGCCAACAGCGGGGCCCTTGTCGAGCGCGCGGATCAACGTGCGCATCGGCATGAGAAGCCGGGAGAGGAACAAAATATAGGTCAGCGCAATGCCGGTCACGATGAGAAGCGTGTAGATCTGCCAACGGCGCGTCAGGGCCTCGATCTGCGGGTTTCCCTTGGGGGCCGTGATTGCGATGACAAGCAGGGTTCCGTTGTTCCCCTTGATCTGCGTCCATTCCTGCACGAACGGCCGGGGAAGCAGGCTGTTGGAGAAGTCGCCGGTGATGGCGCGCGACTGCCGGGTGCCGGTGCCGATGATGGGCGTGCGGTTCTTGCTTAAGAGCTCGACGCGCACGACGAATGGGTAAGCGTCGAGCAGGCGCTGGCCCACGTTCTCGAATCGCTGCTCGATGAGGCGGCGGTTCTCGCGCACGGCGTCGGACTCGATGCGCTCGCGGTCGATGTAGGAGGAGACGTAGACGCCGGCGACGGTTGAAAGTTCTTCGAGCAGCGGGTCCTGGCGCAGGCGCTCCTCGATGAAGATGCGGGTCAGCAGTTCGCGCTTCTGGTCCTCGTAGTAGGCTGTGTCGATCTGGAGAACGACGAGCAGCGTGACGCCCGCGAAGGCGAGCGAGGAGACGATGAGGAGCAGGTTGCGGCGGAGAAACTGGCGGAGAGGGAGGCCGGGTGGGGATTGGAACGGCTCGCGGTGGGCCTGGAGCAGGCGCGTCACGGTCGACGAGGGCGAAGAGGCGTCGCCGAACTCCTCGGACTCCAGCGGTGCGGACGTCCTGCCGGGCTCAGGTGTCATCGGTGTAGGACCCGGTCAGAACCTCGCGGACGATAAGCTGGGCAAAGCGTTGCAGGGCCAGGGCCTTCCCCTCGGGCTCGGGGGTGTAGTTGATTCGCCGCTTGTCGTTGGTGTAGGTTGTCGTGGAGATCACCTTGCGGCTTCCGCCGAAGACGGGCTTGCCCGGGATGTTCTGGACGATGCGGACGTCGGCCTCGATGGTCAGTTGGAGGCGGCGGGTGAAGTCGTCGGAATCGAGGGACACCGGGTCGTCGAGGAAGTCCTTGATGGTGATTTCGAGAATCGCGTCGGCCTCGCGCGGGTTGCGGGCGAGCTCAAGACGCCCGTCGGCCAGAAACTCCTTCTGGACGAGGCGTGTGGCGTCTTCCTCCAGCCCGGGCTCGGCGCTGCGGTTGATGATCATCGGAATGTGAACGGTGCGGATGGAGGGCGGGAGCGTGCGCTGGCGTGAGACGCGGGTACACGCACCAAGAACGACAATCAGGGCGAGTGCGGCAAGAAATGGTGGCACCTGGCGCATGCGAATCATGTGTCTGCGAGCCTCCAAGGGCGACGTTCCCGCGAGCGGGGCGCGGCGTCAATGCCGCATCAAACCTTGCTCCCCGCCGCTCCTACATCTCGTTGACGGTAACGTCGGCGGGGAAGGTGGTCTCGTAGGTGGACTCGGGGATCGGGGGATTCTTGCGGATTTCGATGATTTCGATCCGTACCACGTCCTCCGTTTCCTCCATTACGAGCTTGCGGGGCTGGAGTTCCTCCTTGTCGAACGCGATCGTGATCTTCTGGAAGTTCAGCGTGCGGTCAACGTCGCGGGACAGAAAATCAATGACGATCTGGCCGGGATCGGTGCCCTGATCCTCGGCCAGGCTGACGTTGAACACGTCGAGAATCAGTTCCACTTTGAGCCCGAAACCGACGAGCAATTCGTTGATCGGCGCGTCCTCGCTGGCATCGACCTTGAACTTGTCGAGCTGCTTGTTCTCGGGCGAATAGAAGTAGCCGGTATTCTCGATCAGGAAAAACTGCGCGGGAGACGGGTCCTTGTAGTCGCAACGGAACTTGTTCGGCCGCGTGTGCCAAAACTCGCCGTTGCTGTGGATTTCCTCGGAGAACATGACATTCTCGCGCACCTGACTGAACTTGCCGTACAGGGTTTCAACGTCGCGATTGGCTTCCTCAACTTTGCGGAGAAAGGCGATGGCAGGGTCTTCGGCAACGGGGGTTGCCGCCGGGGCAGGCGTCGCAGCGGGCTCGGCCGGGGTTGCCTCCTGAGCAGGGACCACAGCGGGGAAAGCCGCAAGAAACGACAGGAAGAAAAGAACACAAAGACGAGTCATATCAACCTCTTGGAGTCATTATGCCACCATTGATCGTGGCGGAGTTCGTTCACTTTTCGGGACTGCTGCTCACCTGACCTGCGGGGTCCTGCCCGGGATTGGCTTCGCTGGCCCATGGCAGGGGTTCGCCGGGGGCGAGTTCCTTCACATTCTTTAGATACAAAACGGGGCGCCTAGGTTTCCGAGTCCGGGCATCCAAGGGGAGCATCTGCAAAATCCAGCCCTGAGGATCAAGCTCGACGGATAGGGGACGGGAGCGGGTGGTGAGCGTCAAGGTCGTCGCTTCGTCCGCGTCGAGAGCGACGTGCTGATCCACCCTGTCGCCGTCGGTGCGCAAGGTCAACGGCACGCGCATGAAGCCATCGCCCCGGTTGGCCGCCACGATACGGGTGGTGTATTCAAGGCGGCGGGTTTCGGGATTCTCGGAGAGGACAACCTCGGCGCGTTCGAGAACGTAGGTGGGGAGCACGCCGGTTTCCATCCACTGGGTGAAGAAGCGCTCCATGTCGCGATCCGGGGCGTGTGCGGCGGCCAGCGTCCGGAAGTCCTCCAGCCGAAGCACCTGGCCCCGGCGCGCGGTCAGCACGTCGCCAAGAAACGCGCGGTAGGCGTCGTCACCGAGGACGCCGCGCAGCATGTGGTGAAGGGCGAGAAGGCGCTCGGGCGGTGCCGGAGGGAGCGTGCGGGGGCGGGCAAGGGCAGGGCCGCGGTAGCCGGGCTCATCGCGGGGAAGGATGTCGAAAGGATCGGCGCGCTCGCCGCTGACCCACTCCCACGGAACGAGGACGAAATCGCGGCGGCGCGCTTCGTACTCGCGCAGCGGCACTCCCCCGGCAAAGGCAAACTCGTGCAGGTAGCGGACCCAGGTGTCGCGCAGGAACTCGGGGAACTCAAAGCCAGAGAAGTTGCGTTCCCAGACCTGATCGAGCGCCTTGCGCTGCAGGGCACCGAACTGGATGTCGAACTCGGGGGCGGTGGGGGCCTTGTAGTCATCGTAGGCGGGAAGAAGCTCGGAGAGGTAATCGAGAATGCCCGAGGGCACCGTCGTCGCCCCGCCCTGGGCGGCACCGGGCACTTCGTGGAAGGTGATGACGGACGGCGGCGTTCCGAAGGCGCGGCCAAATCGCTCGAAGCGTCGGCCGTAAATCGTCTGGAGGGCTTTGGCCAGTTCGGCGTGCTCGGGGAAGACAACGAATGCGACGGGGACGTCACCGTGGGTTTCCTCGATGCGCACCACGCGGGCGGCATAGGGGGCGGCGGGAATGTCGGGCGTGGCATCGCTCAACACCACGCGCCCCTCCACGGTTTCCTCCGTGGCTGTCCCCGAATGCCAGGTGCGGGGGGAATCCGCGGGGAGAACAAGGGCGTAGGGAGCCGCCTGGCGGGTGATCTGCCAGTCGTTGAAATGGTAGCGCAGGCGCATCCCCTCGCCATACCACAGGGGGAGGAAACGCCACGTGGCATAGCGTGGATGAAAGGCCCGCATCCAGGAGCGGCGGGCTGTTGGCTCGGGAGCGAGGCGGAACGAGACCGTCGTGGAGTCCGTTTCCGACAAGGGCGGATCGAAACGCAGGACCACCGCGCCGAGCGAACGCGAGGCTGCCCGGGGGAGCACTTCGACGGCGCCGTGACTGGCAGTCACCGAATGCACTTCCAGCAGAGGGCCGAACGTGACGGCGGCAAGCTCCTGCGTCCCTTCCACAGATTGCAGGGTCAGCTCGGCAATGAGGGGATCGCTCGGCGCAGCCGGAAGCAAGAGGCGGCGCTGCACGATGCGGGGTGGCTCGACGATGCCGTCCACCGCGCCGGGCGGCTCGCTCATCGCATTCCACTGGGCCGTCTGAATACGGGGATCGGAACCGGAAAACACATGCGCGTCCATCCGGGCAACGGGCGCAACGAGGTACCCCCCCACCACCACAAGGACGGCGGCCACTCCGAGATTTCCCCCACCACAGATGCGCAGCCGCCCGGCGAGCGCAAACGCCACACCGCGAAAGACGGGAAAGCTGGAGCGGCGCACCGGCGCGCCCGGGCGGACCGGAGTCCGGGGCTCGCGCACCCGGTACAGGAAAACGGCCGCTCCGAGAGCGGCGAGCCCCATGCCCGCCGTGGCCAGCGCGTCCTCGGCCAGCACCCGCATCGGCAGCAACACGCCCAGTTGCGAGGACGCGTAGGTGAAAAGATCACCCGGCGCGGAATCCCAGAGACGGTACCAGACACCGGGAACGGCCAGAAGGCCGCCGAACGCCAGCGCGCCCGCTTCGGTGTGCGCCACCGTACGACCGAAAACTCCGCAGGCCGCGCCGAGAACAATCAGGGGGAACGCGACCCCCGCGAACCAGAGAGGAATCGGAGCAATGAGCTCGGGGAATCCGCTGCGAAACAGGGGGAGAAAGGGAAAGGCCATGAGCAGCGCGGCAGCCAACGCCATCGAGAACGAAACGGCGCTCACGCGGGCCAGCTGAACAGGCAGACCGCCAGCCGGGCGCGCCTGTTCCATTTCGCTGCTGTGGTAATGATCCGGCTGACCAGCCAGATCGGCGGCCAGCACCAACGCCCCGGCGGCAATCAGCACGCCCAGCGCCTGGAGGCCCAGCACTCCGCCCGGGAAATCCGCCGGCGAGCCCGGACCGAATCCGCTCCCCGTGGCACCGGGGAAAGCCTCGCGGCGCTGCAAATAGATGCCGAGCAGCAACTCCAGAAGCACAAAGACCCGCCATCGCCCCGAACGCAGCACGCGCTTGCCATCCAGCACGGCCAGGCCACTCCACACTCGGAGAGCGGAAGCACGGCGGAGAGCAGCGGGAGCGGAAGGGGAACCGGGCACGGGAAACCTGTGGGAGGGTCAGAAGAGCAGTTCGTAGATGTCGCGTGTTTTCCCCGCACACTCATCCCAATCGAAGCGGGTGACTTGGCGGCGTCCGTTCTCGATCAGGCGCTGGCGGAGTTCGTCGTCGAGGGCAAGTTGGCGCAGGCCACGGGCAATGTCGTCAAGGTTGTCGGGATCAACGAAGTGGGCGGCGTCGCCAAGCACTTCGGGGAGAGCGCCGCTCAACCCGCCCATCACGGGAACATCGAGCTGCATGGCTTCGAGGGGCGGGAAGCCAAAGCCCTCGAATTTCGTGGGGAAGACGAAGGCGAGCGCTCCGGCGAGAAGAGCCTGGCGCTCCTCGTAGGCGAGCGGGTCGATCACGATCACGCGGTTCTGGAGTTTGCGGCTGTTGATGGCGCGGGCGATGTCGCGATAGAAGCGGTCGCGCCGCAACACGAGCACAAGTTTCAACTCGTCGGCGTCCCCTTCCATGTCGCGGCAGGCGCGGGCGAAAGCCTTGACGAGATTCGGAATGTTTTTGTTGGGACGCGTGGAACCGTAGTAGAGGAAGTAACGTCCCTGAAGATTGATCTTTGCCCGAATGGCCTGAATGCGCGGCTCGGGTGGCATGCCGCCGGGTACGGGCTCCAGCCCCGGCACCACGACGATCAAACGAGGCAGCGACCCTGGCAGCAACTCCACAACGTCGTCGCGCGTGGCATAGCTGTCGCACAGCACCCACTTGGACTTGGCGATCGTGGCGGGGTACGCCCAGCGATAGAAAAGACTGTAGGCAGCTCGGATCAGGCGGGCGCGCCGGGCGGAAAAGTCGGGGTCGAGAAACGGCTGGAGATCGTGGACGGTGACGACGGTCGGGCCGTTCCAAAACACCGGTGCGTGTGGCGCGAGGGAGTGGAGAATGTCGGGCTGGATCTCTTCGAGGTACTCATGAAAGCCAAAGTAGCTTTGGAAGCTGATTGGCTTGGGACGGTAGGTGAGGAACTCGAAGTTCGTACCGGTCTGGATTTTCTCCCGAAAGCCGGGACGCACGACGACATAGTACTCGTTCTCCTGATCGATGCGCGCCAGGCCTTCGATCAGGCAGCGGCTGTAGGTCGCGATGCCGCTGTACGTGCCATCGAGGTAGCGCGCGTCGATGACGATGCGTTTGCTCATGCAAGCCACCCTTTCGCGCGGTACCACCGGATGGTGTCGTGCAATCCGGCAGGGAGCGCCCATTCCGCGTGCCACCCGCAGTCACGCGTCAGGCGGGAACTGTCGGCGATCCAGTCGCCCGCCGCAAGCTCGCGCATCTTGTCGGTGTTGAAGGGGGAAAGCGGGCGGCGCGCGGCCAGGCTGGCGGCATCGATCACTCCCCCGGCCGCCCATCCGAGCGCCATCGGCAGCGGCACAATGCGGATGCGGCGGCCAATCGACTCGCCCAGCAAGCGGAGCACTTCGCCCAGGCGCCAGACCTGCTGGTCAACAAGATGGTAAACTCGCCCCGCCATTTCCGGATTCGCCGAGGCGTGAACAAGGGCCGAGACGATGTCATCCACGTGCGTCATCTGGACGCGGAAGTCGGGACCGACACGCAAAGCAAGGCCGGTCTTCGCCAACGTGCGGACAACCTGGTAAATTTCGTGCTCGCGCGGACCATAGATCGCACCGGGGCGCAGAATCACCGTCTCGATGGACTTCGGGGCGTTGCGGACGTGGTGCTCGCCGAGCAGTTTGCCGCGTCCGTAGGCGCTGACGGGGCGCGGCTCCATGGACTCGGTGCGCGCCTGACCCGGGGCGGGGGCCGGACCGGCAGCGGCAAGGCTGCTGAGATAAACGAAGCGCCCCTTGAATCCCGCGTCCGCCGCGGCATCGAGAACGGCCTCCGTGCCGCCACCGTTGATGCGGGCAAAATCGCGGGCACGCGCGGCTTTCGTTATTCCCGCGAGGTGGAAGATCACATCGGCACCCGCGAGAGCGCCGCGAAACGACGCGGGCGCGTCAAGGCTTCCGGCGACGAGGTCGCACCCGGCTTCCTCCAGCACCTCCGTCCCGGACGACTTGCGAACGAGCGCGCGCACCGTCCACCCCTCGCGGCGAAGACGCTCGCAAAGATGCCCGCCAACAAAGCCGGAACCGCCGGTGACAAACGCAATCATGGCGCAAAAGGCCTCCCGCCGTGAGGAGGGCGCGGAAGGCGCACAGAGGCAAGGAGGATTGGAACGCCGGTAGCCTTTGACGACGCGAAGGCAAGACGGGAAGAATCACGCGGTGCGCTGGCACCGGAATCGAAAAGGAAACGCGCGTCCATGACTTCTGCCCTGACCCACGTGGCCATCGACGCACGCATGATTCGCCATTCGGGAATCGGCACGGCGATTCGCGGGTTGTTGCATGGGTGGCGCGAAACGCCACCACCGTTCGACCTGACGTTGATGGGCGACCCGGGCAAGCTCCCCGAAGAACGGAACGGGCAACGGCACGCGCAGTACACGCAGGGCCCGTACAGCCTGGGCGCTGCGCTGCTCCCCGCCCCCGTGGGCTCGGCCCAGGTGGTGCTGGCGCCGCACTACGCCGCGCCGCTGTGGCCCCGTGTTCCCCTTGTCGCCATCATCCACGATCTCATCCACATCACGCATCCGACGCGGCGCGGTACACCGGCCTACATGAAGGCCTGGCTCGCCGTTCTCCGGCGCCGGGCGGCGTACATTGTCACGCCCTCGCGCCACACCAAGGTGCAGTTGCAGACGCTGCACGGCTTTGCGGCGCATCGTGTTCTGACGCTGCCGTGGGGACCGGGTCTGGCGGGCATGGCGGAGGCACGCGAGCCAGCCGGCGGAGTGCTGCCCGGCGAGCCGTACCTGCTCTCCGTGGGCATCGACAAACCGCACAAGAACTGGCGATTCCTGATCGAGCGGCTCGCGGGTTTGTGGAAGTCCGGCGCGCTGGAACTTCCGCTCGCCGTTGCCGGAATGGACGCGCCGGGGCGCGAACGCCTGAAGGCGATTGCCAGGCGGGCCGGAGCCGCCGACGACCGTCTGCGGTTTCTGCCTTGGATGGACGACGGCGCGATGCTGGCAGCCTACGCAGGAGCGCGGGCACTGCTGTTCCCCTCCGCCATCGAGGGCTTTGGCTTTCCCGTGATCGAGGCCATGGCGATGGGCACGCCCGTCGTGGCAGCCGACTTGCCGCCGATGAACGAAGTGGGCGCCGGCGCACTGGCGCTCTTCGATCCAGACAGACCCGCGTCCTTCGACGAGGCGGTGCTTCACATTCTGGGCGACGACTCCCTGCGCGCTTCACTGCGCGCGGCCGGACAACGGCGCGCGGCTGAGCACGCGTGGCCCAAACTGGCGTCCCGCATGGCCGACGTCCTGGCCCGCGCCGCCGCCGAAAGACCGGATTGAGCCCACCCCCGAAGCATCAACACCGTTTACGGGAAAGGACGAGGAGCGATGATTATCCGCGAGCTTGGCACGAACACCTACCTGACTCCGCAGCCGGATCACGCCTGGGCCTGCGGCGACCTGATGCCATTCATTCGCCCGGAGTTCGTCGAGCAGGAATTCGAGGCGGAACTCCTGGCGGCAGTGCGCCATCACGACGACGGCTGGATCGAGTGGGAGGCCGAGCCTCAGGTGGACGCCTCGGGCAGGCCGTTGAACTTCCTGGAAGTTGCCAAGCAGGACCACGTTGAAATGTGGCGCAAGGGGCTGGAGCGGGTGCGTGCCGCACAGGGCCCCTTTGCCGGCGCGTTGCTGACGCTGCACGCGGAGTCACTCTTTCAGGACGAGATGGATGCGGACTTTGGCGCCCACGTGGCAAAGAGGCGGATGGAGTGGGCCCGCGAGGCCATGCCCGGAGAAGACCCGGTGCGCCGCGACTGGCGGCTGGAACGCGCCTACTGCGTGCTGCGCCTGTGCGACCTGCTGACGCTGATGCCCATGGCGGGATGGGAGGGCCCGGTACCCTCGCCACTCATTGACCAGCAGGGACGCCACCACGAACTGGTGCTGAGGATGACAGACGACTGGGAGCTGGCGATCGAGGGGTGGCCCTTCGCCATGAACACGCTGAACGTCCTGGTTCCGACGGTCTGTGTGGAGACGGGAGCGTGGCAGGAAGCATTGAGCGAACTGAGCGCGGGACGGCGCAGACGTCAGAAAGTCATGCTTTTTCCGGCATAAAACAAAACTTTTTTTTGTCCACTAAAGGCTGATCTGCTCTTGCAGCAGTGCGCCGGGGAGGGAAGAGTAAGTTACTGAATGCAAGGGTTTTGCTGGATAGAGCTGGAGCCGGACGAATGCGCGTTTGCGTGCTGCATGCCGACGAGGAGAGGCGAAGCGACCTGGTCGCCAGACTGGAGCGGCGTGGCTGCGAAGTGCGCGCGTTCCCGTCAATGTGCGAGTCCCTAACGCCACTCGCCGACTTCGAACCGCACCTGGTTCTGGTCGAGCACCCCGCTGGAGGCGACGGAAGCGTGAGCCTG
Source organism: Candidatus Sumerlaeota bacterium (assembly GCA_030156535.1). Lineage (GTDB taxonomy): Bacteria > Sumerlaeota > Sumerlaeia > SLMS01 > JAHLLQ01 > JAHCAW01. The sequence continues at coordinate 117,306 of JASGMJ010000012.1, forward strand.
CTGCGCCAGGTGCATCGCCGCCATCCCCATATCATCATGGTCGCTCTTCTCCCCGGCGAGGCCGAGGAATCCGCCATCGACGCCCTGGCGAACGGCGCGAGCAATTACCTCCAGGAGCCACTGAATCCGCGCCTGCTCGACGTCATCCTGGAGCGCTACGAGACCCGCATCGCCAACGAGGAGCGCCACTCCCAGGTGCTCAACCTGATCGTACGCAACCGCACGGAGATCCAGCTCCCCTCGGATCCGAACATCGTTCCCTGCGTCGTCGAATACATCGTCGATCATGTGCAGGAGAACTTCCGCAACACGGACACAAACGGCATCCGCCTCGGTCTGGAGGAGATCCTGCGCAACGCCATCGAGCACGGGAATCTGGAGATCGGATTCGTGCTGAAAGAGCAGACGCTTGCCGATGGCACCTTCATCGACCTGATCGAGCAACGCCGACACGCCCGACTCTACGCCTCGCGCCTGGTACGCATCGACTACCGCATCGAGGGCACGGTGTTCCACTGCTGCATTGAGGACGAGGGCATGGGCTTCGACTACGAAGATGTCTGGGACCCGCTGTCGAGCGAGGGCCTGGCGCGCCTGAACGGACGCGGAATTTTCCTGGCCCGTACGTTCTTTGATTCGGTGACGTACACGGGGCGGGGAAACCATGTGGAGATGATAAAGGACCTGGCCGCAGAAGCCATGAGCAACGCGGCTTCCGGCACCGTCAACGGCTCACTTACCTAAACAAAACGTGCTGAAAATCGCGTCGAGAACATCCTCGTCGAGGGACTGGCGTCCCGTGATGGCGTCGAGGCGTGCGATGGCGTCGGTAAGGTCAACGGCGATGAACTCGGGGCTGAGTTCGGAGGCGAGGCCCTCGGCCGCGGTCTGAAGCGACTCGAGCGCCGAAGCGAGAGCCGAGGCGTGGCGGCGGTTGGTGACGAGCGCGCCGGACTCCGTCCCCATTCCCGCGCCAAAATGCGAGGCGAGCTGTTGCTCCAGCGCATCGAAGCCGTGGCGGTCGGCCGTCGAAAGGGCAACCGTTCCCGCGTTGCCCGCTCCGGCAAACGCACGCGCGGCGGCAAGGGCTGCCTCTCCCCCACCGGGCAGGAGGTCACACTTGTTCGCAATCACCAGATGGGGAAGAGCGCGCAGAGCGTCGTACTCCGCCCGTGCCTCTGCCGGACGGGTGGCATCGACGAGAAAGAGGATCAGGTCGGCTGCACGGAGTTCCTCGCGCGTGCGCGCAATCCCGAGCGCCTCGATCTCCTCGGGGTCTCCACGAAGACCCGCAGTATCCACGAGTGTCAGCGGAATGCCGCGCAGATCGATTTCCGCCTCCAGCGAATCGCGCGTGGTTCCGGGATGCGGCGTGACAAGTGCGCGCTCGCGCCGCAGCAGCAGATTGAAGAGCGAGGACTTTCCGGCGTTCGGCGGACCGGCCAGCACCACGCGGGCGCCGTCGCGCAGGAAGCGCCCGTGGCGGCTGGAATCGAGGAGACGCTGGAGTTGCGCGAGCACGCCATCGACGGCGCGCCCAAGTCGCTCGCGCGTCTGAAACCCAAGTCCCTCTTCCGGGAAGTCGACGCACGCTTCGAGTTCCGCGACGACGGGCACGAGGGCCGCGCGCGCTTCGGCCAGTTGACGCGAGAGACCGCCGCCAAGCTGCGCGAGAGCGGCACGCCCGGCGGCTTCGGTTTGCGCGTGAATGAGGTCGCAGACGGCTTCAGCCTGCGCGAGGTCGAGTTTGCCGTTGAGAAACGCGCGGCGGCTGAACTCGCCGGGACGCGCGAGCCGCGCCCCCGCCGCGACGCAGGCGTCGAGAACGCGCGAGACGACGAGCTGCGAGCCATGCGTGTGAAACTCGGCGACGTGCTCACCCGTATGGGAATGCGGTGCTTTCCACAACACCGCCAGCGCCTGGTCGATCGGTTCTTTCGTTCCGGGATGAACAAGCGTCCCAAGGCGCAGGCGTCCCGCTTCTTCCGCAAGTGGCGTGGGCTGATCGGGATGGAAGATCCGCGCGGCGATTGCCGGAGCATCGGGACCGCTGAGACGAACGATCGCGATGGCCGCCTCGCCGGACGCCGTGGCGCGCGCGGCAATCGTGTCGCGGATGGATTCAAGAGGAGCAGAGCGCGCCATGGGCTGCCTCAGTCGTTGTTGAGCAAATCGTGGAGCGTGCGGGACAGGTCGCTCCCCGCCGGGCCACGATGGCAAAGCATTCCGCCATGGAAACGGACGATCGGCTCGGGCGTGAACGTCACGGGCGAACCGTCGAAGTGGCAGATCGTGCAGCCCGCCTCGGCGGCGATGAGCGCACCGGGTACGTGGTCCCAGGCGACGTCTGTTCCGCCGTCGTCGCGCGAGGCGCGTGCGTAGGCGTCGAGGTGATTGGCGGCGACGGCGAGGTACTTGGCCTGGCTGTCCAGCTTCACGGGGACGAACGCACCGCTCTCAACGGCAGCCGTGAGCGCACCGCCGTGCTCGAGCGACACGGCAACGCGGTAAGGCTTGGCGTAGCCGGTCTGCTCGGTCTTCAGCGGCGCAAAGTCGAGCTGACCATCCTCGCGCGCCAGACCCATCCAGGCGCCGTGCCCCTTCACCGCAAAGGCAATGGCGTTGTCGATCGGGGCCGCTTCGGCCTGCGGCGCGTGGGGGACGGCCATCGCACCGAAGAACGGCGCGCTGCCCCGGTAGTAGCCCAGCGCGATCGCGTAGTAGCGCCCCTTCAGGTACCCCTTTGTGCCGTCGATGGGGTCGAGAATCCACGTCACATCACCACGCTCGGGGACATCGTGCAACTCGGGACGAAGCGCCGAACCGTAGAAGCGTTCGGAGATCGCGGACGCCTCGGTGATGACTTTCTCCTGCATCGAGCGCGGCTCCTCGCAGATCAGGCCATCACTCGCGAAGGAGTCGTGCAGGAGCTGCTGGACCTGGGACTGATGCAGCAGATCCGCAATCGTCACGGGCGACTTGTCTTCCTTCGTCCAGCAGCGGGCATCCTCGCGGTAGCGTTCGGAGCCGAGTGCCTGCTTGTTCATTAGTGCCAGGGCCGCACCAATGCGCGCCGCGTCGGCGGCATCGAAGGCGGAGAGAATCTTGTCGAGAGGCGTCATGCACAAACTCCGATGAAGTGTTGGACCAGAAAGAACGAATTCGCTGCACGGCCGTACGAAAACGGTGGCAGCCGCGGACGGCTTGATGGACAGTGGCGCGATGCCTGCGCAAGGACGATTCGCATGAAAAGCATGACGGGGTACGGAGCAGTGAGCCGCGACACGCCTTATGGGCGGTTGCAGGTCGAGATGCGTTCGGTGAACAATCGCTTTCTGGAATTGAACTTTCGCCTCGGCGGAACGTTCCTCCATCTGGAGGCCGGATTGCGCGCCATGTTGCGCGAACGTCTGCAACGCGGCAAGGTGGACGTGCTGCTGCGTTTCGAGCCGTCGGAGAACTTTGTGCCGTCGATCCGGCTGAATGTGCCGGTGCTGCGTTCGCTCGCCTCACAGCTAAAGGAAGCGGGACTCGCCGACGACGGCATCCGTGCCGAGTCGCTCGTCGGGCTGCCCGGCGTTGTGGTGACGGAGAGCGACCCGGCGTCCACCAAGGAGCTCGACGCCCTCGTGACTGAGCTCGTTCTGGAGGCCACCGACAAGCTGATCGCCGAGCGCACACGCGAAGGGCAAACCATCCGGGAAGCCTGCCGCGGCCACCACGCGAAGATGACCGAACTCGCCACCGCCATCGCGTCGAGCCGCGACGACGTCGTTGCCAAGTACCGCGAACGCCTTTCCCAGCGCATCGACGAACTGATGGGGCCAAAGGCCGCGTCGCTCGATCCCGGGCGGCTCGAACAGGAAGTCGCGATCTTCGCCGACAAGGCCGACATCACCGAAGAGTGCCAGCGTCTCGCGGCACACCTCGATGCCTACAAGGAACTGATCGAGAAGGACGGCGAGGCCGTCGGCCGCGCACTTGAATTCCTCGTGCAGGAACTGCTGCGCGAAACCAACACCACGGGATCGAAGTGCCGCGATCTCGACATTTCGCGCCACGTGCTCGAACTGAAAAAGGAAATCGAGACGTTGCGCGAAAACCTCGCGAACATCGAGTAGCGCTGCGATCAGCCCGGTTTGCGGGCGATGAGATAGTAATCCTGCGGGCCAAAGAGGAACGCGTTCAGCCGCTCCGTGTTGGCGTTCGCGGCCTCGTCGCCGACGGGCACCAGGCGTTCGTGCTCGGCCGGCGGATGGATACCCTGCCACTCCACGGGGAGCAGGCCCGCCGTCTCGCACAGCATCTCGAAAACCTGGGGGAACACCAGGTGCCGGTGCGTCAGATCGAACTGGAACCACTTGTGCGCCAGCAACGTGTTGGGGTTGAGCGTCTCGATCAGGAACAACCCGCCCGGGCGCAGGACGCGATGCACGCCGCGCACGAGTTGCGTCAACTGTCCGGCGTCGAGATGCTCGACGAACTGCAACGCGGAGACGACGTCGAAGCTGCGCGGCTCGGCGGCGGCGAGAAACGCGAAGGCGTCGCCGGTCTCCACGCGCAGCCCCTTCTCCCCCGCCGCGCGGGTCATGGCCGCGTTGATGTCCACGCCATGCGCCTCCCATCCTGCTTCGGCGCACAACCCGACAAGAATGCCATCGCCACACGCGAGGTCGAGCGTGCGCACGGAAGCGCGCTCGCCCAGATGGCGTGACAAGAGGTCTACGTACGCCCGCTGGCTCTGGCGGAGTTGCGCCTCGTCGCCTCGGAAACGCCGTTGAAACTGGTGGTAGGCAAGTTCGTCGAACGCGGGCGCGGGAGTTGGCGCCGCCGCTGCTGGAGCAGAAGCGGGAGCAGGCGCAGGCCCGGCACCTGTGTTGAGAAGCTCCAGCACCTGCGAGCGAAACTCCGTGGCGTAGGCAATGCGCGCGTCGGCATCGCGCAGCCGGGCTTCAACAACGCCAATACGATCCTGGAGATTTTGGCGCAGTTCCTCCTTCACGAGGGCCACGTTGCGCGTCAGGTCGTCGAGCGCACCGTCGTGGCGCTCGCGATAGGCGCGTTCCTGGGCGAGAAGAGACCGCAGGTCGGCCTCGGCGCGCGCCAGCGTGGCGCCTGACTCCGTGAGGCGATGGTCGAGCACCTGGCAACGATCGTTCAGCGCCTCGATGTCATCGGCCGGAAAGACGATGCTTTCCGCGAGGGCTTGCTGGCGCTCGTGCAGGTCGCGCACTTCGGCTTCGAGTTTGGCGAGAGCCCCCTCGATGCGTGCGTGGCGATACGAGTTGGCCACGACTTCCTGGGTCAGATGTTCGAGGGCACGGCACACTTGATAATTGAACGCGGCCTGGCGGCCGGAGATGGGACGAAAGAGTACGAGAGCGAGTTTCTTGAGCAGAGCGAGACGCGACCCAGGCGCCACCTTGTTGATGGGGGCGTGCGCGTACATCTCGGGGAGAACGGCACCGCGAATCTCGTCGACCGCATCGGGGAGCACGACATCGCGGTCGTCGATCTCGACATTGTCGAGCGGCGGCTGATTCGAGCGGCCTTCGGCGAGAGGCGCTTCGCCGCTCAGGACGCGCTCGATGTTGCGGATGAGTTGTTGCGGACTATAGCGTCCCATTCGGGGAGGTCGGCTCCGGGCGGGATGGTCTGGATTCCATAGACGGCGATACCTAGTTCGCGGCCCGCGCCTGTATCGGTTCGCTCGCGCCATGCCGCGTCAACGGCAAGTTCATACAGCCCCGGCCGTCCCACACAGGCGGGCGGGAGATCGAAGCAGGCGAGCGAGAGCTCGGCGTCGAGGCGGTGCGTGCCCAGATCGCCGTGCGAAATCGAACGCAGCGAGAGCGTGCGGGGAGCGTGCCCGTCATTGTCCGGCGGCAGGCCGATGGCGCAGACGAGCCGTGCGTTCGCGGGCTGGAACACAAACCACGCGCGGCGCCCCGCCCAGCGGAACGGCGCTCCATGCGCGGTTTGCTCGGTGGGATAAAAGCCACCGAGAAAGGGCGACGGGTTCTGGCCGTCGAGTGGCAGCGGATCGGCGAAAGAGTCAAACACACCCGCGAGCGTTTCGCCCAGGTCCGCGCCGCCCTGCGTGCGTTCGCACTCCCAGGAGGCATCGAGGCGCACCCGGCCCGAGCTTCGCGGCCGTGTGGCCGAACGCACCTGGAACAACGCCAGACGGTCGGACCAGTCGTAGCATTCCTCCAGATGTGTTTCGTCGCGATGCACGGCGGCCGTCACCGTATAGTCGCCATCGCCAAACTGCACGGGAAGACGCACCTGGAGGTGCGCGGTGTCGCCCGGCTCGCACGTGCCCAGGTCGATTCCCTGAAGCGCCGTGTTCGTGCCAAAGATATCGACGCCGAGGCGGTCGCGGATCATGAAACCCACCGTGGGGTTTTCGATGTGCGAAAGGAAGAGAACGCGGACGTCCAGGCGCATCTCGGTGCCCGGAACGAAAACGTCGGTGGGTGTACCGTCGGGCAGCAGGAGGGCCAGGTGCGTGATGAGCGCGTGAAAGTTGCCATAGCGCCGCGTGGCACCTTCGTCTGCTTCGCCCGGCACCGTCCAGCGCACGCGCATCTCGCTGTTGCCCTGGCCCTGCAGGGCGATCAGTGCGCCATAGCGCTCCAGCACTTCGTCCGGTGTTCCGTGGTGCACGAGGCGTCCCTGGTCGAGCAGCACCGCCTCGTCGCACAGCGTTGAAACGGCCAGCGCGTCGTGGCTGACGAACAGAATGGTGCAGCCCGAATCGCGGAACTCGCGAATGCGGCGCACGCACTTCTGCGAGAAGCGCGCGTCGCCGACGGCAAGCGCTTCGTCCACGATCAGAATTTGCGGTTCGACGGATGCGGCGATGGAGAACCCCAGGCGCAACACCATGCCCGAGGAATAGGTGCGCAGCGGCTGGTCGATGAATGGACCGAGTTCGGAGAACTCGATAATGGCGCGCTCGTGGCGTGCGATCTCGGCGGGCGTCAGCCCGAGCAGTTGCCCGTTCACCCGGATGTTCTGGCGGCCGGTGAACTCGGGATGAAACCCCGTCCCCAATTCCAGCAACGCGGCGACGCGCCCCTGCACGTCAACCGTGCCCGTCGTGGGCATCAACGTGCCCGCGATGATTTTCAGCAGCGTGGACTTGCCCGCGCCATTGGGGCCAATGATGCCAAACGTACGCCCCATCGGAATTTCGAGGTCAATGCCGCGCAGCGCCCAGAAGTCGCGATGGCGCGAAGGCAGGTTGAGCCACGTCAACATGCGATCGACGGAGTGACGGTAGAGACGGAAGCGCTTGCTGACACCGGCAAGGCGGATGGACGCGCTCATGGCAAGACTCAGTTGGCGGATTCGCCTTCGTCCAGATCGCGGCGCAGGCGGGACATCTGCTCCTTCCAGGTGGAGACGGTCTTCGCGCCTGGCGGCCGGGCCTCCTGGCCGGGCTGATCGGTTTCCTCTTCGCCGGTGCCAAAAACGCGGCTGGCGCTGCGTGCTTCGGGATCAAGGCACGGCAGGCGCAAGGAATCGCAATTCGGCAGCATCGGCAGCGCCAGCAGCAACTCCTCGCGCAGGGCGTCGATGGGAAACACCGTGTCCCCCTTGAAGACGTGAACGTCTTCGCCCTCGGCGCCGTCGTCTTCGACGCCTTCCTCCTCGGACTCGGGGAGGAAGACGAGGTGGATTGGCACCGAAACATCCAGTTCCAGACCAAGTGTGCAACGCACGCAATCGACCGCGACGCGCGTGGAGAGCGACCCGGTCACATAGACACTCGTGCCGCCAACCAGCCGGCCGGTCAGCCTGCCCTCGATGGGCCAGGAGAACTTGTACTCCGGATCGTCGGCGACGTCAAAATCGGCGGCGGTGAGCGAGAACTCAACCTCGGCGGGTTCCACCCGGAGGCGTTCAATGTCGAAACGGACGTGCTGCACGGCAAGAGTCCCCCTCAGAGCAGTGCGCGACTGTGGGGAGAGGCCCTCGGACCGGTCAACGAGAGAAGGCACCCGAAAACTCCCCAAGAACGGCGCTGCCCCCCGAATGATAGAGCGAGCGCTCTCCCTCGCAAGCCACCGGAGCAAAACCCTTCCATCCCCGGGAGGGAGCGGGAACTCTCCACTTGACACCAAGTGAATGCGTCGTCACATAATACGCCTGTTCTTCGGAATTAGCCAAGTTTCACACACTTTTAGTGACGTCTTATTCACATCATGGCCACACAGAAGAAATCAACGGAAGATCGCCGGAACGAAATCACCGAGGCCGTGCTGGGCATTGTACAGGAGCATGGACAGAAGGGGCTGAGCATTGCCGCCGTTGCACGCCGCATTGGCCTGGTACCCTCGGCCATCTATCGCCACTACCGGAACAAGGATGCGATGATCGAGGGGGTCCTCGATTTCGTAGCCAGACGTTTGGCCGACAATCTGGCCACCGAAGAGGGCACGTGCTCCAGCCAAACCGAGCGCCTCCACAACGCATTGGAGCGCCATCTTGTGATGGTGCGGCAAAACCGGGGACTCCTGCGGATTGTGTTTTCGGATGATGTGTTTGGCGGCACCGAGCGCCGGCGGACTCTGTTGGGTGGCATCGTCCAGCGCTACCTGCGCGCTGTGGCGGACATTGTGGCGGCAGGGCAAAAGTCCGGCGAGTTCCGCGAGGACATTGATCCGTCCGCTACCGCCGCGCTCTTCCTCGGACTCGTCCAGCCGTTGGCGGTCCTGTGGCACCTGAGTGACGGGAAGACCGACATCACCCGTATGGCCGAAAAAAACTGGAAGGTTTTCCTGCGCGGTATCGAGTCCGCAGGCACCTCTGGGACGGAGGGAACTTACTGATGCCTGCTCTGGGTCCATCTCTGAAACTCGCTGCCAAGGTGCTGATTGTGGGTCTTGTCGTCGGGCTGCTTGTTTACCGGCTTCACTTCATGCCTGCCGAGGTCGCGGTCGTGGGCGTGGAGAGGGGCGACGTCATCGAGGAGACGCTGGGAACGGGGACGCTGGAGGCCAAGACGCGCGGCGCCGTCAGCTCGAAAATTCAGGGCCGAATCGCGCGGATTGAGGTGGAACAAAACGACTGGGTGACCAGTGGGCAGCTCCTGCTGGAGATCGAGAGCCGCGACCTGCATCAGCAGGTGGAGGTTGCGGAGGCGGCGGTGCGTTCGGCCGAGGCAACGGTGCGCTTGATTTCCACCGAAGAGGCCCGGGCGCAGGCCGTGTTGGAGCAGGCGCAGAGGGATTACGAGCGCATGGTCTCGCTGCTGGAGCAATCCGCTGTTGCGCGGGCGGATGTCGAGCGGGCGGACGAGGCTCTGCTGATTGCCCGCGCGGACATCACGCGCGTGCAGGCGGGGATCGAAGAGGGGCGGTACAAGCTGCTCGAAGCACGGGAGAACCTGCGTTACCAACAAGCGCGTCTGGCGGAATCGCGCATTCATGCTCCCTACGATGCCCTTGTTGTTCGGAAGAATGCGGAGGCGGGCGACATCGCGGTTCCCGGAGCCCAGTTGCTCGAAATCATCTCGCCGGATGTCTTGTGGGTTTCGGCCTGGGTGGATGAAGCGGCGATGGGCAAGCTGCGCGAAGGCCAGGCGGCGCGTGTTGTCTTCCGCTCCGAACCGTCGCGCTCGTTTCCGGGCAGGGTAGCGAGATGGAATCGCGAGGTTGACCGCGAGACGCGTCAGTTTCTCGTCGATGTCCTTGTCGAGGAGTTGCCTGGGAACTGGGCCATCGGCCAACGGGCTGAGGTCTTTATCGAAACGGACCGCATCGCCAACGCGTTGACAATTCCCGCGTCGGTTCTCGTGTGGCGCGACGGCTCGCCTGAAGTGTTTTTGGTTCGGGACGGAGTCGCGGAACGTGTTCCGGTGGAACTGGGAATTCAGGGCAGCGAGGCGGTGGAGGTGCTGACGGGAGTGAACAGCGGGGATCTCCTGATTCAACCGCAGCGGGGCAAGAGCCTGAAGGAAGGGGCACGGGTGCGCCATGAATCTGGCAATTCGTGATGTCCGGCACAACTTCGCCCGGTTTATCCTGACGGTACTCGGGCTGGGGATGCTGCTGATGATCGTGATGGGCATGGGCGGCATCTACCGTGGCTTGATCGAGGATGCCACACTGCTGGTGGATCGCATTGATGCGGATTTTTGGGTGGTGCAGCGCGACACGCGCGGCCCGTTTGCCGAAGTCAGCCGCGTTCCCCTTCTGCTTGAGGACCGCCTGCGGTCGGTCGAGGGCGTTGCGGGTGCCCGTGCGTTTGTTTCGCATACGATCCAGCGCGAACATCGCGGCCTTCCCCTCCGCGTGGGCGTGCAAGGTTTGTCGTGGCCGGAGGACAAAGGCGCGTGGCTCCCCATCGTGCAGGGGCGCCCGCTCGCGCACCCTCACTATGAAATGGTGGCGGACGAGCTTCTTGGGCTGGGGCTTGGGGAGAAAGTTGCGCTGGGCAAGGATACCTACACCGTCGTCGGACTGACCCGCGCGATGGTGGGACAGGGAGGCGATGGCCTCGCGTTTTTCACGGTCAGCGATGCGCTCGCGATACAGAACGACACGCCGGGCGAAGCGATTCGGCTGGAACGCGAAGCTCGGCGCGTCCGAGCGGATGAGAACGGAATCGCCAGCACGAACCCCGGGCTGCTGGAGATGGCCGATGCTCCGGCTGCCAGCATCCCGGCTGTCGCCCCTTCCCAGGCCAGCGCCATTCTGGTCTCCCTGGAACCTGGAGCCGATCCTCAAGAAGTGGCAAACGTCCTCAATGGATGGACGGACATCTCCGTGCACACGACCGCCGGCCAGCGCGATCTTCTCCTGACGGGGAGCGTTGACAAGGCACGGCGCCAGATCGGGCTGTTCACGGCGATCCTCGTCACCATTTCGGCGATCATCATGGCGCTGATCCTCTACACGCTGACGCTCGACAAGGTGCATGACATTGCGATGCTCAAACTCATGGGAGCCCGCAATACGATGATCCTCGGCCTGATTGTCCAACAGGCCGTGATGATGGGCGCGCTCGGCTACGGCATCGCCTACTACATTGGCATCTGGCTGTTCCCCCGATTTCCGCGCCGCGTGATCGTGGTGGAGAGCGACCTGGTGCTGCTGGCCGTCATCGTTCTTTTCATTTCCGTGCTTTCGAGCATTCTGGGCATTGCAAAGGCCATGAGCATCCAGCCCAACGAGGTGCTGTCGTGACGCGATCAGTTCCGGCGATCGAAGTTCAGGATCTGCGCAAGGTCTACGGTTCGGGCAACACCGAGGTGGTGGCACTGGACGGTGCCACTTTCGCGCTGGCTCAGGGAGAGATCGCGGCCCTTCTGGGCCCGAGCGGCGCCGGAAAGTCCACGCTGCTCACGGCGATCGGGCTCATCAATCCCCCCACGTCCGGGCGGGTTTTCATCGGAGGCCGTCTCGTTTTCGAGGGGAGCCGGGCGGCCGTCAACGTACGCACCTTCCGCCGCCAATTCATTGGCTATGTGTTCCAGAAGGCGAATCTGATTCCGTTTCTCACGGCGCGGGAAAACGTTCAGTTGTGTTTGGAAATCAACGGCGCGTCCCCGCGCAAGGCACGCCAGCGGGCGATGGAGCTCTTCGAGTATCTCGGCATTGCCGAGCGCGCCAGCAACCTGCCGCACATGCTTTCGGGTGGCCAGCAGCAGCGCGTTGCCGTTGCACGGGCGCTCGCCAACCGTCCCCAGCTCATTCTGGCGGACGAACCGACTGCCGCGCTGGATTCGTTCCGCGGCCGCCAGGTAATGGAGCTGTTTCGCCAGGTTGCCCGCGAACAGGGGGCAGGCGTTCTGGTTGTCACGCACGACCATCGCTCGCTGGACGTTTTCGACCGCTCGTTCGAGATGATCGACGGCAAGCTGGCGGAAGCCACCCCCACGGCCGCCGCGCCCACCGAAGCCCCCGCCTTCCCTTGACCCCCGTCCGCCTCCCCACGAGATACGGGCTCCCCGCGATCCCCATCGGGAGAGGACTCATGCCTTCCATTGTCGAAATACTCGAAAGCCGTGGTTTTCTGAACGATTGCACCGACGCCGAAGGGCTCAAGGCCCTGGCAGCCAAGGAGCGCCTCTCCGTCTATTGCGGCTTCGACCCCACAGCCGACAGCCTGCACATCGGCAACATGGTGGCCATCATGGGCCTCAAGCACTTCCAGCTCGCCGGGCATCGCCCGCTCGTCCTGATGGGAGGCGCGACCGGCATGATCGGCGACCCGAGCGGCAAGAGCGCCGAGCGCAACTTGCAGACCAACGAGCAGGTGCGCGCGAACCTCGCCGCCCAGCGCCCGCAGTTCGGCCGCTTTCTTTCCTTCGAGGGCGAGAACGCCGCCAAGATCGTCAACAACTACGACTGGTTCCAGTCGATCTCGTTCATCGACTTTTTGCGCGACGCCGGCAAGAGCTTCCGCATCGGCGAAATGCTCGGCAAGGAATCCGTCCGCGCACGCCTGAACAGCGAAGCGGGGCTTTCCTACACCGAGTTCAGCTACATGCTGCTGCAAGCCTACGACTTCAGCCATCTCTTCGAAGCCGAGGGCTGCAAGGTTCAGTGCGGCGGCGCCGACCAGTGGGGCAACATCACGGCCGGGATGGACCTGATCCGCAAGACGCGCGGCGAGCAGGCCTACGGGATCACGTTCCCTCTGCTGACGACAGCCACGGGACAGAAACTCGGCAAGACAGAAAAAGGCGCGGTGTGGCTCGACGCGGCCAAGACGTCGCCCTTCGATTTCTACCAGTATTGGGTGCGCTGTGAGGACGCCGACGTGGAGCGTTTCCTCAAGATGTTCACCCTGCTCGATCTCGAGCGCATCGACGCCATCGTGGCGGAACACCGCGCTGCACCGGAGAGCCGCTCGGGCCAGAGGCAACTGGCGTGGGAAGTGACGTGCATGGTACACGGCGAGGCGGAAGCCGCGAAGGCGCGCGCCGCATCGGAAGCGCTGTACGGCGGCGGCCTCCAGAATCTCTCGGACGACGAACTCGCCCAGCTCTTCCCCAACGTTCCCTCCGTCACCATTGAAATGCCGGAGGACGGCGCACCGGTCGCCGACGTGCTTGTGCAGGCCGGACTGACCCCCAGCAAAAAGGAAGCGCGCAAACTGCTCCAGCAGGGGGGGCTGTACCTGAACAACGTACAGGTGGAACCCGAACGCCGCGTCTTCACGAAAGCCGATCTCGCGAGCGACACGATGCTCGTCCTGCGCGCGGGCAAGAAGCGCTACTGCCTGGTCAAGATCGCCGGATAAGGCGGATGTGGGGTCTCTCGCGGAATCGTTTGGCAAAAGGGCCGGTAGCAAATCATGCTGCCC
>JASGMJ010000030.1 GCA_030156535.1 Candidatus Sumerlaeota bacterium
GGTACTTGATGCTCAGAGGAAACGAAACCGCCGGATGCCGCAGAGCTTGTCCGGTGGTGTGAGAGGGAGGACGGGGCAACCCGTCCCCCTACTCGATTCTTTTAGTTCTCGGTTCACGGTTTTCAGCTTGGAGCCCGGCGGGCTTCGGCGCCTGCGAGCAAGAGACCGCGCCCTGATCGCACCACCTTCGGGGTGCGGGTTGAGACGCTGCGCCTCCCCAGGGCGGCGCGCCTTGCGGCGCTTGCCCTGGGCTTTGTGATCCTGCCTCTTCGAGGCAGTACCGAACTCCTTCGACAATCACCCGTGTTTCCCATGGGGCCTCTCCGAGGCGTACCTCCGGCTCTGGGAGGCTGCCCCGGGCGGATCGTTTCCGTGCCTGAAACCGTGATTACCCCACGAGACGAAGGGGACGCCCGGGCCACGCCGGGTTAACGAAACCGCCCCGGCGGGGCCAGGAGACCGGTCGCCGGGGCGGGGTGGGGGATTGCGGAGGCTGGGCCGGGAAGAGCGCCCCGGGTTACTTGGCGGCCGGGATGATGCCGCGCCGTTCAAGCTCGATCACGATCTGGCCGATGCACGAGTCGATGTCGTCGTGCGACGTGTTGATGTGGATTTCCGGTTTCACGGGCGCTTCATAGGGAGCGTCGATGCCCGTGAATCCCTTGATCTCGCCGGCGCGGGCTTTCTTGTACAGGCCCTTGGGGTCGCGTTCCTCGCAGGTGGAGAGGTCGGCATCGACGAAGACCTCGATGAAGCTCTCGGGCTGGAGTTCGCGTGCGATCTGGCGGTCGGCGATGTAGGGGCTGATGAAGGCGGTGAGGTTGAGGACGGCGCCGTCGCTGAAGAGCTTGGCGACTTCGCCGATGCGGCGGATGTTCTCGACGCGAGCCTCGGGCGAAAAGCCCAGGTCCTTGTTCAGCCCGTGGCGGATGTTGTCGCCGTCGAGGACGTAGGTGCGGATGCCGCGCTCGTGCAGGACGGCCGCGACGCCGTTGGCGATGGTGGACTTGCCCGAGCCCGACAGGCCCGTGAACCAGAGCGTGGCGCCCTTGTGCCCGTTGAGCTTCTCGCGGTCGGCGCGGGTGACGCTCGTCTGGTGCCAGTGGATGTGGCGTTCCTGCGCCTGCTTGCGGCGATAGGCCTCGATGAGGATGGCGCTGGTTTCGGGGCGGATGATGCGGGGATCGGGGGTCTGCCCGGCGACGAGCTGCTCGCGCAGGATGCGTCCGGCCACGGAAACGGGCTTCCATCCCTTGGGGGCGTACTCCTCGATGAGGCCGCAGCGTCCGAGTTCCTCGTAGTAGGCGGCGAAGCCGACGTTGACGGTCTTGATTTCCAAACGCCCGTTCAGTTTCGTGAAGATTTCCTGTGCGTCGAAGTCGCCCCAGATGTTGGTGCCGTCGGCGAAGGGAGCGTCGGCGTGCTTGCGGCCGATAATGATGTGGGAGAAGCCGTAGTTCTGGCGATAGACGGCGTGCATGATGGCTTCGCGGGGGCCGCCGTAGAACATCTTGATGTCGAGGGCGAAGAGGTCGAACACGTCGTTGATGTCGTAGCCCGCCTTGGCCCAGACCTCGGGCTGGCTGTCGCCCTTGCCGAGCAGGCGGTTGGCCTTGAGATTCTCGTAGGCCTGCATGCGGACCCACGCGGGGACGTCGTCGCTTTTGGTCTCGCCGACGAGGGGGTTGAGCACGACGCCGGCCTTGAGGCCCTGCGCGGTCAGGCGCTCGCAGGCGACGACCATGGCGTATTCGTGGGCGCGGTGGAGCGGATTGCGCGTCTGGAAGGCGATGGCGGCGTCCCAGCCCTTGGCGGCGAGCTTCTCGCGCGTCTGGCGCGGCGAGAAGACGTACTTGCCGACGGCGTCTTGGGCCTGCTCCCAGGGGAAGACGTGGATCGTGCCGCCCACCAGGGCCGTGCGGGGATCGTCGTTGGCAATGCGGGCACCCGGGTGGTCCTGACGCTCGGTGCCGTAAACCTTGGTGTTGTACTCTTTCTTGTCCCAGTCGAAGACGTCCTCGACGTCGAGGACGGCGACGGGGGTGCCCGCCTCGTCGACGAGCAGGGCGGGGGCGCCAGGCTTGAGCGCCTTCTTCTCGTCATCGGTCACGGGAAGGGAGAGCGGAATCCCCCAGGCCCAGGAGTCGCCGTTGGCCTCGATGCGGGCCTCGTCGAGCACGAGCTGGTAGACCTTCTTCGTCATCGGCCCGGCAAGCGGGGTGAGGGCGCCGTCGCCAAAGCGGCGGACGGTGGAAAGGTCGGCGTTGGTGACGACGACTTTGGGGGCGCTGGCGGCCTTCTTCAGCAGTTCAGCGGCCTTCTCGGCGGAAACAAGGCGCTCGGCGAGGGCAGAGGCGCCGCCGTGGGGGGGCAGGGGCAGTGTCATTGATTCAATCTCCCGGTCGATGGTTGAGCGTTCAAGGTTGCTCCCCTCGCAAGGGGCCGGGGGATACGGGAGCAGCGGCCTCCGGGCAAGGGGAGTGTCCGCATCGGGGTGTCATAGGGGGGCAGTTCCCCGTTGGCCGTTCCCGATTGGCCGTTCCCAGCTCCGATGGCTGCGGGTTGCGATCAGGAGAGTGTGTCTCTTCCGTTTTGTTGATCTTGGGAATATCCGGGTGCCATGGGGAGCGATGTCCCCCGTCACAAATCCGAGGCCGCTGGTGGTAAAGGCTTGACGGGCGGGACGTGTGATGGCAAAAGGCGAGTTACTAATGGCGGTTAGTAATTAATCAGAGCCGTCTATCACCTGTGAACAAGGAGAATTCAACGATGAAGAAATTGGCAGTACTTGGTTTGCTGGCTGCGATGGCTCCGGCCTTTGGCCCTGCACAGACAATGGTCAAGAATTGGGAAGAAGTCTGTGGCGTCACTTCTTCCAGCGACGACGTGCGCAACATGGCCGTCAGCGCTTCCACGAACACTCTTGTGACGGTGAATCGCTTGGCCACGGGCTCGAACGACCTCCTGCTGTTCAACACGGCAGACGGCACCCCCGCGACACCGGCGGCCCTCGACCAGACGGGCATCCCGACAGGCACCTACTCGCTTGTTAACGTTGCCGTCAGCGACGATGGCGCCATCTTCGCCTGCAACCTGGCGCACGCCGACCCCATGCTGCTCACGGTGTACTACTGGGCCGATGCCTCGGCTGCTCCGGTTGCGATCTACACGGCACCCGCATGGCTCGGCTACCGCATGGGCGACGCGATGGACGTTCGTGGCAGCGTCAGCGACAACAGCGTTAAGGTCATCGTCTCCGGCAACAACGCCGCGTCGCAGCCGCTTGTTCTGACCACCGCCGACAATGGCGCCAACTGGACACCGGCCACGCTCGCGAATACCGTGCAGGCACAGGACATCCACCTGAATGCTGATGGCACGTTCTACAAGACGTTCTACTCGAGCAGCACGGTCCCCACGCTGATGAACGCCGACGGCTCGGCCACCGCCACGACCGTTCCGTACGTGACGACCTCCACCCCGGCTCCGGCCGCTTATGGCGCCTTTGCCGCCAACGACGCCCAGGACACCTTCTTCGGCGTTGGTATCCGCAACGAAGCCGCGATCTTCGTCAGCGACGCGGCGGGCAATCTGATCGCCCAGTCGCCCAGCGACGACCTGATCGACGTTGACGGTACGGGTGCCGGAAACTTCACCGGTCTGGCCAACGGCTCGTGCGCGATCGAAATCATTCCGGTTGCCGAGGACTACGAGATCTACGCTCTCTCCGAGCGCAACGGCGTTGCCAAGTACACGCTCGACAACCCCAGCGCCAGCGTCACCGACTGGCAGTTGATGGGCCGCTAATCAGCCCGCAACTCCAGCACCACGTTCTCTCTCCTGCCGCCGGGTTCGCCTGGCGGCAGGTCTGTTTTTACGGTGCGGAGAAGGCCGGTCTGCCTGCCGGGTCAGCGGATGGTGGGGAATTGCAGAGCGCAGAGTGCCTCCCATTCCTGCTCCGTCAAATCCAGCCACCGGCGCTCATGGCTGGTGACAATGATCTGCCCGAGCAGCGCAAGTGCGTCCTTGTTCTCGGGGCACGTTGCGAGGGCCTCGATGGCGAGCCGGGCGGCGGGCTCCAGGTTGCCGAGCTGGTAGGCGTAGAAGGCCATTTGCAGTTTGGCGGTGCACTCATTGCTGTCGTTTGCGGCAAGCACGATGGCACGGGAGGGGGTTTCAAAGGGACCTTCTTCCGCCTGTGGATGGGCGTGGGCCAGACGGGCTGCTTCGGGCAGATCGCCGGTGCGGCAGGCAAGCCAGTACCGCGTTGCGCCCGCAGTCGCTTCATCAAGTCCGGCAGCCTCCGCGCGCTCGATCCACTCCAGGGCCAGTGCCCGGTTTCCTTCGACTCCCGCGGCGCGTGCCAGCTCCAGACTCGCCTGCGCCGGATTGCGGTCAAGCAGGCGCATGGCTTGAAGGCGCTTGCCGGCAAGCGTCTCTTGTGCCGCAAGGCGCTCGTCGCCGGGGGAGAGCTGGGAGGCGCGCCGCAGGAGGCGATAGGCGCCCAAGTCGTCCCCCTCCATGGCCAGTATGCCGGATTCGTACTCGAGCAGCAGGGCCAACTCCGCGCCCTTGGACTCTGCCTTGCGCTCCTCAAGCCACTGCGCACGCGCGGCAGGATCGCCGAGCCCGTTGAGCGCGGCCCGCACCTGTGGGGTGGGGAGCGGTTCGTTGGCGAGCCACGTGCGAATCGTTTCCTCGCTCAGATCGTAGATAATGCCCGCCCCTCCGACGCGTCCGGCCGGGTGTTGATTGCGCAGTAGGGCCAGTGGCCCCGCCGGTGAAGCATGCCCGTTGAGCGTGTTGATTCGAACGATCCCACGTCCTGGTCTGATTTCCTGGGGGCTGAGGAGGTGCGCCTCGGGGTTCTCGGAAAGCCACCGGGAGATGGCGTCGTTGCCCTGTCCCCAGTCGGCGTTCGAGTCCGTCAGCCACATGTGCCCCTTGCCCGTTGCCGCGAGGCTGGCAAACGAGAGCGGATACGGCAGAAAGACGGCCACGCGCATCAACGCCAGGACGAGCAGCGTTGCGCCCAGCAGACGCGCCCGTGACAGCGTTGCTCCACGCGCAAACAGCCCGAATCCCAGCGCCATGAAGGGGAGCATCGGCAGCAGGTGGCGGGCACCGATTTGCGTGCGATTCATCCCCACGGCCAGCAGAAACAACCCGGGAACAACCAGAGCAGGCAGGGCGCGCAGATTGCAGCGCCGTCCGGCCGCCAGCACAGCCAGCAGGTACCCGCCAGTCAGAAAGAGCGGTTCCTTCAGAGCCAGGACCACCGGGTAGTACCACCACACGCCACCGGCTGGGAGTGCCCGAATCAGAAAGCTTTCGTTGCCCGCCTGCGAGTATTGCCATTTCTCCCAGGTGGCTTCCACAAGCCCCCCGGGCAGAAGACGCAGAGGCTGGAAGAGGAGCGAACCGTCAAATGGCAGCGGGTCGCCAATGCCACGGAAGAGATAAGCCGCGCTTGGAACAAGCCACGCCGCCAGAAGGAAGAGTACCACGGCAGCCAGCATCCGCAACGGCCGGCGCACCGATAGCGCCAGCAGGCGCCGCGCATACCTTCTTCCGCCACGATACACAAGACTGCTGGCGGGGAGAAGCACAGCCAGCGGAATCAAAAGAATCCCGGTCAGTTTGATCGCCAGCGCCACTCCGAGCAGCGCACCCGCCTCCGCCGCCCTCACCAGGGTGGGACGTCGCCAGAGGCGCCACCACACCCAGAGAAACGCCCAGGCGCTCAACGCCATCGGTGCGTCGATCGTGGCCAGGCTGCCGTGCGCCAACAAAGTCGGCGAAACCGCCAGGGCACCCGCCGCAAGGCGTCCGCCCGCACGTCCGCAACACCACGCCCCCGCCGTTCCCACCCAGAGCACGAGCACCCCGCTGGCCAGCACGTTCATCAGGCGGGCGGCCAGCAGCCCGGTGCCCGCAAAGGGAGCCAGGGGCCACCCTCCCAGCCAAACCGGCAGTGCCACCCACAACTGCCCAAGCGGAGGATTCGCCACTCCGCCCGAGAAGACACCCGTTTTCAGATACCAATAGCCTGCCGTAATGTGCGCGGCGAACTCGTCATTCACCGATCCGTTGCTGGCCGCGCACCAGAGCGAGAGCCCACCGTGCAGGAGGGCGAGAGCCGCGACCCACGGATCAATCCGGCAGCGGGGCTTCACGGAATCTCCGCGTAGGCGGCAAGTGTCTCCTCGACAAGGCGGGCGCGCTCGGCGCGGCTCGTCTGCGAACGCCATGAGCGTTCGACGTCGGCGCGGACTTCCTCGAACGGGGGCACCACGGGATCGCGCCGCTCATCGATCCAGGCGATTCCGATTCCGCCGCTGGTGTTGAAGAGCGCCGAGAACGTTCCCGGCTTTGCCGCGAAGATGGCCTCGTCGGCCCTAAAGCCGTTTGGTCCCGGCTCTGCCCACTCAAGTGGCGTCTGCAACGTGGCCGTCTGCGTCACTGTCTCGCGGGGCTGGCCGTCGACAATATAGCCGCGCATGGCTTCGACGATCGCGCGGCGGAAGTCCTCGCGATGAAACTCAATCATCGAGGGAGTCATCGTCTCCCAGCCCGGTGTCTGCCAAGTGTACAAGGTTCCGTTTACGGCGGGCAAAGTGGCAAAGAGATCCTTGCGCTCCTCATAGTGTGCCCGCAACTCGGCCTCTGTTGGCGTGCGTTCTGTCTGCCAGGTCTTGACCATCCGCTCGGCAAGCAGGCGCTCGCGTATCAAACGGTAGACGAGTTTCGCCTTTTCCGTTTCAGGAAGGCCCTTCACCCGGCAGTCCTCCAGCACCTGGCGTGTGGTCACAAAGCGCGGCAATCCCGCCAGCAGGCGCTCGGCGTCGTCGGTGATCTTCTCGAACTGATGCGTCGCCCAGATCGAGAGCAACACCTCGTTGGCCGTGTAGCTCTGCCCCGCCACTTCAACAAGGACGGCCTCGCCATCGACCGGCTCGCCGGGCTGTATTCCGTCGTCATGCACCACGGCGGGAAACTCCGCTTCCACGCGTTCCATTTCGGCCTGCTGCATCGGTGCCAGGCGCTCGCTCATTATTTGCTGCACGATCATCGGGCGCACGGCTTCGAGCGGCTGTGCTGTCTCGGGCACCAGTTCCTCCAGGCGAACGATTTCATAGCCGAAGGGCGTGCGAATCAGATCGCTCACGTCGCCCGGTTTCATCGTCTCCAGCACGTCGCCCAACTCGCTCATCAGGCGCTTCAAAGGCAACGGCCCGACCCGGCCCTTGTTTTCCTTCGCCCCTGGGGCGTCGGAGTATTCGGCTGCCACCTTGTCAAAGCTGACTCCCCGCCGCAGCAGAGCGAGAGCCTTGAGGGCCCGCTCGTCGGCGGCCTCCATCTCGTTGGCTGGTGCGCCCTCACGCAGCAGGATGAAGACGTGGTCGAATGTTGCGGTTGCCGGCGCGAGATACTCATCGCGATGCGCTTCGTAATAGGCCGCGACTTCCTCTTCCGTTGGCTCGGTGGGGACCGTCAGCACATTCTGGAGCCAGTAATCGAGCATCCACTGCGTCTGATAGAAGTCGACGTCGGCCTGCAGATGACGGTTGTCTTCCGGGTCCGCGTCGGGGCGGTAGCGGGCAGACAGAACGCGGTTCAGATAGATCTCCTCGCGGACGACCTCATCGGGATCGACTTCTGTGGCGTAGGCAATTTTGCGAAGGGGCGAGACCTTGTAGAGTTCCTGGAAGACGCGCACCTCATCGTCGCCCGGGCGGGCAACGGCAGAGTCCGCAAACGCCGGCCCCAGTCCGAATGCCAGACCGAATGCCAGCGTGATGACCGAAAGGATGAGTCTCGGATGGGCCGACTGCATATGCTTCTCTCCCGCGTGCATGAAACTGGGGGCAGGGTCTGCCCGGGGCGTTACTGGTTCAAGTCCAACCCGTCCTCGCCTTGCGAGGCTACGTTGGCTGTTGCCGGGCCATAGAGACGCGCGCGCTCGAATGCCGCTCGCGCCGTCTCCGCATCGCCTGACTCCGCGGCGATTTCGCCCAGAAGAGCCCACGCGCGATGAAACCCGGGACATTGACGGACAATCTCGCTGAGCAGTGCCCGTGCCATTTCTTCTTTCCCGGACTGGCGCAGGTTCTGCGCCATTGCCAGTGCGGCATACCAGCTTTCCACCTGGCTGGCCGTCCCGCGTGCCGCCTCCGGATCCCAGTGCTTTCCAGGCACCCAGGCCGAGGCGAAAAAATCCGGATCGTAGATCGGCTCGTAGTCCACTGCAACGTTTGCCAAGGGGGTCTCCGGGGTCGGCAGGAAGCGGTACACCTGAAAGTGAGGGTTGCGATAGACCAACTCGAAGTCGAGAAATTCCAAGGGCTGGAAGTTGAGAAGCACGGCGGGATCGTCCGCCTCGGGAGCCCGCTGCCCCGCTTGGTAGGCCAGCGATCCCGGCCCTTCTTCCAGGGCAAAGCGCGGCTCGAAGACAAGGTACTCGGCGCCGTAGGCGCGACAGAAGGTCGCAAGGGCCGCCTCGTCCGCGAACATCGCCCGTGTCCACTCCTGCACTTTCCCCCTGATGGTGTCGTTCTCCCACTTGGGTTGGAGCACCACCGCGCGTCCGGCATCGGTGTAGAGAATCGCCATTGTGCCGATATGACCGGCAAAGACCGCATCAGGCTTGGTGTGCCTGCGTGCCCAATCGATCAGGTCGAGACGGCTTTGGCGATGTGTCACATAGACCGGCAGCGGCCTCCCATCAAGGCGCCGAACTGTCTGGTAGAGCGCATTCGTGGGTCCGGCCACCGTCTGCGCCAGGAAGATGCTGGCAGCGATCACCCCCAGAGCCACCGCCGAACGGCGATGCCGCGCCCAAAGGCCCGTCAGCAACGCGCCCATCCCCGCCGTCAGCCACACAATCCACAAGGAGTGGAGACGGAAGAAGAACGCGAACGCCAGACCGTAAAGAAGAAACTGGGCCGCAAAGTACAGCCGGCAGGGCGCTGCGAGAGTGCGTTCGCGCATGCGGCGGAAGCCGAAGAGAACGGCTGCGCCCAGAATGGCCGCCGCAACCGGCCCCACATAGTACAACCACGCTGCTGGCCCGGGAGAGTTGAATGCCTCAAGCCACAGCGCCCGTGCTTCAAACGGCAGCGCCGAGGGGTCGCTCGGCGCGTGCAACAAGTGCCGCGCCTTGGCCACCAGCACCGCACTCACGTGGCTGTCGCCGGAACTACCCACCAGCAAGGCCGCCAGCGCACCGCCCCCGCCGCTGCAGCCAGCCACCACGCGCCGCCGTATCAGTGCCCAGCCGGGAGCCGCTCCGCCCGCAAGCAGTCCCAGCCCGAGAACCAGGCCCGGCGAAAAGGCGAAACCACGCGTTCGCAGTACAGGATGCACCAGCGAGAACAACCCCAGCGCCAAGGCGGTTCCCCCGATTGCCACCCAGGTGCGCCGGGGCAATCCGGTTCCAAGGCACAGAAGCCAGAGTAGGCCGAACTCGATCGTCACCACCGTCCGCGACAGATGCCAGAACGCCAGGGCACCACCGAATCCCAGCACCGCTGCCAGGGCAGGACCTGCCAGACGCCGGAAACCGGGGTCCTCTTCACGCTCCCCTTCGCGCAGCAGTCCCATTACTCCCCAGGACCCCAGGAAGAGAAACGGGAGCGCGAGATTCTCGCGCCCGAAGTTGCCGATCACGCGCAACGAAGCAAGCGGGTGCAGCGTCCACAGTGCGGCCGCCACGAGGCCCGCCGTATTGCCGCCGCGTTCCACCAATGTGCGCGCCAACAGGAACACCGGCACTGCCGTCAGCATCGAAAGCAGTGCTGCCACCAGAACGGCCCAATAAGGAAAGGGGAGCGTGATTCCCAAAGCCCGTGCCAGACGCGCACTCCAACCGGCCACGTATTCGATGCCGAGCGTCATGTCGCGCCGCGTCGAAATCCCTTCGGGCCATTGCAAACGGAAATCGCGTGCGGGAATCGGCCTGCCTTCGGCGATTTCCCGCGCCATGCTATACTGGATGGCGGCTTCGGAAGGAAAAATGTCGATCCCTGTGCCAAGAGAGGCCCCATGACGGGCCAGCATCAGGGAGACAACGAGTGCTACTCCCGCCGCAACGATGGCGGACAGAACAGCGGCAGAGCCAAAACGGCGAAGAGACATCGCAAGAGAGGGAGAGAAATGAATCACCCCCCGCCCAGAGGCGGGGGGTGAGGAAACACACGAGGTTAGTGGCGATTAGTACGCCATCACCGACCAGTTTTCAACGGCCGCAGGGGCGCTGTACTGGATGTCGTCGATATAGACGGTCTGGAGACCAGTGGAGGTTCCCTGGCGGAAGAAGACGCCGCACCACTCGCAGGTGGTCGAGAGGGTGCCGTCGCCGTTGATCCATGACACCACGGGTTCCGTCGTGATGTCGTACTCGACCGTCTTCCAGCCTGTGGAATCGTCTGTCGTCTCGTTGACGAATGCTTCATAGCCGGAATTGTTGCCATTGTCGCACATGTAGGGCTGGATGGTCATGCCGCTGTTGGCACCGAAGAACGCGAAGCTGAAGAGAGGCTCGGCGCTGTGATCGGTCGGGCCGGTCTCAACGAGCGTGGTCGGCTGCACGCGGACGACGCCGCCGGAGGCGGCCGCCCAAGTCCACGTCAGCTTTGCGGAATTCGCACCGCTCTGAGCCTGTTCATCACTCACCGATTCCGCGTCGGTTGCATCGGCCACAACCGTGCTTGTGCCGCTGTAGCCGGGGCGCCACGCGCCACCGAGCGAATCACCAGCGGTAAGCGCATCGAAGTCCTGAACAACGGTCTGAGCCGGAACGGCGGAAACCAGGCCAAGGGCCATGGCTGCACCAAAAATGGCAAGTTTCTTCATTACACTATCTCCTCTGCTTGAAAATTAATAAGCGCAACGCGAGAAAAGCCTGTTTTTAGCTCGGTAGTCAAGCCATTTCTAACGCGTTGCTCGTCTCTGCCTAACAATCACCACCGGAACTGTTGAATCCCGGAATCCTTGTGCGGCTCTGAGTGCGGCAACTTGCTGCGTGCTCTTCTCAAGTCGTTTATAATCAATCTCCTGAGAGAAGAATCAAAAAGAAATGGGGCGGCCGATTTCCAGCCGCCCCATTGATCGGGAGTGTCACGATTTGCCCGGCTTACGACCCGAATTTCATCAGGCGTCCGGCGTGCGCGAGGGCGAGCTGCATGATCTCCCAGCTCGGGAAGGTGCCGAAGGTGCCCTTGTCGCATTCGGTCTCGGTGAAGCGCGTTCCGGCGTCGATGTCGCACAGTTCGGAGGCGAGCAGGAACGGCACGGGGTGGAAGCTGTGGGACTTCATCGGCGGCGGGGTGCTGTGGTCGCCGGTAATGATGAGGACGTCGGGCTTGAGCTCGTCGAGGGCGATCATGGCCTTGTCGGCTTCCTCGATGATCCTGATCTTGCCGTCGCGGTTGCCGTCCTCGCCCATCGCGTCGGTCTTCTTGATGTGCAGGAAGAAGAAGTCGTAGTCGTTCCAGATCTGCTTGAGCGTCTCGAATTCGCTGGCGATGGTGTCGCCGGTCTTGACGACGTCCATGCCGCAGAGGCTGGCGACGCCGCGGTAGAGCGGGTAGGTGGCGATGGCGGCCGAGCGCAGGCCGAAGCGGCTCTCGAAGGTCTCCAGGCCGGGGTCCTTGGCGAAGCCGCGCAGGTTGAAGCCGTTGGCCTTGGGTTCGTCGGCGATGGCCGCGCGCATCTGCTTGATGGCCTGGGTGGCGACGCGCACCATTTTGGCGTTTTCGGGCGTGTCGATCTTGGCCTTGGGGTCGAGCGAGGGGACACCGGTCTTCTGGGGGTCGGTGTCATAAAGGTCGGCGCCGATGCCTTCGCCTTCAAAAACGAGGGCGAAGCGGTATTCCTTCACGGGCATCACTTTGACGGTGACGCCTTCGATGGGCTCGGCGACGGCCTTCTGCATTTTTTCCAGGACGGGCTTGGCCTCGGGGGTGGGGATGCGTCCGGCGCGGCGGTCGGTGATGTTGCCGTCCTTGTCGAGCGTGGCGAAGTTGCCGCGCGCGGCGACGCCGTTGGGGGGAAGCCGGTAGTCGATGCCGGCGGCTTCGAGAACGCCGCGGCCGATTTCGTGCTCGGGGAGCAGGGGATTGTAGCCGAAGAGGGAAAGGTGTCCCGGGCCCGAGCCAACCGTGACGCCGCGGGCAGCGGGAATCGCGCGGCCGAGCGAGGCGCGCCGCGCCCACTTGTCCAGATTGGGGGTGCGGGCGGATTCGAGTTCGGTCTGCGGGAACTGGCCGGTGCGCATGCCTCCGACGCCGTCCATGACAATGAGAAGGATTTTCGTGTTGTTGCGGGTAATAAGCGCCTTAATGGCGTCGCCAGCCGGATCGTGGGTCATGGGTGGGGGAACTCCCTCGGTCGAGTTTGTGGACGGCGGGCGCGGTGCCCGCACGGCGAAAAAGTGTGTGGCCCGACGCGCCCGGGGGTCAACGAAGGATGGGAAGCGGGGTTCGTGGTGCGGGGTTCGAGTATGGCCTCACAGTGCGCGCCTTTCTCCGTTCGGTTCATTGGCAAACAACCCTGGCCTGGGGCATGGGACTTGGCGAAATGCCTCACTGGAAACACGTTTACTTGGGGAAAGGACCTGATCAGATATCGGCTGATCCCTTCCGCCTCCGGGCGCAGCCAATCGAACAACGAACCACGAATGACGAGCCACGCCCCCTGCTTCATCTCCGGCTTGCACCACGGCGCTCGGCCACCAAGGGTCATCGTCTGGAGCGTGCCTCTCTATGAGCGATTGGCTGATCGATCTGCATTGCCATACGAAGGAAAAGAGTTTCGACGGCAAGGTGCCGGCGGCGGAGATTGTGGCGCGCCTGGGCGCGTTGGGGTTCCACGGCGTTGTGTTCACGGATCACGCCGCAACATGGCAGACCGATGAGTTGGAGGAGGTTCGCCGCGAGGCAGGCGTGGGGCCGGAGTTCCTGCTGCTGG
The DNA here is from genome assembly GCA_030156535.1 of Candidatus Sumerlaeota bacterium. GTDB lineage: Bacteria > Sumerlaeota > Sumerlaeia > SLMS01 > JAHLLQ01 > JAHCAW01. The sequence goes on from JASGMJ010000030.1 coordinate 12,970, forward strand.
CGGGGCAGGAAGTGCGCACGAAAGTCGACGGCGGAGCAGGGGGCGACCTGCTGGTCTACGGTCCGGCGGACGCCATTGCCGACGGCACGGAGGCGCTGGCCGTCTTCGAGCAGATCCGGGCGTGCGGCGGCTTCTGCGTCGCGGCGCACCCGTCCGTCCCCATGATTGGCTTCGGGCGCCATGCCGGCACGTTTCCGGTTGCGGGGCTGGAAGTCTGGAACGGGCGCTATGGCGGGAAAGTGGCGCGCAGATCCGTGGCGTTGGCCGAGACGTTGGGGCTGCCCGGAGTCGGGGGCTCGGACACGCATGTGCCGGGCGACATCGGCGGGGGAGCGACGCTGTTCACGGAGCAACCGCAGTCGCTGGAGGACATCCGGCTGGCCATCGAGCAGGGCACTTGCCGGGAGTGGCGCCCGCCCGTGGGCGAGCGGCTCAAACGCTGGCTGGGGCGCCGGGAATCGGAGTAAGCCAGGGGGACGCCACGGGCCCGGCGGGTTGACCCGTCGGAGGCGGCGGCTGATACTCGTACTCCGTCTCGATCTCCTCTTCCCCCTCCCACGTCCAGAGCGCCTTGGTGTTCGGGAAGTAGTACTTCCCCCACGAGTCGCCCTTTTTTGTCCACGGGCTGACGCCGTTGGGCCAGTTGGGATACAGCGAGCGGCAGATGATGTAGTCCACGCCGCCAAAGACCCCCGAGAGGCCCTTGAAGAGGAAGTAGCTGATGTTGTAGCCGACGCCAAAGTTGAAGCCGCCCTGCCAGCTCCAGCCCACATTTGCGCCGGGCGCCTTGGAAATCGCGGAGTTACGGGCGAAAAACTCAAAGCAGTTGGTGACGGTGAACAGCGGGGCATCGACGACGTCGCGCACGACGGTGAGCGGGGTTGCGACAACTTGAATCGTGGTGCGCCCGGTCTTTGAGGCGCAGCCGACTCCGAGGATCGCGACGAAGGCGAGCAGCAGGCAGCGATGAACAAGTGGCCGCATAAAGAAACTCCCGAGCAGGTGCTTTTGAGCCCTGAGCGTGGCATTCCCGCCTCTGGGAACGGCAACCCAAATCCGCATGGCCAGGACGTTCTCAAGGTGCCCGCTCTCCGTGTTGTGCATCGCGGATTCGGATGGAGAAGGAACGGCAATAGTGGCAACCCTTCGGGGCGTGGGATCTCTTGCACCCCGTCTTGCATCTCCCGTTCCCCTGTGCCAAATTCGTTGCCCACCCGGCGCGAAGAGCCTTTCTCACCGTTAACCTTTCCGGAGGACGCCCGATGAACCGTCTGTCCCGTCTGCTTCTGATTCCCGCCCTGCTGGCTCTGCTGATTCCGGCGGGATGCAAGTCCGCCACGGCGCCCGCCGGGCGCGAGGCGCGCACGGTGCGCGTCGCGTTCTTCAACATCGAACGTCTCTCCACCGAGAAGATCACGGCGACCGACGACACCAGCGCGGGCACCAACGAGCAGCTCCAGGCCGCCGCCGCCATCATCCAGCGCATCAAGCCCGACATCCTGATCGTGCAGGAGCTCGATCACGACTACGAGGCGCTCGAACGCGGAGAAGGCCAGCTCGACAAGAACCTGTGGCTGTTCGAGACAAACTACCTGGATCAGGGCACGAACGCCGTTCGCTTCCGCCATGCCTTCGTGGCGCCGTGCAACACCGGGCTTCTGGCCGGACATGATTTCGACAACAACGGCATGGTCGCCACCGAGGCGGACCTGAACACGCGCGAGTACGGCGGTGACACATATGGCTATGGCGAGTACCCCGGCCAGTTCTCGATGGGCATTCTGACGAACTACCCGATCGACCGCGACGACGTGCGCACCTTCCAGAAGTTCCTGTGGAAGGATCTGCCCGGCGCGCATCTCCCCGAGGGATGGTACTCACCCGAGGAACTCGAAGTCTTCCGCCTCTCCAGCAAGTCGCACTGGGACATTCCCATCGAGATCGACACGCAGATGCTGCACCTGCTCGTTTCGCATCCGACGCCGCCGGTCTTCGATGGCCCGGAAGACCGCAACGGGTTGCGCAACTACGACGAGATCAAGTTCTGGGCGCATTACCTTGATGGGGATCAGGCGCTGTATGACGACGAAGGGGAACGCGGCGGGCTGAAGAGCGGCGCGCCGTTCATCATTGCGGGCGACCTGAATGCCTCGCCGAATTCCGATCCGATCGCGACGGGCGAAGTGGCGATCACGCAACTGCTGGAACATCCGATGATCGCCGACCCGGGCGACTTGCTCAGCAGCACGGGGGCGTTGCGCGGCAACGTGGCGGGCCCGCCGGCGTACTTCGAGCGCGCCACGGCGAGCTGGCGCGAGGGCTTCCGCGTGGACTACCTGCTCCCCGGTACGAACGTTCGTGTTGTTGACGGCGGCGTGTTCTGGCCGTCAGAGGCGGAGGACCCGGAAGGCGCGGCTCTCGCCGACAAGGCGTCGGACCACCGGCTCGTCTGGCTGGATATCGCGTTCTGATTCAGCCCGCAGGCGAATAAACGATGGCGCGGGCAACGTCGGCGGCGGTGGCCGCGCCTTGGAGATGCGCCGCCACGGCGAGCGCAAAGTCGAGCGCCGTCCCCACGCCACGGCTGGTGATGATGTCGCCGTCGGTGACGACGGTTTCGTGCAGCACGGTGGCGCCCGCGGCGGCGAGCTTGTCCTCGACGCTGGGATAGCAGGCGGCCTTCTTGCCTTTCAGAAGACCGGCGGCAGCAAGCACCGACGGCGCCGCGCAGATTGCGGCGACGAGACGGCCGCTGGCGGCCTGCTGGCGCAGGCGCTCGTGCAGCCCCCCCACCTCGTTCAGCTTGGACGTGCCGGGGCCGCCGGGCAGAACGATCGCGTCGAACTCCTCGTCCTCGGTGTCCCTGTAATACCGGTCGGTATTCACAACAACGTCGTGCGAGCTGCGCACCTGCGCGGCGGTTGCTCCCGCAACGGTGACGGCGATGCCGGCACGGCGCAGAATGTCGATCGTCACGATGGCTTCGGCTTCCTCGAATCCATCAACGAGCGGGATCAGTGCGGTGTGCTGTGCGTTTGCCATGACGTTTCCTTCGGCTCTCAGGATGACGGCAGCATGCACGAAGAACCGTCTGGATTCAAGGGCAAGAGGCGCGGTTCGGGGGGCGGTTGGAAATGCTGGAGCATCCGGTTTGCCAGGATGTTCTCAAGGCAGCGCACTCGTTGGGATCGATCGCTCAGTCGTCCCTTCGGGACTCGCTTGCGGAAACAGACGGTTGCTGAACTCCGCGATCTTGAGAACGTCCCGCCCGGTTCACACGAGCTCCATTCTTTTGAACCACGAACCACGAACAACCGACCACGCTACTTCACAATGACATTCACCAGACGGCCGGGGACGACGATGATCTTGCGCACGGCACCGCCGGACTGGAGCTGGCGCTCCACGCCCGCCGTGGCCAGTGCGGCCTTCTCGATCGTTTCCTGGTCCGCGCCGCGCGCGACGACGATCTTGTCGCGCATCTTGCCGTTCACCTGAATCGGAATCTCGATTTCGTCGAGCACCGTCAGCGCTTCGTCGTACTTCGGCCACTCGGCATCGAAGACGCTGCCCTCCTTGCCGAGCGCTTCGTGCCACAACTCTTCGGCGAGATGCGGCGCGAAGGGCGCGAGCATCACGCAGAACGCCTCGCGGGCGAAGGCGCTCGTCGCTTTCGCAGCACGCAGCGCGTTGCTCAGTTCCATCAGCGCGGCGACGGCGGTGTTGTAGCTCAGCGCCTCGAAGTCCGCCTCGCACTTCTTGATCGTCTGGTGGAGTTTGACGCGCACATCCTTTGGCAGCGCCTCGTCCGCCACGATCGGCTGGCTGCCGAAGAACCAGTCGTACACGCGGTTGAAGAAGCGGCGCACGCCCATGATGTCCTTGTCGCGGAAGTCGCCGCCGAAGGTGTACGGCCCGAGGAACATGAGGTAGGTGCGCAGCGTGTCGGCGCCGTGGCGCGCGACGAACTCGTCGGGGTTGATGACGTTGCCCTTGGACTTCGACATCTTCGCGCCGTCCTTCACGAGGAGGCCGTGCGCGCGGAACTTGCGGAAGGGCTCGGCGCGGTCCTTCATTTCCGGCCGGGCACCCATCTTCAGCACCCCCGCCTTCTCCAGCGCCATGCAGATGAAGCGCGTGTAGAGCAGATGGAGGACGGCGTGTTCGTTGCCGCCGACGTACATGTCGACGGGGAGCCACTTTTCAACGAGTGCGGGATCGTAGGCCTGCGTGTCGTCGTTCGAGGAAACATAGCGCAGGTAGTACCACGCGGAATCGAGAAAGTTGTCCATCACGTCGGTTTCGCGGCGGTACTTCTTGCCGTCGATCTCGACGTTGATCCATTCGGGAACGCTGGCGAGGGGGCCGCGTCCGTCGCCCTTGGGGCGGAAGTCGTCGATGTCGGGGAGCGTGACGGGGAGCTGGTCCTCGGGGACGGGGTGCGGGTTGCCATCCTCGTCGTAGAGAATCGGAATCGGCGGCCCCCAGTAGCGCTGGCGGCTGATGCCCCAGTCGCGCAGGCGGAAGTGCTTCTTGGCGTGCCCAAGGCCTTTCTTCTCCAGCCAGGCGTTGATCGTGGCGATGGCCTGTTCCTTGGGGAGTCCGTTGAGGGTGATCTCGTCGTTGGCCGAGTTGACCATTTCCCCGGGGCCGGACCACGCGGCGTTGCCGGAGGCGACGGCGGCGCGAATGCGCTCGCGTTCCTTCTCGGCGTCGGCGGCGGGGTCGATGAACGGGGTACCCGAAAGCTGGTCGGATGATGCGTTGCTCAAGTCGGGCTCGATGATGGGCACGACGGGGAGATCGAACTCTTTGGCGAACTCGAAGTCGCGATGATCGCCGCTGGGCACGGCCATGATCGCGCCCGTGCCGTACCCCATCATCACGTAGTCGGCGATAAAGATGGGGATCTTCTGCCCGTTGACGGGGTTGATGGCGTAGGCACCCGTGTGGACGCCGGTCTTTTCTTTCGAGGTGGAATCTGCCGCAGAGGAATCAGCCTGATTCTTGTGCGCTTCCTGATACGCACGGACTTCCTGCTGCTTGTCGGGTGTGGTGATCGCATCGACGAGCGGATGCTCGGGCGCGAGGACCATGAACGTGGCGCCGAAGAGCGTGTCGGGCCGTGTGGTGAAGACGCGGATCTTTTCGCTGGTGCCGTCGACGGCGAAGTCGACTTCGGCGCCGGTGCTGCGGCCTATCCAGTTGAGTTGGGCCGTCTTCGTCGTCTCCGACCAATCGAGCCAATCGTGATTCGAGGCAAGGCGGTCGGCGAACTCGGTAATGCGGAAGAACCAGCAGGGCATCCTGCGGCGCTGCACCATGGTGTCGCCGTGGCGTTCGCACGTGCCGTCGGCGTTCACCTGTTCGTCGGCGATGACAGTGCCGCACTCGGGACAGAAGTTGACTTCCTTCTCGTCGCGATAGGCCAGGCCCGCCTTGTAGAGCTGCAGGAAGACCCACTGCGTCCACTTGTAGTATTCGGGCGTCGTCGTGTCGACGGTGCGGCGCCAGTCGTACATAAGCCCCATCATGGTGAGCTGATTGGTGAAGTTGCGAATGTTCGACGGGATCAACTCGCGGGGATGGCGGTTGATCTTCATCGCGAAGTTTTCGCTGTGGATGCCGAAGGCATCGAAGCCGATGGGCTCGAAGACGTCGAAACCCTTGAGGCGGCGATAGCGTCCCTGGATGTCGGCGCCGGTGAAGGCGTAGACGTTGCCGACGTGGAGCCCTTCCGCACTGGGGTAGGGAAACATCATCAGCACGTAGAAGGGATTCTTTGCGGCATGGAGATCGATCTCGTTCGTGCCGTTGTCGGCCCAGAACTTCCGCCACTTGTTTTCAACTTGAACGGGATCGTAGATGCGCTGGGACATCGGTACAGCCTCTTGAGTTGGTGGGCGCGCGATCACGCTGCGCCATTGGAGCGCCAAGGGTTAGGCATTTTGGGCCACGCCGGGCAAGCAGTACCTCGCGGGGACCATGACGCCAGGGTGGCTGGCTTGCTCACTGGATATGCAGCAGAGAGCCACATCGTGGCGCGGGCGAGCCAGTGCGCCGTTTGGGTTTCCTGACAAAGCCGCGTTTGGCACCGGCGAAAGTAAAGAGCTTAACGGCGCGTCGTCCTCCGCCCCTGCTCCGCCAGGCCGTGAACGCAATCGCCTTGAAAATCATGGGGTTCGTGTGCTTTGGCGGGAACGTGGGCGGATCCCTGCAACTCAACCTCCTCCACCCGCCGACGGCCGCACGCGGAATCCTAACGAGACAGTGGCACGGCAGTTGATCGTATGACTGCGGGGCAGGGAGAACGAACCTCCTTCCAGGAGAAATACCATGACACGTAATGACCACACTGACAATAAGAGCCACAGCCGCACCCGCGAAAGCGACGCGGACATGTTCTGGGGTGCCGTGGGAGCAGGTTCCATGGGACCGTTCGGCTATACGCCCACGGCCTACCTGATCTCCCGCCAGATTGTGGATACCCAGAGCCTGAGTGATGCCTACCTCGACGACCATGCCGGGGACGGCGATCACTATTCGCTGCTGCATCAGATCGCGCATTTCGTACGCAACTACATGGAGTATCGGCGGCTCTGCCGGATTGCCGGACGGCGGCTCGACATTCCCTACCACCGGGCGCACGATCTTCTCGCCGAGGCACGCCGTCATAGCTGGCTCGAGGCCGAGAAGGCAGGGCGCGACATCTGGAGCGAGCGCAGTCCGAAAGACCCGGAGGCAGAGGCCTTCCGCGACTGGTTCACCCGCCACTACCGCTCGTGGCGCGATCATCATTCCATCCAGTGGGCTCTTGAGTAGGGCGCGCTTTCGCCTCGCGCCGCGCGTCCCGATGAACAATGACACTCCCGCCGGGACCTGCCCGGCGGGAGTGTCGCCATGTGGGAACGCCTTCGACGCCTTGTAGAGAAACCGTCGCGGATTGCCGTCGGCCTGATGTCCGGGACGTCCGCCGATGGCGTGGACGCCGCACTCGTGCGGTTGCACGGGCATGGGAGGGACACACGCGTCGAGACGCTCGCGTTTCTCGGCACTGCCTATGAGGAAACCTTCCACCGGCGGATTGTGGAGGCGTATGAGGGAGGCGTCGCCGACGTGTGCGATCTCAACGCGGCCGTGGCCGAGCGCCTCGCAGCGGCCGCCCTTGCCGTTATCGCGCAAGCTGGGCTCGAACCGGATGCCGTGGACTTCATCGCGTCCCATGGTCAGACGCTCTATCACATTCCCCTCGGCGACCGGCCGGAACGCGACGCCCATCGCGTGCCGAGCACCCTGCAGGTGGGCGACGGCAATCTCATCGCCCAGCGCACGGGAATCGTGACGCTGACGGATTTCCGCACGGCGGACATGGCGGCCGGTGGCGGGGGAGCGCCGCTCGTTCCGCTGCTCGACGAGCTTCTGTTCCGCCGCCCGGGCATTCGGCGTGTCGTCGGTAACATCGGCGGAATTGCCAACGTGACGTTATTGGGGACGGAGCAAAACGACGGCGTGGCGTTCGACACGGGGCCGGGCAACGCGCTGATCGACGTCGCCGCGCAGTTGAGCGATGGCGCGCTGCGCTTCGACGAGGAGGGTGCGCTTGGCGCAGCGGGGCAGGTGGACGAGCAGGTTCTCGCGCGTCTGCTCGCGCATCCGTACTTCGAGGCCGCGCCGCCCAAGACGACCGGCCGCGAGCTCTTCAGTGCCGCTCTCGTCCGCGAATTGTGGAGCGCCTTCTCCGCTCGGCCGCGCGACGGCGTTGCCACGCTGACGATGTTCACGGCCGCCAGCACGGCCGGGCAGATTGTGCGGTTTGCGGGGACGATCGACGAACTTGTTCTCAGCGGCGGCGGCATCCACAACCCCACGCTAATGCGGATGCTCGGCGAGTGCCTGCCGGGAGTGACGATCACGACAACGGCCGCGCACGGACTCGATCCCGACGCCAAGGAAGCCGTGGCCTTTGCGGTGATCGGCAACGAGACGCTGCACGGATCGCCGGGCAACGTGCCCCGGGCAACGGGTGCCGCGCGCGGCGTTGTGCTCGGAAAACTCTCAATGCCCTGATTGACGAACAAGGGCGGAGGAACGCAGCTGAAAGCGAATCCCCACGGGAGGCAGCCACGTGCTCACATCCTTCTCCGCCGTCACCGACGCCCAAGGCGGTTTCATTCTTGAAGAAACGGAAGTTCATCCGCCGCAGGCAGGCGAGGTGCTCGTCGAGATCAAGGCGTCGGGCGTCTGCCACACCGACTGGGACATCGTGCGCAATCAGCGCCGCCACTGGGTGATGGGGCATGAGGGCGCAGGCGTCGTGCGCGAGGCTGGCCCCGGCGTCACCCACGTCGCACCGGGCGACCGCGTCGTGCTCAACTGGGCGATTCCATGCGGCAAATGCTTCCAGTGCGCGCGCGGCAACCAGAGCATCTGCGAGAACAAGCCGCAGGTACCGCCCGAGCGCACGCTGTTCCGCGGCCAGCCGGTCGGGCGCGCCTTTGGGCTGGGCTCGATGGCGCGCTTTGGCGTCGTGCGCCAGGAAGCCTGCGTGCGGATCGACGTCGAGATTCCCTTCGCGTCGGCCTGCATTCTGGGGTGCGGCGTGATGACCGGCGTGGGCTCGGTGCTGAACGCGGCACGGGTGGAGCCCGGTTCCTCCGTCGTCGTTCTGGGCACAGGGGGCGTGGGGCTGAACATTCTGCAGGGCGCGCGCATCGCCAACGCCGGAATGATCATCGCTGTCGATGTCAATGCCGGGCGGCTGGAACTCGCGAGGCGGTTTGGCGCCACGCACACGGTGCAGGCGGAGCGCGACGACGCGGGGTTGCTGCGCGCCGCGGCCGAAGTGAAGAAGATGACGGGCGGGCGCGGGGCGGATTATTGCTTCGAGTCCACTGCGGTTCCCGAACTCGGCGCCGCGCCGCTGGCCATGGTGCGCAACGCGGGGATGGCCGTGCAGGCATCGGGCATCGAGCAACCGATCTCCTTCGACATGGAATTGTTCGAGTGGAACAAGACGTACATCAACCCGCTGTACGGGTTGTGCTGCCCCCAGCGCGACTTCCCGCGGCTGCTGGACTTCTACGCCGCCGGGCAGTTGCAGCTCGACGAGATGGTGACGCGAACCTACCGGCTCGAAGACGTCGGGCAGGCCTTCGAGGACATGCTCGCGGGGCGCAACGCCAAGGGCGTGATCCTGATGGAGTGAGGGAGATTACTCCATGCGGGGCGCGTCAGGAAACGGCAAGTGCTGATGCGTCCGGAATCGGTTCGAATTCTTCTCCCGTGCAAGGTTCGAATCCCGTGGGCCATTTTGTGCGGAAACGGCACAGAAGTCTTTGCTGAAGGGGAGCATCGGCGTTCACTTGATAGATCCTCAGGTCAATGGCGCGGAGGCTGCTCGCGTCGTCCAGGCGACGGATGTCGCGAGCAAGATAACGGGGCACATAACCGATTCGCAACGGTGAGGACGTGCGCGTCCACACGCCCACGGCCTTAGGGGCTGCTTCGTTGGCATTGTCTGGTTGAAGGTCGAGTTGTTCCCCTCCAGTGGATTGCCCGACCCATTCCTGAGCCTGGGGGGTAGTCCACCGGATGCCATGAAGAAAGAACGTGCATTCGAACATTCCGTCCTGTCCGGCGGTTGGACAGGGGAAAACCTCTACCGAGTCCGTCGCGCGGCGTCCTTCCATCACTGCGAGAAGAGCAATGGGATCGGGAGGCAAGGTTGGCGCGAATCCTCCCCAACGTAGGTAAGCTTCGTACTCCGGTCTCGATTTGGCGAGGAGCCGATTGGCAAAAAGCGGGAAGAGCTTCACCGACTCGTAGACTTCGTCCAGCAACGGCATTCCCGGGAAAGGCTCGAATCCCTCCAGTGTTCTCGCTCCACGCGTGTAGAGGAAACGAAATGTGCCAGCCGAGGTCATGTCGAGACGCCCCACTGGTCCCCAGTGGCCCGTGGAGGGACCTCCCGAACGCCATGCAACGAAAACCGCTTTGGGTTCCACTAGTCTTCTCCCTCAATCAGTCTCTTTCGATTCTCGATCAGCAATTTCATCGTGAAATCCTGGCAGATAGAACTCATCCGATGGGCTGGGATTTTGTCAAGGCAGGCGCGAATCTCCGGCTCTCCTATTTTGCCCAGTTGTTGAAGCCATACGGACCGGGCGCGCGGAACTTTGCTCGAGAATTGTTTCCATGCCTCCATGGTGCTTAACTTGCGCGGCGGGTTGGTATCGGAATAGAATGCCGACTTGGCTCTTCTCGCAAAGGCAGGCATTTGCTGGCCCGTGTCGCGTGTTGTCAGGATGACACGGCGCCTGTCGTCCGGGAGATTCCGGGCCATGGATGAGGCGTGGTCGAACGTTGGGGCAAGAGCAAGACTGCTACCTCTCCGAATGGCTCCCCAATTCTCATGGTGGCGATCCTGGTTTGCAATCCAAGTATCCAGCAGGATGTAGCCAGCGAAAACTCCCAGCGGGGTGGAAACTCCTTCGGGTAGCGGGGTCTCCAGGCTCGGTTCGGGCATCGAGAGCTCTCCGATGGCCTGCGATACAAAACCGATGCCATGTTCGCTGACGGCATATCGTCTTGTTCCCGGGTATGCGGGATCCCGAGCCATCAGTATCTGATTGCCGAGCACCAGTTCAGCCCCTGCCGGCACGAAATTCTCGCTGACGACTCCCGGGACATTCCGAGCCTCATCATGGGCAAGTTCGTAGTGCGCGTGGGGCAGGCCGAGCAGCCTGCAAAACTCGCACGCCAGCTTTTCCGCCCAGTCTTCCCCGGTTCCCCGATTCTCTTCCTTGAACAACATCCTCCGATTGCCGTCACGATACCAAAACTTTGGCTTGGTCCCCAATTGTTCAGGGGCGTCCGCGAGACTGGAATTCACCGCCACAATGTCGAACACAGCGGCTCTCTCCCTTTGATTTGCGGCAATCGCCTAGTGGCTCTCTGGTTTCCAGAAACCAGCATCCAGAAGCGCCATCTCCTGGATGCATAACTTGGGCGCACTCAGCCAAGGCCAAACTGTCCCTTGTCGCCCGGATTATGGGGAGCTAGGGTTCGCGGACGTTCGAGCTTGGAGAAGCAGCGATGCCCGGTAAAGTCTATCTCGTGGGTGCAGGCCCTGGCGACCCCCGTCTGATCACCGTGCGGGGCAAGGAACTGATCGAGCGCGCCGACGCAATTCTGTTCGACGCGCTGATCAGCACGCAGCTCCTGCATTGGGCGAAGGACGATTGCCAGAAAATCTACGTGGGCAAGCGGGCGGGGGCGCATTCGTCCTCGCAAAACGAGATCAACGCGGAGCTGGTGCGTTTGGCCCGCGCGGGCCTGATGGTCGTCCGGCTGAAGGGGGGCGACCCGTTCGTTTTCGGACGCGGCGGCGAGGAGGCGCTGGCGTGCCAGCGCGCGGGCGTGGATTTCGAGTTTGTTCCCGGCGTGACGTCGGCCTTCGCGGCCCCGGCCACGGCCGGCATTCCGGTGCTCCACCGCGAGGTGGCCGGGTCGGTGCTCGTGCTGCACGGGCGCCTCCGGGCGCGGGACGAATCGACCTGCTCGACGGGGGACGAAGAGGCCATCCCGGCCGCCCACGAGGGCGAGGCCCACTCCTCCGGGGAGCCGGAGCCCCCCCCCCGCGGCGGCATCGTCATCAAGAAGCACCGCAAGCGCTCGGCCGAGGACACCGGCGTGCTCCTCAGCGAAGGGCGCGACTCCCTGGCCGTCGAGCTTTCCGACTCCACGGATTCGGCGGAAGACACACCGCTGTCGATCGACTGGGCGGCGGCGTGCCGGGCAGCGGACACGCTGGTCCTGCTCATGGGCCTGGGCAAGATGGAGGAAATTCGCGAGGGGCTTCTGAGCGGAGGACGCCCGCCGGACCAGGCGGTTGCCGTGGTGCAGTGGGGCACAATGCCCATGCAACGCACGGTGGTGAGCACCGTGGAGGATTTTCCGAAAATGGTGCGAGCGGCCGGATTGGGCAGCCCGGCCGTGATTGTGGTGGGCGAGGTGGTGAACCTGCGCCAGCACCTGAACGTCTTCGAGAATCGGCCGCTGTTCGGGTGGAGAATCGGATTCGCCGAGGGCGAGGATTCCCATCAGGATTTCGCGGACGCCCTGGTGGAGGCTGGCGCCCAGCCGCTGCTGATTCCGTGCGCCCTTCCCGGCGCCATCGCGACAACGCCCGAGGAGAAGCAGGCGATCCTGGCCCAGTTCAGGGATGCGACCCACGTGTTGCTCTCCGACGCCGGACTCGCGGATGCGTTTTTCAAGGGCCTTGCCGCTTCCGGGCTCGTTGCCGAGTCGCTGCTCCAAGGCAAGCGCCTGCTCGCTGCGACCCAGGAGGGCGTCGATGCCTTCAGCGTCTTTGGCTTCGAGGCCCATCTGGTCAGTGGCAGGCCGAAGGGCGCGGCGTTCGAGGAAGCCTTTGGGATGCCCGTGGAAGACGGGCACGTCGTCGTGCTGGAAGGCGAGGACGAGTGGGCGGAGAGCGGCGACGCGCTGGAGGAAGCCGGCGCCATCGTTTCCTGCCTGCCGATCACCGGCGCCCGGCCCCACGAGCCCGGCATCGCCAAGCTGGCGGAACTGCTGGGCGAAGGTGGGCTCGAAGCTGTTTTTGTCCCCAACGCCGACGTGGTGGCATCGCTTCGCCGCGTCTGGGGTGAGGAGCAGATGCTCCAAATGCTCAAGTCCATCGTTCTGGTTGCCGGTGACGCCGGGGCGCTCACGGCGCTCGAATCGGCGGGGGTGGCGGCGAACATCAAGAATGCCGGGGCGGAGCCGGAGAAGCTGGTGCGCAAGCTCATCAACTTCCGCAGCACCTTGGGTGGCCAACGCACCGTGTTCACCGAAGGGCAATCCGAGCCGGAAGCCACGGAGGATTGAGGCGGAATTGGCTGCTCGAATTGCTGCACTGCTGGCCCTGGCGGGGATTGCCGGGCTGATCTACTATCTGGGCAGCGGCCGGTTTGGCCGTGCCCAGACCCAGGTCTGGATCGACCGGATGCGTTCTCATCCGGCCCTGTACGGCTTTCTCGACCGCCATCACGGCAAGTTCCGCGCGTCGGCCCATTATATGGAGTTCGGCGGCCTGTTTCTGGTGCTGTACTGGGTGTGGGATCTGTTCCTGGGGCCGGGCGGGCTGCCGTGGATGCCGGGACGGGCGGCCGTCTTGTGGGTCGCCTGTGCCGCCGCCGCATGGCTCGATGAGATGCACCAGTTGCAGTCGGGCACCCGCCAGTTCCGCCGGGTCGATTTTCTTCATAGCTGTTGCGGCATATCCCTTGCCGCGCTCTTCCTCTGTTACCAATCGTTGATTCGACTTGGCTTATAGAATTCCTCCGTCCGCTTCCATAAAGCGCCGGGTCGATTCTGGTGCTCCTTATCCAAGCTCCCCTTGCGGAGTGGCGAGCCTCTCGCTAGCCGATTCCTAACGGGTTGCGTCTCGAACGAAGGTTCCTCGTGGTCTGAAATGAGGGACGGAGAAAGACGCGTCAAACCCGACTGGAGTAAGGCAGGCAAACCATGCAGCATCGTGATCCGGCCATTTCGGTGGCCCGGCCCGCTTGGAAGTTCTTCATCCCGCTCGCGCTTCTCGCGGCAGTGGGGGGCTGGTTTTTCTGGCCGGCGGGAATCGTCTTCGGCATTCTGGCTCTGTACGTTCTCTATTTCTTCCGCGATCCGCGCCGCCAGGTGCCCAACATTCCGGGGGCCTTCGTCTCACCCGCCGACGGCAAGATCGTCTCGGTGATCGAAGTTCCCTGCGAGCGCTTCCCCGGGGGGCGTGCCCAGCGCATTGCAATCTTCCTGAACATCTTCAACGTCCACATCCAGCGCGCGAGCTATGCCGGCAAGGTCGTCGGCATCGACCGCAAGCCCGGCAAATTCATCAACGCGCTGAACGAGAAGTGCAGCGAGGAAAACGAGCAGGTGACCATCTGGCTCGAGAACGACGAGGGCGTCTTCGGCATCCGCCAGATCGCCGGAGCCATCGCCCGCCGGATCGTCTGTGACGTGAAGGAAGGCGACTGGCTGGAGCGCGGCCAGCGCTACGGCCTGATCCAGTTCGGCTCGCGCGTCGAGCTGTTCGTTCCGCTGACGGCCAACGTCAAGGTGCAGCCCGGCCAGAAGGTGAAGGGCGGCGAGAACTGCCTCGCGCTTCTCCACGAGGAAGAAGCCCGCAAAGGCAAGTTCCCCACCAAGGAAGTACAACTGCCCCGCGATCTGGCTGAAGTGAGTTGAGTGTAGGGGCGTGGTTCGTGGTGCGTGGTTCGTGGTTCGAGAACCGCCATGTTATTTCCTCGTCCCCTCTTTTTCTTTCGCGGACTCTCCCGGGTTGACGCCTTCCGGCGGGCAGGTCGATCTACGAAGCACGCACCACGAACCACGAACCGCGAACCACGCTCTTCATGCTCAAACCCGTCTATGTTCTCCCCAACCTTGTAACTGCCGGGAGCCTGTTCTCCGGGTTGTGCTCGATCATTATGAGCGCGCAGGGGAATTACGCGGCGGCGTGCCTCCTTATTTTGCTGTCGGCCATTCTCGACGCACTCGACGGACTCGTCGCCCGGCTGACGAATTCCGCCAGCCCCTTTGGCGTTCAGTTCGACTCGCTGACCGATCTGATCGCCTTCGGTGTCGCCCCCGGCTTCCTGATGTACACCAAGCTGGACGCCATCAACTCGATGGCCGACCTCCCCACCTGGGCGCCCCGCATGGCGATCGGAGTTTGCGCGCTCTACACGATCTGCGGCGCCATCCGGCTGGCACGCTATAACCTGCAGGCCGACAGCGAGGAGAAGCTGCACTTCACCGGGATGCCGATTCCCGCCGCAGCGGGCACCGTCGTCTCGACCTTCATGGTGATCGAGCAGTACATCCCCAGCGAGGCAACACGTGCGCTGCACCGTGCGCTGCTCGTGCTGATGGTCGTGCTCTCCTACCTCATGGTCAGCACCTACCCCTTCCCCAGCCTGAAGGGCTTGAAGCGCCGGCTCGACCGTTCGTTCAACGGCCTCGTGACCGTCGTCTTTTTTGTCTGCCTCGTCGTTGCCTTCAAGGAGCACCTCGCGCTGATCGCGTTCCTGCTGGCCCACGGTTACATCGTGCTCGCCGTATTGCGTGTCATGCGCCAGAAGCGCGCGTTGCGCCACTATTCCCCCGGTGCGGAATTCACGTTCGATGACACGGACGGCGATGAGGACGACGAGAATGACAACGAGGAGATTCGTTCGTGAGCGTGCCGCCCGGCCGTCCGGCCTCTCCCGCCCGGCGCGCGGCCTTGGATGCCAGCCTGCGCGCGCGCAATCCGCGCACTCCCGGGCTCGACATTCTCGTTGAGGAATCATGCGTGCGCGCAGGAGCGGCCCACGCCGATGCCGCACTGGCGCGCGAGATTGCCTACGGAGTTGCGCGCCACCGCCTTTGGCTGGAGCACCTGCTCGCCCAGCGCGTCGAGCGTCCCCTTGCCGAGTTCGCCCCG
Organism: Candidatus Sumerlaeota bacterium; assembly: GCA_030156535.1. Taxonomy (GTDB): domain Bacteria; phylum Sumerlaeota; class Sumerlaeia; order SLMS01; family JAHLLQ01; genus JAHCAW01. The sequence continues at coordinate 28,454 of JASGMJ010000030.1, forward strand.
GGCGTTCACGAGACGCTGCTGGCGGGAATTTTCCAGCACGTCTTTCTCGACCGCATTCCGGCCCACGCGCTGGTGGACGAATCCGTGCGCCTGGCCGTGGCTCAAAAGGGGGGCGAGCGTCTGCGCGGTCTCGTGAATGCCGTGATGCGGCGCATCACAGAGCAGGCGCCCGAGGACCTCCGTCCCCATCACGATGCCGCCTGGCGCCTGCGTTGCTCCGTCCCTGATTTGGTGGCGGCGGAAGTTGTTGCGGCCATTGGCGAAGAGCGCGCGGAAGCCTTTTTTGCCGCCGCGCAGGAGACCGCGCCGCTCTGCCTGCGCCTGCGTGGCGACTTGGACGCCGTGCGCGCCGAGATACTGGCGGAGTTGCCGCAGGCTTCCGGCGAAGTTCCGTCGTTCGCCGAGGGGCGCCTGACCCCGGAATGCTTCTCCATCCGCCAGCGTGGATTTTCGCCGGATCAGTTGACGGCGTTTCGCGAAGGACGCTGCACCGTCGAGGACGAGGGCGCGCAGGCCGCGTGCCTGCTGGCTCTCGGCAACGAACGTCCGGCGCGCGTGCTCGATCTTTGCGCTGCTCCCGGCGGCAAGACGGCGCATCTCGCCGACATTCTTCCCGGCGCGGCGCTCACGGCCTGCGACGTGTCGGAGCGCAAGCTTGCCCGATTACGCCAGACGCTCGAACGCCTTGGCCTCGCGGGCCGGACGAACGTTTCTCTCTCCGAACCAATATTGGGGACGGAGCAGAACGGGGGCTTCGGCTTTGTGCTGGTCGATGCGCCATGCAGCGGACTCGGGACGTTGCGGCGTCACCCGGAAATCCGCCACCGCCGGAGCGAGGAAGACTTCGAGAACCTGGCGCGCTGTCAGTATGACCTTCTGCATCGGGCCGCGCGTCTCGTCGATCCCGGCGGCGTGCTGGCCTACACCGTGTGCACAGTGGGGCGCCGCGAGTGCGAAGCCGTTGTGGACCGCTTTCTCGTGCTGCACCCCGAGTTCGCGTCCGCGCCCGAAACCGGCGCCATGCCCTTCGACGCGGGCGCCGTGGCGGCGGGCCCGGGATGCTGGCGATTGCTCACGAACGAATGGGGCTGCGACGGGTTCTTCGTCGCACGATTCCGGCGGATTGAGTAGGAGAGAGTTCCGCTCGTGCTCTCAGGTTTTCCAGTGCGCGTCACTTCTGGAGTACCACGTCGAGCGCCTGTTCCACGCGGTCGATCAGGTGGAATTTCATGGCCTTGCGCACGGGTTTGGGAATTTCGTCGAGGTCGCGCTCGTTTTTCTTGGGAAGCACGACTTCCTTGATGCCGGCGCGGTGGGCGGCGAGCACCTTCTCCTTGATGCCTCCAACGGGGAGCACAGTGCCGCGCAGCGAAATCTCGCCCGTCATCGCCACATAGTCGCGCACGAGGCGTCCGGTGACGAGCGAGGCGAGGACGACGGCCATGGCCACGCCCGCGGAGGGGCCATCCTTCGGTGTCGCTCCGGCGGGCACGTGGACGTGGAACTCCTGGTCGGCGAAGACACTGTCGTCCACCTCCACGAGCTGACGGTTCGTGCGCAGCCAGGTCAGGGCGGCGTTTGCGGATTCCTTCATCACGTCGCCGAGTTGGCCGGTCAGCTTCAGCGCCGCCTTGCCGGGATAGGCGCTGGCCTCGACGAAGAGGATCTCGCCGCCGATTGACGTCCATGCCAGGCCGATGGCCACGCCGGGGCGGCCCATGCGTTCGGCCACTTCGTTGTAGGTCTTTGGCGGCCCGAGAAGTTCCTCGACGGCGTCCGCATCAACGACCACGGGAGCGAACTTCGGCTTTGCGGCTTTTGTGTCCTCGTCGTGGTCGTGGCGGCTGAGTTCGGTGGCGCGTTTGCGGGCGGCCTTGCGGCAGATGGAGGCGATCTCCTTCTGGAGACCACGCACGCCCGCCTCGGCGGTGTAGTAGGCAATCAGGCGGCGAAGTCCGGCGGCGCGGAAACGCACGTCGCTCTTCCTCAGTCCCGCGTTGTCGATCTCTTTGGGCACGAGGTACTTCGAGGCGATCTGGAGCTTTTCCTCGCGCGTATAGCCTGCGAGGCGGATGATCTCCATGCGGTCGCGCAGCGGCCCGGGAATCGTGTCGAGCGTGTTGGCCGTGGTGATGAACATGACGCGCGACAAGTCGATCGGCATGTCCATGTAGTGGTCGGTGAACGAGTCGTTCTGCTCGGGGTCGAGGACTTCGAGCAGCGCGGAAGCGGGATCGCCGCGGAAGTCGCTGCCGAGTTTGTCGACCTCGTCGAGCATGACGAGCGGGTTGATCGAGCCGCAATCCTTCAGCGCCTTGACGATGCGTCCGGGCATGGCGCCGATGTAGGTGCGGCGATGACCGCGGATTTCGGCCTCGTCACGCATTCCGCCAAGGGAGAAGCGGGCAAACTTGCGTCCCGTGGCGCGGGCAACGGACTTGCCGAGGCTGGTTTTGCCCACTCCCGGCGGCCCCACCAGACACAGGATCGGGCCCTTCAGATTCCCCTTCTTCAGGCGAATGACGGCCAGGTATTCGAGGATGCGTTCCTTGACCTTTTCGAGCCCGTAGTGGTCCTCGTCGAGAATGCGTGCGGCCTCGTCGAGGTCGATCTTGTCGTCGGTGGCCTCCTCCCACGGGAGGTCGAGAATCCATTCGAGGTAGGTGCGGATGACGCTGTATTCGGCGGCGGCGGGCTGCAAGTGGGCGAGGCGGCCGAGTTCGCGTTCGGCCACGGTGCGTGCGTGCGCGGGCATTGCCTTGTCTTTCAGGCGTTCGCGCAGCTCGTCGATTTCGGCCTCGTGGGGGTCGCGTTCGCCGAGTTCGTTGCGCATGGCCTTGATCTGCTCGCGCAGGAAGAAATCGCGCTGGTGGCGATCAACGTCCTCGCGGACGCGCTCGGAGATCGTGTTGCCGATCTCCATGACGTAGACTTCGCGGCTGAGCAGGTCGAAGACGCGTTGCAGGCGCTTCTTGGTGTTGCGTTCAGCGAGAATGTCGCGGATGGCGTCGGGCTTGAGGTTCAGGTTGCTGGCAACGAGGTCGGCGAGCTTGCCGGGCTCCTCGACGTTGTAGGCGGCAACGGCGAGGTCCTCGGGGAGGCTGGTCAGCGCAATGGCCTTCTGCAATTCCTCCAGCGTCATCTTGCGCAGGGCTTCGACTTCGACGTCCTCGACCTCGATGTCGTCCACGCGGCGGATGGCCGCCACGGGGTAGGGCTTCTCCTCGACGAGTTCCTCGATCATGATGCGCGTGACGCCATGGACGAGCAGGCGGACGCTGCCGTCGGGCATCTTGAGCAGGCGCAGGACGACGCACAACGTCCCGACCTTGAAGAGGGGGACACCCTGGGCCTGGATGGGGGCTGGGGCGTCCTTGCTGCCGGAGCCGGAGGGCAATTCGGATGGGAAGACGCCGATTAGGCGGTCGCCCCGCAGGACGCCATCGACCATCTTCTGGGTCGCCTCGTCGGTGACGACAATGGGGGCGATCATGCTGGGATAAAAGACGGGGGTGTCGGAATGCAGTACTGCGACCTTTTCCGGGAACGGGATTCCGTCGGTGATTGGCCACTTGATCGGGGTGGTGTCGGGCTGTTTCGTCACGTGTGGGCCGTGCCTTTGGTTGGGCGTGCCGGACTCTTCGGGGGGTGCCGGCCGGGAACCGGATCGTGGGTTGGAATTTCCGAGGGGCGAGTGTTTCTTCCTGCGCCGCTTCGGGGCGGACGCCACGATCCATTTGCCCGGTTTGCCAGTCCTGTACCAGCAGGGGGTTTTGCACTTGTCCCCGGTCAGCCGGTCGCGCATGACAGCGAAGTTGCGTATTTGCTTTGTTTCCGATTATCCTTCTCTGGTTTTACTCACGCTTATGTCACGCCTCCTTCCTCCCGTTTCCACCCCTTATGTCAAAGTCTGTGGCTTGACTCGGGCTCAGGATGCCGCGTTGGCGATTCGGCTGGGTGCCGCCTACATCGGGTTGATTTTCACGCGCGAGAGTCCGCGATGCCTGTCGCTGCCGGAAGCGGCGGAGTTGCTCGGCGGTGTGTGGGACGAAGCGACGGATCCAAAGTCCGTCCGCCCCATCGGGGTGTTCGTCCAGGAGCCCGCCCACGAGATCCGCAACACGATCGAGTCGCTGGGGCTGGTGGCGGTGCAGGTGCACGGCGAGTACAGCGCCTCGGACTTCGCGTCGTTCGGCGTGCCGGTGATCCGGGCGGTGCGGATGAAGGGGCCGGAGAGCCACGGCGAGGTGGTGCGGGCGCTGTCGGACGGGCCGGTGGTGCTCGATTCGTTCGTCGAGGGGAAGTCCGGCGGCACGGGGAAGCTGTTCGATCACGAGCTGGCGATTCCGCACATTCGGCGCGGACAGGTCTTTGTGGCGGGGGGGCTGAACCCGGAGAACATCGCCGATGCGGCACAGCGTCTCTCCGAGGCGGGCGCGCTGCCGTATGCCTTCGATGTCAGCAGCGGACTGGAAGTTTCGCCCGGCATCAAGTCGCCGATCAAGATGACGCGCTTCTTCGCGGCTTTGCGAGGGGCGTTGTCCGAGCCAGGCGGCGGATTTTGAGTAATGACTGTTGAGACAACTCGTCGAAGTTAGTCCAGCGAGTTCTTGCTACTCGCCGCGCTTTCACTACGAACCGCCTCGCGAAAAGCCTTGATGCCCCAAGCCGCTCCTCAAATCGCACCACCAGCTGCCCCTGCAATCATCAGCCATGCACGTATGGGGTCCAAGTCCGAGTGACCCCCGAAGAAGACATATGGCGCGGAACTGAAGACTCTTCCCACCTCGAATCGCATCACGATCAGGGCCAGCGAAAGCCAGCCAAAGAAAGCCCCGATCAGGATGCAGAAAGCCAGAGCCAGCGGAAAGACCCAGGACCCGCCGTCGCGCAGTTGCCTTCTCACTCCCCCGATCTCCAGAACTTGATGGCGGCAACTACTCCCGCCGCCGCTCCCGCGAGCGCCCCGGCTCCCAGGGTGCTCACCGACAGCAGCCCGCCATCATCGAGATAACGCACGTAGCGCACGGCCCACAGCCCCACCCAGAGTCCAGCGGCACCTCCCACGAAAGCCATGAAGAACAGGGCGAGCACCAGGGTGCCGACGCCGCCCTCCTTTTGTGGACGGTTGCTCATGGGCATCTCATCGTCTCCTCTGGCTCCGTTGCCCCGCGGCCGCCTCCATGAGTCCTTCGATGACCCATGAGGCACCGATTAGTGCGCCGATTCCGACCAGTGCAAGGCCCATGGCGCTGCCTCGGGTGGTGCTCGAAGCCACGACCCCTGCGGGCGTCATGATCAGGATGGCCATCGGGATGGCGGCCCCGATGAAGGCACCACCCAGGACCAGCAAGACGCGGCTCGCCCAGTCGCGCCAGCGCGGCACGTCACGCAGCGGCTTGTCCTGATGATGAAAACCGTCGTCCTGCCCACGCACCAGCATGTCACTTTCCCCGCCAGAATTTCACGATGACCCAGAAGGCCGATCCCGCTCCCACGACAGCCCCCACAAGAACATACATCCAAAGATTCGTTTCATTCAATTCGCTCAGCGTCAGCGCCTGAAAATCCACTTTGTCACTGTGTATCGGCCAGTAGACTCCGCCGAAGACGGCCTGCACGAACAACCCTTATGACGATTCCATTGCAGCCAATGGCGCAAAACGGAACCGTGCTGCAACAACCCTTGAATACGACACCGTATCGCCGGTAACTGTTCCAACGACTTGAATTCCTCTCCGGGAGATTGCCATGTACACCATTGCCGCCGCTGCCGCGTACCAATCCGCCAACCGGGTGATCAGCAGTGCGGGTTCCTCCAATGCCGATCTGGGTGCGCGCTCCGAGGTCGAGCAGCTCAAGGGACGCATCGAGCGCCAGAACCTGCTGATCCAGACGATGCTCATGATTCTGCTGGAGAAGAAGGTTCTGCACGAGGACGAGTTCAAGGAATGGCTGAACTACGTGGACGAACTCGACGGCGTGCGCGACGGCAAGCTGCGCGAGGACAAGAAGCCGCTGGCGTGTTCGCAGTGCGGACGCAACAGTCCGAAGGGAAGCGCGAAGTGCATCTATTGCGGCTCGGAGTTCGAAACCGATTTCCTCTATCAACGCCCCCAGGAATAGTACCCGCCCATGAGCCCGGAAAAAAAGCAGGAAGCATTGACGCATCTGAACGCGCGGGGCGAAGCCCGCATGGTGGATGTTGGCGCCAAGGAAGTGACGGTGCGCGAGGCCGTGGCCGAAGGGGAACTCGCGGCGCGCGCGGAGGTGCTCGACGCGATCTTCGGCGGGACGCTGAAGAAGGGCGAGGCGCTCGCCGTGGCGCGCGTTGCCGGCATCCAGGCAGCCAAGCGCACGGCCGACCTCATTCCGCTCTGCCATCCGATTGCGACATCGTTCGTGGGGATCGACATCGAACACGACCGCGAGCGATGCCGCGCCGTCGTGCGCGCAACGATCCGCGTCGCGGAACGCACGGGCGCGGAAATGGAGGCGCTGACGGCGGCGAGCGTCACGTTGCTGACGTTGTACGACATGGCCAAGGCGCTGCAGAAGGACATGCGAATCGAGAACGTGCGCCTGCGCCGCAAGACGGGCGGCAAGAGCGGCGACGTTGAGTTTGCGTAGGCACGTGTGGGATGGACGATGTGGACCGGGTGGGCGCAGTGGACGAAATCCAGGAAGCGCCCTCCCCCCCCCAGCCATCAAGGCCCCAGCCCTCAAAGCCCCAGCCATCAAGGCCCCAGCCCTCAAAGCCCCAGCCCTCAAAGCCCCAGCCCTCAAAGCCCCAGCCCTCAAAGCCCCGGCCACGAAGCTTGATTACCAAACCTCATCCCGCATCACCATTCGAACCACGGACCACACCCCACAAACCACGTTTTCCCCCCAACTTCCCATCGACACTGCTGGCGTGGCGCTTCCCAATCGCGGAACTTGCCTGCCGGGGGTCTTCCTCTTGTCCGTGCGTCGTCTTGCCCTGCTGCTCTGTCTGCCGCTGTTTGCCGCAACTGTTCGCGGCCAGCAGGAGGCGCCGCACTACCCCGTCAACGATCTGATTCGTTTCGATGACGAGCGCGAAGGGGCACGCTGGCGCGTGGCTCCGATTCCGTACCGCCCGCCCGACGGTGGCGCGCCGTTTCAGGCGCCCGCGCTGCGCGAACCCGACATGCAATGGGTCGAGGAAACGCTGGCGGCAATGACGCTGGAGGAGAAGATCGGCCAGTTGCTGATGCCGCGTTGGTCGGCGGATCACGCAGAGTCGGACCTGGCGGAGTATCACGTTGGCGGGTTCATTTTCTCGGCGATTCCGTCGGTGCGGATTTTGGAGGCGACCAACACTCTTCAACACGCGGCGGAAGTCCCATTGATTTTTTCGATCGATTGCGAGGCTGGTGCCGGTGCGCGCGTGAGCGACGGCACGGTGTTCCCGATGAACATGGCGTTGGCGGCCACGGGGCGCGAGGACCTCGCCTACCAGCAGGGCATCGTCACAGCCCGCGAGTGCCGCGCGATGGGCGTGCAGATTGCCTTTGGCCCCGTGATCGACACGAACACGGAACCGGCAAATCCGATCATCGGCATTCGCGCGTTTGGCGACGACCCGGAAGTGATCGAACGTTTTGCGCAAGCCTACGTTCAGGGAGCGGCTTCGGCCGGGCTCCTGACGACGTACAAGCATTTCCCGGGGCATGGGGCCACCGACGCCGATTCGCACAAGTCGCTCCCCGTCGTGGACATCGATTGCGACGAACTCGAACGCCTGCACCTGCGTCCCTTCGAGAATCTCATCGCGCGGGGCACGGGCGATCTCGTGATGACGGCGCACGTGTGGTATCCCTGTCTCGATCCCGGCATCGAGGACTGGCCCGCGACGCTCTCGACGCCGGCGCTGACCAATGTCCTGAGGGAGCGGATGGGCTTCGAGGGCGTCATCATTTCCGACTCGTTCGCGATGCGGGGGATTCGACTGGCTGCGTCCACCTACGACGGCGCACGGATTTCCGTGCTCGCGGGGATGGACATCATCCTGATGCCGCCGAGCACGCGCGAGGCGTTCGAGGGCGTCCGCGATGCCGTGAAGGCGGGGATGATTTCAGAGGAGCGACTCGACGCGTCGGTGCGGCGGATTCTCATCATCAAAAGCAAGGCGGGGCTCCCCGAGGCCGCGACGGCTTCCGAGGCAGACCTGCTGCGCACGATGCTGCACGAGGAGCACATCGCCACGGCCGAGGAGATCGGCCGGAGCGCCGTTGCCCTGGGCCGCGTGCGCGAAGGCGCTCTGCCGCTGACGGCAGAACAGCGCGTCCTTGTCGTGTCCTTCCTGACCGACAACACGATCTTCTACGCCTATCCGCACACCGAGTTTTCCGGGGCGCTGGCGCGGGCACTTCCCGGCACCGACGTGGTGACGATGCCGACGGACGACGAGGGAATCATCGGGCGTTCGATTCTGGCCGCCGCGCCTTCGTATGATCGCATCGTCGTGACGAGCCGTTCGTGGAACCCGAGCGACACCGCCCCCCAGGTCGCGCTGCTGCGCGCTCTCGTGGCCGGGCAGGTGCCGGTCGTTTATTTGTCTTTCGGCAGTCCGTATCACGAGCTCGACGTGCCCGAGCTGGAGAACGTGTTCTGTACGTTCTCCAGTCACTACGCATCGCAGCGCCAGGCGGCGCAGGTGCTGCTGGGCGAGGCGGAGGCAACGGCGGCGTGGCCGGTCGATCTCGGGCGGTAGGGACTCACCCCCCCGTGGCCTGCATCCCTCTACCAACGGGTTGGCCGACGGCGATGGCGGTATCGTAGCGGTCCGCGCGCATCATGAACTGCCAGCGCATGGCTTGGCCGACGGCGGCGCGGTCGCGGCGATGGATGGGGCCGAGCAGGTCGATTTCCTCGGGCATGAGCAGGCACGGTTTCAGCGCGCCGTCGCTGGTCAGGCGCAGCTTGTTGCACGAAAGACACTTGGTGTTCGACATCTGCGAGATGAAGCCGATGCGTGCCTCGGTGCCCGCGACGCGGTAGGTCGTGGCGGGGCCGTAGCCCGTCGTATTGCCTTCGGCCGGGCCGTCGCCCTCGGGCACCAGGGTGAAGCCGAGTTCGTCGAGGTGGTGGCGGAGGTCGTCGATCGAGATGAAGTGGGCGTGGAAGTATTCCTTCTCGTCGAAGATCGGCATGAGTTCGATGAAGCGGACTTCGATGCGCTTGTCGTGAGAGAATCGGACGAAGTCGGCGAGCTCGGCGATCACGGTGGGCTTCAGAGCCACGCAGTTGATTTTCACGCGGCGGAAAAGAGTGCGGGCAGCTTCGATGCCGTCGAGGCAACGTTGCAGCGAGCCGCCGCGCGTGATGTCCGCGAAGCGCTCGGCATCAAAGGTGTCGAGCGAGATGTTGACGCGATCGACGCCCGCGTCGCGCAACGCCGGGCCCATGCGCTCGAGCAGCACGCCGTTGGTCGTGAGTGCGACGTCGCTCAGGGCGGCGTGGCGGCGAATACCGCGAATGAAGCCCGCAAGGCCGGGGCGGACGAGTGGCTCGCCGCCCGTGATGCGCACGGCTTCAGCGCCAAGATCGTTGACGGAGACATCGACGAGGAAGTCGAGGTCGTCCCACGAGAGTTTGTGCTGGTGGGTGCTGGCGCATCCCTGGGCGGGATTGCAGTAGTGGCAGGACAGATTGCACAGATCGGTGACGCTGAGGCGGACGTAGCGGAAGCGGCGCCCAAAGCGGTCGACGACGGGGCTGGGAGCGGCGCGGACAATGTCGGATTCGGCGACGGCCATCGGTTCCTTCGTGGTGGGCCCATCGGTTCCTTCGTGGTGGGCAGAGCGTTCGGTCCCGCCGTACATAGCGATTGCGAGCGTGTGCCACCTCCGCGTGCCCCGTCAACGGACTTCTCGGGAGCTTCTCAAGCGCCCGGGCCTCTGCGTTGTGCTTTGGAGTTCGTCTCGAGCTCATGAAGCGCTGCAATGACGTCGTCCGGTTCAGCCCGGCGGCGATAGTCGACGTTTACATATCGCCATGTCACAATGCCGTCAGGCGAAACGACGAAGGTTGCAGGGATCGGCAACACGGTGTCGTTGCCATCGTTGATCCTGGCCAGGTCAAGACCGCGGTCGTTACGCATGTGGTCGAGAATCGGTTCGGGGATTTTCCAGGCGACTCCATATTGTGCGGCAACCTGTGCGTCCTTGTCTGAAAGCACCGCGAATTTCAGTTCCGCCTTTTCAATCAACGACAGGGACTCATCGGGAACCTCAGGACTCACCGCAACAAGCTGACCGCCAAGCTTTTCAATGTCAGGCAAGCGGTCCTGCATCGCACGGAGCTGCAGGTTGCAGTAGGGACACCAACTGCCACGATAGAACGATATCACCACTGGCCCGTTGGCAAGCAACGCCGACAACCCGATCGCTTCACCTTTGGCATTCGGCAGAACAAATCTCGGAGCAGGTTGCCCCACTGCAATCGCATCCCTGCCATCTCCAAAATCGCGAGCCTTGGCCAAAAGGGACACCACCAAGGTTGCAAACTTGGGGTTCGATTGCTGCAGGTTGGAGAACTGCTTGTCGGTTTGGTCACGTAAAGTTGCCATTGGACACCTTGGGTGCTATGCCGCAACGTAAAGACGATCGGCAGCCTGGGAGTTGAGGTTGCTGGGCCGGACCGAACCCTCCGGGCCGGCCGCAGGGTGTCATTTCGCTTCTGCTTTGAAGTCGTCGTCGAGTTCGATCCTGGTCAGGTGATCGAAGTAGTTGGTGATCGTCTTCATCGCGATTGCGCTCAGCAGATCGATCAGCTGCGTCGGGGAATAGCCGGCGTCGAGGAAGGCCGATCGTGTCTCATCGGGAAGATACCCCTTGTTCTGAACCATTGCGCGGACGGTTGCGATCAGAGCGTCGTACTTGGTGTCCCCGGTGGGAGTCTTGGCGCGAATGGCGTCGACAACACTCGCCGCGACTTTGAAATTGGTCTTGAGAGCGGTGCTGTGCGCGGCAATGCAATAGGCACATTCGTTCTCAACGCTGACCGCCAAGAAGATGATCTGCTGCTCGACCGGGCGGAAGCCTGCCTTGGCAAAGTTGGCCCCGATCTCGGCATAGCTCTTGAGCGTCAAAGGCGCATTCGCCATTGTGCCGATCGCGTTCGGAATCTTGCCAAATGCCTTCTGGACGTTTTCGAGGATTGGCTGCGCAAGCTCGGATGCGGAGTCTCTATTCAGAACAGGGTAGTGGGCGGTGGTGGATTCTGTCATGTTTCCTCACTTCTTTTTATTCCGGGAGGCTAGGCTGGGCGCAGGGCAATCGTCCAGCGCTTTGTTGCTTCAGCCCATGGGGAGCGGAATGTTTCCAAAGTAGCATTTACGGGTTGCCCGGATGCCCGGGGGACTACATTTTGAGATTGCATGGGATTACTACTTTGTTGCATCTGATTTTGACGATGTTATTGCTTGGGAGAGGCGAATGCAGCGGCGTCCGGCCTTCCTTTCGAGAGAAAGCGTACTTTGCGCTTCGGCGCTGCGGCTGACGCTGGGCTACGCGGTCTTTAGTATTCTGTGGATCATTTTTTCGGACAATATTGTGGCGGCTCTGGTCGAGGACACGAATTGGCGGACCGCCGTCGAGTCGGCCAAGGGCGTCGGCTTTGTCATCGTCACGTCGCTGCTCGGCTACGCGATCCTGACGCGCGAGTTTCACGCGCGCCAACGCGAGGTTCGATCTGCGCGCCGGCTGGCGGCCATCATTGAGGGGTCGCACGATGCCGTGCTGATCGTGGATCGCAGCGGCTCCATTGTCATGTGGAACGCGAGCGCCGAGCGCCTCTACGGCTGGAAGGCGGCGGAGGCCTATCGCATGAGATTCATTGAGCTCGTCGTCCCCGACCTGCGCAAAGTGGCAAGGGAGCGGATGGCGGCGATTTTCGACGGGCAGGAGATCACGTCCTACGAGTCGAAGCGGCGCACCAAGAACGGCCGGGTGCTCGACGTGTGGGTGACGGTGACGCCGCTGAAGCGAAGAGGGAAGCAAGCTCGTCTCGTGGCGTTGACCGAGCGCGACATCACGGAACTGCGCAGGGTCGAGATTGAACTGCGCCGCCTGAACGAGGAACTGGAGGAGCGCGTGCGCGTGCGCACCGAGCAGCTGGAGGTGAGCAATCGGGAACTCGAAGCGTTCGCCTACACGATTTCGCACGACTTGCGGGCACCGGTGAGGGCGGTCCGCAGCTACACCAACGCGATAGCAGAGGAACTCGATGGCGAAGTTTCCGACGAGGTCGCGGAATACCTGGGACGTCTTCAGGCGTCAGCCGAGCGGATGCGCGAGCGCATCGATGGCCTGCTGCAGCTCTCGCGCTTGACACGCCGCGAAATTGAATGGGAGGAAGTCGATCTCTCCCGCATGGCGCGCTGCATTGTCGCCGAATTGACTGCCGCCGACCCAGAGCGCACGGTGTACACTCACATCGAATCGGGCATCGTCGTGCGTGGAGACCGGGTCCTTCTGAGGACCCTCATGGAGATGTTGATCGGCAACGCCTGGAAGTTCACGGCCGGGCGGGCCGAGGCGGAAATCCATGTGGAGACCTGCGCCGCCGCCGATGGCAGGAAGGCGGTTTGCGTGCGCGACAATGGCGCAGGGTTCGACATGAACTACGCAGACAAGCTGTTCGTGCCGTTTCAACGGTTGCATGCCGAAAGCGTCTTCCCGGGAACGGGAATCGGACTGGCGACTGCCGCGGGGATCGTGACGCAACACGGTGGCCGCATCTGGGCGGAGGGGAAGCCCGATAAAGGCGCAGCGTTCACTTTTCTTCTTGGTGAACGCTCCGCACTTGAGCCGATCACGGCTGCCGTGCAGGCTTCTCATTCTACTCGCCCGGAAGGCACCACAGACAAATGACCAATCCGCTGAGAGTTCTTGTCGTGGAAGACTCTGAAGATGATTTCTTTTTGATTCAAAGGACCCTGGTGAAAGGCGGATTCACGCTGGAATCACGCCGTGTCGAGAGCGAACCGGAACTGCGCTCGGCCTTGCAGGACGAGACGTGGGATCTCGTTCTGTGCGATTTCTCGATGCCCTGCCTTACTGCCATCGAAGCACTTGCCGCTTTCCGGGAGTTCGATTTGGAAATCCCGTTCATCGTTGTTTCGGGGAGCATCGGAGAAGAGCGCGCCGTCGAGATGATGCGCGCGGGTGCGCACGATGTTGTCATGAAGGACCGGATTTCGCTCCTCGTCAGCGCCGTTGAACGTGAGTTGCGCGAGGCGCAGGTCCGGCGCCGGCAGCGGGAGGCGGAAGAGGCGCTGGCGCGCAGCGAGGAGCGCTTCAAGACCTACTTCGAGCTGGGCATCATCGGGATGGCGATCATCTCGCCGTCGAAGAATTGGGAGGCTGTCAATCGCCGTCTGTGCCAGATTCTCGGCTACAGTCGCGAGGAACTCCTTGGCAAGACGTTGAAAGAGATCACGCATCCCGAGGATCTCGCGGCGGAACTCGAACAGATCAAGGCGCTCGCAGCAGGCAGCATCACGGAGTACGAGTGCGAGAAGCGCTTTGTGCGTGCCGATGGCGCCATCATTCACGCGCACGTTGCGGCAACCTGTGTACGCAGCTCCGACGGCACACCCGCATCCTATCTGCTCACCGTGGAGGACATCACGCGGCAATTGGAGTCCGAGCGGATGGTGGAGCGCCTTCAGGACATCGTGGAGCAAAGCCCTGCCAGCATCATTCTCACCGATCTGGACGGGGCGATTCAGTACGTCAATCCCGCCTTCGAGAAGGTGACGGGATACACGCGTGAAGAGGCGATCGGCAACAACCCCCGCATGCTGAAGAGTGGCTTTCACGACCGCGCCTTCTATCGCGCCATGTGGGAGACCCTTCGCACCGGAAAGACATGGGCCGGGCAGATCACCAACAAGAAAAAGGACGGCACGTTCTACAGCGAGGAAGCGAACATTATCCCGGCGCGCGATCGCACTGGGAAAATCTACGGGTACGCGGCAGTGAAACGCGACTGCACGGAGCGGCTGATGCTGGAGTCGCAACTTCGGCAGTCACAGAAGATGGAAGCGCTGGGAACGCTGGCGGGCGGTATCGCGCACGATTTCAACAACATCCTGCAGGGCATTGTTGGCTACACGGAAATCGTCCACGAAAGCCTGGAAAACGACGAGGACTGCCGGACGCATCTGCGCGAAGTACTGACGGCGAGCCAGCGCGCCACGGACTTGATCCAGCAGATTCTGACGTTCAGCCGCCAGGGAGAACAGCAACGCCGCCCCACGCCTCTGCACATCGTGACGAAGGAGGCGTTGCGCCTGCTGCGTTCGACGATTCCCTCGACGATCACGATCGTCGAGCGCATCGACCCGCACGTGCCCACCGTGCTGGCAGATGGAATTCGCGTCCATCAGGTGCTGATGAACCTGTGTACCAATGCCGCGCAGGCAATGCGCGAGACGGGCGGTACGCTGACCGTTGAACTGAAGGAATGCGCCGTCTCTTCCGAGAAGCCGGTGTCCACCGGTGTTCTGGCGCCGGGCAACTACACCGTTCTTTCCATCTCGGACACGGGCGTGGGGATGGAGGCTTCCATCATCGAGCGGGTCTTCGAGCCGTACTTCACGACGCGGAAGGCCTCGGGGGGGACGGGCCTTGGCCTGGCCGTGGTGCATGGAATCGTGAGGGAACACGACGGGAGCATCCACGTCGAAAGCCTTCCAGGCCATGGGACGGCCTTTCACGTCTACTTTCCGGCCTCCCAGGCGACGCCGCTCCCCGAGGAAGAGGCGTTTGTCCCCCGAAACAGGAGGGCTGGCGCCCGGGGAAGGGTGCTGTGTGTGGACGACGAGCCGTCGATCGTCCATCTGCTGGAGCTTGGGCTGCCGCGTCATGGCTTTGAAGTGCGTGGCTTCCACGACAGCCGCGCTGCCTTCGACGCCTTCGAGGCCGGAACAGAAGAATATGTGGCCGCGATTCTGGACCAGACGATGCCTGGATTGTCCGGGATCGAGCTGGCACGGCGGATCCACACGCTCTCTCCGGAAATTCCCATTGTGCTGTGCACTGGAAACAAGGTGGAAGTCAATTCCTTGGAGGCAAAGGCCAGCGGCGTGTGCCTCCTGTTGCCGAAGCCGATCCTGCTGAGCAAACTGGTGATGCAGCTTGAGCAGCTCGTTGGGACTGACACGCGCGACTCCGCGTAATTGCCGCGCGTCCTGCAACAGCGATTGCGGCGCCCGCGGGCTCTGCGAATGCTGGCGCCATTCCCGCCTCCGTTTCTGCTTTCATGGCCCGACGACGCAACCGGCGCTCTGCCAAAATCCCGCCTCCCTCTTCTCCCACTCCCGCTCCGGCCCGGGCCGATTCGGCCGAACGGCATGAGGGCGGCCTGAAGCTCGAGGCTCAGGCCTGGGGCGAGCTGCTGCGTGAAGCGCGTTCGTTTCTGGCTCCGATTCTCGCGGCACTGGCGTTGGCGCTGGTGCTGCGCCTGTTGCGGCTGGGGCATTCGGAGGTGTGGCTGGACGAGGTTCTCGTTTTCGAGGACGCCATCGCGGGGACGAACACGATCATCAGCCCTGCGCACCGTCTGCATTTGGGGGCGGTGGGGTGGATTCTCAATCATCTGGGGACGTCGGCCTTTTGCCTTCGCCTGTGGGGGGCGGTTCATGGGAGCCTCGCGGCACCCGCTGTTGCGCTGGCGGCTGGGTGGCTGGGCGGCCGGCGTTTGGCGTGGGCGTGCGGGGTGCTCGCCGCGATTCATCCGTTCCTCGTGTTCTACAGTCAGGATGCGAACTACTACGGGACGATGGGTTTCTTCGCGGCGGTACAAGTCGCGTTGTTCGTCGCGTTCTTCCGGGGTGCGCCACTGGCGAGCCTGCTGGGGTTGCTGTTGGCCGGGGGATTGTCGTTTCTGAACCACCCGTTCTCGTTGCTCTTCACGGGACTGGCGGCGGGGGGATGCGTGTTGGGGAGTTTCGTTTACCCGTCGCTGAGGCGCGACATTTACCGATGGAATCCGAAGGAGTGGGCCGGGTCGCCGGCGGTGCCGCTGGTGATTGCGGCGGTGGTGGTCGGGGGACCGGTCGTGGCGCACGGCTTGGGCGGTGCCGTCGAGCTGTTCAAGTCCCGCCTGAGCTGGGGTGAACCCCCGGGCAATGTTTCGTTGAGTTACGGGTTCTTCGACTGGGTGGCGACGTGCTATGGCGTCACGTACTTCCGCAACGAGCACGCGGCCGCGCGGCTGCTGGCGTGGGTGCCGTTCGGGCTTTTCGTCGGAGGGGCAGTGGTGCTGGCGCGGCGTGCGGCGCGCGTGCGCCCCGCGTTGCCGCTGGCGGGTCTGGCCGTGCTGGCGGTCGTGCTGGGGCTGGCGGCGATCTTCAACCTCCGGCATCACGGTTTTTATCCGCGCTACCTGACGTTCCTGCTTCCGCCGGCGATAGTTGTGGCGGGAGCAGGGGCGCTGGCGCTGGGGGAGTGGCTGCACGAGCGGCATGCCGGTGCGCCCTCGTGGGTCATGGCGCTGCCGGTGGTGCTGATTGCCGCGATCCAGCTTCCGTTTCTGGCGTGGTATTATGCGAGCGACCGCTCGAATTTCCGCGGCCTGGCCGAGACGCTGGAGGAAAGCCACAAGCCGGGCGAGCCGGTCTGGGCGGTGGCGCGCGTCGAGCAGCACCAGGCGGACTACTACCTGGGGCGCCGGGGCGACGGCTCGATCGACCCCGCCTCGATTCGGCTGTGGGGGTTCTACGGCAAGTACGATGCGGTGATTCGCGGCGCGCTCGGGAATCAGCTCTTCGGGCGCGACAACGTCTGGTTGATTTCGAGCTGGCGGTGGGCGCCACGCCCCGAGCTGTGGGGCTTTCTCGATGCGCTGGGCCAGCCGCTGTACGAAGGCCATTCCCCCCACGCGCCGCAGCAGGATGCGCGGCTGTACCACTGGACGGCGGGCGGGCGTGTTCTTCATCCCACGGCGGCATCGTTCAACGCCTCGGGCTCCGGGCCGTGGTTCGCCCTCGGACCGGGAACGTGGCGCACGGACCCGGCGGGCGAAACCGTGACGGCGGAGGGCGCGGGCTTTCTGACGCCGAACTTTTCCACTCCGCCCCCCATCGTTGCTCCCGTCTATGGCGAGATCGTTTCCATTGGCCCCTTCGATCAGATCGACCTGCCCGGCGATCAGCGCCACGCGGAAACGATGTTCGGCGACGTCCCCGTTTTCGAGCGCCGCTACGACGGAGCCGTCAGCCACTTGCTATGGGTGCCGCCGGGCGAGCAGCGGCATCTTGTGCTGAAGGCCGTGCGCCGCACGGAGGCCGCTCTGGCCGAGGCGTCGGGCCGGGCCGGAGCCAATGCCGATCTCTACCTCGCGCTCGCTTGCAACGGCGTTCATCAGGGCGTCTGGCGGCTGGCGGCAGGGGAGCGCGAGGAACTCGTGGAACTCCCCATCACCATCGAACTGCCGCCGGGGAACAACCGGCTCGACATTCACGGTTTCACGCCACGGCTCGGTTACACGCCGGACAACAACTGGCAGTGGGCGGGGCTGGACTTCGTGGCGGGGGAGGCGCCCGACCCGGTCAGCCGGTGGGACGGCGCCGATGGCGCCGCGTTCGTCTCCTTTCCCCGGCCGCTGCTTGCTTGGGGAGAAGCGGGGGAGAGCGAGCCGCCCGGAATTTCCGCGGAGATGGGGCGGAGTTACGCGCGCTCGGTCAGCCCTCAGGTCGTTGGCCCCTCGGGGCTGCCAGCCCTCACCGTTGATCTGGACCGCCTGCCCCAAGGGGCCGCGAACGCCTACCACTTCATTTTTGGCGCGGCACTGCCCGTGGACGGCGAGGTGATGGGCTTCAGCACCTACCTGCGCCTGGACGACACGGACACGCACGCGGCCGCGCTGGCCGTGGGGTTCTTCGATGAATCGGGGCGGCTGCTGCACGCCGAGATCGGGCACCAGCAATTGATGGTGGCGCCGTTGAACTTTGGCTGGCGGCGCTTTGTGGAAATCTGCCCGGTGCCGCCCGCTCTGGCCGTTGGGGGCTCGGGCGTGCGGGTGGCCTACGTCGCGCCGGGTGTGATCGTGTTCCCCCCCGACCCTGACCGTGCTCATCCGCGCGGACAGATCCACGTTGATGCTTTTGCGGGGCTGGAGGAGGCGAAAGGGCCGTTCGCCGAGCCGACGCTGCAACCGGGGATCATCGGCGCGCCGTAGGGCCTCAGAGCCAGGCGACCTCAATGTTGCGATCTCTTTTGCACTGACCGTTCATCTGTCCTCCCAAGTTTGAGCGACGGGGGAGTGTTGTATGCTCTTCCCCTCCGCTGCGTCCGGGCGCCGCACGCCCACGGCAACCGACTACCACGGATGAACGACGGACGGATCACGTTGGATGGACACGGATGGACGGTTGGGCCTCAGCAATCCGTGTGTATCCGGACCTATCCTTCCCTTATCCGTGGTATGCTCTTCCCCTTCTCCGCGTCCGAGCGCCGCACGCCCACGGCAACCGACTTCCACGGATGAACGACGGATAACGTCGGATGGACACGGATGGACGGTTGGCCCTCAGCAATCCGTGTGCATCGGGGTTTATCCTTCCCTTATCCGTGGTATGCTTTCCCTTCCGCTGCGTCCGGGCGCCGCACGCCCACGGCAACCGACTAC
>JASGMJ010000013.1 GCA_030156535.1 Candidatus Sumerlaeota bacterium
GCGTTCGTGGGCAACTCTACGCGGTGTCTTCGCGCAGCGTGGCTTCCGTGGGCAGGACTTCCTGGTGCGTGCCGAGGCGGTTGAGGTAAAGATACGCGTCGGTGCCGTAGCCTTCCATCGAAATCACCTGAACGTCACCGCCGAAGTAGCGCGCGTACAGGCGCGTCACGGGGAGGCCGTAGCCGTAGCCGGCCATGGCGACGACTTCCTCGCCGCCGCCGCCCGGCATGGCCATCGGGATGTTCGCCGTCGAATACAGGTACGTCCAGATGCGGTTGACGCCGCTGCGCGGAATGCCACCGCCCTCGTCCGCGATCTTGATGGTGACGTCCTCGCTGCCGCTGCCTCCGGCGACGATGATCTTCACGTCGGGAAGCGGGCCGTCCTCGCCATGCACCTCGACGGTGGCGCGCAACGAGTTCTTGATCAGCTCGAAGATCATGTGGTGCAGGTGGGTGGGGATGTAGGTGAATTCCAGGTCGGTGCGTCCGGCGATTTCGACGCGCGGCGCGGTGCCATAGTTGACGCGGCACAGATCGCACGCCTGCTGGGCGGCCACTTTGGCCACTTCGGCGGGCGAGGTGTGCGGATAGATGATGCCCACCCAATCGTCGGTGCGTTCCTCGTGCAGGGCGATGTGCTGGCCGATCAACATACGGATGCCGATACGCGACATGTAGAAGCGGTCGAGGAAGTGGCGGATCTGCTCTCCCTCGACTTCGCGGGGGTGGATTTCCTGGAGCTCCCTGAGGCCGCGGGCCATGGTGGGCACCACGTTCGCGTGGCGATTCTTCATCGTGTCGATCAGGTTCGTGAAAGCGACCTCGTCCGACTCTGTCAGCGGATGGGGGAAGTCGATCATGTGCTTGAACGAGTCGATGTAGAGCTGGCGGATGCGCCGGACCGATGGGGTCTCGGACAGGCCAAAGGGCAGGCTCTCGAGATTGCGCGCCATGTGCGCCAGGCGCACGGGGATCTCGCAGTGAAGGAACTTTGCGGCCTTCAGGCGCATCTCCACCGTGTTCGACACGCCGAACTCATAGAGTTGCCGGATCGTCAGCGGGGTTTGCTTGCGGTTGGCGTAGACGCGGATTTCGTCCGCCACCCTTTTCGGGATGCCCAAGTCGTCCATAGGATGCCCGCCGACGGCCTCTGCTCAAGGAAGGTTCCCTTGAATCCCGAACGGCCGTGGGACTGTCAACCCGATAGGCGGGGGAAATTCTCGGTTTTCAGTCTTCAGTGGGTTGCGCTTCGGGCGGCGATCCTCCGCCCCTGACGGGACTCTTCGCGCGCGGGCCGGTTGTCAAAGACTCTGGACCAATGGCCGAAAGCCAAGGGGCACCCTGCCACGTCCTGCTCGCAGCCCGCAGCGCTGGCACTGAAAACTGAGAGCTGACAACGATTCCTACTCCGCCGTGCTTTTGCGCTTCACGCCGACGACGCCCTGCACGATCAGGTTGATCAGCCGCTCGGTTGCCTCGATCGCCGCCATCACCTGGTCGCTGTGGACGGCTTTCGTGCGCAGGCCGTTCTCCCAGGTTATCGTCGTCTGGACGAGGGCGTCGCTCTTGCCGCCCGGGGGGATGTGCACCTCGTAGTCGATCAGCTTGGGCACATCGAGTCCCATTTGCGGCGCCAGCCCACGCAGTGCACTCATGAACGCATCGAAGCCACCGGTGCCCGTGCCCACGGCCTCGTAGTCCTTGCCGCGAAAGCCCACGCGGATGCTCGCCGTCGGCGACATGCCGAGCACCGTCGTCACCACGCAGGATTTGAGCTCGAACGTCTCCTCCTTCGGCGCCTTCAGCACGTCGGCGACGATGAATGGCAGGTCCTCGGCCGTGATCGTGTGCTTGAGATCGCCGAGTTCGACGACGCGCTTGAGCACGTCTGTGCGCTGTTCCTTCGTCAACTGCAAGCCGAGCGAGTCGAGGTTGAAGTCCACGTTGCTGCGTCCCGAGAGCTTGCCCAGGGCGTAGACGCGGTCGCGGCCAAAGCGTTCGGGCGAGAGGCGGCTCTCGTACAGGCGCGCCTTCTTGTCGCCGTCCGCATGAATGCCGGCGGTCTGGGTGAAGACGTTGCGCCCGGTGATCGGCTTGTTGTCCGACGTGCGCTTGCCCGAGAACACTTCGACGAGGCGGCTGATGGGATTCAGCTCCTTCTCGTCCACGCGCACCTTGCGCTGGGTGTGATCGCGGACGGAGGCGACGACTTCCTCCAGACTGGCGTTGCCCGCGCGCTCGCCCAGTCCGTTCACCGTGCAGTGTACGCCATCGACGCCGCACATCACGGCGGCCAGCGTGTTCGCGGGCCCCAGGCCATAATCGTTGTGTCCGTGGAACTCGAACACACCGGAGGGATAGCGCTCGAGGATCGCCGTCACAAACTCTGTCACCTGCGCCGGATGCAGGACGCCCAGCGTGTCCGGCAGCAGGATACGGTCGAACGGCCACTTCACGTACTCGTCGAGCATCTCGTACACATAGTCCGGCGAATCGATCATGCCGTTGGACCAGTCCTCCAGATAGATGGAGACGGCGACACCCTTCTTGTTGGCGTACTCCAGCGTCTTCTCGATGTCGGCGCGATGCTCGGCGGGCGTCTTGCGCAGCTGCACCTCGCAGTGGCGGCGCGACCCTTTGGTGAGCAGGTTCATGCGCTGGCAGTTCGCCTTGCGCAACCAGTCGACGGAGGCCGTATGATCGGTGAATCCGAGAACCTCGACGCGGTTCTCAAAACCCTTGGAGGCCGCCCACTTCATGATCTCGGTCAAGGCGACCTGCTCGCCGGGGCTGACGCGGCACGAGGCCACCTCGATGCGATCGACCTTCACCTTGCCGAGCAGCTTCTGGGCGAGGAGCAGTTTCTCGCGCCCTGGAAAGGAGACGCCGTCGGTCTGTTCGCCGTCGCGCAGCGTCGTGTCCATGATGGCGAGCGCATCGGTTGGCCGGCGCTTGCGGGAAGTGCTCTTCGCGGTTGTCTTGGTGGGCATGATGAGTGACGATCCTTTGCCGTGAGGCGGTTGCGTGCGAGCGGGAGTTTTCTGGGCTCGCCGGGCGATGAACCGGCGAACTCCTCCCAGCGGGGAACAAAGCGTATGGCCGATGGCGGCAGGCACTCAAACCGAAAAGTGACCGCGCGCGACCGGTTGAACGAAAGCCTTTTGCGCCGCCGGGCATCCGCGAGCCTGACCGAGCGCGACAAGCCCCGCGTTCCCCCGGGCAATCCGCGCCACTGGGCATGGCTGTGGGCCCTGCCCTTCTTCATCATTCTCAGCGCCGGCCTGGGTGCCGGCCTCAGCGCCGCGGACATCGTTCCGCCCTCGGGCACCTGGCGGCGGATGGCCTCGCTCGACTGGGAAATGGCGCGCTGGCAGGCGTGGGGCCGCGCTTCCGCCGTGGTCTGGGGGTATTACGGGACCTTTGTTGGCGTGGGGTTCATCCTCGGCGCGATGGGGCTCGACGGCACCATGGCGGGCAAAAGGCGGGCGACGCTCTTCGTGGGCGCGGTCCTGGCCGCGCCGCTCGGACGGGCAGGAATCGAGTGGGCGGGCGGCGCGCTGCTCCCCGGCGAGCCCGCGGACCTCGCGGAAGTGACCGTCGTGCTTCTCCCCGGACTCGGACTCTCCGCCCTGGCGCTGCTTGAGGGCATGGCGATCCCCAAAATGTTCGAGCCCGCGAAGGAGGATTTTGACGGGCGCCTCGACCCCTTTGGCTCGGAAGCTGATTTCGCACGGAGCAACTACCAGAGCGCCGTCATGATCGTCCTGCTGCTGCTCCTCTTCTCGCTCGGGGGCTTGTTGGTGGTGTTCTGAAGACTTCTCCCCCGATTGTTGCCTGTTGCCCTCGCTCGGCACGCGGACAAGGATGCAGATGTCATCACTCTTGGGGGAACCGTCATGACCAACCAGAATGACTATCCGGGCGGAATGCCGCCGCTTCCTCCCGTAACCGCTGGCGGAATGGGCGGCGTACCTCCGCCTCCCCCGGGGCACCAGTACGCCACTCCCCCGCCGCCGAAGAAAAAATCCCCGCTGCCGGTGATTCTCATCGTTCTGGGCATTCTGTTCATCGTCGGCATTTGCTGCCTGTCGGGTCTCGCGGCGATTGGCATACCGAGTTTCCTGGAAGCCAAGGCGCGTTCGAAGGTCAGCCGCGTGCGCTCCGATATGCGGTCGCTGGCCACCGCGATCGAAGCCTACTACGTCGACAACAATGCGTTTCCCACGCACACGACGAACAGTTCCCTCTCGATCAATTCGCATCCGACACAGGGCGCGTCGAGCACCCGCCCGAGCTTTCGCATCATGACGCAACGGGGCCAGCAGACGCTGACGACCCCCATCGCCTATGTTTACACGTATTACCCCGACAGCTTCGCGCCGTTCGAGGGCCTGACGTTCTGCTACTATACCGACGGCGGCGGCTGGATCCTGTGGTCACCGGGGCCGGACGAGGATTACGATATCGTTCCCGAACGCGACTACACCAGCGAGATTGCCCAGCCATCGCCTTACCTGCTGAGCACCGTCACCTACGACCCGACCAACGGCACGGTGAGCGACGGCGACGTCTGGCGCGTGAAGCAGTAGTAACCAAACGGTACGTCGTGGAGAAAGCAAACAGCCCGCACCCCGAAGGCAGTGTGATCAAAGCCAGGAGGCCGCCACTTGTTGTCAGGTGACTCGGGATCGCGCCACTTTCAGGGCGCGGTCTCCGTTGCTGGCTGAACCCAGGGCGACGCGCCTCCGGCACTTGCCCTGGGCTAGGGGATCGGGTCCCGTTGGGGCCACTGTGGGCCGAATGGATCCTTGCTCAAGATGAGCTGCTTCACAATTATTGCGGCTACAACTCCTCAGAAACCAAGCTCGCCTCTTTCTTGGTGTTCTCCGTGTCTCCGTGGTGAAATCACCTTTCCATCGCGACACGGGGTTCGTCAGCCCTGCAACTGGTCGCGCAGGTAGGCCACCACGCGGTCGAGCGGAATGCGCACCTGCTGCATCGAATCGCGTTCGCGCACGGTGACGGCCTGGTCTTCCATCGAATCGACGTCCACGGTAACGCAGAACGGCGTGCCGATTTCGTCCTGGCGGCGATAGAGTTTCCCGATGGCCGCCGTGTCGTCGTACACCGCGTTCGTGAAACGCTTGAGGTCGGCGGCGATCTTCTTTGCGGTCTCGACGAGTTCGGGGCGGTTCTTCAGCAGCGGGAATACGGCCGCCTTCACCGGCGCGAGATCCTTGTGCAGGCCGAGCACGACGCGCCTGCTCTCCTTGCCGCCTTCACCTTCCTCGCCGCTCGTGACGATTTCCTCGCGGTAGGCATCGCACAGGAAGGCGAGCATCGCGCGGTCGACGCCCGCGGCGGGCTCGATGACGTAGGGCACGTAGTGCGTGTTCGCGTCGGGATCGAAGTAGCGCAGGTCCTTGCCGCTGTGCTCCATGTGCTGGGTCAGGTCGAAGTTGCCGCGATGGGCGATGCCTTCGAGTTCCTGCCATCCGATCGGGTAGAGGTACTCGATGTCTGTCGTGCCGCGCGAGTAGTGCGAGAGCTTCTCCTTCGGATGATCGTAGAAGCGCAGGTTGGCGGGCTGGATGCCGTAGCGGATGTACCACTGCAGGCGTTCGTTGCGCCAGAACTCGAACCACTCCATGTCGGACTGTTCGCCTTCCTTGCAGAACTCGCCGGGCTTGCAGAAGAACTCCATCTCCATCTGCTCGAACTCGCGGGTGCGGAAGATGAAGTTGCGCGGGGTGATTTCGTTGCGGAAGGACTTGCCCTGCTGGGCGATGCCGAAGGGGAGCTTGCGGCGCGCGGTGGCGCGGGCGTTCTCGTAGTTGATGAAGATGCCCTGGGCCGTTTCGGGACGCAGGAAGACCTTTGCGGAGGATTCCTCGACGGGGCCGAGCGTCGTGGAGAGCATGAGGTTGAACTGGCGCGCTTCCGTCAGGCGGCCGCCGTCGTCGGGGCTGAAGCGCCCCGTCGTGCGCGATCCCTCGACCTCCTCGATCTTGACGCGTCGCCCTTCCAGGCCGAGCGCCTTCTCGTACCACTGCTGGAAGAACTCCTTCGCCTTTTTCTTGGTCGGCGCCCAGATTTCGGTGTCGAGCGTCTTCGGCGCCGCGTTGTCCGTCACGTCGACGAGAACGAACTTCGCGCACTCGGTCTCCTCGATGTGATCGGCGCGATAGCGTTTGCGCGAGGGCCCGAGCGAGTCGCACAGCGGGTCGGTGAAATTCTCGACGTGGCCGGAGGCCGTCCACACCGCCGGATGCAACAGCAGCGACGTATCGACGCCTTCGATGTCGAAACGCTCCTGCACCATCGAGCGCCACCAGGCGTTCTTGACGTTGCGCTTCAACTCCGCGCCCACGGGACCGTAGTCGAACGTGCCCTGCAAGCCGCCGTAAATGTCGGAGCCCGGGAAGATGATTCCGCGGCGCTTGCAGAGTGATACAATGGTGTCGAGCGTCACGTCGGAGCGTTGCAACTTGTCGGCCATGAGAGCGTTCCTTGAAGTACTGGTAACCGGACGAAAAAAAAACGTCCGCCCGGGGAGCGGCATTCCTGCCCCCCCAACCCGGCGGATGCCAACCGGGATTTTCGGCAGGGCCTTCACCACGGAGGCACGGGGAAAGAAGAAGGATTTCATTCTCCTTACCTCTGGGAACCGAAAAGAAGGGGAGTTTTCTGTTTGGTTCGGTTCAAGTGTCCGGGCGCCGCTCCTGGCATGACGCCAGTTTTTCCATTCTCTTCTCCGTGTCTCCGTGGTGCGAGTATGATTGTGCTTTCCCTGCCCCGCCCCCCCGCCGCACGCTCCCCGGCGTCCGCCACTACGGGACGTACTCCAGGGAGGTCCACACCACGATGTCACCCGATCTGCAGCGCCTGAAGGCCAGCCGCGACCGCTTCCACGCCGAACTGTACGACCGCGTTCTTCCGTTCTGGATGAAGAACGCCCCCGACCGCGAGTACGGCGGCACGTTCAACTGCCTCGACCGCGACGGCCGCATCTGGGATACGACCAAGCACATGTGGCTCCAAGGGCGTCTCGTCTGGATGATGTCGAAGCTGTACAACACGACGCTGCCCGATCCGGCGGTGCTCGACGTCGCGAAGCTCGGCGCCGATTTCCTGACCCAGAAGGCCTATCGCGCCGACAACCGCGTGTACTTCAGCCTGACGCGCGAAGGTCAGCCGAAGGCCATGCAGCGCAAGATTTTCTCGGAGTGTTTCTACTCCATGGCGCTCGCCGAATTCGCACGCGCCACGGAGGATCCGCGCCTGCGATACGAGGCGCGCCGGATGCTCGAAACGGTTGTCGAATACGCGAAGGACGCCACGCTCGTCGGCCGCCCCGCCTATCCGCACCTGCCGCCCACGAGTTCGCTCGCGCCCTACATGATTATCCTCAACATGGTGGATGAGCTGCACGAGCCGGGCGAGACGACCTACGACGCCATTGCCCAGTGGTGCGCCGAAGGCATCGAGAAGCACATCAAGCCCGAGCTGGAACTGGTGCTCGAACACGTGGGCGCCAATGGCGAGTTGCTCGATTCTCCCGATGGCCGCGTCGTGAACCCCGGCCACGCGATTGAATGCGCGTGGTTCCTGATGGCGTATGCGAAGAAGAAGGGCGACAAGGCCAGCGTGCAGCGCGCGCTGAAGATGATCGACTGGTCGTTCGACTTCGGCTGGGACAGCGAGTTCGGAGGCATCTACTACTTCCTCGACCGCGAGGGGATGTCGCCGCCGGCGCTCGAGTGGAGCATGAAGCTGTGGTGGCCGCACTGCGAGGCGATGATCGCGTACCTGATGGCGTGGCGCGAAACGGGCGAGCAGGCACACTGGGACAAGTTCCAGATGCTGACGGACTGGTCGTTCGAGCACTTCTCCGATCCCGAGTTCGGCGAATGGTTCGGGTATCTCGACCGCCGCGGCGAGAGGACACACACCTACAAGGGCGCACCGTACAAGGGCTTCTTCCACGTGCCACGCGCGCTGTACCTGTGCGACAACATCCTGACCGAGGCGGTCGCAGAGATGGAGTCGCAGGCCAAATAAGGGACGGAGTCCGATGGATGAACCCATCGACAGGTCCCGCAAGGCAATCCGCACAGCCCGCCGCTGCGCAGGACGTTCTTCAAATCCCCGAGATCAAGGCGTGCAAGGCCGCGGCGAGGGAGGCGTAGCGGAGCTACGTTGACCGAACCGAGGCCGAAGCACAACACCGAGATCGGGGACTTTGAGGACGTCCTGCCCTACAGCATCCTCACCTGCTGCGGCCCAATGCGCGTTGTCCGCCCGCGCCAGCGCACCGTCTTCCGGAAGACGCTGTGCCACGACGCGCGCACGAACACGACGAACATCAGCAGCACGCCCAGCGGATAAAACAACGCCGTGACCAGCGGATTGCCGCGAACGAACGAGCGCGTGCGCGCGGCGAGTGTCTCGCCCGTCGCCAACGCAATGCACGCCGCGAGAAAGAGCGCGAACTTTGCCTCGGACCCGTTAATCGCCAGCGCGTACAGCGCCGCGACAATGGGGAGCAGGTGGATGCACAGCCAGAGCGCGGCATAAGACGCCAGGCGCACCACGCCGCCTCCGACCGCCGTCTGCACGTTCTTCTCGAAGCCCCGCACGATCTCCGCACCACCGTGGTACATGCGCAGGTGCACGGCGCGCGGGTCGCGAACGAGGCACAGCCTGCCGCCGGCCTGCTTGGTCTTCAGCCCCAGCGCCATGTCGTCGATCACCTCGCCACGAATGGCGGCGTGCCCACCGAAGCTTTCGTAGATGCCGCGCCGCAGCATCGTGAACGCGCCGATGCCAACCGCCGTGCGGCGCTTTGGATCGTTGAGTTTGCGCAGATCGTTGGCGGCGAGCCCGATGTGCACAAGCAGCGGCATCGTCGCGTTCTCGAACAGCCCCACGCAATCGACGCGTGGAAAAATGGCGAGCAGGTCGCCACGCTCGCGCAGCAGATGCGCCACGGCGCGCTGCAACGTGGTGGGCTCGTGGATCACGTCGGCATCGGTGAACAGATAGATGTCCGTGTCCGCCGGAGCGTTTTGCACGGCGTGGTGCTGGGCGTGGGGCTTGCCGAGCCAGCCGTCTGGCAAATCCGGAACGTCAACGAGCGTCAGGCGCCCGGGGAACTCGCGTGCGAGTGCGGCGGCGATGTCGCGCGTGCGATCGGTCGAACCGTCGTTCGCGCATACGACGTGCAGACCCGGGTACGTTTGCGCGAGCAGGCTGCGCAGCGAGGCTTCGAGGGCGCGTTCCTCGTTGCGCGCGGGGACGATGGCCGTGACGCGCGGCCAGGCCGTGAGGCGCGGAACGCGGCGCTGCAGACGCGGCACGGCGCGCAGGTTCCGCCGCAACGCGGGGCCCAGCACGCCGAACCAGAAGAGCACGTGCAAGCCGACGAGAAGATAGGACCAGATGATTTCCACGCGCGGGCGCCTCCGGGCGGGGAAACGTCACGGCCTGCTCCGCCCGGGCGCAATCCCAAGCCAGCCGCTTAGGGCACCTGCGTCTGTTCTGTCGAGAGCGCGTGGGCACTGATCTGAACTTCCTTCGTCACTTTCTGCCCGGCGCCGATGGTGGCTTCGGCGGTGTACATGCCGGGCCAGAGGCCACGCACAACGAACTGGCCGCTGGCGTCCGTTGTTCCGCGCCGCACGGTTTCGATGGAGGCCGGATCGTTCGGCGTCAGCGTGCAGGTGATCCCCGTGAGCGGTTCGCCCCCCGGCCCCACCAGCGACCAGCGCAACGCGCCCGACACGTACAGCACGTCGCTCACTTCCTGGATGCCACCCTCGGGCATCGTCACGTTGTGCGTGCCGATCGAGTAGCCCCACGCGCTGACCTCGACGCTGTACGTTCCGGCGGGCACGTCGTCCACGCGCATGATGCCGTCGGTGCCGCGCGAGCTCAGGTGCTCCAGCCGCTCGCCCGTTTCCGTGTTCGTCAGATAGCACCACGCACTGACGAGTCCCTCGCCGGTGGCGTAGTCGTAGGCCGTCGAGATCAACGTGCCGCCCCCCGTGCGCACGAGCGTGATGACGGCGGGGTCGCTGGCGCCACTCCTGGGGACGGAGATGTTCTCCGCGGTGCCGCGCCCCTTCGCTGGTGCCTCGGCCTTCACATTGTAGAGCCCTTCGGGAAGCGGCGAGAAGGAGAAGACGCCGTCGGCCTCTGTCGTCATGATCGTAGGAACGTTGTAGATGCTATTCGGTGTGGCATTCACCGCCTGCCACTGCACGAGGGCGCCTTCGACGGGTTGGCCTGCGGCGTCCTGAATGCGTCCGGTCAGCGTTCCGCCCGGGAACGCGAACGTGTGCTCGGTGATGCCGGTGTCGGCAACGGAGACGGACTCCGCCATGTGGCGGTACGTCGGCCCCTGGACGTTGAGGTTAACATTCCAATCGGCGCCGACAAGGTTCTCGCGCGTGAAGATGCCGTCGCCATCCGACTTCAAGCCATAGCGCGTGCTCAGGGTGCTTCCTTCCCACGGAGCGCTCATCTGTATCTCGGCGACGAGGGGCTTGTCCCCCTCGACCACCTTGCCGCGCAGCGTCCCGGACCCGATGGGCAGAACGGCACTGAGTTCCTTGCTCGACGTGTCCCGCCAGGAGAGTTGCAATTGCGAGTCCATGTGCTCGACCATGTACTCTTCGTTGCCCAACCCCTCGAACACGGCCACGCCGTCGCGCCCGGTTTCGCGGGTTTCACCCTGTATGGACGACCGGGTCTTGCTCAGCTTCAGCACCTGCCCCGGCATCGGCGTGCGTCCTGGCATCCGAACGACCTGCACGCGGGCGATGCGCCCCGCATCCATCACGACGTCGCCCAGATCAGTCGTCTGGCCGTTGGTGACGCCGACCTTCTTCATCACCTCGGCGAATCCCTCGGGAGGCAGGAAGCGCAGCAGGTTCATGCCTTCCGCAAGGTTCTTGAGCACGAAGCGTCCATCCTCGCCCGTGGTGACGATGTCGAGCGGAGTGGTCTGCTCGTCCCACGGCTGATTGACGATTCCTTTGAGCGCGATGTCGAGATCCGCGATCGGCTGGCCATCGGACCCCACGACACGGCCGATGATCGTTCCCCCCTTTTTCATCCTGTACGTCTTGCGGACGATGGCCTGATCGGCGGGAACACGCAGGTCGCTCACCTGAAGAGCCGCGAAATCGGGCGCAGTAATCGTAAAGCGCATGCTGGTACCGGGATACAGACGATCGATCCGGAAGAGTCCGGGCACTTCGCGGTCGATGATGGGGCGATAATTGCCGCCATAGTTCCGGTCCATCTCCACGCGGATGCCCTCGACGGGTGCCCCCGTGGCGTCATCGACAACCGAGCCCACGAGCATTGCCCGCAAATCGTTCCCCGTGGTGGTGCCGCCCTGCTCATTATCGAGCTTGAAGACGGCATCGTCGCGATCGACGGCCTCGTTCTGAAAGCTCTTCGATCCGGACTGGTGACTGACGCTCAGATTGATCGTTCCCGCCGGAAGATCCGTGAGCTCGAATCGCCCGTTGCTGTCCGTCCGGATGAGATTCCCGCCGGACGGATGGTAGTTGTTCGCGTAGGCGTGGATTTGCGCGCCTTCGACTGGCGCGTCATCCTTGTCCACGACGATGCCGCGCAGGAAATGCCCGACGTTGAGCTGAATCTCGACGTTTGTCTTCAACTCGCCCGGCTTGAGGAGCACGGTCTTGCGCTCGCTTTCTGAGTACCCTTCCTTGCTCGCCATGATGTTGATTTCGCCTGGGGCGACTTTCTGAAACGAGAAGGCACCTCTCTCGGACGTCATGCCCTGTCCCGTTTGCTTCGAGTCCTTCGCTTCGCCCGTCCGCGCATGGCGCCACGAGATGGCGCTGATTTGCGCCAGGTAGTAGACTTGGACTTCGGCGTCTTCAACGGGTCGGCCATCGGGATCGACGACGCGCCCCATCAGGGCGCCCGGCTCTTCGAGTACGATCTCGATGTCCGTCACGTCGCGTTCGAGCACCGTCACCATTTCGGAATTGGCTTCGTGGAAACCCCGCACTTGGACGAGGACGGCACCCGTGGTACGCGGCGGCACTTCAAAAGCGAACGTGCCGTCCTTTTCCAGTGCGGTGCTGATCTCGCGTCCCCCAAAGCTCGACGCCCAGCGCGCCGTGCCCTCCGTCACGGGAACGTTGTCCGCGCGGCGCACGATGCCGCTCACCCTGACCGATGGCACCATGTCGATCACCACGGTGGTTTCCGGAACTTCGGGATCAATCTCCACCTGCACGCCGGGCTGGTACTCCTGGGGCTTCACCATCGTGAAGCCTTCCTTCTGCGCACGCAGCCAAATCATACTGCCGAAAACCCCGGACAGATAGAAGTTGCCGTTCTCGTCGGTGACGTCGCTGGGGCCAGCGTTCTGCTGGTGCCCCCAGACGTTGGTATCCACCGTGACGCCGGCAAGCGGCTCGCGCGTGGTCTCGTTGTAGACCGTGCCGCGCACGTTGCTGCCGCCGTAGAGGAAGACGTCCTGGCCGGTCAGGGTCTGACCCGTGACCAGTTCGAAGCTGCCGGCACCATCGCGCACCATCTGGAGCTTCTCCTTGGACGCGCTGACGGCATAGGTGCCGGCGGGGAGATTCTCGAACGTGAACTCGCCTGTGACTCCGGTCGTCATGCTGGGTGGTCTCTCAACAGTCTGGAGCAGCCTGTCATCCACTCCCTGCGCGGCACTGTGTACGCTGACCAACACGCCTTCGACGGGCTCGCCGGTTTCCTTGCGGAAGATGGCGCCCGAGACGGCGGCGCCGGTCTTGTCGAGCGTCACAACGTGACTGGCGGCGGGCACTGTCACTTCGGATTTTGACGAGACATAATCCGCGGCGTGGGCGCGAAGAAGATAAGTCCCGGGCGGCGCCTGCTCGAAGGCGAACGCGCCCTCGGCGTCGGATTTTGCCTCGAAGGATTCCGCGATATTCAGCGTGGCGTTGTACTGCGCGGGCAGACCACTGTCGCTGCGGCGCATGGCGGTCAGCGTGGCCCCGGCGATGGGCTCGCCCTCGGGGTCCTGGACGACGCCGGCAAAGACGGCCTCCGCGTCGAGCACGAAGTCCTGCTTCACTGTGCGGGATTTGGCCGCGGCTCCCGTCGACTGGCGCTGCCAGTACTCTTGGTCCAGAAGGACGCGGCCCTGTTTGCCATGACCATCAAGCCCGGCCGTGAGCAGCAGGGCGGGGGCGTCCTCCACATCGAGGGCATAGGACCCGTCTTCGGCGGAGGTTGTTTCTTCCGCGACATTCTGGGGTCCCCGGGGAATCGGGAGATTCTTCGGCGTTTCGATACGAATCGTGGCGCCGACAGCCGGTTCGCCACTGGCCAGCGTGACGCGGCCGGTGACGGCGAGGCGGGGCTTGTCCGCGGCGGCGGGCTCTTGCGCGGCCTCCTCGGGGACTGCGACCGCGATGGCCTCCTCTGCCTCGGCAGACTGCGCGGCTTCGGGTGCTTCGGCGGAAACGGGGGGCTCGGCGGGTTCTTGCTCCAGACCGGCATTGTCCGGCGTCCCCAGGCCCGGCGCGCGCGTGACGTCCGGCGTAACGGCCACCGTGGCGTCCGGCCGCGACGTCGCGGAAGAGGATGCGGGAGGGCGCATGGCGAGGAAAACGGCCAGCGCTCCAACGAGAATCCCGGCAAGAATGATCGCCACGGCAAGAATCGGTCGCTTCATAACAAGAGCCCCCTTTGTCTGCCGGCCGCCAAAGCCTGCATCCCCACGACGCGCGCGGCTGGTAAACCTACTCGGCTTGTCTGCAATTTATTCAGGACAAGGTGCAAGCGGGGGTTGTTCCCCGTGGGCGTTCTTTAGATCCCGTCGGCGTGCAGGAGCGAGAGGTCCTGGAGGTCGAAGTCCGGGCGGATGGGGGCTGTTTCGCGCAACACGCGCTCATAGAGCGCCTCGTACTGGGCGATGATGGGATCGGGGAGAAAGCGGTCCTCGACGCTGTGGCGTGCGGCCAGGCCGATGCGGGTGCGCAATGCGTCGTCGCGCAGCACCTCGATGGCCAGGCGCGCCATTTCGTCCACGTCACCCACCGTCGCCAGAAAGCCGGTCTTGCCGTGGTCGATGACTTCCGGCAGGCCGCCCGCACGCGAGGCCACGACGGGGAGTTCGCAGGCCATCGCCTCCAGCGCCGCGAGCCCGAAAGCCTCGTACTCACTCGGAAAAAGGAAGAGATCGGCGCAGGACATGTAGAGCTCGATGGCTTCCTGCTTGCCGAGAAAGTGAACGTGCTCGAGCACCTTGAGTTCGCAGGCGCAGCCGCGCGCCGCATCGCGGTCCGGCCCGTCGCCGATCATCAGCAGCACTGCCGGCATCGCACGCCGCACGCGTGCGAAAACCTCCACGACGTCGGTGACGCGCTTCACGGGACGGAAGTTCGAGATGTGCAGCAGGATCTTCTCGCCGTTGGGGGCGTAGACGCTGCGTTTGCACGGCTTCAGGCCCCGGCGGAACTTCTTCTCGTCCACGAAGTTCGGGATCACGTCGATGGGGCGCTTGATGTCGAACTCGTGCACGGTTTCCTGGCGCAACCACTCCGACGGTGTGGAGACGGCGTCCGAGCGGTCGATCGCGTAGCGCACGATCGGAAAGAACGACGGCGCCCTGCCCACCAGTGTGATGTCCGTCCCGTGCAACGTCGTCACCACCTTGAACGGGTGCTCCACCGTGCCCAGAACCGACCGCGCCATGAACGCCGAAATCGCATGGGGGACGGCATAGTGCGCATGCAGAATATCGAGTCCGAAATCCTCCACGACCTGCACGATCTTCGACGCCAGCGCGATCCCGTACAAGTCCCCCTGGAGCACGGGATAATCCAGCGTCTGCACCTCGTGGAACACGATGTTGTCGATCGGCTCGTGCACGAGACGGAACGGAATCGCGGACGAAATGAAATGCACCTCGTGCCCGCGCAGGGCGAGAAACCGTCCCAGTTCGGTGGCCACGACGCCCGAACCGCCGTATGTCGGGTAGCAAACGATGCCAATCTTCATGCGTGTGCGCGCCAATGGCGCCTTCCCCCTGGGGTCTGGCGTGCGTGGGGCATGATATGTGCCATGACGCAACACGGAGGGGAAGGGGAAAGACCCGCGCCTCTGGTGGTGGGGCGGGCGCCCCCGGTTTCTCTTGGGCAAGCCCCAAACAGAAAGCGATGCCTCACTCGGTCAGAAAAGGCATCGCCGGAAGAGAGAACGCCGTGTTCGGGTTCAGTAGGATTCTGCGCCCGGAAAGAATCGCAGAACGGCTCATGGACACGGCCAAGACCGGCGGGAAGAACCGCACCGTCAGGCGTCTGGCACTCTAGCACACATAGATCATCTCCGGCACGACGCCGAGCAGGCGCAGGTATACGGCCAGCGACCCGCGATGATGCGCCACGTGGTCCACGTTGGATTGCAGGGCCAGCCAGCGCGGCATCTCGCCGAGAATCGGATTCGGCGGCAGTTTCTCCTGCAACTCCTTGCCGGTGGCCGACTCGATCCGTGCGATCCACTCGTCCCATGCCTGGTCGAGCTCGGCGCGCGCATCGGCCAACGAACACGGGGTGGCGAGTTCCTTCTCCATCGCCTCGAAATCCATGCGGAACGTTCCGTCGAAAATTCCTTCCTGGAACCAGTGGATCGTCCGGGCAATGTGGCGGATCTGCTGCGAGACCGTGAAGGCGCCCTCGTGGGGCCTGAAGTCCGCCGAATCGGGGGGGAACTGCTTGAGCAGGTTGTCGAGGAACTTGCGGCTGGCGCGAGCCTGATGGGCGAGATCGGTATTCATGCTTGGGGGTCCTTTCAATGTGAGGAATGCTCCACGTTTTTGCTTTTTCTTTGCCCTCCGTCAAGAGCGATTATTCGCCCGGTGCGGAGCGGGGATTGCCCGTTGCGGCTCGCGCGGGAGTTTGCTTGGCTACCTTGCGTTTGCTGAACTTCGCTCCGGGGGGTTACGATGTTCACGATTCGTCCTTATGAGGATGCCGACTTCGATCAGGTGGTTGGCGTCTGGGAGCGTTCGCTGCCGCTCGACGCCGTGACTTCCGGCGACTTCGTGCGCCGCGTGTTGCTCGACGAGAACCTCGAGCCCGGCGGCCTGCTCGTCGCCGTTTCCAACACCGATCGGCGCGTCGCGGGCTTTGCGCTTTGCCTGGTGCTGCGGCATCCAATCGAGAACGTCGGCCTGCTGGAGCATCGTGGTTTCATCACGGCGTTCGGCGTCGATCCCGCCTTTCAGGGCAAGGGCGCGGGACGCGGTCTTCTGGAGGCGGCCGAGGCGTTCTTCCGTGCGCGCAACCGCCGCGAGATTGCCATCGCCCCCTATGCGCCCGGCTACTTCGTTCCCGGCGTCGACAAGGCCGCGTATGCGTCCGGTCTCGCGTGGCTGCAAGCCCACGGCTTCGAGGAGTTCTCCGAAGGCATCGCGATGGACGCGATGATCGGCACGTTCGATCTCGACGAACGGCTCCGCGCGAAAGAGGCGCACCTGGCCACCGAAGGGATCACGATCGAGCCGCTCGACTTTGCGCGCCTTGCCGCGTTCATGAAGTTCATGGCCGACACGATGCCCGGCGACTGGGTGGAGGATGCGCGCCGGTTGCTGGGGCGCATGGCGAGTGGCGAGGCGCCCCCCACCTCCATCTTTATTGCCACCGACAAGGGGAGCATCGTGGGGTACTGCAAGTTCGACGGCGAGCACTTCGGGCCGTTCGGCGTGGCGGATTCTCATCAGGGGCGCGGGCTGGGCACGGTGCTGCTGGCGCGCACATTGCGCCAGATGCGCCTGGAAGGGCACCATTCCGCGTTCGTGCTGTGGACGGGCGAGCGCGCCGCGAAGGGCGTGTACGGCCGTCTGGGCTTCACGATCTCACGCCGCTTCGCCATCCTGCGCAAGAAGCTGGACTGATGCACCGTTTTCTTCGTCTCGCCGTCCTGGCCGTTCTGGCCCTGTTTCCCCTCTCGTGCACCGCGCCCGGCGCGCCCGAGGGCAAGATTCTGATCGAGTTCTGGGATTACCCGCGCCTCCCCGCCGTCTCCGAATACCTGGAGGAACAGATCGCCGAGTTCGAGCACCTGAACCCCGATGTACACGTGGAGCTGACGAAGCTCAGTTGGGCCAAGGGGGGCGAGCGGCTCGACATCGCGGCCTTCGCCGGACGCCCGCCCGACATCGCCGGCTCGACACTGACACTCAAGTACGTGGAAGCGGGTCTGCTCGAACCGCTGGATTCCTATCTCGACGAGCCGATCCCCGGCATGGACGGCAAGACGTGGCGCGAGGACATCCACCCGAGCATCCTGAACGCCGTTCAATGGCAGGGCCAGACGTGGGCCATGCCGTGGTACAAGGAAGGCTTCGTCATCCTCCTGAACCGCGACATTCTGGAAGAACGCGGCGTCGAGCCCCCAGAGAACGGCCAGTGGACGTGGGACGAGTTCCTCGCCGCGATGCGTAAACTGACCTTCGACCGCGACGGCGACGGCAAGATCGACGTCTATGGCATCGGCTTCTCCACAGGGAAGGAAAAGTGGGAGGCGTACTCCTTCCTCTTTGCCGAGGGGATGCAGATTCTCGACCCCACCGGCCGCCACATGGTGATCGATTCGGAAGCGACGCGCCGCGGCATCCAGCGCCTGCTGACGATGGAGTACGACGAGCAGGTGAGTTTGCCCGGTGCCGGCGGCATTCAGGACGACACGACGTGGACGGCGTTCTCGACGCGCGACCGCAAGCTGGCCGCGACGTGCCAGGGCCTTTGGGCCATCAAGGCCGTCACCATCCAGAACCAGCGCCTTGAAGAAACGCGCGCCGCCAGGCCGGACGCCACCGATTTGCCGCCGCCGCTGCGCATCGCTGTCGCTCTCTTCCCCCAGATGCCCGGCCAACCGCAGATCATGGCCAGTTACGGCACCGGCTCCTACATGATCTTCAAGCGCCCCACCGACCCCGCGCGCACCGAGGCAGCCGTCCGGCTCGCACGCTTTCTCACGCTCGAACGCGGTCAGGAAATCAACCGCGAGGCGGGGCTGCTCCCCTGCCGCATTTCGCATCTCAACGTCCTCGCCGACGTGCCGCTGTACGAGGACATCGTCCCGCTGCTCCCCAAGGCCATCAGTCCTCCGACGCATCCCGCGTGGCAGCAGCTGGACCAGGTGATCGGCGAGCAGCTTCAGCTCGTCCTTCTGCGCGCCATCGACGTCGACACTGCCGTGACGAACATGCAGGTCCGCGGCCAGATGGTGCTCGACGATTTCTGGAAATCCCACGATGCGGCGGCGGATCAGTGACGAAACGGAAGGGATGAACCACGATCGCACGACCTTTCGCCCATGTAAGCGGTGAGCGAAAGGGAGCCACGCGATGTGGGAGTGTTCTGCCTGCGATCCCGTCTCGTTGTTCCTACGGCTGTGCCTTGTCGAGGCCGAAACGCTTGATCATGCGGTAGAGCGTGGCGCGGTCGATGCCGAGCAGGTCGGAGGCTTCCTGCTTTTTCCAAGCGGTGCGTTCGAGCGCGCGCAGGACGTGCTGCTGGGTCATGGCGTCGATGAATTCGTTGAGCGGCAGATTGGCCATGCTGTCGGGCATGAGGGCACCGGAGGATGCGCGGCGGGTGTCGCCGTCGGAAGGGGGGAGCCAGAGGTCGTCGACCTCGATCACTTCGCCACGCGTCAGGATGACGGCGCGTTCGATGGTGTTTTCGAGTTCGCGAACATTGCCGCGCCATTCGGCCTGGCGAAGGGCTTCAAGTGCCTCGGGCGAGAGTTCGCGGCGGCCCAGGCCATTCTCCTGGCAGGCCTTTGAGACGAAGTGGCGGGCGAGGGCCTCGATGTCCTCGCGCCGTTCCCTCAGCGGCGGAATGTGCATGGGGACGACTTGCAGGCGGTAGAACAGGTCCTCGCGGAATCGGCCTTCGGCGACGAGGATTTTGAGGTCCTTGTTCGTGGCGGCGAGCACGCGCACGTCCACCTTGATGGGGTCGTTGCCGCCGACGCGCACGATGATGCCCTCCTGCAGGACGCGCAGGAGTTTCGTCTGGAAGTTGTTGTCGGTCTCGCCGATTTCGTCGAGGAAGATCGTACCATTGTCGGCGTCCTCGAACTTGCCGTGATGGGTGCGGGTGGCTCCGGTGAAGGAGCCCTTCTCGTGGCCGAAGAGTTCGCTTTCGAGCAGGGTTTCCGTGAGTGCGGCGCAGTTGAGCGCGACGAAGGGTTTGCCGGCGCGGGTGGAGCGCTGGTGAATGGCGCGGGCGACGAGTTCCTTGCCGACGCCGCTCTCGCCGGTGATGAGCACGGTAGCGCGCGTGGGTGCCACGCGGTCGATCAGCTCGAGGACCTGTTCCATGGCGGGGCTTTCGCCGATGATGTTGCCGGGCTGGAAGCGCACGCCGAGTTCGGCGCGCAGGGCGCGGTTCTCCGTGAGCAGGTCGCGGTGATCGAGAGCGCGCTTGATGATCAGGCGCAACTCGTCGTTGTCGAACGGCTTCATGATGTAGTCGTAGGCGCCGGCCTTCATCGACTCCACGGCGCTCTTCACGGTGGCGTGGGCCGTCATCATGATCACGATGGCGTCGGCGTTGCGGCTCTTGATTTCGCGCAGGAGTTCGTCGCCGTCCATGCCGGGCATCTTCAGATCCGTGAGGACGACCTCGGCGGGGAACTCTTCGAGAGTCTGCAGGGCCTGCTGGCCGTTGTTGGCCGTGCGGACATCGTATCCCCAGCGCGAAGCGAGCAGGCTGAGGAGTTGGCAGATACGGGCTTCGTCATCGACGATCAGCAAGCGGTAGCGGGGCATGGGGGGAGTCCCTGGGGAGATGGCGGGGCATCGGGTGCCGCGCGCGTCGGAGGGGAAGATTGGACCGCGACGGGCGTGGAGAGCAACCCCCGTCCGCTCAGCGCGTTCTCAAAGGCGCGCCTCCGCGTTGTGCTCCCCGAAGACCGGGACAACGCCCATCACCGCCGATGGCGCGCCTTGAGAGCCCGGGCGCCTTCTATTCCGCCTTTGCGGCGGCTTCCGCCTCGTCCACGGCGGGGTTGCGTGAATCCGAGGAGGCCCATTCGCTCCCCACAGGCCGCAGGAGCAGCCGCACCGTTGTGCCGCGCTCCATTTCCGACGTGATCTGCACGGCGCCGCCCATGCCTTCCATCAGCTGGACCACGACGGGGAGCCCCAGCCCCGAGCCCGAGGTCTTGGTGGTGTAGAACGGTTCGAGAATCTGCTGGAGCATGTCCTTGTCCATGCCCGGGCCGTCGTCGCGGATGACGATCTCCACGAGTCCCTCGCCTGCGTCCAGCGTGCTCACTTCCACGCGTCCGCCGCCGTTTTCCTGCACGGCGTCGCGCGCGTTCCAGACGACGTTGAGGAAGACCTGGTACAACTGGTCGGCGTCGGCGATGACTTGGCGGATGTCGTCGCCGAGCTTGAGTTCAAGCGTGACGTTGGACTTTTCGAGTTCCTCTTCGAGCGGGAAGCTCCAGGCGTTGAGCAGTGCGTTGAGATCGTGCTCGTCCACGCGGGGCGGCTTGGGGCGGGCAAAGTTCAGGAGTTCGGTGATAATCTGGTCGAGGCGGGCGATTTCCTGGCGGATGAGGTCGAGCGCCTCTGCCGGGGGGCTGCCTGCGGGAACGTCCTCGGCGGCAATGCCGGCGGCCGACATCATGATCGAGAGCGGATTGCGGATCTCATGCGCCAGCGTTGCCGACATGCGGCCGATGGAGGCGAGCTTCTGGGCCTGCACGAGCTTGGACTGCGCGGCTTCGAGTTCGCGCAGGTAGCGGCGGGCTTCCTCGACCTTGCGCTCCAGCACGGTGTTCAGTTCCTTCAGCCGCCGGTTCTGGCCGTCGATCACGCGCGAGGCCGCGTCGTCGCGCGCCCGGATGTACAACGCCCAGGCAATGATCGCCGACACCGCCATGTTCAGGAAGATGCGGTAGCTGAACACCATCGTGTAGTTCCAGAGGTTGAAGCTCAGCCCCCAGTCCAGCGGCCCGAGAATGCTGCCGCGCCGCCGGGCCAGGTAGTCCTCCACGGCGGTCTCGTAGGTGTACATCTCTTGCAGCGAGATGCCGAGCTCGCGCGCGCGCTCCTTGTCGTCGATCGGCAGATGATCGGACAGGCGGATGAATTCGCGGGTGGGGTAAAGGCGTTCGAGGCGCAGGAACCCGGAATCGTAGCGGTGGAGAATCCGCACCTGGCCGATGGAGAAGAGCGCCGTCAGCAGGATGAAGAAGAAGACGTAGAGGCGCTTGCGGACGCGGCGGCGGCGGACGGGCCACTTGGTGGGCCAGTCGGCGTCCTCCAGAACGAGTTCCTCCTCATTCTCATCGGTCTCGTCCAGGGGCAGGGGCGTGCCGTCGAGGGGAACCTCGAAATCAAAGCTGCGCGATGGACCGCGGTTTCTCCAGGGCATGGAAGGTGTGCCGTCCGCCTCGTCGATTTCACTGGCGGAGCCTCGCCCCGGCAGGCCGGGGGCTCAAAGGGAAAAGCGCGGGAGGCCACGCGGGGGGAGGAATCCGCCCCTGCCCGCTGGCCTCCGGTGTCAGTCTATGAGGAAGGAATCCAACTCCACGGGCAGGGCAGTGACCGTCCCGTCGACCTTCATATGGAACTGTGTCGTAAAGGCGGGAAGCGGGGAACCGAAAGAAGCACCGGAATTGATCGACTCACAGAAGAAGTCGTAGTCGCCGACACCCGTCGTTGCGGCATCGCCCGTGTAGTGCCAGCTGACGTTGTTGGCGTTGTCCGCCTTGAGCAGCACCCAGTAGGTGGTGTTCGCATCCACAATGAGTTGCGAGGGAGGGGTGAAGACTTTGTCGTCCGGTATTCCGATGCCCGAGAATCCAGTGACAGACCCCAGATTCTTGATGGTTCCCGCGGGATTCGGCAGATTGGTGGCCTGTTCATAGAGGTAGGCGGTCGCCGAGGCACCGGAGTTTGCGCTCAGCTTGAGAGTGACGCTGTCGATGATGTAGTTCGAACCTGCTGGAACGTTGAATTCCTCGCCTGCCCATAACGTCTGGGAGTAGATTCCCACCCCCGCATTTGCCCCTGAAAGGTTATCGAAAATCACATCCGCGTGGGCAGCGGTGACAGACAGCATTGCCAGCCCTGCAAGGGTCCAAGAGCATTTCATTTGTTGCTCCTTCCGTCAGTTCATCCAGAATGGCAAAGTGGGTATATGATCTTTACATGGGCGTCAACGATTCTTCTGTAACAATGCAATGCCGGCAGCGGCACAAGGGGTGTGGTGAAGGGACTGCAATGGACTATCTTGCCCCTTGCTCGGTTGCGGTCCCTCAGGATAGTCTTTGTTCCCATTGAGCAGAGGAATTCTCCATGCCCGACACTCCTGAAACCCCCGGTTCCCCGGAATTTGCGATCGACCTCAAGGAGTACGAGCGCCGCGTCGTTCTGCGCAATCAGCGCCCCGCCGACTTCGAGAAAATCGTCGAGCTGCAACTCGCCTGCTTTCCGAACATGCAGCCTTGGCTGCGCGAGCAGTTCGACAGCCAGCAGGCCCTCTTTCCCGAAGGCCAGTTCTGCGTCGAGGTCGATGGCGAGCTCGCCGCATCGGCCACCAGTCTGATCATCGACTACGATCTGTATTCGGACTGGCACGACTGGAAGTCGATCGCGGACAGCGGCTACATCCGCAACCATAACCCCAAGGGCGACATGCTCTACGGCATCGAGGTCATGGTG
Source organism: Candidatus Sumerlaeota bacterium (assembly GCA_030156535.1). Taxonomy (GTDB): domain Bacteria; phylum Sumerlaeota; class Sumerlaeia; order SLMS01; family JAHLLQ01; genus JAHCAW01. Next base: position 22,738 of record JASGMJ010000013.1, read on the forward strand.
CATCCGAAGTTTCGCGGAATGAAGCTGGCGCGGCGGCTGTACGAGGCGCGCAAGAAGCTCGCTGTCGAGCGCAACCTCAAGGGCATCGTCATCGGCGGCCGCATCCCCAACTACTACAAGCACAAGGACAAGCTGACCGCGCACGAGTACGTCGAGAACGTGGAGGACAAGACGCTCTACGATCCCGTGCTCACCACGCAGCTGGCCAACGGCTTCGAACTCAAGCAACTGCTGAACGACTACCTGCCCAGCGACGAGGACAGCGCCGGGTGGGCCACCCACATGGAGTGGATCAACGTCGATTACCGCCCGCACCAGAAACGCGAGATGCGTCCCGTCCAGTCCGTGCGTCTCTCCATCGTGCAGTACCAGATGCGGCCGATCCGCGACTTCAGTGAGTTCGAAAGCCAGTGCCGCTTCTTTGTGGACACGGCGTCGGACTACAAGTCGGACTTCGTGGTCTTTCCCGAACTGCTCACGACGCAGTTGCTCTCGTTTGTTCCGGCGCGCACGCCGGCCGAGGCCGTGCGCAAGCTCGCCGGGTACACGCACCAGTACCTCGAAATGTTCGCCAACCTGGCGATTCGCTACCACGTCAACATCATCGGTGGATCGCAGTTCGCCCTTGAGAACGAGTACCTGTATTCGATCTCGTATCTCTTCCGGCGCGACGGAACGATCGAGCGTCAGGCCAAGCTGCACATCGCACCGTCAGAGTGGAAGTGGTGGGGCGTGACGGGAGGCAACCGGCTGAATGTCTTCGACACCGATTGTGGGAAGGCCGCGATCCTGACGGGCTACGACATCGAGTTCCCCGAGCTCACCCGCATCGCGGCAAAGAAGGGCGCCCGGCTGATCTTCTGCCCGTTCAGCGCCGACAGCCGCCCCGCCTACCTGCGCGTGCGCCACTGCGCGATCGCCCGCTGCATCGAAAATCATGTGTATGTGGCCATCGCCGGGAGCACGGGCAACCTGCCGCTCGTGCAGAACGCCGACATTCACTACGCACAGTCAGGCATCTTTACGCCCGCGGACATTCCGTTCAGCCGCGACGCCGTGGCCGCCGAATGCACGCCGAACATCGAGACGCTCGTGATGCAGGATCTCGACATCGAACTTCTGCGCCGCCACCGCTATTCAGGTTCGACGCAGAACTGGCGCGACCGCCGCCGCGACTTGTACGAAGTGCGCTATCGCGAAGACGGCGAGGAGAAGACTGTGTAGTGCGGGGGGCGATCTTCGGATTGCCCGATGATCGTGACGGCAGAGGGGCGCGTCCTACTCCCCGGAGCCGGACTCGCTCGCGTGTTCCTTGCCGTCGGTCTGCGCGAGCAGGCGCCCGATGTCGGCGTAGAGTTGTTCCTTGCTGATTTCGCCGAGATGCTCGCCCAGCTTGTTCCCCTGCGCGTCGTAATAGAACGTCGCGGGCAGGCCGCCACTCCATTTCTCAGAGAAGTAAGGAACCGTCACCGTCGTGTCGACGGAGAGCTGGAACTGGGGGAACGTGATGCCGAGCCGTTCGACGGTGTCATTCGTGTACTCAGGCCATTCCTCCTCGTAGACATGGTAGTCCATTCCCATGCCGACGATTTGGACACCGTTGGCGGCAAATTCTTCCTGGGCGTCCTGGAAGTAGGGAAGCTCGGCGACACACGGCGCACACCAGGTTGCCCAGTGGTTGACGACGAGAACGCGCTGGCCGTGGGTGGCGAGGATCTTCTCGATCTCCGCTTGTTTGATGATCGGGATCTCGCCTTGTGCGGGGAGCGGATAGTGGGCGGTGGGCGAGGCTGTTGAAGCCGGAGTGCTTTCCGGCTGGGCCGCCGCAGCGGCGAGCACCCCGGCGCCCAGTACGGCAACGGCTCCTGCGGCAATCAGTGGGCGAATTGATGACATGGTGGGACTCCTCGGCTTCGCGTAGGTTGGTGGCGGCCTTTTCCCTGCCTGGCAGGAGCCAGGCCCGGCCGCGTGAAAAAGATTCTGCCCGCGCCGAGGGGGGGAACGGCACGGGCAGAGGGGGAGGAGGGGTCTTGCACATCCCAGAAAAGTCGGGATTGGATCAGCTTTGCGGCCTGGCGCCCTTTGCCCACTTGATCGAGCAGCCCGTACCCTTGGCCGACTGAACGGCGGGGGTGCGGCCAGCCACGACATCGGCGATGGCCTGGGCAGCGTAGTCGGCGTACGTGCCGTCGCGCTTCACGTCGAACGCGCCTTCGTAAACCAGGTTCATGTTCTTATCGAGGACGAACGTGTGGGGGGTGTACTGGGCGTTGAACTTCGCAGCGACCGAGCTGTCGCGGTTCATCAGCAGGGGCGCGGTCAGTGTCTCGGCGTGCGCCTTGATGCTCTCGGGGGTGTTGTTGACGCCCGCGTCGATCAGAATCGTGGAAACACCCTGTTCCTTGACCTTGGCGGCCAGCGCCTGAATGCGCTTCTCGGCGCCGCGGGGCCCGGTGACCCAGGGGCATTCCTGATTCCAGAAAACGATGAGCGTGCCGTTCTCGCCAGCCAGCTTGCTCAGCGACTGCTCTTCGCCCGTCTTGGCGTCAACGACGGTGAAGTCGGCCACTTTGTCACCGAGGGAGTACTGCGCTTTGGTGTCGGTTGCCGCTGCCATCTTCTTGGCGGTATCGCCGCCGCCGAGCTTGTCAGCGGACGAGCAGGATTCCCCGCAGGTTTTGCCTGCCGCCGCGCATTCGGCCTTCTGTTCGTCGGAGCAGGTTGTCGCAGCCTTGTTCGCCATGTCGCCGCCGCCGAGCTTCTCGCCCGAGCAGCATGCTGACTCACTCGCACAGGTGCCGTCGGCACCGGCCCAAACACTGTTCGAGACGCTGAGCACGAGCCCAAGCGTCATCACAAATACTCCAAACTTCCGAATCATGGTTCAGTACTCCTGGCTGGGTTTGCCGCACAGCGGCTCGATTGGTGAGAGTCCGTGCTCAATTTCTTTGAGGGCTCAGCGCGGACATCCAAAATTGCACGATTTGGACTTAGCGATTCATGTGCCGACTCATTGCTTGATGCGTCCGTAGTAATGGGATGAGCTGCATCCCTATTGATTTCAGGGACCGGCTCTGGACTTCTTCGCCACGCACTGCCGCCCGGCAGACCACCCCGCGGCGGGACAAAACGGCGCACGCAGGCGAATCACTCTTGTCCGGTTTACGCACCACAGGTCGAATCCCCTCGGGAGATGCCCGATGAAAAGTGCCCTTCGCCATTCCCTCGCCTCTCTCGTTGCAGCGGCCGCGCCTGCGGCTCTTTTCGCGCAGGGCATTGTGGAATCCGAACCCGAACCCGGCCCCGTCGAAGTGACGTTCACCGTGGCCGATCTGCCGTGGTTGTTCGGGATTCTGGCGGTTTTCCTCCTGATCGGATACTTTCTGCTGCGCCATTTCCGGGAGAAGTACGGCGAGCAGGTGGAAGAAATTACCGAGGGGGAACGCGAGTTCGAGCAGAAGGTGCTGACCCAGTACACGGCGTTCCCACCCGCCATGGCGCCAAGCGCTGCGGCCGCCCCATCGCCGGCCGTTCCGCCACCGCCCGATGTGCCTGCCGCGCCAGCATGGCCCGCTTCCGGGACGGGTGGTGCTGCGGCGGCCCCGGCGGGCGCACCAGAGGGCATCGACGACCTCGTCCGGCGGCTCCAGCAACTCGCCGTCCTGGGCAACCGGGAAGGACAAATGAAGATGCCGATTCCGCCCGACGCGCCGATTCATCGGCTGCGCAAGGGGGGCGTCGCCGTCATTCTTCCCCGCGTGGAATCCCAGGCATTGCTCGTGCATTGCGCCAAGCGCTTCGATGTCGTCTTTGCGATGACCGACAGCGAGGAGGTTCTTGTTTTCGAGCGCCTGCAGGGCCGTCTGAACGATCTGATGGACGACCGCCGCCCGTAACACCCTTCTCCACTCAACCTTTCCACAGGACTTATGCTGCTCTCCCTCCCCCGCCGCCTGATCACCCTCGTTCTCTTCCTCGTGCCGTTCCTTGCGCCGCTGCGCGCCCAGGAACCCACCGCCCCCGTGCCCGAGCCTCTCCCGAGGCTGACCGACATCGTTGATGCCGCGTGGCCCTCTTCGCCCGTCTGGAGTGACGGTGCCTCCGAAACCGCCACCTATCGCGCCGAGCGCGTCCTTTTCGGCGAGGCGCGAATCCATACGCTGCGCCTGCTCACCGTGCAGGAGGACATCAACAAGCAGTATTGGACGAAGGCCGACTGGCCCTATGGCCAGAAGCCGCTGCTGCCCGCGATTCGCCAAAGCCAGATTGCCGCGATCGAAACCCCACCCGGCACGATGAACCTGATGTCGAGCCTCTTCTTCGACCGCTCCCGCATCGACCACTGCGTGAAGGCAACCTTCAGCAGCCAGGAAACGCGCGGCACGACGCACAAGGAAGTACGCTTCGACGGCGCGACACCCGTGTTCTCCTGGAATTCCTTCTGGGATGGTGAGGGCACGGGTTCGGTGATGCTCGCGGGATGGGGCAGCAACACGTACCTCGAAGAGGAACTGCACCTGCTCGTGCGCACGATTCGCTTTCGCGAGGGCTTGACGTGCCGCCTGCAACTCGCGCCCCTGCAACTGACGAACAACGCGGCCGAGCCCAGACCGTCGGACGCCCTGCTCGAAGTCACCCGCGAAACGGAACGAATCACCGTGCCCGCGGGCAGCTACGAGCCGGGATCGCTGTGGCGCATTCGCATCGAAACGCGCGACGGGCGCACGCTGCAATGGCACGTTGCCGACAAAGCCCCCCACGTGCTCGTGACATTCGAGGCAAGCGACGGCCGGAACTTCGCGTTGCAGGAAGTTGTCCGCCAGAAGTAGCGCGCCTCAAGAACGCCACGAACCACGTTTTTTCAGCGTTTTCAGTTGTTTGCGTCGATGGCTTCGCGCACCTGCCGTGCATGTTGGTCGCGCAGGACGCGCTCCTTCAGCAACTCCTGAAATCCCATCCGGGCTTCCTTCTCCTGAAGGCGGCTCTGCAACTTCTCCACGGCATAGCGCCCCTGGCCCGCGCGGCGCACCTGCAAGTTGAAGGGCATGCTCCACAAGTCGCCCGCTTCGTTCTCCAGCAGCATTCCCTGAACCTGCACGTCCAACTGGTCCGGTGCGAATTCCTCGGCCTCGATCACGACGCCGGGGCTGACGACGTGCCAGCCGTCCCAGCGTGCGGCCAGCACGGCGACTTCGCTCTCCGGCCACGTCTCACCCGAAAAATAGGGACGGAGTTGACGATAACGCGGGGAATGGAGTTTCTCGGCAAAGGCGTGGACGAACAGCAGCAGGCTGGGGTCGCCCGCCAGGTGATGTTCCTGGATTTCGGCCTGCAACGTCTCGTCCGGCGAAAGGAAGCGCGCCGTCGCGGCTCCGCGCACGCGGCGCTGAAAATCAAGATCGTCGAACCGCGCGCGCAGGCGGTCGGCGATTTCGCCCTGGGAGGCGCGCACTCCTTCCGGCCAGAAACGCGGCGCCACACTCTCCAGCGCGTGCGTTCCGTTTGCCGCGCTCTGCCCCGGCCACGTGCGTGCGCGTTGCAGAAAATCGACTGCCCGCTCCGTCTGGCCGTCGTGATGCAGCAGCACTCCCGCGCCGTGCAACACCTCGCCCACGCCCGTGCGCACCTGCGCGTAGTAGTCGTTGTAGTAGGGGCTGATCGTGCCGATCTGGGCGACGCACAGATCGAGGAACTCGGTCGCTCGCTTTTCCAGACGCGTGGCGTGCCGTGCGATGATGTCGGCCGTGCCAGGCACGGGCTTGGTCCCCTGCGCCAGGCGCCGCGCTTCGCTCGCCTCCCAGCGCGCGAGCGTGTCGATCGTGTCGGTCATGGCCCACAGCTCGCGGGTGATGAGTTCGTCGGAGACGACGAGCGGGGCCGCGTGGCGGTCCATCGCCTCGGTGGCGCGCGCGCGATAGAACGCCGTGACGCCTTCCGCCACCGATGCCTGCGGGGAGTTGTCCCCGGCGAGGACGGGTGTGCCCGCAAAAGCGAGCAGCAGGGTGGCAAACACTGTGGCGCAACAAACGGGGAGGGAGAATCTCATGCGTGCATCCTGTTCAGAACATGTCGGCCATGCCGGAGGCCGGGCCGCGAAATGCGAAACCGAGTTGCTCGATGTCACAGGGCGGTCCGCAGAGCGCCCCGGTCATCATGACTTCCGAAGGCGCGCGATGGCTTGCATACAAGGTGGCAAGAGCCCGCACGTCGATCCGCACGCGTCCTTCGCCTCCCCGTTTAACATCGGCCTTTCCACCGCGAATCGTCACAAGAAACCGCCCACAGTTTTCGGGATACCAGTCGTCGGCGACGTCGAGATGCAACTCGGTGTCGAGGGATTCGGGATAGCCACGCGCCTCCAGGGCAGCGGGCACGTCGGCGATGCGCAGGCACCATTCCAGCCAGCGGTCGATCTCGATCTTGTGGGCATTTTCGGGGAGCAGCGCGTCGATGATTTCAAAGGAGCCGCCGTGCCAGAGCAGGCCGTGCGCCTGGAAGGCCTGGCCGCCAATGAAGGAGAGCAGCGATTTCGCGGCTGCGGGGTTCAGCGCGGCCTGGTCCTCGACCTGCAGCAAACGCTTCTCGCCGCGAAGGACAACCGACGTGACGGCATAGCCGACCGCCTCGCCTTGCTGCTCCACGATCCAGCCCGCGCGCAGCTCGTCGCCGCTGCCGAGCAGGGACTTCCACCGGTACTCGGGGCGGCCCAGCCAGCCGTTCGTCAGGCGCGCGGCGCGGTCGTGCAGCGCCCGCACTGCCGCGTGGTCGGCCTCGGTCATCCGCCGCACGGGGAGCTCGGGTTTGCGCATGCCGATCTTCGCCGGATCAAAGAGGCGCGAAATCCGCCATCCCCCCGGCGCGTAGCCCGCCTTGGCGTAAAGTTGACGGCTGGCCGGATAGAGCACCGACAGCGGCACACCCGCCGCCCGTCCCTCGTCCAGAATGTGCCGCAGCAGCCGCGTTGCCACGCCTTTGCCACGCGCCTCGGGTGCCACGGCAAGGGCCCCGGGGCCTGACGATGCGATCGGCTGGCCGCCAAAGTATTGCCGCCACGGATGAACCATCGCCGCAGCGTTCATCTCGCCGTTCTCGACCAGCACCCGCAGCGTTTCGGGTTCGGAACTGGCCGTGATTCCCGCTCCCCAGGTGCGTGGAAAAATGAAGCTCTCGGAGAGCAGGCGCCCGGCGGTCTCCAATTCCCCGGGGCGGGGAGCGCGGTACTCGGACAACAACGCGGCCTCGGTCATTGCGCGGCGGCCTCGATCCCTGCGATCAGCGTCGCCACGGCCGGGTCGATGCTGCGAATCGTCGCCGCATCCCCGGTGATCTTCAGGAACAGCGACCCCTGAGGCCCGCCCTCCACGATCAGGCCATGCAGCCCGGAACCGGGCACGGGCTCCGACGGCCCAACTCCCATTCCCGAGGGCTTCTGCGTGCCGAAGCAAATGACCTCGGTGATCGTCAGGTCGTCCCGCTTCTGTTGGTAGACCACGGGCGCGGAATCGGGATCCAGTTCCATCTGTCCCACCCAGCGTTTGACGTTGGAGAGGGCATCGCCCCCCTGATTCGCACCGAAGTGGAAGAGCACGAGGTCGGCGCCGGGGGCACCTTCCCCGGCGGGGGGCACGGCGAACTCGGCCAGGCGCATTCCCGACGACGGCGGGCGCGAGGTCCACGTGGAGGGCAGAGGGAAGGAGAGGCCGACGAACTCCACGGGCGTGATGGCGGTGTCGGCGGCGAGGGTCGCGCGGTCGGCCGGAGGCATATCAGGAACGACGTGCATCGCCGCTCCACCTGCGAGGGGCGGGTGTCCGGGCGGCAACGCCTGCATTCCGGCGCCGCGGGAGGGAGGCGCGGGAGGAGCAGCGTCCGAAGCCATGGCACCCGCTTCCTCCTCATAGGAATACATGGTCTGTTGATCCTTGCACGCGGCGGCGGTCAGGGCTGCTGCGGCGAGAAGAACGTGCAGGGAGGCTCTAAGGGAGGACATGGGGGACTTCTCCGAGGGGGTTGGGCGAATCAGGGTTTCTTTCCGGGGGAGCGAAGCCGCGCTTCGGCGGCCTCGCAAAAAGCGTGAAGCACGAAGGTGTGGATTTCCTGGATGCGTTCGCTGGCCGCATGGGGGACGTGAATCGCGAGGTCGGCGATCTGGCGGGCGGCCCCGCCGTTCTTTCCCGTCAGCGCGATGGTGAAAACGCCTCGTTGCTTGGCAACGTGGAGGGCGCGGTTCACGTTCTCCGAATTGCCGCTGGTCGTGAACGCCACCAGCACGTCGCCTTTCCTCCCCAACCCCTGTACCTGGCGCGAGAAAATCGCGTCGAAGCCGTAATCGTTGGCGATGCACGTGAGCACCGATCCGTCGGCGCACAGATTCACGGCCGCCAGCGACGGCCCATCGCCCCGGTAGCGCCCGATCAGCTCCTCGGCCAGATGAGCCGCGTCGGTGGCGCTACCGCCGTTGCCGCACGTCAGCACCTTGTGCCCCGCCTCCAGCGCCTGGACAATGCGCGCCGCGCCGGAATCCACGGCGTCGAGGAACACCTTGTCGGCCAGCAGCGCGTCGAGCAGGCGCGCACTCTCGGCCACCTGCCCAACAGCACGCGGCCCGAGTGCGGCGTCGCCGCCGAACCCGCGCGACAGCGCCGCCGACAGGCACGCGAGATCGCCCAGCTCCCCGCCCAAAGCCGACGGCGCGATCCGGCAGTTCTTTGCCAGATGCGGAAGAGCTTCCTCGCGCGCCACTTCGCAAATTCGATCGATCAGCAAATCCTCGCACTTCACCGCGATCGTTCCGAGTACCACGGCATCGAGGCCGAAGAGGTCGATCAGGCGCGCGCACTGGCGCCCCACCTGAACGGCCACGGCATCAAACAGCGCCAGCGCGCTCGCATCCCCCGCGCGTGCGGCCTCGGCCAGTTCCTCCACCGGACGGCCGCCTTGCGCCGCGATGCCTGCGCCGCTCGCCAGCCCCTCCAGGCTGCCACGCTTGCCGAATATCCCGGGGCCGTCCTCGGCCACGCGCCAGTGCCCAATCTCGCCCGGGATGTCGAGGAGCCGTCCGTCGAGTACCACGCCCATGCCGAAGCCCGTCGCGAAGGTCAGAAACGCCATCCGCCGCACCCCGCTTTCGCGCCCCACGCCGAACTGCCATTCCGCCCACGCCCCCGCCCGTGCGTCGTGCATCCAATGCACGGGAAGGCCCAGGCGTTCACCGAGGCACTCGGGCAGCGGCACGTCTTTCCAGCCCGGCAGATGGGGCGGAGCGAGCAGCACCCCGGCAGCTTCGTCCATGGGACCGCCGACGGCGACGCTGGCGGCCGTGACGCACGAGGCCGCCTCCGTGACTTCCGCCGCCGCGCGGGCAACGTCATCGAGGAACGCCGCGATGCCGCGCTCCGGGCGCGTGGGGAACTGGACACGGCCGAGAATCTCCCCGGCAGGGGTGGCGGTCAGGACGGCGGTCTTTGTTCCGCCAATGTCGATCCCAAGAAGAGGCATGAAAATTTCGGCGTCCGCGGGAGGATGCGTCAGGGCTTACGCGGGGGCGGGAAGCGTGGCAAGGGCGTTGGCGCACCTCAACAGGGGTGGCTCGAGATGAGTTGCGCCCCGATCAGGTTGAGCGACCAGGGATGAAAGGGACACTAGGACCGAAAGTGACAGTGGTGTCCCGAGAGGCTGCGGGAAGGGGACGAGTTTGGCCGAGCATTGGCGAAGATGCCCAAGCCACATTGCCTCATCCTTCATCCTTTCTTCTTCATCCTTCGTTGTCCCGTCCCAGCCACTCCCTCGCCGTTGCGAGGAGTTCGCCGTTCGACGCGACGACAACCCAGGTATCCCTGCCGTCGCGGTCGATCCACGCGGCACGGCCGTCCGTCTCGTTTCCCCACTGGCGGTAATCGCTCTCCGCAAAGCCGGGCCACTGCGCCACCCGGCGGGCGAAGGCGTGCTCGAACTCGTCGGCGTCCAATGCGTCGTCCCAGACGGTCTTCCACGCCACGAACCACCGCGAATCATCGGCGCTGGCCACGGCCACGAAGCGGTCGCCCCCCCAACCCGCGGCCGCTGCCACGGCGACCGGCTCGTTGACGAGCACCTCGGTCGTCAGCGCCGTCAGCATCGGGAAGCTCTCCGGCGGCGTCAGGATCAGGCGCGTCACCCATTCGCCCACAACGCCGCGGTGCACCTCCTCCAGCCCGTCGCGCGCCTCCCACTCCGGCAGGTCAACTTCGATGGGCGCCTCGCGTTCGGCGTAGTACTTCTCGGGGTGGAGAATCTGCTCGGTGGACTGCGGCGGATCGCGGAATGGCAGGTCGCGCCACCCCTCGGTGCCGCTCGCCTGCAATGCCGTCATGAAATACATGCCGCCCATGTAGGGAAACACGAGTGCCTGCACCAGCGCCGGGGGAACATCGGCGAGCTGCTCGGTCCCCTGGTTCATCACTTCCGTCAGGCCGAGCATGTCGGCTGGCTTGAAGTTCTGCATTCCCCACTCGATCATCAGCATCGTGGCATCCCCTTCGAGCACGGCGGCGACGGCGGTGTTCTGGTCGCTGTTTGCCGTGCGGAAGGGGAGGTCCTTGATCGGGAAGTGCTGGTCCTGCAGCGCGTGATTGATCTCATGCGCCAGGATCACGCGTCCCAGGAACGACTTGGGGTCGAACGTATCAACGACGTAGAGCGCGCCGGTTGCATCGTCGAACAAGCCGCCGACCTGCTCCTCCAGCAGCCCGGAGTACAGCAGCTTGAGATCGGCGTCGGGCGGCAGAATGCCCAGCGCCTGCCACGTTAGCGACTCGCCGCGCACGAGGGCGTCGGTCAGTTCCTTGGCCAACAGGCGGGAGAGCAGTTCCTTGAGTTCCTCGCGCGTCAGAATCACCGAGTCGATCGGGTGCTTGAGCTCCAGCCCGCGCACCCGCGCGGTTTCGCGCGCCACCTCGTCCACCAGGCGCTTGTACCGCAGCGTCTCCAGATCGAGCCCGCCGTCCACGTTGCGCGCAGCCAGCAGCCGGGCGCGCACCTGTTGCGCGTAGGTCTCCTGCGCGGCCAGCAGCTCGCGCAGTGCATCGGGATCGCTCGGCAACTCGTCGGGAAGCGCGGGCGCCGGCACACGCAGCGTCACGGACTCCATCAGCCGCTCGAACTGCTCGGGCTCCAGATACTCCTCGAACGAGCGCAACTCGCCCGCGAAGTCCTCCAGACGGCGCTCGTTGAGGGCGGCCTCGCGCTGCGCGATGGAGAGGCGCTTGCGCAGAAGCTCCACGTCGGGCCCGGGTGCTTCCTGGGCTGCGGCGATGCCCGCCACCCCCAGCCACAACGCCACGCCACAGAGAATCAGCTGCTTCAGTTTTTTCATAAGACCGCCTCGCTGTTGATAGCTGGAAGCCAGGAGCATTCCAGGATGTCCTGACAACGGATCGGGGCTCTGGGGATCGGGGCTCTGGAGCAAAGGCTTGCCGCCCCGTCACCCCCGTCGCAAGCTCCATGACATGAGGATTCTGGGAATCGACCCCGGGCTGGCGTCCACCGGCGTTGGCATCATCGAGCGCCACGGCGAGACGTGGCGCCAAGTCGTGGCGCGCGACGTGCGCACCGCCCCCAGCGCCTCGATGCCCGCCCGCCTGCAACGCATCTATGACCTCGTGGAAGGCTGCATCCGCGAGTTTTCCCCCGATGCCGTCTCCATCGAATCGGTCTTCACGGCCAAAAACATCCGCACGGCGATCCTGATGGCGCACGGGCGCGGCGCCGCGATTCTGGCCGCTTCCAACGCCAAAATTCCCGTCTTCGAGTATTCCCCGGCCGAGATCAAGTCCTCCGTGGCGGGAAAGGGGAGCGCCAGCAAGACGCAGGTCATGCAGATGGTCAAGGTGCTGTTGGCGCTGCCAGGGCTGCCGGAGAACGACCATCAGGCCGACGCGCTCGCCTGCGCGCTCACCCACGCGTTCCGGGCCAAGTTGCGCGAGCAGCTCGCCGGGCAGCCAGCCGGGGAAATGAACGAGGCGAAGCTGCTTCTGGCCCAGGCACGACGCGGACGGCGGCGGCGCTAGCACGAAAAAGGGCCCGGCTTGCGCCGAGCCCACGTCACTTTTTCCGGATTGGTTTCGCTTTTCCCCGATCCACGAAGAACGAACCGCGCGGTTACTCGTCCTTCTTGCCGCCAAAGAGCCCGCCGATCGAGCCCGTCACGTCCTTCACGGCGCCCTCGATTTCCTTGCCGGCCTTCTCGGCTTCGCCCGTCACGGACCCCGCCGCGTCTTCAAGATCCTTGCCGACGTCACCCAGCCCCTCGCCGCCAAGGATGCCGTCGATCTGGCCCTTGATGTCGCCGGGCAGATTCTCGAGCGATCCGCCGATGCTGTCGAGCAGGTCGGTGGGCAGCAAGCCGGAGCCCGCCTTCGTGACCGACGCCAGAATCTCTGCGATGAACTGCTGGAGTGCCTCGGCCGGCGTCACCTTCTCCTTCTTGCCGCCGATGTCTTCCATCTCGATCGTGGGCACCTCCACGCCGATTGTCTTGCCGCCCGCGAGCGGCAACGCCACGTTCACCGTCGTCCCATCCACGAGTACCTTCTTGATCTTCATGGCCTTGGCGTTCGGATCGTCGGGCGGCGGAGGGGCTTCCTCGCCCGAGGAGAAGCGGCCTGCGTTGGCCATCAGGTCCTGCAGGTTCGAGGACTTCATGTTCTTTTCGAGCACGATGTCCGCCTGGCTGATCTGCACCAGGTTGATGGTGGGCTCCTGCGTGCGGAAGGACTGGATGTCGGCTTCCACGCGCACGGTGCCGAACTTCATGGCGTGCGGGGACTCGTAGCCTGACGGGTTGCCGAGCACGATATCGGTGAACTCAATGGTTCCGGCTCCGATGTCCAGCTTGGCCGCTCCCACCGTGCAGTCGGTCATCAGGGCGAACGTCAGCCCCTTTTCCGTCCCGCGGCGCACCAATTCGTCCTTCTTGCTATACAGAATGTAGGCGCCTGCCCCAACCGCGAGCACCACGACGGCGATGATAACCAGGAGAATAACGATAATTTTCTTCATGAATTGTCGATTTCCTTTGAAATGGTTCAGTTCGGAACAATACCAACCGCGCCGGAGTCCAAAGGGCAAGCAAAGGTAAGGCCCACGTGAGGATTTCGGCAGAAGTGCATTGCTCCGGATATGGGCTTGAGTAATCTCCAAACTGGTATATTATCCAAAGTGCATATGCCGGCAAAACAACAAAATCCGAGAGGTGTGCCATGCAATTGCGCCTGTTTCCCATTCTGTTCTCCCTCTGTCTGCTGACTGCTCCCGGACATGCGCAATACCTGCTGCACACCTGGGAGAACTTCGAGTCGGGGGTCATTCCGCCCTCCCTGATCATGACGCACAATGCCACCGCGGAAAACACCCGCGTCATTGATCTGACCAGACTGAACGACCCCGACATCCTCAAAGGGGCCGCACGCGAGGAATGCGGGCGTTTTGCCGTCGGCTTTCAGACAGACCCCAAGCAACGCTTCCTGGGACTTGTCAGCGTCGCGAAGATGGATCGCAGCCGCCTCGGAGCAGGCGGCAAGGCCCTCTTTCAGGCCGACGTCTATCTGAAAGGGCACACCAGCGCCACGCATACCGTCGCCGTGCTCGCCCTCGCCGAACCGCCGGAGGGAGCCACCCCCTCGGGGTCCAGCCTCTGGCGCATGTACCGCTTCGGTATCATCAGTCAGAAGAAAACCTACTTCTCCTTCACCAACGCCACCCCGGAGCCGCAGGTCTACATGCACCAGGACCTGCGCGAGGTCATTCCCATCAACAGCGGCTGGCACCGCATCCAGCTGGTCTTTGAAGGCCAGAGCGAAATCGCCTGCTATGTCGATGGGCGCCGCACCGTCTTCTCCCCCATCACCGACCGCACCTTCCCCATCATCCAGCCCGGTGTTCTCATCACTGCGCCGGAGGATGCCCCTCTCTTCGCCATCGTTGACAACATCTCGATCCAGTGGACGCCGGACCCCAACACCCCCATGCCCGAATCGCCCTGGGTTGGCTCTTCGGAATCCGCAGCCCTTCCGTCGGGCGTCACCATCTGGCCGACAAGTCCCGAGCAGTCGTGGGCCGAGTCCAAGCGCACCGGCAAGCCCCTGCTGGTGATGTTCTACAACCATGCCAGCCGTTCCTACCAGTCGCTCGTGAACAATGTCTTCAGCGGCAACGAAACCGCGAAGCAGAACCTGGAGAGGTTCGTCCTCCTGCGCGTGGACGTGAACCAACTGCGGGGCGGCGCGCTTGCCAGCAAGTTCACCGTCACGCGCGTGCCCACCTTCGTTGTCCTCGGGCCTGACGGACGCGAACGCATGCGCATCGTTGCAAACACGAACCCCGACTGGAGAAAGATCTGGCCGGAGTTGGAAAAGACACTCGCGCCGCAATAGGCGCGGTTCGTGGTTTGCGGTTCGCACCACCATCGTCCACACCGTTCAAGCATCCAAGACGTTCTCAAAGGAGCGTCTCTTTGGCCTCAATCGTTCAGCCGTCCCTGCGGAATTCCTTCCGAGGGAGAATGCTGCCGTGGCTCCAAGAAGGATCCTGCGCGTAGAGCCTTCCAGCGGTTGCGATCACGCGCTCCCTGCACCGCGCCGGGGCCTTCGCTTGACAATCCCCGCCCCTCCTGCCTAGGGTCCGCGCAGGTCAGCTAGGGGTGCTGCGCGACAATCGGCGCGGCTGAGAAAAACCCTTGGAACCTGATCCGGGTAATGCCGGCGCAGGGAAGCTGAATGCCGCTCACCGGCCTCTTCTCCCTCCCACGCCAGCCTTCCCCACTTTCCGCGCCCCCCAAGGAGCCGCCGATGACCACGTCTCGCCGCGATACTGCTATTGCCGCCCTCGAAGTCGATTCCACGATGCGCGAATCCTTCCCCGCGTCCCGCAAAATCTACGTGCAGGGAAGCCGCCCGGACATCCGCGTTCCGATGCGCGAGATCGCCCTCTCTCCCACCGTTTCCAGCGCCGGCGAACAAGCCAACCCGCCCCTTCATCTCTACGACACCACGGGCCCATACACCGACCCCGATGTGGACATCGACCTCGCCGCCGGCCTTCCCCGTCTGCGCGAAGCATGGATCGAGGAACGCGGCGACACCGAGTTCCTCACCGCCCCAACGTCGCGCTACGCAAACGAACGCGCCGCCGACATCGCGCTCGGAGAGCTGCGCTTTCCGAACCGCCGCACGCCGCGCCGCGCCAAGCCAGGCAAGTGCGTCACCCAGATGCACTACGCCCGCCAAGGCATCGTCACTCCCGAGATGGAGTTCATCGCGATCCGCGAGAACCAGAACCGCCAGCTGCTGCGCGACGCCGGACTCCTCGCCCAGCAGCACCCCGGGCATTCCTTCGGTGCCGCCATCCCCGCCGAAATCACGCCGGAGTTCGTGCGCGACGAAGTCGCCCGCGGCCGCGCCATCATTCCCGCCAACATCAATCACCCCGAACTCGAACCGATGATCATCGGGCGCAACTTCCTCGTGAAGGTGAACGCCAACATCGGCAACTCGGCGATCACGAGTTCCATCGCCGAGGAAGTCGAGAAGATGATCTGGGCAACGCGGTGGGGCGCCGACACGATCATGGATTTGTCCACCGGCGCCAACATCCACGAGACGCGCGAATGGATTCTGCGCAACTCCGCCGCCCCCATCGGCACGGTGCCGATCTATCAGGCGCTCGAAAAGGTGAACGGCAAGCCCGAGGACCTTACCTGGGAACTCTTCCGCGACACACTTATCGAGCAGGCCGAGCAGGGCGTCGATTACTTCACCATCCACGCCGGCGTGCTCCTGCGCTACATCCCGCTCACTGCCAACCGCATGACGGGCATCGTCAGCCGCGGTGGCTCGATCATGGCCAAGTGGTGCCTCGCCCATCACAAGGAGAACTTCCTCTACACGCACTGGGACGACATCTGCGAAATCATGGCGGCCTACGACATTTCGTTCTCCATTGGCGACGGTCTGCGTCCCGGCTCCATTGCCGATGCGAACGACGAACCGCAGTACGGCGAGTTGCGCACGCAGGGCGAGCTCACCCGCCGCGCCTGGGAGTTCGGCGTCCAGGTGATGAACGAAGGCCCCGGGCACGTTCCCATGCACATGATCAAGGACAACATGGACAAGCAGCTCGAATGGTGCGGCGAGGCGCCGTTCTACACGCTCGGGCCGCTGACAACCGACGTCGCCCCCGGCTACGATCACATCACGTCGGCGATTGGCGCCGCGATGATCGGATGGTTCGGCACTGCGATGTTGTGCTACGTCACGCCGAAGGAGCACCTCGGCCTTCCCGACAAGAACGACGTGAAGGAAGGGATGATCGCCTACAAGATCGCCGCGCACGCCGCCGATCTCGCCAAGGGTCATCCCGGAGCACAGGCTTGGGACAATGCGATGAGCAAGGCCCGCTTCGAGTTCCGTTGGCAGGACCAGTTCAACCTCGCGCTCGACCCCGGCCGCGCGCGCGAGTTCCACGACGAGACCCTGCCCGCCGAAGGCGCGAAGGTCGCGCACTTCTGCTCGATGTGCGGCCCCAAGTTCTGCTCGATGAAGATCACGCAGGACATCCGCGACTACGCGCAGGAGCACGGCTACTCAGTCGACAAAGCCCTCGAAGCCGGCATGGCGGAGATGAGCGAGAAGTTCGTCGAAACCGGCTCGGCGCTCTACCAGAAGGAATAAGAGGTTCGGAGGTGTTTTCAGTTCTCCGTTTTCGGTGTTCAATTTTGCCGAGGAGCAGAACGGAGAACATGAATCGGAATCCGGCGTGTCACGACAAAGCCTTGATGAAGGCGCGAGCTGATCAGACGGGCGCAATCGCCGGAAAGAACCTGTAGTCCTGAAAACCGACAACCAACGACTGAGAACCGGAAACGACCACTGTCCTCTTCTTCCGCCATCGCGATCACGCTCAACGCTCTCCCCGTCGAAGTGGCGGCGGGCACGACGCTCTTCGCGCTGCGCGACGCCCGCAAACCCGGCGCCGACGTGCTGATCCTGAACGGTTATCCGTTCGCCGAGGACGTGCCGCTGAGCGAGGGCGACGAGGTTGTTCTGATTCGGCGCGGCGAAAAGCCCTCCGAAGAGGAACTGCGTGCGCAGATGGTCTCGCGTCACGGGCCCGGCGTTCACGCGCAAGTCGAGAAGGCCTTCGTCGGCATTGCGGGATGCGGGGGGCTGGGGAGCGCGGTGGCCGTGGCGCTCGCGCGCACCGGCGTCGGGCACCTGCTCCTGGTCGATTTTGATGTCGTCGAGCCGAGCAATCTCAACCGCCAGCAGTTCTTCATCGACCAACTCGGCGAGTTGAAGGTCGAGGCGCTGAAGGCAAACCTGGCGCGCATCAATCCGTACATTCGCGTCGAGGCGCTGAACCGGTGCCTGACTCTCGAAAACATCCCCGAGACTTTCGCGGCGTGCGACGTCGTGGCCGAATGTTTCGACCGCGCCGACATGAAACGCGACATTGCCATCGCAATGCGGCAATCGTTGCCGGACACGCCACTCGTCACGGCCTCGGGGCTTGCCGGATTCGGCCCGTCGAACACCATTCGCACGCGGCGTGTTTTTCGCAACGTGTGGCTGGTGGGCGACGGCGAAACAGCCGCGCGGCCGGGACGCGGCCTGCTCGCGCCGCGCGTCGGCATCGCGGCCAGCCACCAGGCCAACGCCGTGCTGCGCCTGCTGCTCGGCGAAGCGCAAAAGGACGGTGAAGAAGCATGAAACTGCAACTCAATGGTGAAACGCAGGAAGTGAACGATGCCGCGACGCTCGACGAACTCGTCACCCGCCTCGGCATTGAACGCCAGCACCTGGTGATCGAGCACAACGGAGCGATTCGCACGGCCGAAGAGTGGTCCGCTGCGGCGCTGCAGGACGGCGACGTGGTTGAAATGGTCCGTTTTGTTGGCGGCGGCTAGAGCATTTCGCGCAAGCCGTGGCGAAGCGGAAGTGAGTTCACCAACCGCCTTCGCCAAGGGCAACGGCGGGCCAAGCGGAGAAGAGATTGAAAAACGAAGGAAAAGGGACAGCGAATCACGCACCACGAACCGTGCAGAACTGAGAACTGAAAGCTGAGAACTTACTAAATCAGGGACGGAGATGAAAGGAAGGGGAATGATGGCAACAAAGCCGTTGAAGAAACTGGTGATCGGAGGCGTGGAGCTGAACTCGCGCCTGTTTGTGGGCACGGGCAAGTTCTCGTCGCCCGAGGCCATGGCCGCAGCCGTCGAAGCGTCCGGCTCCGCGCTCGTCACGGTGGCGTTGCGCCGCGTGGACGTGCGTAATCCGGAGGACCGCACGCTCTCCGCGCTGGATTTTTCCAAGTACCGCCTGCTGCCCAACACGTCGGGCGCGCGCACGGCCGAGGAGGCCGTTCGCCTGGCAAAGCTCGCACGCGCCGCGACGGGCACCAACTGGGTGAAGCTCGAAGTCACGCCCGACCCAAACTACCTGCTCCCCGACCCGATTGAAACGTTGAAGGCCGCCGAGCAACTCGTCGCCGACGGCTTCGTGGTCCTGCCCTACATCAACGCCGACCCGATTCTGGCCAAGCGCCTGCAAGACGTCGGTTGCGCGACGGTCATGCCGCTCGGCTCGCCCATCGGGACGAACCGCGGCCTCAAGACCGTCGATCAGATTCGCATCATCATCGAGCAGGCCACGGTGCCCGTCGTTGTTGACGCGGGAATCGGAATGCCGTCGCACGCGGCCGAGGCGATCGAGATGGGCGCCGACGCGGTGCTGATCAACACGGCGATTGCCGTGGCACGCGATCCTTCCGCCATGGCGCGCGCGTTCCGCCTTGCCGTGGAAGCCGCCGTGCTCGCCCGCGAGGCCGGCCCCGGCGAATCCACCGCCAAGGCCCGCGCGTCGAGCCCGCTCACCGGATTCCTCCACGAAACGAAAGGAGCCGCGTCATGAGCAGCTTCGCCGATGTGATGGAACAAACGGATTTCGCGGCGGTGCGCGAGTTGATCGCCAGCCGCACGGCGTCCGACGTCGAGCACGCCCTCGCGGCGGAGCAGCTCTCCGCCGATGATCTCGCCGCGCTTCTCTCCCCCGCCGCCGCGGACTTCATCGAGCAGATGGCCCAACGCAGCGCCGCACTCACGGAACAGCGTTTCGGCAGAGTCGTGCAAATGTACGCGCCGCTGTATCTTTCCAACGAGTGCGTGAACAAGTGCACGTACTGCGGATTCTCGCACGAGTTGAAGATCGCGCGCAAGACGCTGAGCGTTGAGGAGGTCGTGCGCGAAGCGAAACTGATTCGCGAGGAAGGCTTCCGGCATCTGCTGCTCGTCAGCGGCGAGGACCGGCGCTTCGTGAATATCCCGTACCTGCTCGAAGTCGTCTCCGAGATGAACAAGATTTTCGACTCGCTCGCCATCGAGATCCAGCCGCTGCAGGAAGACGAGTACCGCCAGCTCGTCCTCGCGGGCGTCGATGGACTCGTCATCTATCAGGAACTGTACGACCCCGAACGCTACCGTCTCTACCACGTGGCCGGGCCGAAGCGAAACTACCGCAACCGCCTGCTGGCCATCGAGGGGGGCGGGCGCGCGGGAATGCGCTCGCTCGGCATCGGCACGCTGTTGGGGCTCGGCGACTGGCGGACGGAGGCGTGGAGCGTCGGCCTGCACGGCCGCTGGCTCTCCCGCCACTTCTGGCAGTCGCGTCTCGCCGTCAGCTTTCCGCGCATCCGCGACTGCGCGGGCGAATACACGCCCGACCTCCCCGTCGGCGATCCCGAGTTCGTCCAGATGATCTGCGCGATGCGGCTGTTCCTGCCCGATGCGGAGCTGGTGATGTCCACGCGCGAGCCCGCCGCATTGCGCGACAACCTGATCGGGCTCGGCGTCACGCGCATGAGCGCCGGCAGCAAGACGAATCCGGGCGGCTATGCGTCGCAGGACCACGAGGGCGAGCAGTTCGAGATTGAGGACGGACGCCCCCCCGAGGAAATCGCCCGCATCATCGAGGAACGTGGCTTCGAGGCCGTCTGGAAGGACTTCGACCGCGAATTCGTCGCTCCACGCGGGGGGTGAAGGCCGTCCAGCCTCCATTTGCCCCCCTCGGGCAGGCAACCGCGAGCCACGGCTCTCCAAATCCTGTGTCATCACGCTTCGCCCCTTGCCCCGCGAGTTGGCAGGTTTTCCGCTCTTGCCAGAGGGCAGAGTCTCCAGAGGGCAGGGGCTGCGAAGCAGAGCGCTTTCCAGTTGGCAACGGTCCCTCAGAGAGCACAGAGAGAGCGAAGACTTCAGTCAAGGAAGCCTGAGACGCGTGGATTTCCTGTACGACGCCATTCCCGAGGATTTCAAGAGGCTGGAGACGACGCTCGACCACGCCTATCATGGCGGCGGTGGCGGCCTGATGAGGGAGGTTGCCGAATTCGTGGCGGAGAGCCGGGGCAAACGCCTGCGCCCGGCCATTGTCTGTCTCGCCGCCCGCGCCACGGGTATTGACCCGGCCTCCAGCCACCACATCGCTCTTGGCGCCGCCATCGAGCTCTTCCACGTCGCCACGCTGCTGCATGACGACGTCATCGACAAGGCCCCCACGCGGCGCGGGCGCGACACTGTCAACGCCCGATGGGGCGACGACGTCGCGATTCTCTATGCGGACTATCTGTACGCCACGTCGTTCGATCTCGCGCTCTCGACGCTCAATCCCGCGACGCTGCGGGTGCTCACCCGCGCCACCCAGCAAATGACCGAGGGTGAGTTCCTCCAGGTCGAGCGCCGTGGCCAGTGGCTGACCGAGCAGGACTATCTGGACATCGTCACCAAGAAGACCGCCGTGCTCTTCTCCGCGGCTGCCAGTCTGGGCGCCCTCGTCGGCGGAGCCACCCCCACCCGTGTCGCCGCCTTCGCCCGCTACGGCCTGGAGTTCGGGATCGCCTTCCAGATCACCGACGACACGCTGGACTACGAGGCGCAGACCGACCGCTGGGGCAAGCGCGTGGGCTCTGACCTCGCCGAGGGGAAGCAGACGCTCCCGCTGCTCCGCACGCTTGCAGCCGCCTCCGAGGAAGACCGCAAGGCGCTGCTCAAGGTGCTCGACAACGGCCGCGACTTCGCCACCGTCCATGGCTATGTCCAGCGCTATGCCGGGATCGCGTATTCGCTCGACCGCGCGGGCGACTATTGCCGCGGCGCTCTTTCTGCCCTCGAGGATACCGGCGCCAGCAACGAGGCCGCCGACCTTCTCCGCCAGGTGGCCGGGCAGGTTCTCGTCCGCACGCACTGACAAGCACCTTTACAGAAAACGCCCCCCGGACTCCGGAGGGCGTTTCGATTATCGGAGACGGAGTTGCCGCTACTTGCGGTTGTTCGGGTCCGAGACGCCCCCGGCGCGGTAGGCACGGGTGAGGTCGAGCCCGCCCAGCGGAATGCGCACCACGTCCTGAATGTCGAGCCGCTGCAAGACCGGCGTCACGTAGAAGTACACCGGCGCGAGAATGCAGTCCTCCTCGACGAGCAAACGTTCGGCCTCGACGATGTACTCTACGCGTTTTTGCGGGTCGGATTCCGTGCGAATCTTCGCCAACAGGTCGTCGTAGACGGGGTTGCTGTAGCCGACGTTGTTCTTGCCGTGTCCCGTCTCAAAGATTTCGAGGAAGGTCAGGGGATCGAGGTAGTCGCCGAACCATGAGGAACGCATGGCCTCGAAGTCCTTGGCGCGGGCACGGCTGAGCAGCACCGTCCACTCCACGTTCTGGAGGCGGACTTCCGCACCAAGCACTGACTGCCAGACGGCCTGCATGTTCTCGGCGATGTCCTTGTGCGTGTCGTCGGTGTTGTAGAGGTACTGCGGGCGCGGAACGGGTTTGCCGGGAGAGCCGTCCACGGAATAGCCCGCGTCCTTCAGCACCTGCTTGGCCTGGGCAACGCGCTCGGTAAAGGGATCGGAATAGTAGGCCGGGGCGATTTCGCGGTAGTCGCGGCCGTCGGGCATCGTCAGCCCCCACGGGATGAAGCCCGTGCCGGGTTTCTCGCCGCGCCGCGTGATCTTCTCGACGATCAGGTCGCGGTTGATCGTCAGTGCCAGCGCGCGCCGCAGCGCGGGATCGTCGAACGGCGGCTTGGCTGTGTTGAACGCAACATAGTAGACGGCCAATGCCGGCCCGAGAACGAACTCGGGTTCCTGGCGCCAACGCAGTGCCTCGCGGGTGGGCATTTGGCCCGTCATGTCCAGATCGCCGCTGATGAAGGCCGCCATCTCTGTCGCGCCATCGATGATGATGCGGAACTCGATGGTCTGGAAGTTGACGGTATCCTTGTCCCAGAAGGTATCCGCCTTCTCCAGGATGATCTTGTCCTTGGGGCGGTACTCCTTGAAGCGATACGGCCCATTGCCCACGTAGTTTTCCGGCCGGATCCATTCGCGGCCATACTTCTCGATCGTGGGGCGATGCAGCGGAAACCATGCGGAGTGATTGAGGATTGAGAGGAAGTACGGGGTGGAGCCGGACAGCTTGATCTTGAGTGTGTAGTCGTCAGGCGCGGAGATGCCGAGCTTCGAGTCGTCGGTGCCCTGCGAGTCGTAGAACTCCTGCCCGCCTTCCACGAAGTTGTAGACCATCATGGCGTACTGCGCCGTCGTCGCGGGGGTCAGAATCCGCCGCAGCGAGTAAACGAAATCGCCAGCAGTGACGGGGTCGCCGTTCTGCCACTTGTTGTCCTTGCGCAGGTGGAAGGTCCACTCGGTGAAGTCCTCGTTGTGCTCCCAGCTTTCGGCCTGGGCGGGAACGGGCTGGGCCTTGGCGTCGAGACGCACAAGCGGCTCGAAGAGGTGGTTGAGCACCCAGGAGCCCGGGATGTCGGTGCACAGGTTGGGATCGAGGTCGGGCGGATCGACGCCAAGATTGACGCGAACGACGCCGGGAGGCGCGGGGGGATAAGTGCGTGCGCTCTTCTTGGGGCCGTCGGCGGTTGCCTGTTGCTCGGGGGAAGCGGGTTGTTGATCGCCTCCGCTGCACGCCGCCATCAGCAGAGCAGCCAGCGCCACCATCAATAGGGAAACATTCTTCATCAGTTCCTGACTCCGTTCACATTGGGGGCATCCCTTGCCGGCTGAGAGCCAACACGGCGGCAGGGTGGCGCGTCAATGACGGGTCTTCGACGCGGGGGACGTTGGACCCATCCCCGCGAAATCATTGGGGGAGTAGGTGTTCGACCCCTGCCGGGGTCGTGGTCTTGGTGCGTCAACAACTCCAGCACGGAAGTCTTGTCATTCCTGAAAAGTCGAAGAAGGCTACATCATGGCCGGGATGACCCCAACGGGGCCGAATCCCCTAGCCCGGGGCAAGCGCCGCGGACGCGCCGCCCTGGGTCCGAGCACCAACGGGGACTGCGCCCTGAAAGCGGCGCGATCCCAGACCTTCGAGGATCAGGTCACGCCATGAGTTTCGATCGCACCACCTTCGGGGTGCGGGTTGAAACGCTGCGCCTTCCCAGGGCGGCGCGCCTTACGGCGCTTGCCCTGGGCTGTGTGATCTTGCCTCTTCGAGGCAGTAACGCCCAGCTTCGACCTGACCGCTTCCCCTTCTCCTCAACGCCGGGTACCATGCCGAAATGCGCTCGGCCACAGTGTTGACTTCTCAGGAATGACAAGGCTTCGACGCGGGGGACCCGGGTTGAGATGCAGAGCGGACCCCGGCGGGGGTCCAGAACCCGTCGCCTACAGCCCGTGCAGTTTGCGCAGGAGTTCCTCGGCTTTGGCAACGTCGGCCTGCACGTCAACGCCGATGGAGTCGTGCTTCACCTCGGGGCACAGAATCGTCGCGCCGACTTCGAGGAAGCGAAGCTGCTCCAGTTTCTCCAGCAGTTCCAGGTGTCCCTGCTCCAGACGCACGAATGCCTCCAGAGACTCGCGGCGGTAGACGTAGAGCCCCAGGTGCTTGTAGCCCCAGACGTAGCCCGGGGTGTTCCAGACGGATTCCTCGACGCGGCGGTGCGAGGGAATCGGCTCGCGGCTGAAGTAGAGCGCGCGGCTGTCCGCCCCGCGCACGACCTTCACGATGTGGTCGGCTTCGAAATCCTCGCGGCGCGTGATGGGAATGCACCCGGTGGACACGTCGGCGTCGCTCCGGTTGAGCAACGCTTCGAGAGCCGTCTGGATCGAGGCCGCCGCCATGCCCGGTTCGTCGCCCTGCACGTTGACCACGATGTCGCCCTTGCGGCCCTGCATCGCCGCCTGGATGCGGTCGGTGCCCGACGGGCATTCGTGCGGGGTCATCACGGCCGTGCCGCCAAAGGCCTCGACGGCCTCGCGGATGCGCTCGTCGTCGGTCGCGACGAGGACCTCGGCGATTCCCTCCGCGCGTTTGGCCGCCTCGTAGACCCACTGCACCATCGGCTTGCCGAGCAGCTTGACGAGTGGCTTGCCGGGAAGGCGCTGGGCGCCGTAACGCGAAGGGATGACGGCAACGACGTAGGGCTGGGACATGGGAGCAGGGGTCCTCGGGAAGGAGATTGAAGGGATGCGGGCAATACCAGCGTTCCGAACGTGACGCTAGGCGTTGCACCGCGAGGCCGCAATGGGGGAAAGCTGTGGGAAGATCCAGGAACTCCTGCAAACCCTCCGCGTGGTTGCCACAATGATCCTCTCAAGAGAAGTGCGTTTCCTCTTCCTTCTTCTGCTCGCTGTCGTGCCGTTGCGTCCCGCCGGCGCCCAGCTGACCGGAGGCGTTCTGCGCGGCCAGCGGAGCGACATCGTTCCCGGCCTGCGCCGCGTGGAGATTCACCGCATCACCCAGGGGGGAACGACGCGCCTGCAACTGCTCGAACTCGACCGTGCCGTCTGGCCCGTCACGGCGCCGCTGGCTCTGGCGTCCCAGGGGCCGTGGTCCTCGGAATCGCTGGAAAACGTGGTCTTCGATCAGGAATCCCTCGGCGGCTTTGCGCTGGCAACCGAACCGACTCCCGGCGATCCCACGCACCCCCGGGGCATTCTGTTCGACGGTGCGACGCCATGGGCGTGGCCCGGCACGGGGCCGCACCTGCTTGCCAACCCCGAGGGCACCTGGCGCCTGATGGAGCCCGGCCCGTCCAGCGGCGTGGTGGCCACCGACGACGGCACCACCATCGCCCTCGCATCGATCAACGGTCTGCCGGGTCCGGCGGGGAGTGCGGGTCTTGTCAGCGGCGCGTTCTCCGGCCGCTCGCCCGCCGCCGCGGCATGGCCGGCAGAGACTCTTGCCATCACGCTGAGGCCCGGTAACGAGAACCTCGAACCCGGGCCGTCGCTGTGGGACGACGCCCTCGCCCCCTCCCGGCGCCAGTGGCTCCCGGGCAACCCCACGCCGCTGGAATCGTTGCGGCTGGGCGCGGGCGACTGGGCACTGCTGGTGCCCCCCGGCCTGACGGGTGCCCCGCGCGAAGCACTTGCCGCCACCCGGACGCTCGTCATCGACGTGGAACTCCCCCGCGAAGTCGCCCTCTCGGTCTGGACGGCGCCTGCGGGGCGCTGGATTGCAGGGGACGGAGTCATTCCGCCGGCCGCGGAGGAACCGGCCTCCGCCTACCGTACGTTCGTGGCCGTCAACACCACCGGAACGCGCCTGTGGCTGGTGGAATCAGGAGGCGGCGAGCGGGGCGAGATTCCCTTCGGAACCGATGAGACGGTGGAGATTCTGCTGCGTGAAGGCGCCACGTCCGTCGCCGAACTGGCGCCCGGCAAGCGCCGTCTCATCGCCGACGTCCGCGAACGGCGCAGCATTCTGCGCGAGCCGCAGTTCTCCATGCGCGCCGCGCTGCTGCCACGCCAGGGACGCCCCGCGATTCCCCGCGCCACCGAAGGGGGCTGGCAGTCACTGACCGTCTCCCTCGCCAACGCCTCGAACGTGCTGGACCCCGTCAATGGACCCAAAGCCCTGATCGACGGCGCTGCTGGCCCCGACCCCACGCTGCGTGGCATCTGGATCGCCCCCACTCCCGAGGGCAGAAACGAGGAGAAATACGCCTGGTTCGAGCTGCGTTTCTCCGAACCCGCGCGCGTCGAGGCTCTCGACCTGCTGCACGCCGAATTGTGCGGCTTCTCCGCGCACTTCAATCTCAAGAGCTTTCGCGTGCTGGGCCGCACGGGGGCGAGCAAACCGTGGGAGGAGCTCGCCGTCGTCCGCCACGACGCGCCGGTCGCACGCGAGCGCGTCGCGCTCGCCAGCCCAAGGCGCTACGAATCCCTGCGCGTCGAAATTCTCGAACCCAATTTTGTCGAAGGCCCCACGGCAAGACTCGCCGAAGTCATTGCCTGGGGAAGTGGGGAGGAGGAGGAGCGGCTTACTCCATCCGGTCGAAAACGAGCAGACTGACGTCGTCGCGGATTTTCGAGTTTGCCGCGTGGCGCTCGAGCAGCATGAACAATACGGCGGGGACCTGCATCAGTGGCTGCCCGTAGGCGTTTGCAATGAAATCGAGAAAGCCGTTGCCTTCGAGCGTCGTGCCATCCACGGACGCGGACTCCACCCACCCGTCCGTGTAGAGGAAAATGCGGTCGAAGAGATTGAGGTCGATCACGCATTCCTCGTAGGGCTCCGGCTCCACGCACGCCAGACCAAGCGGCAGGCCATAGGGCGTATCCAAAAACTCGGGTTCTTCCTCTGCGCGCCACAGGACGGCGCGCGGGTGCGCCGCGCTCGCGAAACGCAGCTTTTCGTCACCGGGGTTCCAGATGCCGAGCCACATCGTCACGAACTGCTCGGGTTCGAGCTGGTCCTGGAACCAGTGCGAGAGCTTGAGCAGGATGTCGGCCGCACTCACGTCCTGGTGGACTTCCACAAGCACGGCGCGCAGGAGTGCGCGCACCGTGGCCATCGCGATCATGGCGGTGGCACCGTGCCCGGCCACGTCGGCCATGCAGATCGCCACGCGTCCGTCGCGCAGCTCTACAAAATCGTAAATGTCCCCCCCGAAATCGTGGCACGGACGGCAGTGGGCCGCCACGCGGAGCCCGCCGGTGAGGGGGTATTCGTGGGGAAGGAAACGGGAGATGACGCGGGAGATTTCTTCGAGTTCGCGCCGGTTCGCCGCATGCGCCTTGCGCAGCGCGTCCTGGGTTTCCTCCAGTTTCTCCTGGAGGACGCGGTCCTCTTCCATGGCTTTGGCGACGGCAATGCCGACCTCTTCGGTCTGGGCAAGCTTCACTTTCAGCACTTCGATCTCGCGGCGAAGCGCCTGCAACTCGGCTTCGGAGTCACCGGCCTGTTTGGGTGCTTTGTGTTCCATGGGTCTCGTTTTGGGTCCCACTTGAAGCCCACCTGACCACCCGACCATTCGCCTTGTGGCGAGGCCGATGCTTGGGGATACTCATCATGCGCTGGCGGACAACGGCAATCGCTTTCTCCTGACAGCGCGCTTAGCGCCAACTGTTCCATTTTGGTGGCTGGCCGTTCTTACAGCGGCGGGATTCGACAATGCTCTACTCCATCCCCACTGCCGCCCTCGTCCTGCTCAACCTCATTGTGATTGTATTCGTCGCCCGCGAGCGGGGGCGCACCCAGTCGGGAACCTTCCTGCTCGTCAACGCGACGGCGCTGATCCTGTGGGCCGGCGCCTTGCAGCTCTGGCGTGCCATGCCCCAGAACAGCGCGGCCCTGTGGCTCGGCACGGCTGCTTCCCTGGCCATCGCGGCCAACCAATTCTACTTTGCCGCCACGCGTCCCACTCCCATCGGCCCTGCCTTTCGCCGGGGATGGCGGACGCTTCTGTTGCTCTTCGCCCCCGCCGTCGGGGCATCGGTTCTGATCAATTATGACGCTGCCGTTGTCATCCGCGACACCTCGCCCTTTTTGTATTCGGCCTGGTCTGACCTGTGGTACGCCGAGGGCCAGCTTCCGCTGCTCGTGCAGACGCTTCTTCTCGTGAGTGCCGTCGCCGTGCTGGCCATCCGGATGCGCGAGGCCGCGCCGGGGCCCGACCGCAATCTGCCGCGCCACCTCGTGGCCGTCATCGTCGGCCCCGCCCTCTTCTTCGTCCTGTTCGCGGCCGTCAGCACCTACCACCCCATCAGCCTGATCCCCAGCCCCGGGCTGTTGCTGGCGCTGATCGCGCAGCTCGGCATTCTCGTCGTCATCCGTCAGGAGGAAGTCGAGCGCCCCCTGTACCTCTCCCGCTGGATTTTCTACTCCATCGCCGTCCTGCTCGGTTTCTTCATCAGCCACCTGCTGTTCACGCTGTACGAGTCGGTGACGGCCACGATCCTGCTCGCCCCAACAGTGCGCCTGACGGTGCTCGTCACAATCATGCTTCTCCTGCTCACCAGCTCGATCCCGCCGGTGCAGGCCTTCTTTGATCGCATGATGTTCCGTCGTGCGTGGGAATACCGCCGTCTGGTGCGTGCCGCCCAGGCCGAACTCGTCGAGACCCGCCAGCGCCTGCGACGCGCCGAACGCCTCAGCGTCGTGGGCGAAATGGCCGCCCGTATTGCCCATGAAATCAAGAACCCCCTCGGGCCCATCAAGGGCTACACCCAGATGATGCGCGAGCAGCTCGAACAAATGGACGAGTTCCCCCAGCGCCCCAAGTTCCTCCGCCACCTCTCCATCATCTCCGAGGAAGTCGAGAACATCGATCGCAAAGTGCGCATGTTGCTCAACATGGCGCGCCAACCTGCGCTGACCGTCGAGCCCGAGGATCTCAACCGCCTGGCCGAGCGCGCCGCCACCCTGCTGCGCCTGGAAGTGGACACCATGGCTGGCGAGGACGGCATGCGCCCCCACTCCATCACCATCCACGAGCGACTTGCCCCCAACCTCCCGCTGGTGCGCTGCAATCGCGCCCGCGTGGAAGAGGCCCTCTTCAATCTGTGCCGCAACGCCTTCGAAGCCGTCGGGCACCGCGGCCACATCGTCATCGGCACCCAGAGCCTGCAGGCACCCGACGGGCGCCCCGGGGTTGCCTTTACCGTCGAGGACAATGGACCCGGATTCTCCGAGGTCGCCCGCCAGCATCTCTTCCAACCCTTCTTCACTGACAAGGACACCGGCACTGGTCTGGGACTGAGCATCGTGAAGTCGCACATCGAAATGCACCGCGGCTTCGTCGATTTTTCGGAACGTTCCGGCGGCGGCACCATCGCCACCCTTTGGCTCCCCGTCGATCCGCCGGACGAGATCGTCGACCTGTCCGACCCCGATCGCCAACGCGAGGTCTCCGAGCAGGAACGCGTCTCTGCCCAGACAACAACGACAGTGAATTGACGAGGAAGCGGAACTCCGGGCAGGCAGCGAAAAGGCAAACCGGAATCCTTTTGGCGGACCAGGCGCACCACGGAGGCAAGCGATGTTTGAAACTGAATTCGACGGAGTGATCTGGCTGCCCTTCGTGCTTCTGGGCTTGTCTCTCACCATCGGGTTTGCCGTGCTCGCCTTCCTGCGCGACAAGAAAAACAAGAAGGCCCGCAAGCTGGAGGAGCAAATCCCGCGCGGCCGCGCGCGCACCGTGGAGGAGGAACTCGCCTCCGAAGTCGCCGCCGCCCGCGCCCGCCTCGGCACCGCCATCGACCCCATTCCAACGGACGAGGAAGACGACGACGCCGTCCTCGATCTCTCCGCCGAGGAAAAAGCACGGCGCGAGGAAATCAGAAGGCTGAACGAAGAGTAACCCGCTGGGGGGCGTTGTTCCCGCGCTCTCACTCCACCATGCGTTCGCGCAGGTCCCAGATCAGGCGCGACAAGTCGGCAACGGCGTTTACGCCTGTCTCGCTGTCCTCCAGGCCTTCGACGAGCACCGTGAGATAGTACGTCGCGAACGGTGCCTGCACGATCGCGGTGTCGTGGCGATGGCCGGTGATGGAGCCCGTCTTGTTGCCGACGATGGCCTCGGGGGGCAGCTTCGCGGGGATCATGTCACGGTGACGCTGGCCGCGCAGGATCGCGCGCATTTCCTCGCACGATTGCGGCGAGGCCGCGCGGTTCTGGTCGATCGCCGCCATCAGCGTCGTCAGGTCGTTGGGCGACAAGCGGTTCGACAACCCGGCCTTGTACGCTTCCTCGTCCTCCAGCGGGCGGATCACAAAGCCGTCGCGCGCGCCGAGTTCGCGCATCGTCGCCGTGATCTTCTGCGGCGTGCACAGCAGGATGAGCATGTTTGTCGCGGCGTTGTCGCTGATCTGGATCATCTCCTCGACGATGAAGCGAATGGGCGTTGGCTCGCCGAGATGCGCGCGCAGCGGCGGATTCGGCGAGGCCGTGTAGGGCGAACCGTCGATCATCGAGGGGAAGGTCTCGGTGACGACGAGGGTACCGTCGAGATCGAACAGACCCTGCTCGCTCTGGCGAAACGTTTCGATCATCACCGGGACTTTCATCGTGCTGGCCGGATGAAAGATCGAGCTGCCGTTGTGCGTCACGGTCAGGCCGGTCGCCTTGTCCTGAAACGACAGGCCGATGCGGCAGCCGAGATCGCTTTCGATGCGGGCCACCTCGGCCAGCAGACGTGCTTCGAATTCCTGGGGAGAGACGGACGTGGACAAGGGAGGGGGCTCCGGAGGGGTGTGGACGTCGCGGGCACGCGATGCGCACGCGCCCAGCAGGGGCAGCAGCAGGGCGATCACAAGCAGGGCTGGACGCATGAGACGTGTTCCGTAACGGGAGTGGAAACAGGGCAAGCGCCCCCCGCATCCGCCATGACGGGTGCGAGACTCAACCTGATTCCCGGGCAGTGGCCCCCTTGCGGGTCTCGGTGACTTTCGTTGACAGATTGAGCGCAAGAGACTGGCATTTGGCCAAAAGAAAGCACGAGGTTGCATATGGCCGAACGCCCCCTGGGACACATCGACGCCGACCGGTTCAAGGCCACGCTCTCGCCGGAGGCGTATGCCAACCTGATGGCGGCGACGGCACAGTCGGCACGCGATGCCGGGCACTTCGTCGTTCTCGGCCAGCAGGACGAACTCCCCCCGCAGGAAACCATCGCGGCCTTTGCCAAGGGACTCGATCTCGACCCCTACAGTGCGCGCCAACGGCTGATCGCGCCGACGCCGCGCATCCTGAGGCGCGAGGAAAACAAGGAGGCCGCGGACCGATGGGTCGCGTGGATGCGTGCGCTTGAACTGCGCGGATTCCGTCTCTCCGAACGCGCCTTCAGCCAGTTTCATCCGATCGAAGTCGTGAGCTACAAGATCGACCGCAGTGGCGTGACGTTCGAGATCGACAACGGACGCTGCGAGACCGTGCCCGCCGAGGAAGTCCTGTGCATCGTCCAGGGCACCGTGCGCTCGCGCGACGTGCAGGAAATCGAGAAGAAGGACTTTCTTATCGGCAGCGCCTATGGCGGGCATGAGACCGTGCGCGTGAATCGCGAGACGCGCATCGACATTCACTTGGCGGGCGTGGCGTTGATCTTCCGCCTCTCGCAATCACATTTGCGTTTCGGAGACATTTTTCCGGGCCGCCAGATTGCCTCTGACGTGATGATGCGGGAAGTGGCCGGGCAGATACGCGGTGCTTACGCCGCGTTGCCGCTGCGCGACGACTTTGCACGCGCCAGCGAGATCCTCGGGCAATCGTGGAAAATCGCCTCCAAGACCACCGACTTCCGTTACTCTGCATTCAACACGACTCCGTTTGGCGCCGGTATTCGCAACAACCGCGTGACGCAGGAAAGCGACGAGGAAACCTTCGATCTCTACTCGCTGCTCTCGCGGATGCAGCTCATCATGATGTAGGACGATTCCCGCGGCCCGGCACTGCGGGCTGGGACGAGAAAAAACGAGGGACGGAGCAAGCCGCCATGCAGTCCGCGCCAACATCCCCGGCCATCATCCCGCCATCGGACAGCGATTTTCGCGACTACCCGATCCCGGCCGCCATCGCACGCCCCGACGAGGTGTCGTATCGCCACTATCCCGTCAATCAGTCACTTCCGGAATCACGCGACCCGCTTGTTGATGCGCTCGCATCCGGACTCGCGGGGCGGAGTTTCTACGCCCGCACCGATGGTCTCAACGCACCCTACCACCGCGCCCTCGATGGCTCGCTCCCCAACATCTGGTTGCGGCGCACTCTCGTGGAGAAGCTCCACCGCGTGAACGACCGCGTGCGGCCCTACGGGCTGGAAGTCTTCCTGCTCGATGGCTACCGCACCATTGCGTGCCAGATGGACATCTACAACTACTTCATCGAGATCGCGCGCGCGGTGCTCCCCGATCCGACGCCGGAGGCGTGCCGCGAGTACGTGAAGGACTACATCGGGTGGCCGGGCGACTTCGATCCCGCGAACCCGCTGACGTGGATTTCCCACAAGACCGGCGCGGCGGTGGACCTGACGCTGCGCGAAATCGCGTCGGGCGAGCACGTGTATATGGGCGGCATTTTCGATGATCCCTCCAGCGTCAGCACCACCTGCTTCTTCGAGCAGTCCAACGGCCCCGCCGGTGCCAGTGCCAACGAGGCGCGGCGCAACCGCCGCTTGCTTTTCTGGGCCATGTGGCACGAGGAATTTGCCAACCTGCCGGAAGAGTGGTGGCACTTTGACTACGGCGATCAGTTGTGGGCCAAGAATCGGCGCTTTGTCGATCCCGCGCTCCCCATCGTCACCGCGTGGTACGGACCGGTGAGCCTGCCGGACGAATAAGAGAAGGAGTGCAACCGATGCACAGCCTGATCGCGAACAACTTCATGTATAGTGTCATCGCCGCCATTCTGCTCGTGATCGTGGGCGGCTTTCTGGCGTTCAAGGCCGACTCCAAGTGGGGCTACGGGGTGATTCTCGGCGGCGCGGCGTTGCTTGTCTACTGCCTCAAGGTTCAGGGATTGATCTGATTCGCTTCGCGAAGGGCAGGAAACCATGAAGAAGGTGCTGGAGCAGGTGTCGCTCGTTCTTCCGCTACTGGGAACGGCAACGGGCGTGCTGCTCGTTCTGCTGTTTGCTTACTGGTTCCTGCTCGGGCGGCATTCGTCGCTGGGCAACGAGCGCAAGTTTCCACGGCAGTTGCTTGTGCTGGGGCTGAGCCTGGTCGGAATCGTGCTGATTGCCGCGGCGCTCCCCGTCAGCGAGGGAACACGCAATCAGATCATCGCGCTGATCGGTGTGTTGATCTCCGGCGTCATTGCATTTTCATCGACCACAATCACCGCCAACATGATGGCGGGCATGATGCTGAGAACGACCCGCCCCTTCCGCGTCGGGGACTTCATCCGGGTGGACGAGCACTTCGGGCGCGTCGTCGAGCGCGGTTTGCTCGACACTGAAATCCAGACCGAGCAGCGCGAGCTGATTTCCTTCCCCAACACCTTTCTGATTTCCCATCCCGTTTCCGTCGTTCGTTCCTCCGGTGCGATTGTCTCGGGGACGCTCTCTCTTGGGTACGAGATTCCCCACGCCCTCGTCGAGAAGCACCTGATCACGGCGGCGCGCGAAGCCGGGCTCGACGAGCCTTTCGTGCAGATCGTCGAACTCGGCAACTTCGCCATCACGTATCGCGTCAACGGGTTGCTGGTGGAAGTGAGCAGCCTGTTGTCGACGCGCTCGAAGCTCAACCGCCGCATCCTCGACACGCTCCATGCGAACGGCGTCGAAATCGTCTCGCCGACGTTCATGAATCAACGGCGCCTTGACGAGTCGGCTCGGTTCATTCCGCCCGTAGCCCGCGAGGAAGCCGCCCCCGAGACCACCAGCCCCGAGCAGATTGTCTTCGACAAGGCAGAGCAGGCCGAGAAACGGGAGGCCGCGCGCCAGAAGGTGCAGCAGGAATTGGCGGAACTTGAGTCCCAAATCAAAGCCGCCGGGGCGGAAGAGAAGGAGAGGATGGCACAATTGATCACGGAGAAGAAGGCCCAACTCGCGGAATTCGAGAACGGCAACGATGTGGACGACACGGAGCGGCAGAAGGAATAGATCCCCCGCCTACTTCCCATCCGATGTGTTGCGCGGGTTGCGCAGGGCACGCGGAATGTACATTCGCCGCCGTCCTGCCACGGGCTCCCAGCGCGAGAACAACGTCCGCTCCTCGAACTCCGCGCGCTCCGCGTCCGCGCTGTTGTTGATCCACCATTCGTCGGGGTAATGATGGCACCAGTCCATCGCGTCGGTCGCGATGTTGCGCACAGCCTCGCTGACGATCAGGCCAAAGCACAGCAGGAAGGCGACAAGGAAGAGGAGCTTGAAGGGCACGAAGCATTGCAACAGGAAGGCGAACAGCAGCGAGATCGCGGCGGCCGGAATCATCAGAAGCAGCAAGGTGATTAGGATGTCGAATGACATGCGCATGCTCGCCGTCAGCAACGGCCGCAGGCACAGGTTGGCACGCATCGCGATCGCGCCCCCCATCTCCACCGTGTACCGCACACTGTAGAAACGGAAGACGCAGAAGACCGCGACGTAGATGAGCGCGTCGTACCCGATGGCACTCTGGTGCTTGGCGGCGGCCCAGAGCGCGATGATCATGTGGCCGATCGAGTAGAGCAGCACGCCGGCGGACTGCACGGCAATCGGGCGGATCGAAAGCCCCTGGACGATGTCGAGCGGCTTGAGGCGCGTCGTCAGCAACTCGTCGAGCGGCATCTTCTCCATCGTGCGCCGCACGTGGAACGTTGTCAGCACGGCGCCGCAGACGCTGCCAAAGACGAACAGGAAGATGTACTCCGCAAGGCCGTAGGCCCAGACGTCGGAGAAGCGCTTGGCGGTGAACAGCATGATTGCGCCGTCGAGAACAAGCAGCAGCACCCAGGGCCAGAGGCCGATCATGTCCTCGATGCGCCGTCCGCGCTGGCGCCCGGAGTAGTAGACCATCACGGCGTTGGTCGTTGCGTCGCGCGGCCACAGATGGCGCGAGAGCAACGCCGCGCCCAGCCCGCGCCAGCCGCGCATGGGGTTGTCTTCGGGGGGAACGATGGCTTCGGGACGCAGGCGCTTCTGGGGCTGATGGGGACGCGGCACGGCGGGGCCGGGATCGGGCGAGGGCAGGGGCTTGGAATAGTCCACGAGCCGCGGGCCGGCGGCGGCGCGCTTGGGCCGCTTGAGCGGATCGTAGGGATCGTAATCCGGGTCCGACCGGGCGTGTGGCGGTTGCTTGCTCAAACGCTTCGTCCTTGTCTCCCAATCATTGCGCGCGCTTGCGGGCGTCCTTCAGTCCCTTGCCGAACGGGGCACGCACCACGCCCATCTCGGTGATGATGGCGGCGATCAGGCGTGCGGGCACCACGTCGAAGGCCGGGTTGAACGTCTTCGTTCCCTTTGGAGCAATCGGATGGCCATAAAGTTCCGTGATTTCCTCGTCGGCGCGTTCTTCGATCGGAATCTGGTCTCCGGACTTCAGCGAGAAATCGACGGTGGAGAGCGGTGCGGCAATGTAGAAGGGCACCTTGAAGTGGCGCGCGCAGATCGCCAGCGGCATCGTGCCGATCTTGTTCGCCGAGTCGCCGTTGGCGGCAATGCGGTCCGCACCGGTGACGACAGCCTGCACGAGTCCGCGCTGCATGGCCGTCGCCGCCATGGAGTCTGTGATGAGGCGATGCTCGACGCCTGCCTGCTTGAGCTCCCAGGCGGTCAGCCGGGCGCCCTGCAGGAGCGGCCGTGTTTCGTCGGCATAGACGACGAATTTTTCCGTGCGTGCCGCTTCGATGATGACGCCGAGGGCCGTGCCCACGCCCGCCGTGGCCAGGGCTCCGGCGTTGCAATGCGTCAGCACGCCCTTGGCTTTCTTCAGCAGCGGCGCGCCGTGGCGCGCAATGGCGGCACAGCGGCGCTCGTCGTCCTCGTGAATGGCGCGGGCGCGGGCGAGCAGGACCGCGAGTGCCTCGCGCGCGGTGGTCTCCCCTGGGAGGGCGGCGAGCGTGGCGCGGCATTCCTCCAGCGCCCAGAACAAGTTGACGGCCGTTGGCCGCGACGTCGCCAGATACGTGGCCACTTTCTCCGCCGTGCGCCGCACCGCCGCCAGTGTCCGCGGGTTGCGCCGTGCCGTGCCCAGGTAAACGCCATAGGCTGCGGCCACGCCGATTGCCGGGGCGCCGCGCACGCTCAGGCGCCGAATCGCCCCCCACATCTGTTTTTCGTCGGAAATCGTCAGGTACTTGATCCTGCCGGGGAGCAGCGTCTGATCCAGAAGCCGCACGGTGCGGCCTTTCCACTCGATGGTCTTGAAGGAAGTCATGAGTCCGTTTCGCCGGGGCGTTGGGCTTGCCGCCCGGTTGGGGTGGTGCCAGCGTCACGCGATGAGAATCGTCTCCGCCAGAGGCATCCGGTTGCGGATGCTGGTTGCGTTGACCGCCTGCACGGCGGCCCTCGCCCTGGGTGACGTGACGCGGCTGGAAGAAGAGCCTGCGGGCTCTCCTCAGCCGGTGTCAATCGCCCCGCCCGATGACGAAGAAGTCCGCGCCACCCTCGAACGCTTTGCCGACCTCCTGCCGACGGGCTCCATCGAGATGATGATGACACCGGGGCCGGGCGAGCGCGAAGTCGCCGCCGGGTTGCTCGCCCGCGTGGCGGATGCCGCCCGCATCTGCGAGGGCGCGGCGCTGATTCCCGCCTTCGCCGCCCACGAGGAAGGCCCGTTTCTGCTCTCCACCACGGGACGCGACATTTCGCTGCTGTGGGTCGGCGTGAATACCCGCGAACGCGCGAGTGAGCTGGGCGCTCCCCTGGGCCTGGAAGTCGTCTGGCTCCCGCGCAGGAAAGGGGAACGCCCCATCTGGCTGGGCGAAGCGCGTCCCTCGCCCGAGTCGCTGCGCAACGCGCGCCTGCGCCTGACAAGGCCGCTGCTGCTGCTCGCCGACGAGGCCACCGGCGTCTTCCTCGCCACAACGAACGCGGAGGCATGGAACGCGGCCGTGGGCAAACTCACGGGCGAGGCTCCATTCCCGCTGCCCGCCCCCCCCACCCCGGATCCGCCGCGCCGCGCCGCACTCTTCTCTCCCGCTCCCGCAGGCCAGCCCATCGCCTTCCACGTCGACCTCGCCATGATGCTCGAAGGAATCAACGACCGCGAAACCGTGGCGGCGGGCTTCAGCCCAACTGTTTCCTGGAAACCGTGGTGGCAGGAAATCAGCGGGTACGCCCGGCTCTCCGAGCGCGTGCTGGAGATCGACTTCGCCGCCACGCCCACGCCCGGGTCGCTGCTCTCGGATACGTTTCTCGGCCAACAGGAGAAGCACGCCTTCTGGCGCTACGTTCCCGCAGGAGCACCGTTTATTCTCTCCGCCAACCTGACCTCGGTGGAGGACCTGTTCGACGCCTGGCTCCAGGTGCTTGGCCAGGGGGACGCAGCGGCCATCAAGGCTTCGGAGGAAGAGGCGGACTCCTTCTTTGGTTTTCCAATCCGCGGCTCGCTGCTGGCCCGGCTGGGCCCGCAATGCCTGCTGGCCGCCCGCCGCAACACCGAGCAGCAGGTGGAATGGATTCTGTTCGCCGATGCCAGCAATACCGACAGCATCGACCGCCTGCTCCAACACGCCAGCGTACGCTTCAACGCGGAAATCGAATCCGTCGAAATAGGGGACGGAGTCTTTCGCAACGCCTCATTCCAGGAATCCGGGCATCACTTTGCCTGGTATGCCTGGATGGACAAGCTGCTCGCCATCGCGGGCAGCGGCGCGGTCAGCGGCGAAGACCTGCTGTACGACCGCCAGGGAACGGCAACGGCCATCCCGCCCAGTCTGCTCGAGGACGGTCCCCACGCCCTCGTGCTCTACGCCGATCTCGACGCAACCCGCGACCTGTTCCGCACACCCGAAAGCAATCAGACCGACTTTCTCCGCGGCAGGGACCTGGACCTGCCAACCGTTTGGCTCACGATGGACGCCGAAGCCGGCCGCAACACGGGACGCCTTCTTGTGGAGGGACGCCTTTGGCTCTTCATCGAGCGGGCCATCCCCGAGTATTCACTGGAGCCACGCCTCGGGAATCGCTGAGCCGTTGCCACATCCCCTGCCGGCGCCCGCATCTTTGTCTTTCACCGCCGCCGCCCTCCCGCTTACCGTTGCGTAACGTCGAGTCTGCCCCGGAGGCCATCGCCATGAACATCTACGTCACCCGTCCGATTCCCGACAGCGGCCTTGCGAAACTGCGCGCGGCCGGACACGCCGTGTGCGTGCAGAGCGAAGACCGCCGCGCCACACGCGAGGAACTGCTCGCCGGGCTCGCCACCGCACAGGGCGCCATCACGATGCTCGATGACCGCATCGACGCCGAAGCGCTCGATGCCGGCAAGAACCTGCGCATCGTGTCCAACTTCGCGGTGGGCTACAACAACATCGACGTGGAGGCGGCGACGGAGCGCGGCATCGCCATCAGCAACACGCCGGGCGTGCTGAGCGATGCGACGGCCGATCTGGCGTGGGCGCTGCTGCTGGCTGCGGCGCGGCGCGTGCGCGAGGGCGAGGCGCTCGTGCGTTCGGGGCAGTGGCACGGCTGGGGGCCGATGCAGCTGCTCGGCTGGCATGTCGCGGGCAAGACGATCGGCATCGTCGGCCCCGGACGCATCGGCCGCGCCGTGGCGCGGCGCGCCAAGGGATTCGACATGCGGGTGCTCTACTTCAGCCGCAGCAACAACGAGGAAATCGAACGCCAGACCGGCGCGACGCGCGTGCCGCTGAACGAACTGCTCGAACAGTCGGATTTCGTTTCGCTCAATTGCCCGCTGACTCCCGAGACGCGGCACCTGCTCGGCGCGCGTGAGTTCGCCATCATGAAGCCCACGGCGATTCTCGTCAACACGGCGCGCGGCCCAGTCGTCGATGAAGCGGCCCTGGTGGATGCCCTGAAGAGCGGCAGGATCGCCGCCGCCGGACTCGACGTCTTCGAGGAGGAACCGAAGGTGCATCCCGCGCTGCTGACCATGGACAATGTGGTGCTGCTTCCGCATCTTGGCAGCGGCACCACGGAGACGCGTTCGGTCATGGCAGACCTTTGCGCGGACAACATCCTCGCGGTGCTCGAAGCACGGCGCCCGCCGACGGTGCTGAACCCGGAGGTTCTGTCGGCGGGCGGATAACGCGCATCAGGGCTTGAGGTCCTCCGGCAGGCCGTCGGCCTTGGCGACGCCCTCCGCGCCAATCTCGACAACGTAGCCACCGAGCTTGAGCGTCACCTGCTCGCCGAGCGTGATCGCCTTCGTCTTCCCGGGGAAGCGGTCGATCAGTGCGAAGTACGCGTCGCTCAGGTACTTCACCTTCAGCGTCTTCGCCTGGTCGTCCGTCTGCATTTCCTGACGCCAACGTTCGCCGTCGAAGGCGAAGGTCTCGCCGTCGATGCGGCGGACCGATGCGGTGGATTCGGAGGAAGCGGCACTCAACGTTTCGGCTCCCTTCATCACGCGCAGGTCCCGGGAGAACTGCACGCTTTTCTCGCCGGTTTGTTCCTGCAATGTTCCCGGCGCGGACGCCTTGGTGCCGAATGATCCGACGATGCCGGAGCGCCCGGCGCGGCGTTGCGCAACGCGGTCGGTGATGACGACCGGGGGCATGTTGGAGAGTTGCGGGCTGGTGCCTTCCTTTACGCGGTAGACATCGCCCTGCGAAACGGTTCCCGCCATCGGATCGTAATCCTGGGTTTGTGAGAAGCGCGAACGGACAATGTTGTCGCGTTCAAGCTCGGCGTCCTCGACGACGAGGAAACTCGTGTACGGCGTGACGAGATTGTACTCGAGTGCGAGCTCGAGGACTTCCTCGCGCAGTTCCCTGGTCTCGCCGTTGCGGCGGATCTCGTCGAGCAGATAGCCAACCTTGCGATTCGCCCACAGTGCGGCGACGTAGCGCGCATCGCCGTCCGTTGTTTCGGGAAAGCGCAGCGTCGCCTCGTGCGTGTACTCCTTGTCGCCCGCGTTTCCCTTCAGCAGGGCCGTCGCCGTTCCGTGCCCGCGATAACGGCCGAAGACGAGAAGGTCCTGGCCAAGAAAGAGGTCCGGCAGGTCGATCGGAAACAGGTCGCGGATTTCGACGCCGTTGATGTCGAGCGCGAGATCGGAAAGCACCGGGTGCGCGATCGAGTCGAAGAGGGTGGAGACCTTGACCTCCAGATCTTCCTCGGGCCCGACGTATTCGGAGAGAGCCCGCGTATCCTCGGCGATGGCATCGAGCAGGTGCGTGTTCACGTCGTAGCCCACGCCGAAGGCGAAGACGCGCAGCGCGTCCTGGTTGGCGTCGCGCAGGTGGCTGAGGATCAGTTCCTTGTCGGTGACGCCGACGGTGGGGAGGCCGTCGGTGAGGAAGAGTACCTGGTGGATGCGGCCGGCGGTTTCCTGCGAGACGGCGCGCTTGAGTGCCTCGTCGATGTTCGTGCCACCATGGGCGCGGAAGCCTTCGACGAACTCGCGTGCCGCAGCGAGCTCCTCTTTCGAGGCGGGAACGGGGGCGCGGCGGAACGACTCAACGCCGGTGCTGAACGTCATGATGTTGAAGTGGTCCTCGGGCGCGAGCGCGCCAAGGCACTGGCGCAACGCAACTCGGGCCTGCTCGATCTTGCCGTTCTCGTTCATCGAACCGCTGACATCGAGGACGAACGTCACTGTCTTGGGCAGCGCCTTCGCGAGCGCGCCTTCGCGCGGCGGATGGATCATCAGCATGAACGTGCCGTCGCCCGACGTGTCGGGCTGGTAGGCGATCAGGTGCAGCGCGAGGTCCTTGTCGGCGGGGGCGAGCAGGAGCTGGAACGGGCGTCCCTCGCCCGAGGAGTAGCCGGGCACCACGACGCGCGTGCCGTCGCCTTTCTTCGACTCCTCGATCTTGTGGCTGGGCGAGTAGAGAACGCCGATGCCGCCGGGCCAGTCGAGCTGGAGCGAAAGATCGGTCTCGTCCGCAGGCGCGGACTGCCAGCGCCCCGACGATGCCAGCTCGAAGGAGTAGAGGTCGCCCTTTCGTTCGAGCGGCTGGGCGAATTCGAGTTCGACGGGCATGTCGCCGTTCGCCGGAATCGGAAAGATGCGGAACTTCAACGTCTGCGCGTCCACGTACTCGAGCAGACCGGGGTCGCGCATCTTGCGCACGATGTCGGTGTAGATTTGCCGCGCCTCGCCGGACTCCAGCACGTCACCGTGAACCTTCTCGCCGTTCATCGTGAGGACGAAATCCGTGACCTGTGCGCCCTTGGGG
This sequence comes from Candidatus Sumerlaeota bacterium, assembly GCA_030156535.1. Taxonomy (GTDB): domain Bacteria; phylum Sumerlaeota; class Sumerlaeia; order SLMS01; family JAHLLQ01; genus JAHCAW01. The sequence goes on from JASGMJ010000013.1 coordinate 63,784, forward strand.
AGCGTGACGAGAAACGTTCCCTCCAGAACACGGGGATGGGGATTATGAAAGACCTGGGTCAGATGAGTGCGGGCCACGGGGCCGTCGATGGCGACGGCGATGATCTCGCTCTTCATTTCAAGCGGGGGCAAATCCGGTTCACGCGGCATCAGGATGGAAACCGCGTGGGTGGCAGCCGGGAGGACAATGGCGGCACAGAGGAAAAGGAGCCTGGCGGCGCGGGACATCATGGGAACGCTCTCCTTGCGGGGCGGACCCGTGCCCGCCGCGGTGTTCTGATCGGTAGGACAGCCGAGCCGGACGCAGGGTTCCGGGATGGGCAAACTCCGCGCGCTCCGCAGGGCCGGATTTGCGGCCTGCCGCACCAAAGGCATCTCCTGAGGCCTGCCGTGAATCAATCAACGGGGGATTGGGTGGAGAATACCCTCCCGGAAGCGAACTCAATGATCTCAAGCGCCAACTCTTTTCATGACTTTCTTGCCGAGGCAGAGGTTTGCCCAAGCAGACAACATGCTTCCGCAATAGGATGACTGCTGGACTCTGCAGTGTTGAGAACGCCTCGTGCTTTGAGAATGCCCGGGAGTAGAAATGCCAAAATGCCCTTGTGGCACGGGGCCTTTGTCCGGAAACACGACGGCCCATGAACTATTTCCCTCCCAGCCAGGCCCTTTCCTGCACCGCCGCGCTCCTGCTTTTTGCTGGCGGGTGGATTCTGTGTGCGTTCTCCGTGTTTCGCTTTCTTCCGCGCTGCCGCCTTGCCGAGGCCGCCGCCGTGGGCTTCGTTCTCTGGAACACGCTGATCGCGGCTGGTGCGGTCGTTCTGGACGTCACCGGTCTTTTCTCCGTGGCGGCGTTTCTCCTCGTGCCCGCGGCGGGCGCGGCCGGACTGGCGCTCTTCGCCTTGCGGCACTTCGAACTGCCCGCCGTCCGTGCGAACCTTCTGGCCTGCGTGCGCCAACCGCTCTTTCTTCTCGCTGCCTGCCTGCTCGTCTTCTTCTTCCTCCAGGGGTTGCATCTCAATCTGAGCTACCCGCCGAATGCGTGGGACACCTACCAGTACCACCGCGCAACGTCGGCGATGATCCTGCAGGAAGAGGGACTGTACGATCTGCCGTGCTCCAACTTGCAGATGCACTTCTTTCCGAAGAATGGCGAGATCGCGGCGGCGTGGATGCTCGCGATTGCCCGTTGGGATTCGCCGCTGCGCACGTTGCCCCTGATGAGTTTGGCGGTCATCGTGTTCGCGCTCTACTCGGCGTTCCGGCATTGGGGCGTGCGCCAGGACTGGTCACTCCTACTGGCATCGACCGCCGTCTGTTTTCCCGGAGTCCTCGTCGCCGCGCTGCGTGACGTGGGCGACATCGACATCAACCTGGCGGCGCATGTGTGCGTGGCGCTTTCGCTGCTCTCCGGTGTGCTGACGCGGGAGGAGGACCACGCGCGCCATGCGATTGTCTGCGCGGCCGTCCTGGGCACGCTCGCCGGCATCAAGGGGAGTGCCGTCGCCTCCGCCGCCGTGCTCGGAATGGGGCTGACGGCCGCGTGCGCCCTGCGGCGAACCGGCTGGCGGCACTACGCGATCGTGCTCGCAACGGCGGGAGCCGTCTTCGCGCTCGTTTCGTCCTACTGGCTCGTTCACAACACGGTCACGCAGGGGAATCCCATCTACCCGGTCACCGTGCGATGGGGCGAAACCGTCGTCTTGCCCGGCTATCCGCACTTCGATGCGCGCAACATGACCACCGTGACGGGCGTGCCGGAGTTGCTCCGTCCCTATTCGAAACTGGGGCGCCTCGCGCGCAGTATGGCGATCCGCGACCAGGGCGATTTCGTGTGGGGAGGACATGCCGGCGGATGGGGCTGGCAGTTTCTCGTACTCACGATTCCCCTGTGGTTGCTGGGGATTTCGCTCTCGTTCCTGCGGCGCGACTGGCGTTTCCTCACGCTGCTCGGCACGTTGGTCCTGCTGCTTTTTGCAACACCAAGCAACTGGTGGGTGCGCTTCTCCCTCCCCTTCCTCACAGCTTCCGTGCTCGCCGCCGTGCCCCTCGTCCGGGCCATCCGCTGGAGACCCGCGACCAATCTTGTGCTGATCCCCGCCGCCGTTTTTTCGTGGCAGCTTGCTCTCCATCACGTGGGGCAAGTCCGCTATGTCCGTTTCACCGCGCTCCAGGCCGCCGAGATGCAGCGCAACGGCCGCACCGTCGCCCTCCCCGCCGACGGCTTTCGCGTCTTCGACGAACGCGACGCCATCCGCGACATGACACGCTACGTCTCGAACCGCGTGCGGCCGGGAATGAGCGTGGCGTTCGACTTTGGCGACTGGCCGCCTTTCCCCGCGTTGCTGTACAATGGGACGTACTCCAACGTCGTGCGCCAGGTGGACTACCCCACCGCGCCGATCGACGAGTACGATGTCCTTGTCGTCGCCACCTCCGAGCACCCCGACCTTCCGGCACTGCTGCCCGACTGGGTGGTCGCCTATAGCTCGCGGGATTTCATCGTCTTCTGGCGCCGCACGTCCCACCCGCCGGACGACGCGGTGGACGTGGAAGCCAGCCTTCTCCCCCACGTGCCCAGCCTGTAGCGCTCCCGCCGGATGTTTGCCTCCCCGCCCACTTGCGGGGTTGCGCCCCCCTGGGGCTGAGGGCTAGTCGCTTGTCCGCAGGTTACTTCCCCCTCAGAGGCGCTCCTCCCATGGCAACAAAACGCGTGACGCTGGCCGAAGGCGACGGCATCGGTCCCGAAATCTCCCCGGTCGTGGTGGCGATTCTCGAAGCCGCCGGCGCCGACATTGAATTCGAACGCATTGACGTTGGCGAGCGCGTGTATCTGGCTGGCCAGACGTCGGGCATCGCGCCCGAAACGTGGGAGACGCTGCGCCGCAACAAGGTGCTGCTGAAGGGGCCGATCACGACGCCACAGGGCGGCGGGTACAAGTCGCTCAACGTGACGATCCGCAAGACGCTCGGCCTCTACGCCAACGTGCGCCCGTGCGTCAGCTACCACCCGGTGATCCAGACGCGGCATCCGAAGATGGACCTCGTCATCGTGCGCGAAAACGAGGAGGATCTGTACGCGGGCATCGAGCACCAGCAGACCCGCCAGGTCGTGCAGTGCCTCAAGCTGATCAGCCAGCCGGGGAGCGAACGCATCATTCGCTATGCGTTCGAGTACGCCCGCCGCAACAACCGCGAGAAAGTCGCGTGCTTCGTGAAGGACAACATCATGAAGCTGACCGACGGGCTCTTCCACCGCATCTTCAATGAGGTCGATCTGGAGTACCCGGAGATTCCAGGGAGTCACTGGATCGTGGACATCGGCGCGGCGCGCCTGGCGGACACGCCCGAGATCTTCGACGTCATCGTGCTGCCAAACCTGTATGGCGACATCATGTCGGACATCGCGGCGCAGATCACGGGATCGGTCGGACTGGGCGGCTCGGCAAACATCGGCGACGAGTGCTCGATGTTCGAGGCGATTCACGGCTCGGCCCCCACGATCGCTGGCCAGGACATCGCGAATCCGTCGGGCATGTTGCTCGGCGCCGTGATGATGCTGACACACATCGGCCAGCCCGACGTGGCCACGCGCGTGCACAACGCGTGGCTGAAGACGCTGGAGGACGGCGTGCATACGCTTGACATTTACCGCGATGGAACGAGCAAGCAGCGCGTTGGCACGCAGGCGTTCGGCAAGGCCGTGATCGAGCGCCTTGGCGAGCGCCCGACGATCCTGACACCCGTGGACTACGGCGCCGGCGCGCAGGCGATCCAGACGGACAGCACCCATCCGGCCCCCCCGCGCAGCGTGAAGGAAACCGTCGGCATCGACGTCTTCCTGGATTGGGAGGACGGCCTGCCTGCGGACCTCGGCGCGGCGCTTGAGCCGTGCGCGGGCGAGGACTTCACGCTGAAGATGATTACCAACCGCGGCGTGAAGGTCTGGCCCGACGGCTACCCCGAGACGTTCTGCACGGACCACTGGCGCTGCCGCTTCATGGCGGCCAATGGTGTCACCGACCACGATCGGATCGTGAAGTTGCTCGGCCGTATCGGCGCTGCCGGATTCGACTTCATCAAGACCGAGCACCTGTGCACGTTCGACGGCGTGCCCGGTTACTCCAAGGGGCAGGGCGAGTAGGCACACCCGCCCTCATCGCGACGGCACGAAGCGTTCGTACTGGTAGTGCAGCAGTTTCTCCTCGCCGGGCTGAAGCGTCACCGTCCATGACACGCTCCCGCGGCGCTCCGTCAGGCGCAGTTCCGTCGTGTCGACCTGCACGCTGCCCGATTCGCCGATATCGAGCGGGCGTCCCTGCACCGGCACGGTGACGTCCACCTCGACGGCGGTGCCTTCGTAATTTTCCAGTTCGACGCATCCGGCCACAACGACGCGGTCGAAGAACTCGTGGTTGTTGTTGGGCGAGTACGCCTTCAGTTCGCGCGTGTCCTCGGATTCGCTCTGGCTGGCGCGCACGTTGACGGCGCTGGTCACCGTGATCCTTCCGTCGCCGCCCGCCGGAACGTAGCGCAGCAGGTCCTCTGTCAGGGCGCGGTTGCCATCGAGCACGAGCATCGACCCCGTCGTCCACGCGGTGCCCGAGTTGTTCTCCAGCTTGAGGAAGTGCTTCATCCCCTCGGATGGCGACCAGGTGTAGGCATGCGAGTAGGGAACGCGCGCCGTGAAGAGCGAGACCATCGCCTTCTCGCCGCGCCGCACGGTCATGTCACCGACGGTGTAGACCGTGTAGTCCGACGGGCCTTCCGTTCCGAAATTGGGGACGGAGGGAAAAGTTGCCGTGCCGGGGGTGTTTTGGCGCTGGGCCTCCATGGGCAGCTGGACGTAGTTGCTGTTGGCAAAGGCGTTGCTCATATCCTGCGAGAGAACAGAGCTTCCCATCGCGCGGAAAGGCACGCCGGAGGCCAGGGGCGAGAGCTGGTTGCTGTGCAGAAAATTCGGAACGCCAACGACGAAGTTCACGTCGCAGTGCACCAGGTCCTCGGCTTCGTTGAGAAGCACGCCGCGCAGTTCGATCTCCGCCGTCCTGCCATCGACAAGCCGCATCGTGTACTCGGGAACCCATGTGATGCCGCCGCGCAGAAAGGCCATCGCCAGATCGGACGTTCCCGTGGCGGCGTCGTCTTCTCCGGCAACGTGAACGCGCAGCGGCATCCCTTCGAGTTGCATCGCGTGGATCGCACCAATGGGAACAGCGGAGATCGTGTCGGCTTCGACGATGGCGTGCCGCTCGCCCGCTTCGACGAGCTTGCCGGAGACCTGCTTGCGGGCATCGGCGGGACCGTACTCAATGGCGACGTGCAGGTTGATCCAATCGGCGAGCGCACCGCGCCGCGCCTCCAGCGTGTCCGGGCGGTCGATGCCATCGAAGACGGCCCGGGCGCCTGGACCGGCACCAACGAGATCGACCTTCTGCCCCTTTGTGGAAGAGAAAATTGCGAGCGTCCCAAAGGCCGCCGGTGGAATGTCGGCGGTATGCGCCCAACCGTCGTTCAATTCCACGGAGCCTTCACGCAGAAAGAAGCCCGTTCCGTCCTTGAAAACGGAGACCGATGTCGTGCGCGGTTTCCATTCCGATGGATTGATGGCTTCGTCTGCGGCGAAAAGGGAAGCAGCGGGAAGGGCAAGAAGCGAGAGAGCGAGAGTAACGGTGTGCAGGCAACGCATGGCGAGTTCTCCTGGGAAAGAATCGTTCTGCGTTGTTCGACCACGGCACAGCGGCGCAGTGGTCAGCGGGTTGTCCGGAGATTGTAAAAAGTTCGTCAGGGAACGCGGCGCTATTCCCCGTCAAAGAGGTCGGGCTGGCCGGGGGATTCCTCCACCGGAGCTGCGCGGCGCGGAATCCGGCCGTCGAGGAGGAAGCGCGCGATTTCCTTCTGCGTCGTGGAGATGGGACGTTCGAGCCATTCGGCGGGCAGCGTCCATTCGTGTGCGGCGTGGGACGCGCGCTTGATCCGGCCGCCGTCCTGCCGGGCCGACCAGACGTGCAGGTCGATCTTCGTGCGCATCACGACGTGACGCAGACGGAGCAACGGCGCGCCGGTGGTGCACTCCAGTCCCGTCTGCTCGCGTGCAATGCGGACGACGGCGTCGCGCACCGGCTCGGCTTCGTCCACGCGCCCGCGCGGCGTTTCCCACATGCCCGCAAAGGACCCCTGCGCGGGACGCTGGAGAATGAGCACGCGGGCTTCGCGCCTGAGGACGACGGCCACTTCGCGCACCTCCTCCATCGGCGGCTTGGGACGTTTGACGGGAAAGTCCTCGGGTGTTCCTCCGACGCGTCCGGCGCAGAAGGCAGCGACGGGGCAGGCGGCGCACTGCGGAGCACGTGGCAGGCAAACGAGCGCGCCGAGCTCCATCATCGCCTGGTTCCAGTCGCCGGGACGCGCGGGTTCGAGCAGTTCCTGGGCGCGCGCACTCAGATGACGCTTGGCGGCGGGCGAGCGAATCTCGGTGGCAAAGGCATCAAGCCGCGCGATCACGCGCTCGACGTTGGCGTCGAGCACGGCGACGGGCGCGCCGAAGCCAATGGAGGCAACGGCGGCGGCGGTGTACGTTCCCATTCCCGGCAACGAGAGGAGTTCCTCGAACGTGGCGGGCACGCGGCCGGAGAAGTCCTCGACGATGCGCCGTGCCGCTGCGTGCAGATTGCGCGCGCGCGTGTAGTAGCCCAGACCCGACCACTCGGCCACGACATCGTCGAGCGGTGCGCGCGCCAACGCCTCGACGTCCGGGTACTTCTCCAGAAACCGGCGCCAGCGCGGCTCCACCGTGCGCACGGTGGTTTGCTGGAGCATCACCTCGGAAATCCACACGCGATAGGGATCGCGCGTCGCACGCCACGGCAATTCGCGGCGGTTGCCATCGTACCATCCGAGCAGGGCGGAACGAAATCCGGCGGGAGTGAACCGGGTTTGCGTGGCGGCAGTGGGGCGAGGCATGGGCGGGGCGGTTTCTTCCTGCTGCTATCGCCGTGGCGGCAGGGTGCTGGGATCGGTGGCCTTCATCACGGCTTCGCGCATGAAGCGGATTTTGTGCTGGATCTCGCGCCATTCGTCGTCGGCGCGCGAATCGGCCACGATGCCGCCGCCGCCGTAGAGATGCAGGCGGTGGTCGTCGTGGAGTGTGGCCGTGCGGATCGGCAGGTTGAACTCGCAATCGCCGCGGTGATCGATCCATCCGAGTGCACCACAGTAGATGCCGCGCGGGCGGTTTTCGAGTGCCGCGATCACTTCGAGGGCGCGGCGCTTCGGCGCCCCTGTCACCGAGCCACCCGGGAAGATCGCCGAGAAGACATCGCGCAGATCCACACTTGCCCTCAACGTTCCGGACACCGTGCTTTCCAAATGGAACAAGGTGGGATGGCGGGTGATCGAGAGCATTGGATCCACGCGAACGGTGCCGTACTCGCACAGGCGGCCGAGGTCGTTGCGTTCGAGGTCCACGATCATCACGTGCTCGGCCTTGTCCTTGGCCGATGTTGCGAGTTCCTCCTCGACCTCGTGATCGGATTCAAAGGGCGAGCGCGCGCGTGTGCCCTTCACCGGTTTCGTGCAAATGCTCCGTCCCCATTTTCTCATCAGCAGTTCGGGAGAGAAGGAAACGTGGGTGCAGTTGCTGGTGCGCATGCACGCGGCAAAGCGGTCGCCACCGCTGCGCAGGCCGGCGGCAAAGATGCGATCGGCGCTCGCGGAGGTCTTCCCCTCGAAACGCAGGGTCATGTTCGCCTGATAAATGTCGCCCGCACGCAGATGCCGGTGAATGGCGGCAATGGCGCCGTGATAGCTGTCGGATGACATCGCCGGCACGGGTTCAATCTCTGTGCCGGAAAAGTCGGGAAGCGGCACGACGGAGGAAGACGAGGCGATGGAGAATGCCGGAGGGGGCGGCCACTCGGCCATGCGGCGCGGCACTTCCCAGCCTTTCCATTGCGTCCCCGCGCGCGGAGGGCGCCCGACAAGCGACCAGCGCTCGTCCTTGCGTACGAAACCGGTGCAGTGGAACGAGACAAAAAGATCGTCGATGTCGTTTTGCGGAGCGTGCGGAAAACAGTGCTCGTGCGGATGAAAGTAGCGGCCGTACTCGTAGGCGGCGCAAACGATGGCGAGCGGAAAAACGGGCGCTTGAAAGAGGCGGCGCTCGGTGCCACGGGCGGAGTCCGACAGCGTGGCCAGAATCTCCTGAATCCAGCGGAACGGCATAAACGCGGGATCTTCGTGCCGCGCGACGACGTCGCCCTCTGGCGTCTGGACGACGCTTCCCTCCACCGGGTTCACGCGCAGAATCAGCAGCGGGCTGGGCAGGTGCAGCGGCGGCGCCGACCACCCTTCCTCGGCTGAACGCCACAGCACCGTGCTGCCGGGCAATTGCCCGACCAGCGGCACCTGCAGGCGCCTTGGCATCGGAGTGAGTTGGCTGTCGCTACCAGAATCAGTCATTGCGGGGTCCGGTGTCCTGGGTTCGGGGCCGATTGCAACTCAACTCTTCATCTTCCTCTAATTCGTTCCTTGCTTCCTCGTGTCTCCCGCTTGGCCGGCCGCAGCCTCTGGCAAAGACGGTTGGTGACTCAATATCCTAAAGTTCCGCAACGACGCGGAAGCCCATGCCGGGCCCCTTGGTCTGCGGCGAGGCGGGCTGGCGCGCGGCGCAGCGTGCCGCTGCCGCTGGCTGGTCGAACCCACCGCCTCTCAGAATCCGCAATGCTCCCTCGCCAGCATCCGCAAAGGGATCGATGGCCGAGCGTCCCGCCAGCCTCGGCACATAGCTGTCGCGCACCCACTCTGCCACGTTGCCGTGCATGTCGCACAGGCCCCAGAAGTTCGGCGGGTAGGAACCGACCGCCGCGCTCTTGCCGAGGAACTCGCTCGCTGCGGCGCGCAGGTATGGCTCGCGGCCATCGATGTTGGCGATCTCCGATGTCAGGATCGGACCGTAGGAGAAGGGCGTCGTTGTCGCCGCGCGGCAGGCGTACTCCCACTGAGCTTCGGTTGGCAGTTGAAAGCGCACATTGGTGAGCGCCGAGAGCTTCTCGCAGAAGAGACGCGCCTCTTCCCACGTTATGTCGGCGGCCGGAAGGTTCTCCTCGCCGGGATTTGGCGCGCCTCCCATGACGGCGTGCCACTGGGCCAGCGTCACTTCCGTCTCACCCAGATAGAAGGGATAGCGGAAGCGGACGGTGGTGCGCGGCCCCTCGTCCTCGTCGCGGCCGTACTCGTCGAGCGCCGAGCCCATCAGGAATTCGCCAGGCGGCAGTTCGCGCACAAAGAGGTCAACGCCCCCCGCCACGGGAACGCGGAAGCGGCGGATGTCGGGCGAGGGCGGCACGATCGCGGGCAACTCCATCGGTGTCGGGCGCGGAGTGGGCGCCGGCGTGGGCAGCGGCGTGCGCGCGATGGCCACCTGGGTGGCTTCGGGGGTCGGAACGGGGGTGCGCTCGACGCGCGGCGTCGGCGTCGGCGTCGGGAGCAGCGCTTGGGCACTTGTTTCCCCGTCGGAGGAATCCCCGCCACCAAACAGCGCCACGGCCCCGGCAATCAGCAGCAGCACGGCGAGCGCCCCGCCTCCGATGACGGCGGCCTTGGGCAGCTGCATGCCGCCAGCCTTCGGTTTGCGGGTGCGATCGGTTGATTCAATCGACTCGCGCACCGAGGGGAGCGCGTCGATGTAGAAATCCTCGCTGCGGTCGGCCCAATGCAGTGACCCCGTGTCGGGCACGGCGGTCGTCTGCGGTGCGGGGTCGGAAAAGCGGGCAAGGCCTTCGAGCGTCTGCACGCCGCTCTTCGTCGTGCGCCGCCCCTTGGCTGGCGCCTCCGTACCGGGAGCGGGGTCTGCCTTTTCCCTGGGCGTGCCATCGGAGGACTCGCCCGCCAGCGGCGGCGCGCTCAGATCGACGGTTGTCGACGGAGTACGTTGCTTCGCCGTGCCGGTTTCGAGCTGCTGCCCCGGCATCAGGGGGCCGCGGAAAATGTCGTCGACGGAAATCGAGACGGTGTCGCCGCGCAGCACGTTGGCCAGCATGGCGGCCACCACGCCCGGCGACTCGAAGCGGTCCTCGGGGCGCTTGGCCATGCAGCGCAGGATCACGCGCCCGATGCCGTCCTTGAGCATCGGACTGAGCAGGCGCGGGTCGGGAATCTGCGCGTTCACATGGTTCATGCAGATCGTGATGTCGCTGTCGCCGTCGTAGGGGATGGAGCCGGTTGCCGCGTGGAAGAGCGTGCATCCCAGCGCATAGACGTCCGTGCGGCCGTCGAGCTTCTGGCTGAGAATCTGCTCGGGCGACATGTAGGAAACCGTGCCGAAGACCATGCCCGTGGCGGTGCGCCCCATGGTCTTGTCGGCGTCGCGGGCGATGGAGAAGTCCAGCAGTTTGACGTGATGATCGTTCGTGATGACGATGTTGGCGGGCTTGACGTCGCGATGCAGGACGCCGCGCGAATGCGCGTACTCGAGCGCCCGCCCCACGGCGATGCCGATCTCGCAGAGCCAGCGGTTGGAGACGAGCGGTGGCTTGTTCGGCAGGATTTCGGACGCCTCGTGGTCGAGCACATCCTCCAGAGGGCCGAGTTCCTGGCGCTCGGTCGTCGGATTGATGATCCGGGAGAGCGGCGCCCCGTCGAGCAACTCCATGATGAGGTAGATCGCCTCGTCGTCGCGAAAAACGTCGAAGAGGGAAACGATGTTCGGATGGCTGAGACGGGCAATGGTGAGCGCCTCGTCTTCGAGGCGTCCGGGGTCCTGTCCCTTCTCCAGGGACTCCGCGATGGTGCACGTCTTGACGGCGACATGGCGTTGAAGCTTGGGCTGCCACGCCTTATAGACGCGGCCCATGGCTCCCTTGCCGAGCACCTCGACGGCCTCGAACCCCGGTGGCATCCGGATTTCCATAAACATCCCATACGCCCCCGCGCGGGGGGTGAACTCGTGGAGGCGGAGTCTGGAACCCGCGCCCCGGGGTGTCACGGGGAAAGAACCCGCCGGACGGGCCGTGGACGCAATGAAGGCAAAACCGTGGACCACGGCCACCCCACTGCCCCGACACCGCAGAGCCCGTCGATCCCAAGGTTTGCTGCCAAAGTGAGCAGGTGTCGGGGTTCAGGCACTCCCCCCGCAAGGGAGCGCTCCGCTCATCCCTTTGGCTTCCACGCGGGATCGGTGATGAAGCGCGAGGCCTCGCTGTCAGTCAGCGGGAGCACCGTCCGGTGCACGCCGTCGAACTTCTCGAGCGCGGCGGCCACCGCCGGTGCCGTCGGCACCAGCCCGATTTCGCCCACCCCGCGTGCGCCGTAGGGCGTCTCGGGGTCCGGCTCCTCGATGATGATGGTCTCCACCTCGGGCATGTGGTGGGCGCGCAGCACAACGTAATCCCTCATGCGCGAGGTCTTCAGGTGCCCGTCTTCCACGACGAGATCCTCGCTCAACGCATAGCCCAGGCCCATGTGGACCGAGCCCTCGATCTGGCCTTCGAGCAGCGTGGGGTTCATGGCCTTGCCGACGTCGTGCGCGGCGATGAACTTCGCCACGCGGCCGTCGTCGCCGAGAATCGCCACCTGCGTCGCGAAGCCATACGTCAGGTGCGTCTTGGGGTCCTCGACTTCTGCGCCGAGCTTGCTGGTGTAGGTGCAGGCATAGTCGCCACGGTACTCGCGGCCGACGAGATCGGCGAGCGTCTTGCCCGCGTCGAGGTCTGCCTTGAGGGCACGGGCGGCGGCCTGCGTGGCGGCGGCGCCGAGCACCGTGCCGCGGCTCGCGGTTGTCTGGCCGCAGTCGAGATCGTGCTCGGTGTCCGTCGTCGCCTGGAAGATACTGGCGGGCAGGCCGGTTTCCTCCACGGCGGTCTGGATGCAGATCGTGAAGAGCCCCTGGCCCATTTCGGTGAAGCCCGTGCGCAGGACGATGCGGTCGGGCGCTTCCACCTTCAGCGTTCCCTTGCCGAGATCGGGCATTCCGTTGCCGAGGCCGACGTTCTTGATGCCGCACGCGATGCCTGCGTACTTCGCGTTTTTGTACGCGTCCTTGACGGCGAGCAGGGTCTTCTCAAGGCCGAACGGCTTGGTCAGCCGCTGGCCCGTGCAGAAGCAATCGCCCTGGCGCAGGATGTTGAGGTAGCGCATGTCCCAGCCGTCGAGCCCCACGCGCGCGGCAAGGCGATTGAGCAGGCTCTCGATGGCGAACGCCGCCTGGTTCGCGCCGAAGCCACGCATCGCGCCGCACGGCGGGTTGTTCGTGTACACGGCCTTCGATTCAATATCGACGACGGGGAACTTGTAGGGCCCGGTGGCATGGCCGGCCGCGCGCTCCAGAACCTTTGCGCCCACCGACGCATACGCGCCCTTGTCGCCAATCATGCGCGCCCACAAGGCCGTCAGCCGGCCCGTCGCATCACAACCGACCCGCATGTGCATCTTGATCGGGTGGCGCTTGGGATGCACGCGCATGCTTTGCTCGCGGGTCAGCGTGCACTTCACCGGGAAGCCGCACAGCGCCGCGCACAGCGCCGTCTGGCCCTGCACGCTCATGTCCTCCTTGCCGCCGAACGCGCCGCCGTTCGAGACGAGTTGCACTTTCACACGCGCGATGTCCCAATCCAGAATCGCGGCGATCTGGCGCCGGTCGTCGAAGACGCCCTGGCCCTGCGTGTATACGTGCAGGCCCGGAGTGCCGTTGCCGTCTGCCGTCACGGGCACGGCGAGGCACGACTCCGGTTCGAGGAACATGTGCTCGATGAACTGCGTCGTGTAGACGCCTTCCTCGACGAAGGCGGCCTCGGCCAGAGCCTTCTCCACGTCGCCGCGCTGAATCGTCGAGACGGACAGCAGGTTCCCCTTCGGGTGGATTTTCGGAGCGTCGGGGAGCATCGCCTTCGTGGGGTCCGTCAGCGGTTCGAGCACGTCGTACTGCACGTCGATCAGCTCGGCCGCGCGGCGCGCAATCTGCTGCGTATCGGCCACGGCGAACGCGATCATGTCGCCGACATAGCGTGTCTCTTCGCCCTCGGCGACGAACAGCGGCCAGTCCTTCTCGATCAATCCGTTGTAGCGCCGCCCGGGCACGTCCGCGGCGGTGACGACGCGATGCACGCCGGGCAGGGCCAGCGCGCGCGTGGCGTCGATTTTCTTCACCAGCGCACGCGGATGATCGCTCAGGCGCGGCGCGCCGAACTTCATTCCCGGGACGGTCATGTCATCGACGTACTTCCAATCGCCGAGCGCAAACTGGCGCCCGCGGAAACGGTCGAGCCGCGTGCCGACGCCGCCAGCCGCCTCGGGATCAGGCAGGCGCTCGCCGCGCTTGACCTTCGCCATCAACTCGATGGCGTCGATGATCTTCACATAACCGGTGCAGCGGCAAAGGTGCTGCTTGAGAGCGTTGACAATGTCCTCGCGCGAGGGCGTGGGGTTGGACTCGATCAGCGACAAGCCGCGCACCGCCATGCCGGGAATGCAGAACCCGCACTGCAAGCCACCCGTGCGCGTGAAGCATTCGGCGACGAGCGCGCGGTCTTCCTCTGGAACGCCCTCCAGCGTGACGATGCTCCTGCCTTCGGCCTTCGCGATCTTCAGGGCGCACGACAACTTCGCCTTTCCGTCGATCAACACGGTGCAGCATCCGCAGGCGCCCTGCGGCGCGCAGCCGTTCTTCGGCGAAATCAGGCCGAAGTCCTCGCGCAGCACTTCGAGCAGCGTGCGGCCGGGGTCGAACTCGCGCGAGACCGCTTCGCCATTGAGAGTGAAGGTCACGCGCTGAAGCGCCGTGCCGGTTGAACCAGCCTGAGCAGAAGGGGGAGTCACAATCCTGAGTACCTCGCTGGAGACATCATCGTAAAAGACAAGGCTAGGAGGAGGCCGCCAGCTCAGCAAGGGAATCTTCGAGGAATCCACAGGCCGGGATGGCACCTGGGAGGAAGGTGTCCGCGCCCTGCCAGGGCCGGGGTTTTGTTGCCTCAGCACCCGCAGAATCAATGCTTCTCATTCCCGAAAAGTACCACTGTGGCTGAGCACGGTTCAGAACGGCCCCGGTGTTGAGCGAGACGGGAAAGCGATCATGTGGAAGCCAGGCGCCGCAAGGCGCGCCGCCCTCGGCTATGGGATTCGGCCCCGTTGGGGCCATCTCGCACCTAGCGCAGGCGTCTCCCACTTCCCGGTGGTGACAGGGTTTCAACGCAGCGAGCCGCGTCGGTGTATAGACTTGGCCCCGTCAGGGGTTCAACACCCGGCAACGCTGCTTCCCGCCGCCCCCTCGAACCACGAACCACGCGGAACGAACCACGCCCCCCCATCAGGCCGGCTGCATCCACTGTGCGTTGATCTGATTCACGGCACTCTCGTCCAGCACGCCCTCCATCAATCCGATCAGCGCGTGGCACACGCCCATGTCAACGACGTGGCCGGGCTTCATGCCGGCGAGCGGCGTTGCGCGCACCACCTCGAACGTTTCGCCCGCGAGCACCACTTCGGCGCTGCCGTCGTTGTATGTCACCTGGCCGGTGCGCGCGTTCTTCTCGGCGCGGTGCTCCGTCCCCGACATGCGGCCGAAAATCTCCGACCCCGTTTCCGTCTTCGTCACGACGAATCCGTCGCGCGGCGCGGCCTCGCGCAGACTTTCTTCGGTGCGATAGAAGCTCGGCTTCTCGATGTACGGTCCGCCGTACTCCGGGCAGAACGTGTCGCAGTTGCCGCACTCATTGCAGAACTCGGCGTAGTTGCCGATCTGGTGCTTCTTTGCCACGCGAAAGGTTTTGCTCTCGCCCGGCGTGACGGTTCCGTCCGCCGCGATGACAAGATCGGAGTAGGTGAAGTCGCGGGCGGCCAGCGGGTACGTGAAGTTCGCGTCGTTCGGGCAGACGGGGACGCACTTGTCGCACGTCAGGCAGTCGAACAGCACGAGGCGCGAGTCGATGCGCTTGGGCACGCGGCGGTTCTTGGCGGCATGATAGCGTTCGTCGGCCGCGACCTTCGCCGCCACCGCCGCCGTGTTCAGCACGCCCGCCCATTTCACCGCGTCGCCCTGCGTGCCCGCGCGGCGGCGCGCTTCCTCCTCGTTGCCGAAAGCCTTGAGAATGAAGGCGTCCACGTCGGCCGCACCGGCCTCGCGCATGGCCTTGGCGAGATTCGCCAGGTAGGCGGGCAGGCGTCCGTAGCCGCCGGTCTTCAGGAGATCGCTGCACGTCGTCACCGGTGTGAAGCCACACGCCACGGCATCGGCGAAATTGTCGGCCGTGATGCCGGCGCTGAAACTGATCGGCAGTTCCGGCCCCATGGCCTCGCGGAACATCGAGGTCAGTGTCATTGTAATCACGTGCAGCGGCGCGCCGGAAAGGTACATGGATTCGTTGCCGGCCGGGAAGAAGTCGCGGTGGTTTTCGACTTCGAGCGTGTTGCTGAACTTGCAGCCGAACTTCTTGCCGCGCGCGGCGGCAAACGACGCCAGGCGCTTCACCATGTCGGTCGCCTCGTCGAACGACTGGCTTCCCGCGTAGGCGCACGGCTTCACGCGGATTTCCGTGTAGCCCATCACGTCGTGCAGCAGGTGCTCCATGCGTTCGCGCCCGATGGTCGGCGGGTTCATCTTCACAATGACGTCGAGGTCGCGCTCGGCGATGAGGAACTCGCAGATGCGTTCGATTTCGTCTGTCGGGCAGCCGTGGAATGTGGAGAGAGTGAGCGAATCGCCGATGCGCGTGGGAAAGTCGAGCGCGCGCACGGCGGGGAGCGACGCGGGAATCTCGGCGCGAAGGCGTTCGATCACGGCCGAGGCATCGCGCAGGCCGTCGAAGTATTTCTGGAGCTTGGGGCTGCTGATGCCCGCCAGGTCGTAGCCCACGCTGATGTCGTAGATCACCTCGCCCGCCGGCCCCTGCCACGCCGTCTCGCCCAGCGGATTCGCAAAGCGCCAGGCGTGCACGAGCATCATGCCCGCGACGTACTCGCGCAGCGACTGCTCGACGAGCAGCTCCTGCGACCACTCCACGTTGTAGCCCACGTTCGTCATGTCGATGCACGGGCGCGGAATGTCGAGGCGGTCGTTGATCTGAACGGTTTTCAGCTCCATGATCCGGCCGCCCGCGACGTAGGACAGCAGGAGGTTCTGGGCCATCTGGGTGTGCGGCCCGGAGGCCGGACCCGAGGCGTTGCCCGCGCGCCTGCCGTGGAAGGGCACGCTCATGTCCGGCTCGTCCGCCGCCGGCACATGCCACGACCGGCGCGGCAAATCGAAGACCGCCTCCTGGCGAAGGGGCTCGAGAAACAACCGCGTCATCAGATCGCGGAACGGGGCGGGGACAAGTTCGGCCATGGTAGCTCCGTGGTTCGTGGTGCGTGGTTCGTGGTTCGAGCAAGAACGAACGCGAACCGGGCATCCGCCATTACGCCCCGAAGCCCCTTCGTGGTGCAACCATGTTCGCCAAACCGGGCACGAACCGGCAAAGAGAAGGATTACCCACGAGTCGCACGAATTATCACGAAGGAAGCCCCAGCGCCCGAACCACACCGCTTCGCGAAAAAGGCCCCATCGCCATGACAACAAACGCAAAGCCCCTAAAATCGAGCCACGACCCACGCATCACGAACCACGCCCTTCACGCCCCTTCTTGACTCCCCCTCTCGGCTCGTGTGCCAATGCTGTCGATTCCTCCCAGGAGCGCATCGTGGCCGCCACCAACAGCGTCACCAAGGGCATCATCCTCGCCGGGGGCGCCGGCACCCGCCTGCACCCGCTGACCCTCGTGGCGAGCAAGCAGCTCATGCCCGTCTACGACAAGCCGTTGATCTACTACCCGCTGTCCACGCTCATGCTCGCCGGCGTGCGAGACATCCTGCTGATCTCGACGCCCACCGATATTCCGCGCTTTCGCGACTTGCTCGGCGACGGCCGCAGCCTCGGCATCTCGATCACCTACGCCGAGCAGCCGCGCCCCGAAGGCATCGCGCAGGCCTTCGTCATCGGCGCCGACTTCATCGGCAGCGACCGCGTCGCCCTTATCCTGGGCGACAACGTTTTCTACGGCAAACTCAACATCTTCCGCGACGCCATGAAGTTCGACAGCGGCGGCGTCATCTTCGGCTACTGGGTGAAGGATCCCCAACGCTATGGCGTCGTCGAGTTCGACGCCCAGGGGCGCGTCACGTCCATCGAGGAAAAACCCCGCGTTCCCAAATCCAATCACGCCGTGCCGGGCTTTTATCTGTACGACAACAGCGTCGTGGAAGTTGCACGCAACCTCAAGCCGTCGGCGCGCGGCGAACTCGAAATCACCGACGTCAACCGCCACTATCTCGAACAGGGGCGCCTGCGGGTGGAGCTTCTCGGCCGAGGCGTCGCCTGGCTCGACACCGGCACGCACGAGTCGCTGCTCGAAGCAGCCAACTTCATCGCCACCATCGAGCACCGCCAGGGGCTGAAGATCGGCTGCATCGAGGAAGTCGCCTGGCGCATGGGCTTTCTCGACGACGCGGCGTTCGACGCCCTGATCGATTCGATGCCCCGCAACACCTACACCGCCTACCTGCGCGATATTCGCGAGCGCGGGGTCTGAGCGCCTCCCCACGTCGGGCGCAGTTGACAAGTCACGCCTCCTTGGGCCAGAACCCGCCCCAGCAAGGCCGGAGGAAAAACGTGGCCGTCGATCTCTATGCAGGACCCCTCACGCGGTATTACCTGGGCGACTGGGAAAACGTCGGTCAGGCGTGGGCACGCGAGAACGGCGTCCCCTATCAAGTCGTCCGCCCCGAAGGCGACCAGAACACCGAGGGCAAGGCCCAGCTCGACCCCGAGGCCATCCGCACGGCGATCTGCGAGTGGCGCGGCATCATGTCCACCGGTCTGGGCGAGAACCTCGGGGTGCCACTGGACTGGGACGAGGACCCCGCCAGCCCCTACTTTACCGACCGCCCCCACTGGGACGGCTATGCCGGGCTCCTGCTGCTCGCCGCGCACGAGGAGCGCCCCGAACTCGACCCGCCCAAGGTCGTCGCCTCTGAATGGCGCGAGGATCCCGCCTACGCCGCCGCCGTGAAGGAGGACTTCGCCAACACCGAGTACCTGCACATTCTCGCGCCCGAACTGTGGCTCCCCACGGATTTCCCCTTCACGTTCCGCTTCATGGACCTGACGGGGCATGAGATGAACATCGGCTCGCTCCCGCGCCTGCTCGAGCAGCTCGAACTCCTCAACGAGCGCACGTACAAGGGCGACCCGGAGACCCGGCTGGCCTGGCGTTCCGCCGCCCCCGAGCCCGGCGGCCCCTTTTCCGCCGCCGCCTGTTACGGTTTATCCGTCTTCCTCGATCTCGCCGAACAGGCCATTGCCCACCGCCTCCCACTCAAGCTCGACTACTGAGGCACCACTTCCGGGGGGAGGCCCACCTCGATGCCTCATCGTTTCTCGACCAAATCCATCGCCGACGCCTGGCCCTTTGCGGCGCCGCCGCGCCGCGCTGTCTTCAAGTGCGGCTCCAACCTGTTGTCCACCGCCCACGGGACGCTCGACGAGCAGCGCATCGCCGCCTTGGCTGCCGACGTGGCCGCCATCCACGCCGCCGGCACCCAGATCATTATCGTCTCCTCCGGCGCCGTTGCCGCCGGCATGGGCGACGTCGGCGAGGCCATCCGCCCCCAGCAGCTCCCCCGCCTTCAGGGACTTGCCGCCATCGGCCAGTGCCGCCTCATGACGGCGTGGCGCGAGAGCTTTGCCCCCCACGCCATGCACGTCGCCCAGGTCCTGCTCACCCGCGACGATCTCGAAGACCGCCGGCGCTACCTCAACTTCCAGTACACCCTCGACGCCCTGCTCGCGATGAACGCCATTCCCGTCATCAACGAGAACGACACCGTCATCACCGAGGAACTCAGCGTCGGCGACAACGACATGCTCTCGGCCATCACGGCCGCCAAGATGTCCGCCGACCTCCTCGTCATCCTGACGGACATCGACGGGCTCTACACGGCTCATCCGAGCAAGGATGAGAGCGCCCGCCTCATTCCCGTCGTCGAAGAATTCACGGCCGAACTCGAAGCCCTCGGGCAGGGGCCGGGCTCGAAAGTCGGACGCGGCGGAATGCACACGAAAGTGGCCGCCGCCAAACACGCTACACACTACGGCGTTGCCACCGTGATCGCCAACGGCCGCTCGCCTGGCATCGTCCGGGAAGTTTTCTCCGGCGATTTCACGGGCACGTTGTTTCTCCCCAGCGTCAAGGGACGCTCGCGCGGCTCGGCCCGGGGGCACTGGATTTCCATGCGCCGCCCCAAGGGAAGCGTTGTCATCGACGACGGTGCGCGCCGCGCCCTGCTCGAAAACGGCAAGAGCCTCCTCCCCGTCGGCGTCGTCGAAGTGCGCGGCACCTTCGCCCACGGCGACACCATCGCCATCGTCGATGCCCAAGGCACCGAAATCGCGCGCGGCCTCGCAAGTTTTTCCTCCGCCGACACCGACCTCATCAAGGGCATGAAGGCTGCCTGCATCGCCGACGTTCTCGGCACCGAACCGCAGTACGACGAAATCGTGCATCGCGATAACCTCGAACTGCGCTGACGGATACGTACAGCCAAGACACGCGAGGCACCGGATGACCGAAAAGCAGAAGATGCTGGCCGGGGAACTCTACCTGGCTTCCGATCCCGAACTCGCCGCAGAACGCCGCGAGGCACGGCGCCTGGCGCGCCTCTACAACGCGACGACGGAAGAGGAAGACGAAACGCGCAATGCCATCCTGCGCGAGTGGCTCGGTAAGTGCGGCCCGCGCATCACCATCGAGCCGCCTTTCGTTTGCGACTACGGCAGCAACATCTTCGCGGGCGACAATCTGTACATGAACTTCGGCTGCGTCATTCTCGACTGCAACACCGTCGAACTCGGCGACAATGTGATGATGGGGCCGAACGTCCATCTCTACGCCGCGTACCATCCCACGGACCCGCGTGAACGGCTGGAGGGCCGGGAGCTCGCCGCCCCCATCCGCATCGGCAACAACGTGTGGATCGGCGGCGGCGCGATCGTCTGCCCGGGCGTCACCATCGGCGACAACACAACCATCGGCGCGGGGAGCGTGGTGGTGAAGGACGTGCCTGCCAATGTCGTCGCCGCGGGAAATCCCTGCCGCGTCATCCGTCCGGTCTGAAACGAAACGCTCTCCCACAAAACTAGGGACGGAGTCATTGCGGATCAAAGCACGTCGACGACAAACCGGACTTGCACGGGAACAGTTCTCCCCTTTTCCTTGTAGAGAGATGCCGTCCCCGTACCGTTGCAGCAGTGCAACAATTCGGGAACACTCCTCCAGTTTCCGTGAATCGAATGAGGGACGGAGAGCCCTTTCGCGATATCATGCCAACTTCCATTTCCAATTCGGACCCTGTAAGTCCAACTATCGCAGGGAAACGGGTATTCTGTTCGCCAACTGGCATTGCCATTGCGCCCCCGATCATTGCGAGGCGCGGCACCAGACTCTCGAAAGACTGCATAAGCATCACCCTCGCATGACACTCACGCCGCACCGAGAGTCCATCGAACCGTCCGCTGGGGCATGGGGAATTCCGGGCACGAAGCCGTGAGGCATCCGAACCGGAATCAGCGGAAGACACGTGCCAAGAAGGAGAATCACTATGTTTTACTGGGCAATCATGTTCCTCGTCGTTGCGCTGATCGCTGGAGTCATCGGGTTGGGCGGAGCAGCAAGTCTTGCGATGAACGCAGCCTATATCTGCTTCGTTGTCGGCCTGATCCTGCTGATCATTCACGCCTTTTCCGGCGCGGCACACAAGGCGCCACGCGTCTGAGGCGAGTTCCAGGAGGAAGGAGAGGGAGGAAGTTATTTTTGTTTCGATACCAACGCAATTCGATACCAATGCAAACAGGCTGGACCAATGTGTGAGTACGCCGCGCTTCTGCCCGAACGACTCGGCCAGGACGAACTTCTGCTGGAAACGGTGGAACGCATCGCCGACGCGAAGGGGCACTCGTTTGAATGGCACGTCAGCAAGGACGCCGAGCACTCGCGAGACATCGCCAAACGCCTCGCCTCTGCCAGCGGGTTCGATGGTCTTATCGCCGTCGGTGGCGATGGTACGTTGAACTGCGTGGCCAGCGGCATCATCGACAGCGGCAACGGCGCGAACACGGCGCTCGGCATCGTTCCGCGCGGCACGGGGAATGATCTGGCGCGCGTGGCCGGACTCGACCGCGACCGCCTGGAGGAAGCCGTGCACACTGCGTTTCACGGTCCATCCAGCGCCATTGACGCGGCATCGCTTGGCGACGGGCAGTACTTCGTCAACGCGCTCAGTCTCGGCATCGGAGCGGAAGCCACGGCGGCGACGCCTCCGGCCCTCAAGGACGTGCTCGGCACGGGTGCCTATTCGCTCATGGCGTTCCTGCTCGCGGCGGTGCGTACGCCGTCGCGTGCGCGCTTTGAAATCGACGAGACTGTCTGGGAGGGCGAGTATCTCGCCGCCGCAATCGGCAACGGCGCCTACGCGGGCGGTGGCTACGAGATTTGCCCCGGAGCGGCATGGGACGATGGCCTGCTCGATCTCACCATCTTCCCGAAAGTCGACCAGGAGAACATCGCCGCCATGATCGAGGAACTCGCGGGCGAATCCACCAAAGACGACGGCGGCATTGTCCTGCGGCGCCGTGCGAAACGCATCGCCATCGAGTCCTCCGTGCCGCTGCGCTTCAACGCCGACGGCGAACCGTGCCAGGCAGAGCGCATCGAAGTGCGCGTCCTTCCCGGCGCGCTCCGGGTCCGCCACGCCGCGTAGCACTCCTCTTCCGCCAAAGCACCTTCATCTCCGTCCCTGATTAAAGAACCGAGCCCCTCGTTCCATCGGAAAGAGGGGCTCGATTGCATTTCATGGAAGGACCAGCGAAGCGACCTTAGTTGGTGGCGTCCTTCAGGGCGTCCTTCGCGTCGTCGGCCGCGTCCTCGATGGAGTCGGCCGCGTCGTCCGCCGCATCTTCCACATCGTCCTTCACGTCTTCGGCCTTGTCGGCTGCCTTCTCGACGGTCTCGTCGATGGATTCACCGGCCTTTTCCGCCGGGCCGTCGTTGCTGTCGCACGCGGCCAGAAAAGCCATCGAACCGAGAATCAGAACCCAGGGTGCCAGTTGAGGTAGTTTCTTCATGATGCGCCTCCTTGTTTTTTTTGTAGGAAGGAGCGACAATCGTACCCGACTGCCAACTCTGTCCCCGAGGGGGAAAACACTCAACTCTCCGCTCGTGAGGTTATGCATCATGGCAGGCTCTTGTCCGTCGAGCCATTAATTTTCCCGCGCCTAATCCACCGTGTTGCGCCCTCCGCTGCGCAGGACAGCCGTGTCGATCCGTTCACCCGTTTGCGAATAGACTTCCAGCTCCACATTGTCGCCATTAACCCGGAAGTATGCGTAGTGTGGCTGGGTGGAATGTGCCTTCAGCCAGGGACTCCACGGCAGGTTGAGCTCCTTGTCGTACCACGGCGCGCCCGCCCCGCCACTCGTCACCTGCCACACCGTGTGCTGGAACACGGCTTCGGAACCGTCCGGCAGTCTCTTGTGCCCGACATTCGTTTCGGGCGTCACGATCAGCCGGCTGTATGCATGTTCGTCGCCCGTGATGAAGGCCACCGTCTTGGGCGAGGCTGCGATGATTTCCCACATTTCGTTGCGCATTTCCACGATGTCCACATCAGCGTCGTCGATCACGCCGTCGCGGTTCGTGTCGCCGCCGCGATACCACATTGCGTCGCGCGTGTGCCCGCCATTGGGAAAGGGAGGCTCCTGCGCGGCGAAGAAGAGCAGGGAGACTTCGGGATCGGCGTCGGCCGCAGCCACCTGTTCGCGCAGCCACGTCATCTGATTCGCCAGCAGCCCGCCCTCCAGGTTGCCGCCGCAATTGTGCGGATCGCTGCTCCACCAATAGTTGTTGTTCAACATGAAGATGCGCGCGTGTCCCCAGTCGAAGAAGTACACGTTCTCGTCGTAGGACGGCGACCCCTCGCCCTCGTTCGCCGGACCGTTGACCGGATTGACGAACGCCTCGGCGAACACGGCCTCGGCGCTCTCCGCGCCCGGCTTGTCGATGCTGATGCGCTTGCCGTCCACCAGCCACGAATTGATCAGTGCCTCGTGATTGCCCATGCTTTCCCATATAGGCACACGCGCATGCACGGGCTCGAAGATGCGGCGGAACGAGTCGAGTTGATTGCGGAAGTCATCGGCGTCCGTGCTGTACCCGTTGATGAGGTCGCCGGGGAAAATCAGGAAGTCCGCTCCGCGATAATAGGCATCGCTGCCCAGCGCAAAGAGCGAAAACCCGTTCACGCCATAGTGATTCTGCATCCCGCCACCGACGCCCTCGCGGCTGTCCACCATTGCGGCGAACTCGAAGCTCTCCGCGCCCGCCGTGCGAAAGCGGTACGGCCGCACCGTCGTCGTTCCTGCCGTCACCTGATACTCGTATTCCGTGTCGGGCTGAAGCCCCGCGACGGCCAACTCGTGACGCGTTGCCGGCCCGCTCCCCGTCACCACTTGCTCGCCAACGCGCACCGAGCCCACGACGGCCTCGTCTGTGTCGAACGCGATCACCGCGGTGTTCTCCGTCACCTGTTCCACCGTTGGTCCGAAGAGAACATTGGTCGCCGCGTCCAGCGTCGCGGGATTGAAGTAGTTGCGCCCCTCCACGAAGCGGCTCGACGCCTTCGAGGGCAGATACACCTCCGCGCGCCAGTTGATGCGGGGCTCGAAGTCCGTGTTGAACATCTTGCGCGTCAACCCGGAGAACTCCACTTCGATGCGGTGTTCCCTGCGCGGCGTCGCATCGGGCCACTGTTCCTTCTCGGCCGAACGATAGCGCGCGTAGTCGAGCCCCTCGGTGATGTCATTGATGCCGATGTACACCATCGCGGGCGGGGTGGCTTCGAGCGTCGTGAAGGTGATTTCGATCACGCCGGGACGCACGACCCGGGACGTGGCGCGTCCGTCGAGAAAGCCATAGGTTCCCGTCGTGGGCGTGCCCTGCGGCTCGATCACGGGCCGGCCAATTCGTGGGGGCTCGGCAGGCAAAACGCTCACGCACAACGATAGCATCGCGATACAGGCAATACATTGGTATTTCATGAACAACTCCCGGAAAAAGGCGTCTGTGAGCACACGCTTAAAATCGTGAGGCAGCCCTCCCCGCGATGAAAGGAAAAAAAGAAAGTTAGCGAATTTCCAACAGAGTTTCCGGCGGAAGCCGCACGCCGGGTGCTTCTCAGTTGTCAGTCTTGAGGTTGGTGACTGCGGAAGGCGGCAAAGCAGCATGATGGGATAAGGCCAGACTGAAAACCGAGAACTGACAACGAAAGACACCCATTGTCCTGCTTGTCCCCGGCCGCCGGCGTCCGGCACTGTTCGGGGATTCCATACGGGAGCCCCCGATGTCCCTCTCTCCACAAGCCATTGCCGAACTTCGCGACGCCATCGCCGTCATGGGAGCCGACGCTGCCCGTGTGCTCGCGCGCCACTTTCGCAAGCTCGACTCCTACGAGAAGAAGGGGGCCATCGACCTCGTCACCGTCGCCGACAAGGAATCCGAGGCCGTGGTGCTCGCCGCGATACACGAGCGCTTTCCCGATCACGCGATTCTGGCGGAAGAGAGCGGCAGCGGCGGTGCTTCCGGTTCGGACTACCTCTGGGTCATCGATCCCCTCGACGGCACCACGAACTTCGCCCATGGAATGCCCAACTTCGGCGCCAGCCTGGCCGTGACGCATCGCGGCGTCGTCGTTGCCGGTGGCGTCTTCGCGCCTGCTCTCGGCGACACCTATCTCGCGGGGCGCGGACTCGGCGCCACGCGCAATGGCGAACGTCTGCGCGTTTCCAGCATCGACCGTTTCGACGAGGCGCTGATCGTCACGGGCTTTCCCTACGACCGCGCCACGCACGCCGCGTGGCTGACGGACATGCTGGGGCGCTTCCTGACGCGCTCGCAGGGGCTGCTGCGGCTCGGCTCCGCGGCGCTCGACCTTGCCTACGTGGCGGCCGGCAATCTCGAAGGCTTCTACGAATCGAACCTCCACGCGTGGGACATGGCGGCGGGCTCGCTGCTCGTCGAGGAGGCAGGCGGCCGCATGTCCACCTACACGGGTGAACCCTTCTCGATCTTCACGGACAACATGCTCGCCAGCAACGGGGTCCTGCACGAGGCCATGCGGGCCGTGCTGGCCGAGGCGCCGTGGGAGGACGAGAAGCGCCGCGCACAGGCCTAGCCCGGTTCGTAATTTGCTTCCCATCGGCTCACAGGGGGTGCCCCATGACCAGCAACCTGCGCCTCGGTCTCGTTCCCTACGCCAACGTTCTCCCGCTGATGGAGGGCCTGGAGAGCCGTTTTCCCCAGGAAAACTGGCTGCGCGCCACGCCGCGCGAACTCGCCGGCCTGCTCGCGCAGGGCGCAATCGACGCCGCCACGCTCCCCATCTTCGAGGCCCTGCGCACGCCGGGTTATCGGCTCGTCCCCGGGTGCGCCATCGCCTCCGACGGCCCCGTGCGCAGCGTCGCGCTCTTCTCCGTGAAACCTTTACGCGACGTGCGCAGCATCCTTCTCGACCGCAGTTCGCTCACCTCGGTCAACCTTGCCCGGATCCTGTGCGCCGAACACCTCCGCATCGAGCCGTACTACGAGCTCTCGGCCGCACCGATCCCCTCCGCCTTCGACCTCCACGCCAGCGGCCATGACGCCGCCGTCGTCATCGGCGACAACGCCCTCGCGTGGGAGCGCCGCGGCTTCCCCCACGTTCTCGACTTCGGCACCGCGTGGAAGGCCCTCACCGGGCTCCCCTTCGTCTACGCCGCGTGGATCGTGCGGCCCGGCGTGGAGCTCGCCCCCGAGGACCTCCGCGCCTTCGTCGAAGCACGCCGCAACGGCGAGCAAGACGTCTACGCCATCGCCCGCCGCGAAACGAGCGACCCCGCCGCCCTCATGGACCTCGTCGAGTACCTCTCCCGCTCCATCCACTACCGCCTTGGCCCCGAGCACCTGCGCGCCATTGACCTCTTCCGCCGCAAGCTCATCCACCACGGCCTCATCCCCTCCGACACCGCCCCCCTCCCGTCCATCCCCGTTCCCGCAGGAATCAGCGTGGAAGACTGACGGCGAGTGCGCGGATTCGTGCGATTCGCGGTTCCCTGATCGCATCCTCCCGGTTTCCCCGTCCTCAGCCAAACTCCCCCCAAAGTAATGGGCGCATCCCGGATTTGTATCCGCCGACGCACGTCTTCCCTGTTGTGGCTTCTCTTGCCGAAAAGAGCTTGAAAGACGGCGGCGAGGCCTTTCTCAGGAAGGGACCGGCCGCAACACAGCTGAACCGTGGGTAACCGGGGGCGAACGAAGCGAGCCCCCGGTGTGCGTTCAGTAGAGCCACCGCGCCCCGAAGAGTGCTCCACAACGACGGACAATTCTTGCGCCCGGCGAGGGCGCCAAGACAAACGCGCCGCGAACCCCGAAAGTTCCGGCGACTTGTTCATCATCACGGGAAATCCTCCCGCGCCCGCCACTGCTGTCTCCGCACCGGGCGATTGAGGGCGTGGCTCGTTCTGCTCCCGGTTCCGATTGCCACGGTGCGGGGCGTTTCGCCACTCTCACCATCGTGCGGCCGGACCGTGTTTCCCGCCGCCAGTTCCTCCGAAAGGGGTTCCTCCAATGAGTTTCCAGCAAATGCAATCCGCGAGCAGCGCGCTCCCCGCGTCGCAGGCCTCGACGCAGGACCGCGTCGCGTACATCCGCAAGGTCTACGCGATGTTCTTCTCCGGCATTCTTGTCTACATTGCAGCCGCCGGGCTGCCGCTTCTCGGCTACTTCATGGGAATCCCGGTTCTGGGCGACGTCGCCGTGATGGCGGCCAGCCTGCCGTGGTGGGCGCACCTGGTCGTGCTGCTCGGCATGGTGTTGCTGGCGAACACGACAATGATGATGCAAGGCATCAACGTGATGGTCTTCTATCTGTTCGCCGCGGTGTTCGGCCTGCTGAGCATCGGGTTGATCGGGTACGCGCTCGGCGTGGGCGGGTGGACGATTGTCTTCCAGGCACTGGGGCTGACGGGCATCACGATGGGCGGGCTGACGGCCTACGTCTTCATCACGAAGAAGGACTTCAGCTTCATGGCTGGCTTCCTGACGGTGGGGCTGGTGCTGTCGTTGGGTGCCATCGTGATTCTGGCCATCGCGGGGGCGATGGGCGTGGACGTCTCGCTCTTCCGGTTCGCGCTCTCGATCGGACTCGTGCTGCTGTTCTCGGGCTACGTGCTGTACGACACGTCGAACATTCTGCACCGCTTCAGCACCACGATGGTTGTTCCCGCGGCGCTGGCGCTACTGATCGACTTCATCATTCTGTTCCAGAACATCCTGACGATCCTGGCGGGGAGCCGGCGCTGATTCCTGCTCCGTCCCCGGTTTTTCGGCCCCGGATCGCCTTGCTTTCCGGGGCCGTTTCTTTTTCGGGGGAGGCGGCGGATTTTCGGCAAGCCAGCGTGCGTGCAGTTCCGGGCGGCGCTCCTTCGTGATCTCCAGTGCCCTCTCGTGGCGCCAGCGCGCGATCTCCGCATGGTTGCCGGAGAGCAGCACGGCGGGCACGCGCCGTCCCTCGAAGATTTCGGGGCGCGTGTAGTGGGGCGCTTCGAGCAAACCCGTGGCGAACGAATCGTTCGTGGCGCCGTGCGGATCGCCGAGCGCGCCGGGGAGCAGGCGCACGATGCTGTCGGCAATCGCCATCGCGGCGATCTCGCCACCGGTCAGCACGAAGTCGCCGAGTGAGACTTCCTCGTCCACGCGCGTTTCGATCAGGCGCTCGTCGAGTCCCTCGTAGTGCCCGCACAGAATCACGAGGTCGCGCCGTTCGTCCGCCCAGGCACGTGCGCGCGCGTGGGTCCAGACGGCTCCGCGCGGCGACGTGAAGACCACGCGCGCGCGTCCGGGCGTTCCGGGTGCTCCGGCGAGCTCGTCGAGCGCGGCGGCCACGGGCTCCGGTTTCAGGACCATGCCGCCGCCGCCGCCATAGGGCGCATCGTCCGCCGTGTTGTGCTTGTCCGTCGTCCAGTCGCGAAGCTGGCGCGTCTCGATGCGCGCGAGCCCGGCTTCCTGCGCGCGCAGCAGAATCGACTCGCGGCAGGGGCCGTCGAACCAGTGGGGAAAGAGCGTCAGGATCGTGATCTTCATCGGAGAGGTCTGGGGGGAGTCTTCAGTTCTCGGTTCTCGGTTTTCCGTCTTGGTGCCTGTCCTGTCATGCCCTTGTGTCTTCCGTTTCGCCCCCAACGCATCAGGACAGCTGGCTCACGGCGCACCGGCCCGCGAGGTCTTCCACCGTGGCGCGTTTGATGCCGCGTCCCTCCGCGAGCGCCCACGCGGTTCCCGTGGCAATCGCCCACGCCAGCAGGGCCGCGCCCGTTTTGCCCGACCGGCGCGCGTCGAGAAGTCCGGCGAGAAAGCTGTCGCCCGCGCCGACGGCGCGCCTGGACGAGCGCTCCGGCGCCCGCGCGCTCCACACGCCCGTGGCGTCGGCCAGCAGCGCGCCGTTCTCGCTGTGCGTCACACAGACAATGCCGATGCCGTCCTCGCGCACGCCGCACATGGCAGCGGCCAGCGCCTCTTCGTCGGCACCGCAATCCACGAGGTCGGCGAACTCGCGGCGGTTCACTTTCAGAATCGCGGGTTTTACCGCCGCGCCGGCGGCCAGTGCGGGGCCGCTCGTGTCGAGCGCCGCGTCCACGCCGCGTTCCTTCGCCCATGTAATCAGGCGCGAGTAGGCGTGCAGGCCAACGCCCGGCGGCAGCGAACCCGCCAGCACCAGCGTGCTCACGTCCTCCTGCTTCTCGAGCGCGGCGATCACCGCCCCCACAGCCGCCGCGCCAACGGCCTCGCCCGCCATGTTCACTTTCAGGTGACGGCCGTTCTGCTCCTCGATGTGCACGTTGATGCGCACGCCGTGTCCGCTGTCGATCAGCTCCACGTCAATGCCATCCGCCTCAGCGAGGTTCTTCAATTCCTGCGCGATCCCTCCCCCGCCGAGCACATACGCACGCGACGCGCACCCCAGCTGTCCCAGCACGCGCGTGACGTTGATCCCCTTCCCGCCTGCCGCGCGGCGTTCGTGCGACGCACGCAGCACCGCGTC
Source organism: Candidatus Sumerlaeota bacterium (assembly GCA_030156535.1). Classification (GTDB taxonomy): domain Bacteria; phylum Sumerlaeota; class Sumerlaeia; order SLMS01; family JAHLLQ01; genus JAHCAW01. The sequence continues at coordinate 92,931 of JASGMJ010000013.1, forward strand.
GAAGGCGAGTTGCTCCGTCCCCAAAAAGAGATCGAGCGCAGGATTCAGCGTCACCGTCGCGATCATTTCGGCACGGGTCCCTTCTTCTTCGGGCCGTTGGCCACGGCCGGATGCCAGATGGTGATTTCGTCTGTGCCAAGCGCCAGGTGATCGACGACCTCGACGCCCTGCATCATCGAGTGGTCCTGGTTGCTGACCTCGTACTTCCACGCACCGAAGCGTCCGCGCGAGTAGACGCCGCGCTTTGCCAAGGCGGGGAGCAGCACGTCGAGCGCCTCGTCGCGGCGCAGCGACGGCGTCGGATAGCCGTAGGGCAGATGTGCGAAGAACGTGTGCGTCACTTCATCGCGGCTCGCAATGAGCTTCGTGTTGAGCGCACCCTGAACGGTTTCCTCCACGACGCGCGCGTGATCGACGGGCTTCGCGGGCGATTCGCTGATCTCCGCCATCAACGACCAGTTTTTCGCCGCGTCCGGCACGTTGTTTGGCGAGTAGTTCGAGAACACCGTGACGCGGTAAAACGGGCAGTTGTCCTCGGGGAAATACATCCAGCACTTCGTCTTCAGGTGCTCGGGCGCCGTGCCCTTCAGCCCGATGCCGACGATGTTCGTCTTCGAGTACACGAGCTTGTCCGTGTCGGCGGCGTACTGCGTGGCGAGGTCGCTGCGCGCGATCAAGACGTCGAGCGGCATCGAGGAAATCAGGTACTCGTATTCAACATTCGTCCCGTCGGCCAGGCGCACCCTGCGTGCCGCCGTGTCCACATTCACCACCTCGGCGCCCAGACGCAGACGCTGCTGGGGCAGGCGCGCGGCCAGCGCACGCCAGATCGCCCCGGTGCCGCCGTGCTTCGGAAAGCGGAACGTGTTGTTCGGCCCCCACGAAACGTCGTCCTTCTGCGCGAAGATGTTCTTCAGCACGCGCTCCACGTCGGGAATTGCCACGCGCTCGCCGAGCCACTTGGTGTTCAATTGCTCCGGCGGGTACGCCCACACCTTGAAGTTGTACGGGCGCAGGAACACGCGCGCGATGCCCGGGCCCATGGCGCGCTCGAACTGCTCGGCGAAATCGCGGGGAAGCGCGTCGCTCTGGTTCTTCAGCGCCTGCACCAACCCGCACACGCACTCCACCATCTCGTCGTGCGGCAGATGGCGGATGTTGTTCTGGAAAGGGTAGGGAATGAAACGGTCGCGCATCCAGACCCAGGCCTCGCGCTCGTGCGTCAGCCATCCGTCCGGCAGCAAGTCGTCCATCAACTCATCGAAGAGCCGGTAGTGGCTGAACTGCACGTGGCCACCGAGGTCCCAGGTGAACCCGTGGTCATCGACGACGGAGCCCGCGAGGCCGCCGGCGTCCGGCGTCTTCTCCAGCAGTTCCCAGTCGTGAATGCCCAATTGTTCGAGCCGCCATGCGGCCCCCAGGCCCGTGGGGCCCGCTCCGATGATCAGATATTTCGGCATGTCGTGGCGCGGCGTCCTTCCGTGCGGTAGTGGGTCAATCGTCGCCCTGACGGCGAAGGAAGACCCTAGGCCACATCCCCAGCCCGGCGTCGAGTACGGAGTGGCTCAGGGCGTACTTGCTGCCAGGCTCGCCAACCGCTCGTCGAGCACGGCGGCCTCCTGCGGGGTCAGGCTCGGGCGATCCCAGGCGAGGTCCTGGTACAAAGCTGCGGCCTCTTCCGCCTCGCCGCGAAGGTCGAGCAGCAGCGCACGGCGCAATTCGATCGACGCCGTCAACGGCGTGCCAAGGTCCTCCGCGGGAGGGGGAACGGGTTGCGTGGGGTCGTCCCAGACCAGCAGGACTTCCAACTGCCAGTAGGTCAGCAGGTCCGGATCGATTTCCGTTTCGGCAAGCGCCTCGACGGCCCGGCGGGCCGCAGCGGCGTCGCGGCTGTGCAGTGCGGCTTCGAGTGTGATGATCGGGTTGGCCTCAGCCACTTCAGGCGCCGCGTCCACGGGGTCCACTTCGTCCCGAGTCCCGGGCGCCGGACTCTGCTCGTCCACTTGATTCACTTCTTCCTGAGCGGGCTTCAGGACATCGGAGAGGCGCAGCGCCTGCCCCGGAGCGATCCCGGCCAGGCACAAGAAAGCCGCCGCGAGCCCGAAGGCCACGCGGCGGATATGGTGGGGCGAATCGTTGCGCCCCGTGGGGGACGGCGCGGAGGCGCTCATCCCGGGGCACCACTGGGGGAATCGAGGAAATCGCTCAGCCTCGGCGGGGTCTTCGGCTTGCGGTCGCGGGCGTCTTCCTTCCCCGGGCCGGATTCCGGGTTGGGCGGCTTGCCCTCGCCCGGCTTGAAGAGCACGGGGAGTTCCTTCCCCGCGATGATCATCTCGAACTCTTCGGCGTCGATGGTTTCGCGTTCGACGAGCGCATTGGTCAGCCGGTCGAGCAGGTCGCGGTGCTCCGTCAGAATTCCGAGCGCCTGATCGAGGGCCCACTGCACGAGTCCCTGGACTTCCTCGTCGATGATCTGGGCAACGTCCTCGCCGTAGTCGCGGACGTTGTCATTGCCGCCGCCCATGTCGCGGCCAACGAAGACCGTCGAGCGTGTGTCGCCAAACGTGCGCGGGCCGAGGCGTTCGCTCATGCCGAATTCGCAGATCATGCGGCGCGCCATGGACGTGACGCGCTGGAGGTCGTTGCCGACGCCCGTGCCCGTCTCGCCAATGGCGATCTTCTCGGCGGCAAGGCCGCCAAGCAGGCCCACGAGCGCGGCCTTCAGTTCGCTCTTCATCCGCGAGTGCTTTTCTTCGACCGGCAGGAAGGCCGTCTGGCCCAGGCTGCGCCCGCGCGGAATAATCGTAATTTTGTGAACGGGGTCGGCGCCGGGGGTGAAGCGGGCCGCGATGGCGTGCCCGGCCTCGTGGATCGCCGTCGCGCGTTTCTCCGCGTCGCTGATTTTCATGCTGCGGCGCTCGGGCCCCATCATCACGCGGTCCTTCGCTTCTTCGAGCTCCACCTGACCGACGGCGGCCTTGGACTCGCGCGCGGCCAGCAGGGCCGACTCGTTGATGATGTTGGCCAGGTCGGCGCCGCTGAACCCGGGTGTGCCCTTGGCAACGCTGACGAGATCGACGCCCGAGTCCAGCTTCACGTTCTTGGCGTGAACCTTCAGGATCTTCAGCCGTCCCTCGACATCGGGGAAGTCCACGGCGATCTGGCGATCAAAGCGACCGGGACGCAGGAGCGCGGGGTCCAGCACGTCCGGCCGGTTCGTCGCCGCGATCAGGATCACGCCCTCGTTCGTCGCAAAGCCGTCCATCTCCACCAGAAGCTGGTTGAGTGTCTGCTCGCGTTCGTCGTGTCCGCCGCCGATGCCCGCAAAGCGATGGCGGCCCACGGCGTCGATTTCGTCGATGAAGATCAGGCAGGGCTTGGACTTCTTGGCCTGCTCGAACAGGTCGCGCACGCGGCTGGCGCCGACGCCCACGAACATCTCGACGAAATCCGAACCGGAGATCGAGAAGAACGGCACGTTCGCCTCGCCCGCCACGGCCTTCGCCAGCATCGTCTTGCCTGTGCCCGGAGGCCCGTACAGCAGCACGCCCTTGGGAATCTTGCCCCCCAGGCGGCTGTACTTCTTCGGGTCCTTCAGGAAATCAACGACTTCGCACAACTCGCCCTTGGCTTCTTCCACGCCGGCAACGTCGTCGAAGGAGACCTTCACCTGACCCTCGGCAATCAGCTTGGCCTTCGACTTGCCGAACGACATCGCCTTGTTGCCGCTGCTCTGCACCTGGCGCATGAAGAGCATCCAGATCGCCAGAATCAGCAGCACGGGGAGCAGAATCGGCAGAATCAGGCTGAGGAACAGCGTCGATTGCCGCGACGCGTTGTAGGCCACGCCGAAATTCTGCAACTGACCGATGATGTATTCGGACTGGAGATCGTGGTACTCGCTCGTAAAGGGAACCGGCTTGTCCTCCGGGTAATTCCCCTTCTTGATTTTCGCCCGCACGGAGTCGGACAGATTGGAGCCAGCCAGCAACGCCGTCGAGAGCCTGCCCTCGATCTTGCCACCCTTGTCCACCACCTCGCCGTCGAACGCAGGGTTGAGGGCGCGATTCGCCTCGCCCTCCGCAGGCGGCGGGGCATTCTCGGCCGCAATCGAGAGAAATTCGGAGGTCGTCAGCTCAATGGGAATCGTACGCTCCATCATCTTCATTGCCAACACAATGCAGACGATGAAGATGATGATCCAGAGGACGATGGATTTGAAACTATTCATTCACGAGTTCCTGGGGAGGCGGCATCGGCCAACCGGGCCGGGGAAAGTCTAGCGCAAGAAGAGGCTAACGCAAGGATTGTGTCAGTTGGCGCGGGCCCCGATTCACAAGGCGTCCGCGCAATTGAGTGCCCCCTGAGCCCTGTACCCACTCAGACCTCCCCAATTCCAACCGTCAATGCGAAAGGGCCGAATCCGTGCCGACACATCAGCACCAACTCCCCGGACTCCTGCTCGTTTGTGCCGTCCTGATGCCCGCGGGCGGGCAGACAACTCCCCCGCCGCCCCTTCCGGCCCTGCCCCCCGGCGCCCCCGTCCTCGTCGCCCCGCCCCCCGAAATCACTCTCGAAGACCCCCACCGGGCTCTCGACGGGTCTCTGGCAGAGACCCGCCTGCGCGCTCTGGCGGCCCAACTGACGGCTGCCGTGCTCCCCAATACCCCGGCCGAGCCACCCCCCGGCGCCCCCCGCCTGCGCGCCATCCTGATCGCCGACCGCCCCAAGCAAGCCCCCGGCGACGGCCCCTGGCGTGCCAAAACGACCCTCTTGCTGACTCTCGAAAGCCCGACCGGTTTCCGCACCCGGTCGGGGCCGCTGGAGGCCTGGGGCGCCTCGTGGGACGGCCCCGCCGCCGCAGCCGCCCAGGCACTCGACCGCCTTGCAGCCGATTACGCTCCCGCCGCCGCGCTCGACCTCTGGGGGGCCGCCGCCGACTACGCCGCCCGCGCCCCCGAAGCCACCGCCCCCCGCGACACCACACTCGTCGTCGAGCACCCCGAACGCCTGACCCCCGCCGACCTCCGCGATCTGGAGCTTCTCTTCGGCGCTCCCCGGCAGGAAGGCGAAACGCTGCGATTCACCCTGCCGGACGCCACCACACCCGCCGACGTGCGCCGCCAGTTCCTGGAACCACGCGGCCTGTGGGAGTGGGGCGCCGTGGAGGCGGAAGGCACGGTGGTGCTAAAGCAGGACAACGGGACGAAAGAGACAACAGGGACCAAAGCGATCGAAGCCGACGAGTAGCATCGGACTCTTCCAAGGATTCCCGGGGCCTTCCGGAAAATTGTGCCCCGCACTGTTGGAGTTTCCCGGGGCCTTCCGTGAAAATCCAGCCCGCATCCCGTCCCTTTCCGTCCCTCGCGTCCCTTTTCTCTCACGCCCCCCGGAACTTCGCCCACAGTTCCTCAAGTTGACCGGGGTCGCCCAGCGCACGGTCTAATGGCTGGAAGATTCGCCCGCGTCGTCGGAAATCGCCTGCTCGTTATGGGGCAAGGCCATGATGTCTTCGGGATCGAGACGCGTGCCCGGGTGGAACTCCAGCAGTGTGAAGGTTTTCCGAGACTTGAGACCGCCATCCCCCAGTGCGTCGTACTCCAAGGCCTCCGTCCGCGAAGGCAGCCACGTGTCGTCAATGCGGATGTAGTCGGAAAACGTGACCACTTGCTGGTCGTGAGCCTTGTAGCCTGTCCTGATGGACCTAAGTCGCCATTCCAGTGCGCGGTCGAGCACACATTCCCAGCGAAGGCCGTCCGGGCTTTGCGTCGCCACATAGACCTCGGTTCCTTGCGAACTGATCACGGGCTCCTGCAACAGGCTCCAGTCAATCAGAGGAATCCCCAGAGTCTGGGTCAGCCATTGGCGGCTTGCGTTTACCTGGGAGGGTCCCACAATCAGCCGATTCTGGGCAACATCAAGATTGGAAGTCTTGTCCTGCTCGTACAATCGAATGAGATGTGAAGGGGGACTATTCAGCCGGTAGTACTGAACCAACCCGTTGCTCGAATCCATGGAGTCGAGAATCGAATTGATATCGCGTTCGTCAATCCTTGTCAGCCGCAAGGCGGAGGCTGATGCGTCCCAAACGAGCTCAACACGGCCAACAAACTCGTTGCAAGAACGGACGACATCCTCGTTTCCCGGAAGACCTTCCAAGGCCGCCGCAAACATTTCCCGGGTGCGCGAAAGGTCTTCCCTGACCTGACGCTTCACATCGTCCGAATGCTTTGCAAAAACCGATTCGTCACTCAGGGCTCGGTCGGCATCGTCCACCATGTTTTGCATCTTGACTTTGAACTTATCGACAGAATGGTAATCTTCCTCGATAAGATCGTAGACAATCAGCTTTCCCGAGATTTCGGAAAGGTGCTTCGTCGCCGAATCGGAGACAATCTGCAGAACATCATTCTCCGGAAACGCTGGCGAAGCAGACAAAATCCCGAGAATGAAGACTGGCAGGAATAGACGCGATGCAGTCCTAGAAGCAGGCACAGGTACCTCCCACCAGCCCGAAATCGGCATCATATTCCTGAACCCCACAAGCGGCGCGCGGAGTGCAGATATTGCCCGAACAAATTGGCTCCACCGCAATAGTGCGGATGCTCTGAGTCCCCCCAAACCCACAGGTCTTGAAATTCGGACATGCGTCAGTCGTGAAGCACGCCCAAGTACGAAGCTCCCCCGACTCCCGCTGGCACGTGCCCACAACAGGTTCCAATGGCTGCTCTGCCGAAACCGAGGCAGAGCTGAGCGTCAAAGCGGCCTCGTATGACTCGTCGTTTCCCGGCCGGTCCAGAGCACGAAGGGACTCATAAATCGGGTCTCCGGCAATGCTCTGAACGGACAGTTCCGATGCTGCCAGGCCATTCGGAATGAAGAGAGGGGGCAGTTGATCCAGCAGGCGTAGGAACTCCGTATCGGGTGCTGCCTCGTAGCGGTAAACGAACGCAGCGGGAGCCCATAATTCCCGTGTCCGAACATCATCTCGAACCAGCAAGGCATCCGGATAAGTCGCGAAGGGCCCAAGCAAGACGCGCCAGCGTCCCTCGGTAAGCAAGACTTGGAGGCTCGACCGAACTGCAACCGGAGCCGATTGCACAAAGGCACTCGCAGCGTGTTGCCGTCCTTCTTCGAACGAGGCAACCTGAACACCGTAGGCACCGCCCTGCGCCCAGCCGACCGACAGTAGCGGAGAGAGAAGCGCGACCGCCACGATCATCTTGGACGCTTGTGGATGAAGCCTGCCAACCCAACTCAAAAACCAAATCGTCATGGGGGAGACACCTCACGGCAGATTCTGTTACGAATTGCACGTACCCCCTCCCTCAATACGTCAAGAGCGATTTTCATCTTTTTGCAGGATATTATTCAAGATAGAAACATAAATCGCACCAAATGGTCAATCCCGGAACTTCGCCCACAGTTCCTCAAGCTGCCCGGGGTTCGTCCCCGCGCCGAGGGCGTTCTCCAGGTAGCGCGCCACGTACTTGCCGATCATGTCGGTCTCCAGGTTCACCCGCGAGCCGATCGCCCGGCGCGAGAGCGTCGTGTGCCGCCACGTCTCCGGGATGATCCAGACCGAGAAGGCGTCGGCGGTGAGGTCGACGAGCGTCAGGCTGATGCCGTCGATGGCGATGGAACCCTTGGGGATGGAAGCGCGCAGAATCTCGGCAGGGGCTTCGACCCAGACTTCCCAGGCGTCCTCCAGCGCCTTGACGGCGCGCAGGCGCCCGGTGGCGTCAACGTGGCCGCTGACCAAGTGTCCGCCCAGGCGCCCGCCGAGGGCGAGGGCGCGCTCGAGGTTGACCGCGTCGCCGGGTTGGCGGTCGCCCAGCGTCGTCTTCGCCAGCGTCTCGGGCGAGGCGAACGCCGTGAAGCCCGCCGCGTCGTGCGTCTCGACGGTCAGGCACGCGCCGTCCACGGCGATGCTCTCGCCGCGTTCGAGCGCCGGCGCCATGCCGGGCGCCGCAAGGCGCAGCTCCGTGCCCGAGCCGCGGTCGACGAGGCCTTCGAGTGTACCGATTTCCTGAATGAGTCCGGTGAACATGAGTGACAACCGTTGTTCGTGGTTCGTGGTTCGACGGGCGCGGCGGAAGAATCATCCCGATCCGGCAGGAGGCGAAACGCTTTTTCCTCGAATAATGAACGACGCCCTTCGTATCTTCTATTGTGCAGCGTGCTGCGCCAGAATACCCTTCCGAGTTAGATCCACACCTTGCTGAACCGCAACGAGAGAGGTTTCCCCATATGGCCTTGTCCCTCCCCTTTCTTTCCACCGGCCCGAAGGTCTGGATGGACGACGACAGTCTGCACGCGAAGACCTCGCCTGTCTTCGCGGCCTGCACGCTGGGACTCTGCGTGAAGGAAGTGGCGGCCAATCGCCAGTCGCAGACAATCGTCTTCGAGCGCAGGCTCCTGTGGCTCTTCAAGAAGCGCGTGGAGGTGCGCTTCGACGAAATCGACGAAATCAAGTACAAGTACGACAACCTGGTGCCGTTCGAGAGCTTCATCGCCGCCGATGCGTTCGACTGCTACTCGCTCGTCATTGAGTTTCGGGACCGCCGGCGCGACGATCTCCTGCTGTTCCGCTGGATCGGCCAGGGCGAGTTCGCCAACAATTCGCTCTTCCCCGACATCTTCTACTGGCAGGAGACGCTGTTCGACTTGCAGGGCACGCAGAAGAAGGAATCCGTGGTCGTTTTCGAGGCCCTGCGGCGCATGGTCTTCCCCAAGCCACTCGGGTTCGACATCAACCAGACGCGCCCGGATCAGGATGGCGCGGCAATGAACGCATGGAGCGACGTGCCCAACCGGGCGCAGGGCTACGATGCCTCGGTGGAGCACGGCGGCGCCTGGCCCTCGGCCACCCCGCCGGACGCTCCGCCACCGGCGCGCCCCAAGCCACCCGTCAGGCCCTACGGCCCCCCGGGCAACTAGCCCCCTATCATCCTTGCCGCCTGCTTCGCCACCGGGCACCCTTCCCTTCATGAACTGTGGCATTTGCAGCTTTCCGCTCGGCAGCGCCGGGATTGTCCTCGAAGCCGATGGCTCTGCCTACCGCCGCTGCGGGGGCTGTGGCTCCATCGTGCTCGCGCCGCTCCCCACCGTGGAGGCCAACGCGCACTTCGAGGGCGAGCAGGCCGTGCTACATCAGGAGCGTTCGGACGAGGCGCGCGCCGCGTACTTCGCACGCCGCCTCGGCCTGCTCGAGCAGGCCGGCGGCCCCAAGGGCAGGCTTCTCGACATCGGATGCAGCACCGGCAAGCTGATGGAGATCGCGCGGGCCCGCGGCTGGGACGTGCAGGGCATCGAACTGTCCGCGGCGCTGGCGGGAGCGGCGCGCCGGCGCAACCCGGGCGCGTTCGTTTCCCAGGGCGACTTTCTCGAACTTGGCGAATTGGAGCCCGCGACGTTCAGCGCCATTGTGGCGCTCGACGTGATCGAGCACGTGCTTGATCCCCGTGCCTTCGCACGCCGTGCCCGGCGGCTGCTCGCCCCCGGCGGCACGCTGCTGCTGCAAACGCCCAACGCGCGCTCCCTGCGTGCGCGGCTGCACGGCGCCGCGTGGAACATGCTGATTCCCGCGTACCACTTTCATCTGTTTGCGCCGCGTGCGCTGGCGACGCTGCTGGAGAGCGAAGGCTTTCGCGTGCGCCGCCTGACCACGGCGAGCGGCAGCGGCAGCGAATCCGGCGCGTCGGGCCGTCTGGCCGCCGCCAAGCAGGCCGTGCTGGCTCCCGCGCGGCTGGGCAATGCTCTCGTCGTCGTCGCCCGGGCAGCCGCGTAGCCCGCCCTATTCGGCCAGAATGAGCTGGATCGTCGCGCCTTCCTTGACCCACGTGCCGGGCAAAGGGCGCTGGGCGGCCACCTGACCGGGCTGCAGGACGCTGCTCGGCTCGCTCCCCGCCACGCGCGCGGAGAAACCTTCGGCGGAGGCTTCCCGGATGGCGTCGACAAGTTCCATCGCCAGCAGGTCGGGCGCCTGCGTCTCCGGGGTCTTCACCAGGTGGGCAACCGTCGCGTAGCCCGCGGCAGCGGCAGCGGCAAACAGCACCGCGCCCACCAGCGTCAGGCGCCAGAGAGTGCCCCAAAGTCCGGGCGGGCCGGCGGCGCGGCCCCGTTGTTTCGTTCGCGATCTCATGGCGATGGGCATCCGGGCAGCGCCCAACACTGGCAAGAGAAAATGGCGCGGTTCGTTCCGCGTGGCTCGTGGTTCGGGAACAGCGTTCCCGGCATGCCGCGAACCGGGGCGCTTTGTCCGCGCCAGACGAGCCACGAACAACGAACCGCGCAGAACGCAGTCAGGTTGGGGTTGCACCGTCGGGGAGCTGGCTCTTTGACTGCCAACGCCGCGCCGGAGGGGTTCCGAACTCCACGCCGTGCACCACCCGCGAGGAGACCCGCATGTTGCCCAACTTCCAGGTTCCGTCCATTTTGATGGGCCTTTTTCTCCGCAAACTCGACGTTCAGGACTTCCAGAATTTCTCCCAGTCGCTCCCCTGGCGTCTTCCCGAGCTCGACGCTGAGCCCCGTTTCGCCCAGCTTCCCCCCAACGCGCCGGCCGACCAGCCCCGCGTGCTGTTTGCCTCCAAGGACCAGCGCCTCGTCCTTGAAGTCGCCCCCGCCAAGGTCCAGTTCCGTATGATGCCCGGCGAGATCGAGCGCACCGAGCAGGGCCAGATGACCATGAAGACGCTCGGCCTGAAGGAAGCCTTCGACCGCTTCATCCCCCAGGCGATGCGCATTCACACCACGCTGAGCGAGCACTGCGGTGCGACCGCCTCGCGCATCGGCGTCGTCGTTGAAATGATCGCCGGTACGGCATCGAGCGCCAATCAGCGGATGCAGAACACGCTGCTCTCGTCCAAGAACCTGTTTGGCGAGCGCCTCATGGAACTTCAGGTTCAGGCGCATTCGCGCCCGGCCCTCGACGATGGCGTCACCGTCAACCGGCGCCTGCACGTCTACCCGATCCGCACGGGCCAGCAGGGCGGCCCCGACCTCGCTCTCGGCGTGAAGATCGACATCAACACGCTGGCCGAGGAACCCTACGATATCAGCACCGCCGATCTCGAGAAGTTCTTCCAGAACGTCGCCAGCCACATCGAAACGAAGGTCCCGCTGCTGCAAGAGAAGGCTCTCTTCGAGTAAGCGGCAGTTCATCCCCAGGGAGCGGCACCCGTCGCCATGAGTTCCCCTTCTTCCGGCGGCCCCGTGTGGGCCAAGCGCGTCGGAGACGCGGCCATTGGTGCGGAGAACGTCGCGTTCTGCGCGGGGTGGGACGTGCGTGCCCGCCCCGAGGCAGACCACGCCCTCATCCCGCACGACCTCTCTGTCAACGCCGCCCACGCCATCATGCTCGGCGAGCAGGGCATCCTCACGGATGCGGAGCGGCGCGCGATCCTCGATGCTCTCCTTGCCATTCGCGACCACCACGCCGCCGGAGGCGCGATCCTGCGCCCCGATTGCGAGGACGTCCACATGTCCGTCGAGGCCCTCGTCACCGAGAAGGCCGGCGCGGGCATGGGCGGACGCCTGCACACCGGCCGCAGCCGCAACGACCAGGTGGCCACGGACATGCGCCTGTGGCTGCGCGACGAGGCCGCCGGCCGCGCCGCCGAAATCGCCCTGCTCATTGAAACGCTGCTCGATCACGCCGCCACCCACGCCGCATCCCCCTGCCCGGGCTTCACCCACATGCAGCCCGGCATGATCTCCACGTGGGGGCACTGGGCGGCGGCCTACGCGGCGCGCCTGTTGCGCGGCCTCGCCGCCTTCGGTGCGGTCGTCGATGCGCTCGACGAATGCCCGCTGGGCGCGGCGGCCTCCTATGGATCGCGCTGGCCGACGAACCGCGAACGCACCGCCGCGCTTCTCGGATTCGCACGCCCCACGAACAACACAGTCGATGCCATCTGGGCACGCGGGGAACTGGAAGCGCGCTTTGCCTTCGCCGCTGCCCAGCTTCTCGGGCACCTTTCCGGCATCGGGCAGGATCTCATTCTGCTCAGCACGCCGCCGCGCGACTGGGTGCGCCTGCCCGACGAATTCGTCACGGGCAGTTCCATCATGCCCCAGAAACGGAATCCCGATTTCGCCGAAGTGACGCGCGCCAAGGCCGCCGCCGCTGCTGGCATCGTCCAGGCCTTCCTCGGCATCGCCACGGCCGCGCCTCTCGGCTACAACCGCGACACGCAGTGGACCAAGTACCTCGCGCTCGACATCGCGGAGGAAGTGCGCGGCGCCGCGCGCATCTACGCCGGCGTCTTCGACCGCCTCGACGTGCGCACCGCCAAAATGCGTGATGCCTGCCGCGAAGGGTTTCTGAACGCCACGGACGTGGCGGATTTCCTGGCCGCCTCGCGTGGTCTTGCCTTCCGCGACTGCTACCGTGTGCTGGGCCGCGCCGTGAAGCGGTGCGAGGAAGCGGGCGAACTCACGCTCGACGCGATCAATGCCGAGCTGGCGGAATTGGGGACGGAGTCAAAGCCCCTCGCCCCCGAAGAGATGGCCGCGCTCACCGACCCGGAGAAGCTCGTCGCTGCGCGCACGCAAACGGGCTCGCCCAACCCTGCCAATGTCCGCGCATCGATCGAGGTGCTGCGCGCCGAATCGTCCGAACTTGCCGAAGGCATTGCAAAGAAGGCCGCTGCCTGGCACGCCGCAATTGACGGCCTCTGGAAACTCGCCGCTCAGGACTGAGCATTCTCAGGACGGGCCGAGCACCTGGCGGTAAACATCCATCACCCGTTCGTTCATCCGCGTGTCCGTGAACTCTGCGTGCGCGCGGCGCAGCGCCGTCTCGGCCATGTGCAGGCGCTGCGACTGATTCGACAGCAGCTCGGCAATGGCCTGCGCCAGCGCCTCGTCGTCCGCAGGGGGAACGATGAGCCCTGTTTCCTTGTGGAGATTGACGAACGGCACGCCGGTCGGCAGGTCGCAACTGACGACCGGCAGCCCCGCGGCCATGGCCTCGATTTGCGAGAGACCGTAGGCTTCGGCGGGCAGATGGCTCGGCAGCACGTAAACGTCAGCCGCGTGCAGGTGCGCGATCATCTCCTCGTCGTCGAGGAAACCCGGAAAGGCAATGCGGTCGCCGACGCCGAGTTCCTCGGCGAGTCCCTTGAGCGGCTCGCGTTCCGGTCCGTCGCCGATCAGCACGGCCTGCACGCGCGGCAGACCCCGCATCGCCGAAATCAGAAACTGCAAGCCCTTGTAGTACCGCAGGACTCCGACGAAAACGATGAGCGGGAAGCCCTTGTACTGGCGCCTGACTTCACGGGCGCGCTGGGCCGCCGCCGCCGTGCGCGCGAACTTCTCCAGCGGCATCCCCAGAGGCACGGGCGTGCACTTGGCGCGAAAGCGTGTCAGGACGGCGGAGGCGTCGATCAGGCGCGGCGAGGTGGGCATGATGCAGTCGCACCGCCGGAGGAAGGCGTTGAGAAACGGACCGTATGCCGCCATCGCCCACTTCTGGCGCACGACGTCGCTGTGGTACGTGGCGACGACACGGCCTTTCGGCCGTGTCAGCAGATAGGAGACGTCCCCCGTGGGGTTGGGCAGGTGGAAGTGCCACACGTCCGCCTTCAGGTTCCGCATCGCGAGCGGAAAGCGCGGCGAGATCGGCGCCGACAGCGCACGCCCCCACTCCCCCACTTCCACGATACGCACGCCGTCGCTCTCGCGCTCGCGCGATTCGCGGCCGCGCGCGTTCACCAGCACCGTCGCTTCCCAACCGTGCTCGCGCACCGCGCCTGTCGCCATCCAGTGGATGCAGCGCTCGATGCCACCCACTATCGGTGGCCAGTAGTCTTTGTACACGTGAACGACATGCGGCATGGAACGGGGTCTTTCACGGACCGGGCGGAGCGGAATCGTCAGGTGAACTCGATCACCGTCGTGGGGCGCACGGTGGCACCGTCTTCCTTCACCACGCGGATGGCGTTGCTCAGAATCCAGTAGCGGCGGTCGCTGCGCACTTCCACACGGTAAACGCCCGGGCACGGCGCCGGAAAGTCGAAATCCTTGCCCGTGCCCCAAAGCAGCGGAAACGAGTTCAGGCGGATGATGACTTCCGCCGCATGCGGCAGTGTCACGCGAATCCGCCCGTTGCGCCGCCACAGCACCGAATCGCCCATGCGGTACTCGTTGCCGACGGCGTCGATGAACGCGAAGTCAAAGCCCGCCGGATCACCCAGCGAAATGTTGGCGAGGTACGACGTTCCGCGCCGCAGCGCATTCCACGCAATGTTGCAGGCGGCGGCGGAGCGCTGGGGCAGCTCGGGGCAGCGGATCACCGTGCGAATCGTGCGGAAGGAAACGCCACAGGGAAAGAACTCCTTCCAGTCGAGCAGCGGCTCCTTGCGCCACAGGCTCGTCACGGAACCCACGGCGGGGAGCGGGCGGTGCACCTGCTCGGCGTCCCAGCGGCGGAGCAGGTTCGACTCCGGCCCCATCAGCAAGCGCTCGGGCCGTCCGTGAAACTGCACGGCCATCCGCCCCTTTGCCCGCGCCACAAACTCATCGTGGAACGACCACAATTCCGCCAGGTCCACGCTCTCGAAGGGGAGCGGCGGCGGCACCCCGGCCGGAAGCGTCATTCCCTCGAAATGATAGTGCGTGCCCACCACCGAGCCCGCCTGTGCACGGACGAGTTCCAGTCCATGCGAGAACGCCGTGGTGTGCCCGATTTCCTCGTCGATTCCAAAGGCCAGGAAATGCCCGTCGGGGCAGCAGACCTCCTCGCCCACCAGCACCAGCACATCGTCGTGCCACCCCTCCAGGCTCTTGGCCTCACCCAGACGAATGCCGCAGTCGGAGAGGACGACGAAGTCCGCCTTCGTCTCCTTGGCGGCACGCAGGATGGCCTCGAAGGGCGCGCCTCCGCTCTTGTCCGTGTGAACGTGGACAACTCCGCTGTAGGTTTTCCACCCTTCGGCCATGGCACGGAGCTTCCATTCCACCGGCTGTGGTGATCTCGGGAACGGCCGGGAAGGACGCGCTTATTTCTTGATGAACTGGATCAGGCGAATCACGTTCATGTCCGGATCCTGAAACTCGAAGTAGAGGAACCCCGCGCCATCCATCGGCTCGGAGAGGACGCGCACGCCCTTCTCGAAGAGCGTGGTGTAGGCCTCGCGGATATCCTCTACCATGAGGGAGAAGCGGACGCTGCTGCGCGCGGGCACCAGCCCCTCGAGCATCTCGTGGCTGGCCCTGTGGATGGCGAAGTTCGCCCCCTTGCCCAGCTTCCACTCGATCCATTTCGGAGTGTCGAGTTCCGGCTTTCCAAGGCCGAGCTTCTCCTCATAAAAGCGACGCGATGCGTCCATATCGCTGACATAGACGAAAACGACGTTGATACCGTTGATTTTCATGAGAGCCAATAGGTTCCATTCCGGGGATAAACATCACGCTGGGCCCGATTTAGCGCGAAGGGCCTCGCGGTTGTCAACAAGGCGTCACCCGGCAGGCGCCGGCGGCGGAGCAACCGCCTTCACAGGCCGGCGGAAGACATACGTCCACCCCCCCGGCCAGTCCCACTTGGAATGCAAGGTGTAGCCTGCAGCGTCGGCTATCTCTGCCTCGTCCCGGGAGAGGTCGGAGGACCAGGTCGGGACGACGTACCATTCGCTGTCGGCGACAAGGAGGGGATGGGTGCCGGTTTTCATGGCCTCGATGCTCGCCGGAGTCACCAGACCGCACGTATCAAAAACATGCCCCTCAAGGAAATAGCCGAAATAACCGATCTCCAGCCCTGCCATCCGAGCTGCACCTTTGCTCTCCCGATTGATCGCTTCGGCGATCTCCCTGTACCTGTGATGGTGCAGCTCGGGCCCCATGACGAGGAATGCTCCCCGGTTGAACGTGGTCATCACGGGCAATTGGGGGAGAAGCGCAGCCAGCACAAGGCAGGCGTACAAGACAGGGAAGGCAACCCGAGGATTGGGCATTCTGGCGCCGCAGCGTTCAACCAGATATCGGGCGACTGCCAAGCCTCCTATGACAAAATAAAGACATCCCACTAGCACGAGCGGTGTGTAGTACCAAGGGAAGGCAGGCGCCCGTCCAACGACAAAGAAACCGATGTAAGCACCAACAAACAGAGCAACCGGGCGCAAGGTACGGTCGCGAATCCAAAGTCCAAAGCCGAACACAGCAAATAGAGCGGAAACGTTAAGGACACCCATGTTCCAGATAATCCCGCGAACAAGCAAATACCAGAACTGATGAAAATGGGAAGCACGGTGGGTGACGTAGGATTTGGCCACAACAGACTGGGGAATCAGGGTTCCGAAATACAACAGCAACGCCAAGGCAAAAACCCCCGGAATAGCCAGAGGCGCTGCACTGGTCGCCCACGGGCGCCAGTCGCGTTCGCCCCATAGACGCACAACAGCGTACACGCACGCGACGGCAAGTATGGCAATACCATCGGGACGCAGTGCCATCGCCCATCCGGCCCAAAAGATTGCCCGCCATGGCGCACGCCGACAAACAAGCGCCGCAAGGGAACTCCAGATCAGCGCATTGTAACATCCAGTTTCCATGCCGGCATGGCGCAGCGTATAGGCGGAACCATAAACAACAAGCGCAGCGGCAAGAGGGAAAAAGACGGCAGCATCAACCGCCCCAAGTATCTCACGCATCCGCCACAACACAACGCCGCCGAAAATGACATCCCAGCATAGTGTCCATGTCCAGGGCGCCACCCCGATCTTCAAGCCCAACGCTGCAAACAACCCCCATAGCGGTGTCGTTGTCCCGTAAACGACCTCACCCGGGTTAAAGACAAAGCCGTTTCCCTCCACCAGATTGCGCGCGTAAGTGAAGGTAATCATCGCGTCATCACCTATTTCGGCATACGCGAAACGCATGATTCCCCACAGCCCAGCAAACACAAATACAAGGCAGTGGTGCTTAAGAAGAGAAGCGAAATCGATTTTGAGAAACATCTTCATCAAAGCGCCCCACTTGCCAAGACCAATGAAGGAAAATACCCTGCAGGTCTTCACTTCCCTGACTGGCTACGGGCAACCCCGAAAACCGAGACAAGAAAAAGCACGGTGTGGAGTGCCGCTCGGGTCACGGGGCGGCGGTGTTCACGGGGCGACGGAAGACATAGGTCCAGCCCCCCGGCCAGTCCCACTTGGAATGCAGCGTATACCCGGCGGCATCGGCCGGACCGCGCGCCTCTTTGTCGACCCACTCAGGATCGAGGCTCTGGACGGGGACGATGTACCATTCGCTGTCGGCGATAAAGATCGGGGCAATGCCGTTCTCGATGGCCTCGATGCTCTCGGGAGTGACCAAGCCATAGATGTCAAAGACATAGCCATCAAAGAAATAGCCAAGATAACCTATCTCGGTGGTGGCCAGCCGAGGAGGAGGCGTGCTTTCCCGGTTCAGCATCTCGGCGATCTCTCGGTACCGGCGATTCGAAAGATCTGGGCTCATGGACAGGAGAGCCCGCGCGTCAAGCGTCGTCATGCCGGGGAGCTGGGGGAGCACGGCGGCAGCCACCGCCACGAAAGTCCAGACAGGGACGGAGAAGCCCGGCGAGGCGGAATCGTAGCCTCGCAACTCGGCAATACGCCGCACGAGCGCCATGGCCCCCAACACGGCATACAGGCAGGCCAACAGTGCCAGCGGTGTGTAGTACCACGGGAAACCCGGAGCACCCCCTGCAATAAAAAACGCCAAATACGCAGCCAAAAAAGCAGTCACAGGGCGCAGCACACTGTCGCGCGCCCAAATACCAACTCCGGCCACCGCAAGGAGCGCTGGAACGTTCGGCAGCCCGTGATTCCAAGCGATCTGTTTCAGCAGAATGTACCAGAATCGGTACTCAACGGGAGCGCGATCAGACACCACCGCCTTGGCAACAACGGATTGCGGGACGAGGGTGCCGAAGTATGCCAAGACCGCGATAGCCGCAGCAGCGGGAATCGCCAGGGGCGCCGCCGTCACAACCCACGGGCGCCAGTTCCGTTCTCCCCACAGCCGTACGAGGCCATACAGGCCTGCTACGCCAAGGATTGCGATTCCGTCAGGGCGCAGCGCCATCGCCCACCCAGCCCACATCATCGCCTGCCACGGCGCGCGCCGGCAAACGAGCGCCGCCAGAGCACTGAACACGAATACATTGTACAGCCCCGTCTCCATCCCCGCAGGATGAAGCGTATCCGCTGAAGCCAGAACGATCAGGCCGCCCACCAGTGGGAAGAGCTCCACAGAATCAACCGCCGCGAGAATCTCGCGCAGCCGCCACAATACCACACCGCCGAACAGCACATCCCAGCAGAGTGACCACGTCCACGGCGTCACACCCAACTTCATTCCGGCTGCAGCGAACAAACCCCACAGCGGCGCAGTCGTTCCGTATACGATCTCGCCGTGATTAAAGACAAACCCCGCGCCCTCCACCAGATTGCGCGCGTAGGTGAACGTGATCAGTGCATCGTCACCGACCTCCCCGCAGGCAAAACGCATGACCCCCCAAAGGGCCGCGACGACAAACACGGCAGCGGGATGCCGAAGCAGGGGGGGATACTCGAAGCGGCGGGAGAGCGTCACGGCGGTGATTTCGCTCCTCGGAATGTGAATACAAACAAGGTATTGCACCACGGCAGCAAACCGCGGTGCAATACTGCAAAGTAGGGCGATGGAAGAAATCCTACTCTTTCTTCACTCCCATCTTGATGGTCACGCTTTCGCTCTCGCCGCCGGGTTGCACAACGATCCAGCGCGGCACGGCCTCGAACAGTCCAGGTTTCTCGACCCGGATGCGGTGCTCGCCCGGACCGAGCGACGGGAATCGGAAGGCCCCGGCTGAGTCCGTCACTACGGCCTCGACGTCGAAGCGCGCGTCCGGCGGCTGGCGCTCGTTCCAGTTGTCCGTCGGCACGTCGGCGTAGACCCTGGCTCCCTCGACAGGCGCGCCACCGTCCATCATCACCACCCTGCCACCGGCGGGAGATCCCATTCCCACACGCACGTCCAGCGGCGCGTCGCTCGGCAGTTCCGACGGCTTGAACCTCACCTGTCCGCGCCGCCCCGTCGCCTTGCCCGCAGCGTCGAGTTCCGACGCCTGGAACAGGTAGGTTTTGTCGTCCAGCCGCCCCATGTGGATGATTCCGTCCCCCTTTTCGGGCGTGACACCGTTGAACCCATCGACGATCTGCCAGCCCCAACCGTGCTGACGCAGCAGCCTTCCGGCCGCGCGGCCCTGTGGCGCGCCAGTGACCGCGTCCACGATCCGCACCACGGCCTCGCGCCGCCGCTTCATCGTCACGTTGAAGGGGGCATCCTCGACGCTCCGTTCACTCAGCGGCAGGCTCTCGTAGTCCGCATGATGGAACCAGACGACGCTCAGTTCCCCGTCGGGGATCTCCTCGATCGCAAAGTAGCCGTCCGCGCCAGTGCGGACGCGGCTGCTGCTCCATGGCCTGTCGCCCTCGGGCAGATCCACCATCGCATAGACTTCGACGTCCTTCAGCAGAGCACCCTCCGTGTCGCTGACGACACCGTCGATCCTGCGTCCCGCGGCCCGCAGGCGCACGATAAGGTCGTCGCGGATTCCGCCGGGCTCGAGTTCAAGGCTGACCGGCAGGTTCAGGTCTGTCATTGACGACCTTTCGCGAGTCACCCGGACGCGCACCTCGCCCGGCGGCACATCCTGGAACCGGAACGTGCCGTCCTTTGCCGTCTTCACGGGCGAGGGTGTCCCCACGGCGGAGGAGGTGCGCCCGCCCGCGAAGTTCTTCCACAACTGGACGAACAGCCCCTCCGCCGGCTTGCCATCGGCGTCGAGCACCGTGCCGCCAACGATTCCCGTCTCGCGCATCACTATGGTGAGTTCGGGCACCGCGCCCTCGGCGGGTACGGGGACCATCGCATCACCGTACAAGCCTGGCGTCATCGCCGTCAGCACTGCATCCGTGCCGGGTGGAACCGCGATCTCGAAGCCGCCCTCGCCGTCCGAGATGGCCGTGGCCGTCTGGCGGCCACGCAACCCGACCCCGGCATTCGGCACGGGCGTGCCCGCCGCGTCCACCGTCCGGCCCCGCAGCACCGCGCTGCGCCGCAGCACGATGTCCACCGGCACCGTCGCCCCAGGTGCCACCTTCGACAGATATACGGTGTAGCCGCTAATCCGATCGTCGTTGGCCGCAATCCATCCCGCGGGCGGATCGAAGTAGAAGCTTGCAGATCCCACGCCCTCCCTCAGGATCAGCGGTACCTGCAAGGTGAAGAGCCCGTCAGCGCCCGTGCGCACCTCGGTGCGGTCCGGGTCGTCAATGCGCTCCGTGCGGCCGTCAGGCATGTCGCGGAAGTAGGGCGTCGTGCTGGCACCCAGCCCGGCGATTGGGGAGCCCGTGTCCGCCTCGATGACGCGCCCCTGCACGACTGCGTCGGCGGGGATGCTCAGCTCCACCTCGACGGTGCCTCCCGCCTCCACTTCGACCTCGGCGGCGGTCACGCGTCGCGCCGAGTCCTCGCCGCCGGAGGCGAGCACCTGATAAGGACCGGCCGCCGGCACGGCCAATTCGAAGCGTCCGTCCTCGCCGGTCCGCGCCGTCCAGCGCTCCACGAGTGTCCGCTGGAGCCGCATCGTGTTCGGCTCGGGCGGCACGACGGCCGTCACCGTGATGGACGGCACGGGTTCTCCCCCGGCCAGCACCTGGCCGACGATGTGCCCGGCAGCCTCCTCCACGATGATCGTCAGGTCCTCCACGCCCACGGCGATGTCATCACGCACGGTCGCCGGGAAACCCGGCGCAAAAACGGGGACGGAGAGAGTCCAGCCCTGCGGCAGCGCCTCGAGTGCGAATCCGCCGTCCTTCCCGGTCGTCGTCCACCCCGTGGCAAAGGTCACAGGGCCTTCCATGATACGCGTGAAGTCCGGCTCGTTCAGGATGAAGTAGCCCACCGTCGTCCCCGCCAGCGGCCGCATCGCCCCGTCCACCACGCGGCCGGTGATGTGCCCGGCGGCAGGCAGTTCGAAGTCCATGCGGTTGCCCGTGGGCTGCACGAGGGCACTGAACGTCATCGCGGCCAGCGACCCGTGCCCGGGCGCCTCGGCGACGAAGACCAGGAACGAGTTTGCGGACGGTTCCGGCGCGGGAATGCGCAGCGTATAGCGCCCGTCCGCGTCCGTCGTCACCGTGACCGTCGCCTCCGGCGTCAGCGGCTCCGTCGCGAATGCGCCGATTCCTTCCTTCGCCTCGAGTTGCCCGACCCGCGCCCCGGCGATGGGAATGCCCCCCTCTGCCGAGACGACGCGGCCGGTCCACTCCGCGACGGGTCCGTCGAGTTCCTCTTCCGAATCACCCGTGGAACCTGCGGAAGTCTCCCCCGTCTGCGCCTCCGTTTCCTCGATGAGTTCGGCGAGCGTGGCGCTGCGCGAAGAATCCGCGCTCCCGGTCTCGCCCGCGCGCCCCGCGGCTTCTTCAGCTTCCGCATCGTCCGATGAAGGCGATGAAGCGGCGGGCGCGTCCGGTGCGGATGCGGGGAGCGAAGAGGCAGCGGCTACAACGGACGCGGGCGCACCTTGCCCTCCGCCGTTCGTTCCGTTGCTCCAGGCAACAACGCCCACCGTGCCAAGCACGACGACCGCCACGGCTGCGGCAAGCAGCCACGCCTTCGACAACCCGGCGGACGCCGTCGCAAGGGGACCGGCATTCTGCACGAGTGCGGCCGACCGCTCGACGATGCCCGCCGCCGTCAGCGCCGTTGTGGCCGCCGAAGCGTGCTCGCCCACGGCGGCGAGCGCGGCCGCGACCGAAAGCGTAAGCCCCGCGCCGCGCAGCTTGCGCTCCAGCAGCGCCTTGCCGCGCCGCACCTGCGCCTGCACGGTGCGCTCGGGACGGCCGAGCGAACGCGCCGCCTCCGCCAATGTCAGTTCCTGGACCTCACACGCAATCAGCGCCTCGCGGTACTTCTCCGGCAGCGTGTGAATCAGCGTGCGCACCCGCTCGGCGGTTTCGCGGCTGGCGGCGTGGGCGCGCGGCCCCGCCACATCCGATGGAAGCGAGGCGGCCAACGGTTCAAGCTCCGCTTCACGGCCGCGTTGACGCCAGCGCCGCCGGTTGGCGGTGCGCGCCTCGTCGAACGTCCAGCGCACCAGCGCCTGGCGAGCGCTCAGCCCCGCAGGCAGCGCGCGGCTGTCGTCGCACCACAAACGTGCGAAGAGCGCCGCGACAACGTCCTCGGCCGCATCGGGATCGCCGACGGCCATCCACGCCAACCGCATCGCCAACCCGCGTCCCGCGTTCCACAATCTCTCGAAAGCCTCTGGCGTGCGCGTCGCCGCGAAGGCGCCCCAGGCCGTTTCCAGTTCCTCGTCTTTCATCGCTGCACTTCCTGCCACATGGAGTCGTGTTCACGAAGTACAGGGCAGCGCGAAAGGGAAAAGGATGCATTTTCTTTGCGGGAATGCGCGGACATGAGCGGACAACTGTTGTCGCGTTTGATTTATGATGACAAGGCGCCCGGGCATCGCGTATCGCCCTGCGCGCCATGGCCAACCGTCACTCCGCCAACCTGATGCCTTACCGCCCCTTCGCGGCGCTTCTGCTGCTCTCTGTGCTTGTTGTCACGGGCGCAGCGGAAACCGGAGCGGCATGGCATTGGGGCGACGCGCTGACCATGGAGTTCTGGCGGCCGGCACGCGTCGAGAAGGAAGAAGCACCCCAGCGCTGCGCCTGCTCCTCCTGTCCCGTGCGCACGACTTTGGGCCGCGAGCCCGCGCAGTGCTGCTGCGGGCATGGACGCCCCAGTGGGGCCACTCCCTCGGGAATTCCCGTGGCGATGCCCGGACGGTGTTCACCAACCGGCGGCATTCCTCACATGATGCCCCCCTCGCTTGGGTACGTGTTCCTGATGCAGAACCCTCCCCGCGCCCTCGTTGAGCATCGCCTCCTACGCCTTGCCGTGTCCCTCACCGGCGAGCAGGAAACCTCCGTCACTGCGCGCGTGGCCGTGCCGCCCCCCAAGGCCGCCTGAGCCTCCCTCCTTCATCGCATCTCCCTCACAAACCGCAGGCTCCGGCACTCCGCCGGAAGACTGCCGTCTTCGCCGTCTGCCCTCAGGAGGCTCCTCATGCAGACTTCCCCGTGCGCGCGCCGCGCGTTCACCCTGATCGAACTCCTCATCGTCGTGGCCATCATTGCGATCCTGGCGGCCATCGCCGTCCCGAACTTCCTCGAAGCCCAGACGCGCTCGAAAATCTCGCGCGTCCAGGCCGACATGCGTGCCGTCGCCACGGCCCTCGAAGCCTACGCCGTCGACTACAACGCCTATCCGCCCAACGTGTACGACGACCTCCACCGCACCAACGTGATGACCATGAGCATGGGCAAGATGCCCTTCGTGCCCTATACCCTTTCGACCCCCATCGCCTACATCACCTCCGTGCCGCTCGACACGTTCAAGCCCCTCATCATGCACGACCACCAGCACTCGTTCGTGTATTACAACTCGACCAACACGCCCGACGGCGCCAACAGGCGCACCTATCGCGCCATCATGGAAGGCCACTCCATGATGCAGGCCGGACGCGTTCCCGAACCGCAGTGGGCGATGGTCTCCACCGGGCCCGACTACAAGATCGGCACCATGGCCCACGAGATCGCCGTCGATGGCGCGCTCCCCATCTTCCAGATCATGACCATGGCCATGCCCACGATGGGCGTGCCCATCACCTACGACCCAACGAACGGCACCGTCAGCGACGGTGATGTCGCGCGCTTCGGCCCCTGAGCCACCACGAACACTGTCCTTAAGAAAACACCCCCCCAGCGATGTGCTCGGGGGGTGTTCCCTTGAGGAGGATGAGGAGAGGATGATGGGCACTGCAAACCAAGGCAGGAAGCGGGCCATTAATCCGAAGCAGACGAAAATTCCCCGCTGACGCCCTGATACGCTCATTCCCCCGATGCGACAAGACAGCGCCGGCATCATCGCCACCCACGCCAAGGACACCAAACCGTAAGCCAACAACGGGTTTTGTGCAACTTCGAGGCCTCCGCTTCCGAAGTCTGACAGCGCTCCGCCCGCCGCCCCCGGCAAAACCGCTCACACGTCCCGGCCCCTCAGCCACAAGAGGAGCGCATTGAACGTGGTGGGGAAATTGAGCCACAGCAGCACCGTGCAAAGTGGCTCCAACCCGGCAAGCGGCCATGGTGACGCAAAAGGGCTGAAACCCGCCGCGGTCCTTGACAAGCAGGTCCAAATGAGTCTATCGATCGCCTCAGTTGAGACCAAAGGCATGCCCCTCATGGCAACGACGCAGGCTGGCAGGACAAAGAAACGCACCGTGAAGAAGACCGCCGCCGTTGGCGCGGGCGGAACCGTCGTCCTGCGTCTGATTCGCGGTGCCCGGACGAAGGGGCGCGCCAGCCAGCTCGCACCCGGCAGGCTCGTCACCCTGCTGCGGGAAGGGCTCGCCGTTGAGGAAATCGATGATCTGCGGGAAGCGCTCGGCATTTCGATGGCCCGGCTGACGGATCTGCTCGCGATCTCCAAGGCGACTCTCCAGCGCCGCCGGGCGGGGCAGGTTCTCGGGCGCGACGAATCCGACCGCGTTGTGCGCTATGCCCGGTTGATGGGCAGGGCGGTCGAGGTCTGCGAGTCCGAGGAGGCCGCGCGCCAGTGGCTGGCTTCCCCCCAGGTCGGGCTGGCCGGAGAAACACCGCTTGAATATGCGCGAACCGAAGTCGGTGCGCGCGAAGTCGAGGACTTGCTGGGACGCATTGACCACGGGGTTTATTCCTGATGCCCGTGGCGTGGCGAATCGTGAAGGAGAAGCACGCGGCCAGTGCCTTCGATGGCGAGGGCGCCTTCACGTATGGCGGCCGATGGAATTCCCCCGGCGTCCGGGTTGTCTACGCGAGCGAAAGCCTCTCGCTCGCGGCCCTGGAATCGCTCGTCCACCTGAATCCGTTCCTCCCGTTTCGCTACGTCCGGTTCCGCGTGGAATTCGCGGACGCCCTGGTTGAGGAAATCGGGAAAGACAGTCTGGTCAGGGATTGGAACGTGCAGCCCCCCGGTCCGGCCAGCAAGAGCGTAGGCGACGCGTGGGGGCGCGCGGCGAGGACGCCCGTCCTGCGCGTGCCCAGCGTCATCATCCCGATCGAATCCAACTTTCTTTTGAACCCACAGCATCCCGGCTTTCGCAAGGTTCGGATCAGCAAACCCGAACCGTTCGCCCTCGATCCCCGTCTGCTTTCCGCCAGGGCGTGAGAAGTGCGTCTCACGGTTCCGTGAGATGCACCCGCTGTGGGCGATACCAGTTCTTCAACAGCTCGGCGGCGGGTTTGCCGCGCAGGGCGTAGCTCGACTCTTCGTTCTTGCCGAAGTTGACCCACGCATAGGCAAACACGCCGTGCATTTCCGGGCGGCCGTCCCAGGCAGCGATGAAAGCCCGATACGCCATGCGCTGCTCCTCCAGATCCACAGGCGCGTCCGTCGTGTAATCCCACGGCTTCATCGCGCCGCCATCGCGTGACGGATAGCCGAGTTCCGTGAACACAATCGGCAGATTCGGCGCGAGGTGCGCGTGCCATTCGAGCACCCAGTCGCGCCACTCGCGCCAACCCGCATCGAGTTCAGCCTGCGTGGCGTCGGGCGTGCGCGCGATCTCGTAGTAGGACGAGAGCCCCATTGCATCGAGCTCGGTCCACCACCCGTCGGGGCCGTCGATGTGGTCCCAGTTGGCGGAATACAGCAGGCTGCCCGGAAACTCCGTACGCACGGCGGCGATCGTCTCGCGCCATTCGGCGCCGTGCTGCTCCATCGAGGAGAGCTCGCTGCCAACGCTCATCCACGCGCATCCCTCTTCGCGCGCCATGCGGGCATAGTGGCGCATCCACGTGCGGTAGCTCTCGAACCAGTCGTGGACCGTGGCCGGGCGCAGGCTGCCGCGCCAGTCGTCACCCTGCGGATTTTCGAGCAGCACGATGGGGAAGAGCATCGGGGCGAGCCCCTCGGCCCGCGCCTGACGAATCGTGCGGCGCACCGCGTCGTCCGGGCAGGTGCGGTGGGGCTTCGCGTAGATCTGCGTGGACTCGGCGTTGTCCTGCATGAGCACGACGAGGATGCTCACCGCGTTGGCGCCTGCCTCGGCGGTCTCGTGCAGCAGCGTGCCGTAGTCGAAGGCCGGCTCGTAGGCGTAGAGCGGCACAACGTAGCCGCGCAGCTCAAGCGTTGGCGTGGAAGGCGCATCGCCATCCACGGTTTGCGCCGCCAGCAGACCGGGAAGCAGCAGAAGCAGGAAGAGGAGCGACGGCGCAACCACCCGGGGCACGAGATCAAACCTTGCCGTTGAGCGGGGCGTAGAGGCGGTAGTCAATGTCCTCGAAAATGTTGTCGCGCGACTCGATGATTGCGAGAACGCTTTCGTCGATCGTACCCGATTCGATCATCTCGAAGAGCTTGATGAACTGGCCGATGTGCGTTTCCGTGCGCTTGCGCGCGTAATCGACGACGGTGTTGGTCTTCATGATGAAGGCCCAGTCGCTCGCCTGCGCGAGGAGCAGCTCGCGGGCGCACTGATTGAGCGCACGGCGCGTCAACGCGTCGGGGTTCTCGTGCCGGCGCGCGAGATCGATCATCCGCTCGGCCGTCTTCTCCAGATGCCGGTAGATCCAGTCGTTCGATCCTTCGAGCCACACCTCGCTGTAGCCGCCGTAGCCCCACGAGCTCATGCTGGGCGTGGACTCCTGCGCTCCGGGGAACTTTTCGAGGTATTCGCTCGGCGTTAGCAGGGCGATGTCCTGCTGGTCGAAATGAATCTTGCGCACCAGTTGGTCGAGGAAGCTCGGCCCCTCGTACCACCAGTGGCCGAAGAGTTCGGCGTCGTAGGGCGAGACGATCAGCGGAGGCTGGCCCGCCATCAGGCTGTCGAGGTGGAGAATCTGCTGCTGGCGCGAGAAGAGGAAGTGCCCGGCGTGCTGGGCGGCGGCATCGCGTGCTTCCTGCTCGACGTAGGGCTCCTTGTCGTGGAGTTCCTTGTGATCGCCGGAGATGCGGTGGTACTTGATGCCCGTGGCCGAGCGCGTCTCGATGTCGCCGAGCGTGGGGCGCAGGTAGTTGATGTCGAGGTCGAAGCCGATGTCGCGGTAGAACTCGCGGTAGCGTGGGTCGCCGGGGTAGCCGAGCTTGGCGCTCCAGACGGCACGCGAGGATTCCTGGTCGCGGCCGAAGGCATAGGGGCCACCGGGCGTTCGGATCGGCGCGAAGACGCCATAGCGCGGGCGCTTGGTTCCGAACAGAATGCCGTGGCTGTCGACGAAGAAGTATTTCAGGCCGTGGCGGTCGAGCGCCTTGTCCAGCCCCGGATAGTAGCCGCACTCAGCGTTCCAGATGCCCTGGGGCGCGCGGCCGAAGGTTTTCTTGTAGTGGCTGACAGCCACGCCCACCTGCGCGTTCACGGCCTCGGGGTGGTTCTGCATCAGCGGCAGGAACCCGTGGGTCGCCCCGCACGTGATGATCTCCAGGTGCCCCGCTTCCATGTGGTGGCGGAAGGCGCCGGTGATGTTGCGCTTGTACTTCTTGTCGAAGTCCTCGCGGCACTGCTGAAACGCGCGCTGGTACATCAGGGCGCTGGTGTGAAACTCGGGGAGCGTGCGCGTGCGCTCGACTTCCCGGTCGGCAAGGAGAACGAGGCGGCCGAGGTGCTGGAGGTAGCGCTCGCGCAGCAGGACGTCGTCGAGCATCGAGCACAACGTCGGCGTCATCGACATCGTCAGGCGCCATTCAACGCCATCGCGCTCCCAGCCGTCCATGATCCGCAGCAGGGGGAGGTACGTCTCGGTGATGGCCTCAAACAGCCACGTCTCTTCCAGAAACCGTTCGTGTTCCGGATGCCGGACGAACGGCAGATGAGCGTGCAAAACGAGAGCCAGATAACCTTTGGGCGCCATTGCTCCATCCAGACGGGCAGCCCCAAAGGGCCACCCGGGCGGCCGCAGCCACCGGGGAAAACTGGCGAGACGTTAGGAAGCCCGCGCGGGCACCGCAAGCGCGAACGCCACCCCGCAGCCCCCCGAAGCCGTGTGCGTTTTATCGCCACACCCCCATGAATCGCCCTCCGGCTGCGGAACGGGCATGGCCGCGGGGGGCGGCCGGGCCACGCACCACGAACGACACGAAACGAAATCGCTCTTGGCACGCGCGGGCCAAAGCCAGCCAACTCGCCGCCATGCCGCTTACTCTTCCCAAATCCCCCAAGCACGACGACCTCCGCGCCCACCTGCTGGAGCTCTACGCCCGGCTGGTTTCCACGCCGATCCCGCCCGACCACCTGATTGCCCGCTTTTTCCGCATCCGCCAGGACCTGCTGCCCCCGGGGCCGCGCGCCTTCCTGGCCGCCACGGCCTACGCCCTGCTGCGCCGGCGCTACCGCACGCTGCTGCTGCACCAGTGGGCGGAACGCACCGAGGCGGCGTTCGACTGGCCCGAGCCCGGTGCCGTCCCCCCGGCCCTCAAGCCCATGGAGGAGGGTGCTCTGGCCCTCGCCCGCTGGATGGCCGAGGACCTCGGCGCGCCGCCCGAGGAGACGCGTTCGCTCGTGGACGCCGCGCTTTCGCTGCTGCGCCGCCGCGAACTCCCCGAAGACGAATTTCCCATGCCCGCCCTCGGAGCCCCCGAGAAGCTGGCCCGCGACTTCCTCCCCCGCATCGCCGCCGACCCCGGCCTGCGCGCCGCCCCCGAACACCTGCGCCGCGCCGCCGCCCTGTCGATGCCGTGGGACCTGCTCGCGCGATGGGATGCCCGCTACGGCCCCGAAGGCGCCGAGGCGATGGTCCGCGCACTCGGCCAACCCGCCCCGCTCGACGTGCGCGTCAACGTGCTCAAGGGAACCCGCGAGGAGTGCGCCGACCGGCTCGCCGCCGAGCGCCACCCGTGCGCCCCCACCCCGCTCTCGCCCCACGGCCTGCGCCTGACGGACAAGGCAAACCTGTTTCGCTCCGACCTGTTCGCCGACGGATGGTTCGAGGTCCAGGACGAAGCGAGCCAGCTCGTCGCCTTCGCGCTCGACCCCAAGCCCACGTGGCGCGTGCTCGACGCGTGCTCGGGAGGCGGCGGCAAGTCGCTGCATCTGGCCGCGTTGATGAAGAATCGCGGCGAGATTTTCGCCCACGACATTCAGGCCGAGCGCCTCGACCCCCAGCGCAAGCGTTTGCGGCGCGCGGACATCCACAACGTGCGGTTTCTCGAACCGGGTGCCGCCGCCGCGTCCGGGCCCTACGACGCCGTGCTGATCGACGCGCCCTGCCTGGGCTTCGGAACGCTGCGCCGCAACCCCGACCTCGCCTGGCGCGGCCCGCTCCCCACGCGTCTGGCCGAAATCGCCGAACTCCAGAACACCTGCCTGCGCGCCTACGCACCGCTCGTCAAACCGGGCGGCGTGCTCGTCTACGCCACGTGCAGCTTCGAGCCCGAGGAAACGACCGAGTTGCTGCGCACGCTCGACGGCTTCGTCCCCGACCCCCTCGCGCCACGCTTTGCACGCTACGGCATCGACGGCCTGGTGGACGGCGAGCAGAACGACCTCGCCATCCTGCCACACATCCACGGCACCGACGGGTTCTTCATCGCGCGTCTGCGAAAAACGTAACCGACTTCAGCCGACAATTCACAAGACACCAAAGCAAACCGCCACAAACCGGCTTCCTTCAAAGCTAACGCTGCAACAATGGGCAAGGCAGTGCAATCAACCTCAACAGGCTGATGCGCGGCAGGAATACCAGTTGTGGCAGAACTCCCCGCCCTTCGCCGAATCAGCCAGTATCCCAGCGGCAAAAGGGCTGCCGGGAACGCACTGTGGCTTTGCTCCGGGAATGGCTTCAGGGTGTTCCCGAATGGCTGATTCCCGGGGAAAGCGTGCGGGAAACAAACGAGTTGACCGGAACCGCGAGTTGTGGAGTCACTATACAATGCTTTGTTTGCCCTGACGAAAACACTATTATAGAATATAGAGAAAAGGTATGCGGGATGCAGGAAAAGTGTGCTCTAGATGGGTAGTGTAACTCGGCTTCTGTAAATTGCGCCGGTGGATCATCGGCGGTCTCCTGTTGGTCAGCGACGATCAACAAAAGGAGACCAACCGATGATCCGC
>JASGMJ010000054.1 GCA_030156535.1 Candidatus Sumerlaeota bacterium
GGCTCACGCGTCAGGTAAAACACAGGTGCGCCACGTAAAAAAGAGAAATCTTCACTTCGGGAACACTTTTTTCGGCCATCTATTCTGGCAATCGCTCTAGTCGTTCAGGATCATCCAGTCGGAAACGTCCGAGAAGTCCGGAACGTAGTCGGCACCACCGGACAGGTCGCTGGCGGCGGAACCGGCGCCACCAAAGGCGGGGTTCTGAACGTTCAGGAAGTCGACCGAGGTCACATCACCCGGATCAAGGAAGTTCGGATCGTCGTTGATGACGGCGGTCTGGTTGATCGTCAGGCCGGTGCCCGTTCCGGCGGAAACGCCGGCGAGAGCCGGTCCGGCCGTCACGATGGCAGAATTCGTGATGTTGACGACGCGATTCGCGCCCGTACCGCTGATGCCCACAGCGTAGTCATTGTCGCCCGCGTTGCCGGCGAAAATGCAGTCCGTGAAATTCCAGGTCAGGTCGGAGCCGTAGCGGTACTGGAAGTTGAAGGCGTCCCAACCGGCAGCCTGCGCGCCGCTGGGGTTGTAGAACGTGACGTTGGTCACTTCGATGGTCTTGGCGGTGGAGTGCGTGTCGCCATAGCTCATGTTCGTCGGGGTGGCGCTGATTGTGCCGTTGCCCGAGAAGATGACCTCGTTGATGCCATTGGTCCAGGAGGCGTCGGTGTCGAGTTCGTTGACGTCGAAGCCGTGGCTGGCGTTGTCGGCGATGACCAGGTAGCTGAGGCCGTCGATCACGGAACCGGCGTTGCTGAAGCGCACGCCGCGGTTGCCATTGCCCACGATGCGGATCGGATCGCCGTCGGTGCCGTTGATGCTGTAGGCGGCGAGGCCGTCGAGCTGCATGCCGTAGAAGCTATTGTTGCTGAACTCGCCGCCGCTGATGGTGACGGCCGATGTGGCGGTGCCGGTGCCGGCGGTTGCGAAGCCGGAGTCGGCGTTGTTCGACGAGACGCAGTCGATGAGCGTCCAGCTGCCGGTCAGCGAGAAGGTGCGCAGGCCGACGCCGGCGTTGTACTTCGCCTCGACGTTGGTGGTGGTCAGGCTGGTGCCATCAGACACGGCGACATAGAGGCCGCGCGAGCCGGTGTGGCTGATTTTGGTGTCGGAGATGGTGACAACGTTATCCGCACCGCCGCTCGTCGAGTCGACACGAATGCCGCCCGCGTAGATCGGCGAGCCGCCGAAGACCCAGTTGGTGCTGTCTTCCGGTGCGGCCGCGTCAGGATCGACGACGGCGTTGCCAGCGGTGGAGCTCGTGATCGTCACGCCGGAGAGGGCGACAGTGAAGCCGCCGGTGGTGGCGACGTCCTGGTCCTTGACGCGAATCGCGGCGCCCGCGAAGGCCACGGTGCCGGTCGACGGATCGTCCTCGGGCACGACAGTCAGATCGGCCAGGGTCGTCTTCGAGGCGTTGTCGGCCTTGATGTTGATGCCGACGCCGTCGGTGATCGCCGTTGCCTGGAAGACGGCGGTGTTGCCGTTGCCGCGAACCTGGACTTCGTCGGTGATGACGCTGTGGTCGATCAGGACGTTGGTGCTTTCAACGGTGTCCGCTGTGACGTTGATGATGTCCAGGCCGCCGTCGGTGGCTTCGGGGGAAGCCGCAAGATCGGCAACCGCTTCGGCGATGCTGGCGAAGGTGCCGGAAGCCACGCCCACGCCGTCCACGGTGCGGAGGGAGATCGGGGTCGGCAGTTCATAGATCGCCACGCGCGAGAAAGTGTTCAACTCGTAATCGGCGACGGCAACATAGTCCTTGCCGCTGGCGGTGAAGAAGGCGGCGTCGCTGCCACGGGACAGCAGGGCCCCGGTGCCATCGCCTGGGGAGTCAAGCTCGCCGATGGTCAGCAAGGTGCTGCCCGCGGGATCGACGATGCGCATCGTGCGCCCGGCGCTACCAACGTTCTGGTTGGGGCTGTAGACGATGAGCGAGCCATCCGCGTTCACGTCAACGCCGTGTCCCGCGAAGCTGTTGGCCCCGGTGTCCTGGAGCGTTGCTGCCGTGCCGGCAGCCCACTTGGTGGCCGGAGCCGCGTCGGCGGGCGGTGTATCGGCATTGATCACCGACAGTGCACCGTTGGCGTTGATGTAGACACGGCTGTTGGTGGCGTCGAAGGCCACGTTGCGCGGGTTCTGCGCCACGGCCCCGGCAGGGGTGGCGGCAAAGGTGCGGGTCAGGGTGGCGGCACCAGTCAGTTCATAGTGCCCGGTCTGGGTGGCGGTGCTCAGGAAACGGGCGCCGACGACTTTGTCGCCCGCCGCGTTCACGTCGATGCCGCCGAGGCGATCGCTCAGGCCAGCGCTGTACAGCCATTCGCCTGTCGGTGCGCCGCCAGCAGAACTGTAGCGCTGGATACGCGCCGAGTCGTCGCCGCCATTGCCGGTCCAGCAGATGAAGACGTTGCCAGCGCCATCGACGGCGATGCCGCCGGAGCCGCGCGTGGCGGAAACGCCCGCGCCACCGGCGTCGTTGGTGGCGAAGGTGCTGACCGCGGGCGTGCCCAGCGGGTCGGCGATCTTGACGATGTTGAGGGTTTGTCCAGCCGCGCCATTGTTGAGCGGGTTGACATAAATGATGGGGGTGGCGCCGGTGTCATCCACAGCGATGTGCCCGGTGTGGACGCCGGTGCTCGCACTGATCTCGGTGGAGATGTCGATACTGCTGACGAACGTCTGCGCCGCGAGCGGAACCGACAGCCCTGTCGCAAACAGAGTTGCGACAATTGCCTTCCTCATGGGGATGCTCCTTCTCTCAATGTGCGTGGCATGAATGCCCGCGCTTTTTCCCCAAATGCAGGACGGTGCGAATCTTCACCCCACTATACTAAAAGTGTTTTTCAATATCCACTGAGACTCACAGTAGGCAAGACAAAACGGGGGGCGGCTTGAGGGATGAGGCGAAGACACAACACCTCCGTCCCCAGAGTCCAGGAGACAGAGATGTCTGATTTTCCATCACTTGGAGACTTGCGAGGTTAGTAGTTCAGGACACCCGGCCCTGCGGCGGGCTTGAAAGCAAAGTGATACGCGCCGTCCCAGGCGGGGGACACGATGGCCGATGTCGGTGGGGGTGGTGAGGGAGGCAGTGAGGATGTTGTTGGTCACCGTGAAGGTGCCCACGGGCAGGGCACTGTTGGAAGCACCGAAAGTGTCGAGAGCGAAGGCATCGACAGTGCACCCAGTGGCGAGCTGACCCGCGCTGAGCGAGCAGTTCTGGAGCATGAGGTTGTCCGGCGAGAAGCTGGTGGCACCGACGGTGCCTGCGTGCCTTGCGCCTTAATCAAACTCGCTCCTTGCGGGCGGCGGCAGTGTCGGCTAGGCCACACGCAGGGGCGCGCAACGCGCTGAGCAAAGGGGGAGAAGGAATCACCCATGCCAATCAGGGAATGGATTCTCGCCGAGACAAATCTCCGACGGATCAAGCAGCGCCAGTACGAAGTCGCCGTGCTTCCTATCGGAGCCACCGAGGCGCACAACTGGCACCTGCCGGAGGGCCAGGACACCGCCCAGGCCGACTACGTTGCGCGCCGCGCCTGCGAACTCGCCTGGCCCCAGTGCCACTCCGTCGTCTGCCTTCCCCCTATTCCCTATGGCGTCGATGCCAACCTGATGAGTTTCCCGCTCTCGATGCACGTCTCCCAGGCCGTGCTCGATGCCATGGTGCGCGAGCTGCTCACTTCCCTCAAGCACCACGGCATCCGCAAGACTGTGATCGTCAACAGCCACGGCGGCAACGACTTCACCGCCCTCATCCGCCAGGTGCAGCCGGACCTCGATATCCACGTGTTCCTTTGCAACTGGTGGACGGTGGGAAAGGACCGCTATGCGGAGTTCTTCGGTGATCCTGGCGACCACGCCGGCGAACTGGAGACCGCTGCCGGGCTGGCGCTGCATCCCGATCTCGTCGAAATGGAACACGCCGCCGATGGCGCCCCCAAGCCGTTCCGCTTCGAGGCGCTGGAGAAGGGATGGGTCAAAACCAGCCGCGACTTTGGCCGGCTGAACGACCACTGTGGCGTCGGCAACCCGCACGCCGCCACCGCCGAAAGCGGCCGCGCGTACTTCGAACTCGTCTGCGAGCGCCTCGCGGGCTTCCTCGTCGATATCGCAAAGACCCCGATTGACCGGCAATTTCCCATGCAGCCGTAGTCGGGCACGCGGCAATGAGCGAAAAACACCAGAGAAAAGCAGGACAAGCGCCACACGGCGTCCCACACTTAACGAAACGAATGCCCCTCTGACACTTTCGTTTTTAGAAGCATCATCTCCAAGTCGGATAATATAAATGATGAACCTCCGCCCCGGTTTCCTCTCCACTCTCGCAGCCACTCTGCTGACCGCCAGCGCCCAATTTGCCACGGCCCAATCCGTGGCCGTACCGAAAGCCCTGGCCCAGGGCATCGCGCCTCTTGCCGCCGTGGAAAAGGTCCCCATGCCAGAAGTGGACAACGCCGCGCTGCTCTCCAAGGCGCTCGTACTCGACGAGGCGGGGCCGTTTCACTTCGCCGAGGCGATCCCGGTGAGCCTGTCGCCCTACGACAGCGGCACCTGGGAATGGCTGGCCGATGGCTCGGCCGTGTGGCGTCTGCGCGTGGCGTCGAAGGGAGCCGAGTCGATCAACCTCGGATTCGGGCGCTATGCCATGCCCGAGGGCGGCCGGATGTTCCTTTACTCGGCGGACTACTCCACGGTGTTGGGACCGTTCACCGAGGCGGACAACGAGAAGCACGGCCAGTTGTGGACGCCCCTGATTGAGAGCGACGAGATCGTGGTGGAGATCACCGTTCCCGGCGAGAAGGCCGCCGAGGTGGACGTTATCCTGACGTCGGTGAACCATGGCTACCGCAAGGTCGGCGGCTACTTGGAGAAATCCGGCTCGTGCAACGTGGACACCGTCTGCTCCCAGGGCGATGACTGGCGCGACCAGATTCAGTCCGTCGCCGTCTACGGCACGAGCGGAACGACGTTCTGCACCGGCGCGCTGGTGAACAACACGGCCCAGGACGGCAAGCCGTACTTCCTCACCGCATATCACTGCGAGGTGGACGCAACCGATGCCCCGTCAATCGTCGTC
The DNA here is from genome assembly GCA_030156535.1 of Candidatus Sumerlaeota bacterium. Lineage (GTDB taxonomy): Bacteria > Sumerlaeota > Sumerlaeia > SLMS01 > JAHLLQ01 > JAHCAW01. The sequence goes on from JASGMJ010000054.1 coordinate 5,081, forward strand.
TACTGGAACTACGAGAACTCCACCTGCCGCACGCCGGGAAGCACGGCCAGCAGCCAGACCGGGGACGGCTCGTTCAATCAGTTCAACACCGGTTCGATTCTGCGCGCCGCCTACTCGGCGTCCGACATGACGCTGCTCGAACTCGACGATCCGGTCGATCCGGCCTACGATCCCTATTGGGCAGGCTGGGACCGCACGGGCGCCAACGCCACCAGCGCCGTCGCCATCCACCACCCCAACACCGAAGAGAAGCGCATCAGCTTCGAATACGATTCGACGACCATCACCTCCTACCTGCAAAGCAGCGTGCCCGGCGATTCCACGCACATTCGCGTCGCCGACTGGGATCTGGGCACCACGGAGCCGGGCTCCTCGGGCTCGCCCCTTTTCGACCAGAACAAGCGCATCATCGGCCAGCTGCACGGTGGCTACGCCGCCTGCGGCAACGACGAGTCGGACTGGTACGGGCGCCTGTTCATTTCGTGGACGGGCGGAGGCACCAGCGCCACCCGCCTGAGCGACTGGCTCGATCCGCTGGGCACCGGCGTCACCACGCTCGACGGCCGCGGCACGAGTGACTTCCTCTCCGGCGGCGCCATCCTCATCGACGATACGCTCGGCACCGGCGACGGCGACGGCATCGCGGAACGCGGCGAAGACACCATACGCCTGACGATTCCGATTCAGAACATTTCAACCGGCACACGCACCGGCGTGAGTGCCGTGCTGACGACCACCACCCTGGGCGTCACCATCGTCTCCGACACGGCCTCCTACGGCACCCTGGCGCCGGACGAGACGGCCAGCAACGCAGTCCCCTTCACGATCTCGATCGGCTCGGAGGTGCCCTGCGGCACCCAAATCGCCCTGAACCTCACCGTTTCCTCGGCCGAGGCGCAGGGAGCCTTCGCGGAGATTCTCCCCACCGGCCCCAACTGCGACGTGCTCAGTGAGCTGGCCAGCGGCGGCGCTCCGGTCCTCGACGACACCACGGGCAACGGGAATTCCAACGGCCTCCCCGACCCGGGCGAGACGGCGCTGCACCTCACTCTTCCGCTCACCAACACCGGCGGGCTCGCCGTGGCTCCATCGGCAACGCTGGAGTCACTGACGGACACGGCGTCCGTCCTCGTGGGCACGCGCTCCTGGCCCAACATCGCCAACGGCGCTACCGCCTCGAATGCCGACCCCTTCGTGCTCGCCATCGCCACCGAGCACCCCTGCGGCGACCCCATCGACCTGCGCCTCACCGTGCAGGGCACCGGCGAGACCATCGTCCTGACCTACCGTCTTGAAACCGGCGCGTTCGATCCCAACCAGACGGGGACGATCACGACCTCCGTCACTCCCGGCACGGAATTCGGAGTGACGGCCGAGACCGTCACCGAAACGATCACCGTCACGGGTGAGGGCACTGTTCTCGACGTCAACCTGACGGTGAACATGGCGCACACCTGGGACGAGGACCTCGACATCTACCTGATTTCCCCGGCGGGGACGGAGGCCCATCTCTTCAACCGGCTCGGCAGCAGCGGCGACAATCTGACGGACACCGTCTTCGATGACGAGGCCGGCACCGCAATCGGCAGCGGGTCGCCCCCGTTCACCGGATCGTTCCGCCCCTACCAGCCGCTCTCCGTGTTCGATGGCGAACCCATCGCGGGAGACTGGAAAGTCCGCATCGTCGACAATGCCAATCTCGACAGCGGCACGGTGAACCTGCTCAAACTCGACATCGAGGCCGGCGTAATCGTCTGCGAGCCAGCCGTTGGAGCCATCAAACCGGGCGACACGTCGGGCAATGGCACGATCACGCCCCAGGATGCGCAGGACGCCTTCATGTGCTATCTGCTCGGTACGTGCGAACCCGGCAAGCAAGCCTCCGCCGCAGACATCTGGCCCGACGACGGCGACGGATGCGTGGACGCCAACGACGGCGACGGCGCCATCACGCCCAGCGACGCCCAGCGCATCTTCGACCGCGCCATCGGCGTGCTGAACAGTTGTCCGTAGAAGAGGCGTGGTTCGTGGTTTGCGGCTCGACCGGCCCTGCCGGATGGCATCCGGTCTGCCAGAAGGTCACTTCGTTTTTCGAACCACGAACCACGAAAAACGAACCACGTTTCCAGTGCAAACTTTCCGTACGAACGGAAAATCGTTCAGCCCGTGAACGTCCTCAGCCGTCCTTGCGATTCCAGTCATACGGAATCTCGCCGCTGTGCGGCGCGACGCGGAACTCATCGGGGTTCTTGTAGTTGTACGTGTTTGTCGTCGTGTTGATGACGATCGCCTCGGTTTCGCTGATGCACTTGAAGCCGTGGTGCACGAGGGCGGGAATCTCGATGATCATCTGGTTGTGTTCACCGATGAAGAACTCGTTGATTTCGCCGTGCGTGGGCGAGTCCTCGCGCGGATCATAGAGAACGACCTTCATCATTCCCTTCACGCACACGAAGTGATCCGTCTGGCTCTTGTGATAGTGCCACGCTTTCGTGACGCCCGGGTAGGCCGTCGTCATGTAGACCTGGCCAAAGGTGACGTCCATCTCGGGGTCGTCGCGTCGCAGCATCTCCATGAGCCTGCCGCGCTCGTCACAGTGAACGGAGAGCTTGCGGGTCTTCACGCCGTGGATCATGGTGCCGTTTCCTCGCGGAGGGGATACGGGGAGGAAATCAGGACGCCGCGCGCGGGTCAACCACGCAGGACGAGCGCCGCCCGGAGTGCCGGGCCAACGAAATCCCGGCAGTCGTCCGGGGGCCGCTCCAGCTATTTCCGTTGCCACCCGGCGGCGGGCTGCGGGATTTCCTGCACTACCGGCGGGACGAACTCCCTCCGCAGGGAGGTATTGCGGCTGCAAATGCGGCACAGGCCCCCGCAAACATCCAGAACATGGCGAACCATGATGGATACCAAGACATCTGACGGTCTTCGCGCTGCCGGGCGCCCCGAATGTACGGTGCGGCGCTCCCGGACGGCCGCGTGCCGCGACACGAAGGGAATTAATCAAAACAGGTATGCAAAAGCGCGTTATCATCAACCGCGGTGATACGGACGTCCGTATCGCCTTCCTCGAAGACAACAAGCTCGTCGAGTTCCACCGCGAGTCTCTCTCGGAAAAAAGCATTGTCGGCAACATCTACCGTGGCGTCGTCCAGGACGTTGTTCCCGGATTGCAGGCCGCCTTTATCGACGTCGGCATGGGCCGCAACGTCTTCCTCCACTTCATGGATGTGCGCCCCGAGTCCCTCGTCCTGACGGCCGAGAACCTCAGCGAAGCCCTGGAAGAGGCCTCCAAGGAAGTCATCCCGGGACGCATCCAGCAACGCGGCCGCCGCCCACGCCCCGACCCGCGCGCCCACGACGTCCCGCCCCCCGTCAAGAAGGGCGACACCATCATCGTCCAGATCATCAAGGCCGAGATCAACGACAAGGCCCCGCGCGTCACCACGAACCTCACGTTCGCCGGCCGCTACCTCGTTCTTCTCCCCTACCCCAGCCAGTCCGGCGGGGTCTCGCGCCGCGTCGCCATGGGCCAGGAGCGCGTGAAGCTCAAGAAGCTCCTCCACGACCTGAAGACCGATGATTATTCCTTCATCGTGCGCACCGCCGGCGTTGGCGCCGACGAGGAACAAATCCGCACTGATGTCGAAATGCTCACCGAGCAGTGGGAGAACGTACTCACCAAGTTCCGCAGCATGAAGGGCCCCGGCCTCGTCTACAGCGACCAGGACATCGTCGCCCGCCTTGTCCGCGACGTCTTCACCGAGGACATCGACGAGATCATCTGCGACGATGCCGACATCGCCGATGCCCTGCGCCTGGGCATGGGAGGCTCGCTCCCCAAACTCGTCGAGCGCGTCTCCGATTACGACGGCATGGAACCCATCTTCCAGCACTACATGGTCGAGATCCAGCTGCGCAAGGCCCTGCACCGCAAGGTCTGGCTCAAGAGCGGCGGCTATCTGATCATCGACGAGATGGAGGCCCTCACCGCCATCGACGTCAACACCGGGCGCTTCACCGGCTCCAAGGACCAGGAACGCACCACCTTCCGCACCAACATGGAGGCCTGCGAAGCCGTCGCCCAGCAGATTCGTCTGCGCGACATCGGCGGCATCATCGTCATCGACTTCATCGACATGCTGATTCACGAGAATCAGACCAAGGTCGCCGACGAACTCCGCCGCCAACTGCGCCACGACCGCGCCAAGAGCAGCCTGGGCCGTATCGGCGACTTCGGCCTCATGGTCCTCACCCGCAAGCGCAAGCACCAGTCCCTCCAGAAGAACGTCTTTGACGAGTGCCCGTACTGCAATGGCGACGGCCTGGTCCTGAAGCCCAGCGAAGTCTGGCGCCGGATGCGCGACGACCTCGCCACCCTGCTCAGCCAGAGCAAGCGCACCTACTCCGCCGCCGTCATCACCTGCGCCCCGCGCGTCGCGTCCCTCCTCAACGGCGACTTCTCGCCCCAGGTCGCCCGCTTCGAGGCGCTCACCGGCATCGCCCTCATCATTCGCGAACAAATCGATTTGCACACCGAGGACTTCCTCATCACCGGCGTCGAGAAACCGCGCCACGGCACCGTGCAACTGCCCAAGCGCCGCATCCCCGAAGAGGACCGGATGCGCGAGGACATTCGCTTCGAGGATCTGGAGCAGCACGAGATCGCCGAACTCAGCGGCGATGCCGCACGCGGAAGCGCCTCCGGCACGCCCGAACGCGCCTTCGTCTCAGGCCCGGCGCCCACGGCCGGCCCCGACGAAACGGTCGGCGAGGAATCCGACGAGGAACGCCGCCGCACCCGCCGTGGACGCCGTGGCGGACGCCGACGCCGCCGCGGACGCGGAGGCGAAAACGACGCCCAGACTCCGCAAGCGCAGGAACTCCAAAAGACGGCAGCCGCCGATTCCCCGGAAGACGCTCCGGCCGAAGAAACGCCGGCCGTCGAAGCCGCACCCGCACCCGTGGCCAGCAAGACCGGCCGTCCGCCCCGCCCACCGCGTCCTCCCCGCCAGCAGCAGCCACAGGCAAAACCGGCGGAGGAAACCGCCCAGGACCCCGCTCCCGCCGCACGTCCGGCGCGTCCCGCAAGGCCCCCCAGGCCGCCGCGTCAGACGCCCCCGGCACCGGCACAGGCACCCGCCGTGGCCGCTTCCAAGCCGCAGGCCGCCCCACCGCCCGCCGCTGACCAGACGCCCCTCCAGCCCCGCAGCAAACGCCTTCAGGTGCTCTCTGCCTGGGGTAGCGGACTGAAGCCCCCCACCACACCAGTCGTCCCCAAGAAACCCGAGGCTCCCGCCAAACCGGCCGCGCCCGCACAGCCCGAGGCTTCCAACGAGCCCCGTCAGCTCCGCAGCAGCGTCCAGGTGCTCTCCACCTGGGGCGGCGGCACCAAGAGCCCGGAACCCCTGGCCCCCGGCGAGGCACCCGCCCGCCCCAGTGGCCCCATCATCAAGAAACGCGCCCCCAGCCGCGCCGAACGCCGCGCGATGCGCGAGGAAGCCGAGGCCGCCGCAGCCGGTGGCGCTCCGCCCCCCACGCCCACCGAGCCTTCCACGGCGGCCGAACCGACCGCCGAAACAGGCGCCGCACCCAAGGAACGAAGCTCCAGGAAACGCGCGCGCAAGTCCGCCGCCGGGAAACCCGCAGAGGCAGCCGCTCCCGCCCCTGAACCCGCCAAGGCAGAAGCCAAGCCCGCCGCGAAGAAAGCCGCAAAGAAAGCAGCCAAGAAGGCCGCTGCTTCCAAGGCAACCGGCGCAAAACCGGCAGCTCAGGCGGAAGAAGCCGAAGCCAAGCCCGCCGCGAAGAAGGCATCCAAG
>JASGMJ010000031.1 GCA_030156535.1 Candidatus Sumerlaeota bacterium
CTTTTTCGCTGTACTCGACACCAACGGCTTCGATGCCGTGATGGCGGCAACACTCCAGAAACTGACCAAGTCCGCAGCCGAGTTCCAGAATGCGTTTCGGTTCGTTTGAGAATCGCTTCAGATAGGAGACATAGTAGTCCCACTTGCGGGTAAGGTAATGCCCGCAATAATCGAGGCAGACACCCGGTGGCGGCGTTCTCGGCTCACTCATCGTTCACTCCGTTCTGCATTCAGGGTGAGAGGCTGACTCGTTGTTCGCCTGCGGAGTTGTGCAGCCCTCGGATGTCCATGGAGGGATCGCCGAGCAGGACCATGGTGGCGGTGGCGTCGGCGGTGAGGTTGACCGTCTCGAAGGCGGCAACGTAGGCCTCGCCCAGAGTCTCGTGGCGTTCGTCGTAGAGTGAACGGGCAAAGGCGTCCTGGAAGTTGGTGGCGTCCGTCATGGTCATGCGGTAGGCGGTGGAGACGCTGGCGACGGCGCCGCCGTTTTCCTTGGCGAGCAGGCGCAGGCAGATCGAGCCGGCGCTCTCGATGTCGAACTTGTTGGTGTAGCAGGTGCCGCCATAGGTGATGAACGGCATTCCGGCGTTCGTCAGGGCGTCGATGTTTTCGGGCGTCATGATGCGGATGTCCCACTTCTCGGTGCCCTTTTCCATGCTGAAGCGCCAGTAGAGGCTGGCGCCGTGGCCGATGTAGGAGACGAGGGCGGTGCCGTTGTTGATGGCGTCGGTGAAGCGGTCGTAGTAGACGTGGTAGTCCTTTTCCTCTGCTTCGTCGGGGAAGATGCGGGTGACGGCGAAGTCCGTGGCGGGATTGGCGGCTTCGATGGCGGCGATGGTGTCGTTGCTGGCCGAGTGGAAGATGCCTTTTTCGCCGCTGGCAAAGACGAGGCGGCGTTTCCAGGGGGCGGCACCGGCTGTCTCGAAGGCGATGATTTTGTCGACCATGACGAGGGCTTCGGCGGCCGAGCGGGCGGGGAGGCGGCCGACGGGGAAGGTGGGGGCCTGGCGGGTGGTGGAGGTGGCGGAGAGCAGGTTGTCGGCCGACGTCGGGGGGTTGTTGCCCGAGGGGGTGTAGAGGGCGGGGATGAAGTTGGGGGCGTGCTTTTCGGGGAAGAGGCTCTTGGTGTCGAAGCTGGCGCCGCCGAGCAGGAGGAGGCTGTGCGTGCGGGAACCGGGTGCGGCGCGGACGGCGTCGAGGAAGGTGCGGAGCGCGGCGGCGTCCTTCAGCCCGAAGTTGTAGGCATCGTAGAGTTGTTCGGGGTCGAGCAGGCACGTTGACGTGCCGAGCGCCTCGCGATGGGCGCGCAGGCGTTCAGCGGCTTCGCGGAATTCGGGATGGACAATAATGACGAGTTCGGCGGCGGCGGCGAGAGTGGCGGGGGCACCCGCGTGCCAGGGGCGGACGGATGGCCGGGGGAGACGGGTGCGCGGGGCAGCCCACAGGTGAATGTCGTCCTCATAGAGCGGCGCAAACGTGACGGAATGAAAGGTGTCGCGGGACTGGGTGGCGAGAACGGGGAAGGAGCGCGCGTTGGCGATGTCCCAGGCGACAACGGCGGGATCGGTGAAGTAATGGACCGTCGTGGGGGCGGTGAAGGAGGTGGGGGTGTCGGCCTGCCAGGCGGTGATTTCGTACACGTCTTTGACGGCGATGGGACGGTGGGGATAGCGAATGGTGAATTCTTCGAGCACGCCCATATCGAGGGCGACTTTGGTCAGGCCGGTTTCGTCCTTCATGCCGGGTGAGACGCGGCGTGCGTCCTCCAGTGTGCCGGGTGCGTCGGCGACGAAGGTGTTCCAGCCGGGCTTGAGAGCGCCACGGGGTGCGATGCCGGTGTGGGTGCCACGGCGCTTGCCGTCCCACGTCATCTCGCCGGCGTCCTGGTCGTTGATCTGGAGGACGAGCTGGTGGTCGGGGGCGACGGGAAGATCAGTCCAGCCGAAGGCGGTGACGGTGAGGACGGAGTCCATGGGGCTGGCGGCGTCGAATCCGGTGAGGTCGAAGCCGACGCGCATCGAGCGGTCGCCACTGCCCCGCGGGCCGAAGTAGGGGCCGAAGTAGTAGTTTTCGTGTTCCTGCTGGAAGGCCGCGGGATTGACGGAGAACTTTTTATTGAAGAGAAACGTCCCGATGGCGGTGAAGCCTTCGGGGAAGGTGCCGAGTTGATCTTCGGGCGGGTTGTACGCCGTGACGCGGGGGGGCGGCTGGTCCATCGTGGCAAGCACGTAGGCGTTGTCGGCGGAATAGCGGCCAATGGCGGGGTGGCGGTTGATGTCCTCGCCCCAGAAGCGAATGGCTTGCAGCGAGCCGTCTTCGGCGAGGACCAGTTCGCTGGGAACGGGGTCGCCGCGGAACTCCACGCCGAGCGTGGCCGTGTCGGCGGGCAGGGCGATGCCGGCGGCGGCGAGGGAGGCGGCGTCGACTTCCTGGATGCCTGTTTCCTCTACGCCCAGACGGGCGAGCGGAACGGCGTCGGTGGAAACGGCGGCAAGGGAGAGGGCGAGAGCAAGTGAGGCGGTGAGAAGAGAGCGCAAACGTGTCATCAAGGCAATCCGTGAGGCGTCCCGTGCTGTCTGAGAGTGCGCAGCACGGCCAGTGGGTGAAATCTCGAAACGAGGCGATGGCCTGTCAAGCGCAAGGGCCTCTCCGCGTTCAGGGTACGGTGTTCCCGCTTTTCCCATTGGACTTCGCACGGGAGAAGAAGTTTGCCGTCAACCCCACGGCCATGCGGCAGGATTCAACCAGCAGCATGCCGACGAGGATGGGGGCGGCTGCCTCGGCCGTGAAGCGGTAGCGCGCCTTGGCCCAGAAGATCACGGCGTAGCCCGCCCAAGTGGCGGCGATGATTCCGTAGAGGACCACGCTCTGGCGGAGCGGGTAGCGCCAGACGAGGAGCAGGCTGGCGGCAGCGGCGGGCCCAAGAAGGAACCACCACCCCGTGAGGCGGATGAACGATTCTTTGCCCCTGATCTCCTTGTCGGGATAGGGAAGCCCGGGAGCCTCGCGCGGGCCCTTGGTGCTCCAGTCCACGGCGTACTTTCCATGCGTCCAAAAGAGATCGCGCGTGCCGCGCCGCACATCGGCAAGGAGTTCCGCGGCCGGGGCGTTGCGGATGTGCTGCCAGCCGAGCCGGTTGCCCAGGCGATGAATGGCCAGCTCGTCGCCGCCCTCCATCACGGTCTGCTGCATGGAGACGACCCCGAGTTCCTCGAACGGCGTCCCCGCAAGACCGTGGAACCCGTACCTCACATCGTTGTGGGCGAAGTAGAAGTTCAGCCCTCCGGTGGTGCTCAGGCTGGATCCGGGACCAACGAGCACCTGGTTGCGCACATACCACGGCAGCACAACGAGCATGGCAGTCACCAGGGGCACGAGCGCCAGCAGCGCCAGACGTTTCCTCTCGGCCGTCCGCCCCGGCCACCAGGCCGCCAGCAGTCCGAGCACCAGGACCGGAGCCAGGAAGACCCCCTCGCCCCGCGTCAGAATCGCCAGGCCCAGAAGGCTCCCCCCAAGGAGCAACGGCGGAAGAACACGCCGGAACCCGGCCTGCTGCGGGTCCGCCTTCATTGCGGCCACGAAGGCACCAAAAACGAGCAGGATGTACAGATGCTCGCTCGCCAAAACCCCCGCGTAGAAAATGAACGTGGGATTGAACGCCGTCAGCGCTGCGGCAACGAGTGCGCCCCCGCGCGGCACTTCCAGCGAACGCGCCAGAGCGTAAACCATCCCAACGAGCGCCGAAGAGAGCACCACATTCGCAAAACTGAGCCAGGCAACCGAAGTGCTGACCAGCATCAACCCTGCAAGAAAGACGATGTACCCGGGAAGCCGGTAGGCAGAAGGCCCCACGGCCCCCAGTGTTCCCGAATCCAGCAGGCGCTGGGCGAAAAACTGATGCTCCCAGAAGTCCGAAATCGGGTATGGATCCACGTGAATCCAGTACGCCACCCGCAACGCAAAGCCGAGCAGCAGCAAGAGCGCCAAGGCACCATGACGGCGGCAGAAAGAGGCAAAGGGCGAAGCCGCAACGAGGGGCGTGTCGGACATGTTCGCGAAGAGCCTCATGGCGCAGCGGAAACGAATCGCTTCCACGCGGCAAGGACGTTTGCAGATGCGTTGACGCTGGCGGAGAACGGCGCGGGCTCACAAGGAGAAACCCCCGGGTACCACTGGACGGTGCGATCATCCTGCCGCGTACCGGGGCGGCCTCGAAGACTCCTTCCGGCGTTTCCTGTTGTCCAGTACCCCGGACTCGCTCAGAACCCGGCCCGTGATGGCAACCGTGTGCCTGACAGTGATGGTCCTCTCGGCGGCCTGCGTGCTCTACAGCTACGCGGGCTATCCGGTGCTGGTGATGCTGCTGGCCCGGCTGCGCCCCCGGCGGGTGGCGGGTGGGCGCATGAGGCGCCCGCGCGTTTCGCTGCTGATCGCGGCGTACAACGAGGAGAAGGTCATCGCCGAGAAGATCGAGAATTCGCTGGCGCTGGACTGGCCTGCCTGCAAGCTGGAAATCGTCGTGGCTTCCGATGGCTCGGCCGACCGGACCAACGAGATCGTGCGCTCGTATGCGGACCGCGGCGTGCGCCTGGTGGCGATCGCGAAGAACCGGGGGAAGCTGAACGCGCTGATCACCGCCGTGCCGCAATGCAGCGGCGAAGTCATCGTGATGTCGGACGCGAACTCGCTGTACGAGCGCGACGCAATCGGGCACCTCGTCGCGCCGCTGGGCGATCCGTCCGTCGGCGCGGTGTGCGGCGAGCTGCGTTACCGCAATCCGGACGGCACCGTTTCGGGGGAATCCGAGGGGCTCTACTGGCGGTACGAGAAGGCGATCAAACGCGCGGAGAGCCGCTTTCATTCGCTGATCGGTGCCAACGGGTCGATCTATGCGATTCGCAAGGCGGATTTCGTGGCTCCCCCGCCGGACCTGATGGACGATCTGACGATTCCGCTGCTGATTGCAACGGAACATGGCAAGCGAACGGTCTACGAGCCGCGCGCCATCACAACGGAGGAACCCGGCGAGAACTTTGCGAAGGAGTACCGGCGCAAGATCCGCATCATCACGCGCGGCTTCTACAGCCTGATGCGCACGTCCGGCCGCTGGAGCCGCCGTCCCTTTCTGGCGTTCGAGATCGTCTCGCACAAGTTCGTGCGCTGGCTGGTGCCGTATTTCATGCTGCTGTTTCTTGGCGCGAACGTCCTGTGGATTTGCGCCGTTCCGCAAGCCGTTGCGCTCTGGGCGCTGCTTGGCGCGCAGGCCGCTTTCTACGCCGCCGGGCTTTACGGGCACCTGCGAAGCCGCACGTCGACAATCGGGCGCCTGCTGGGAATCGTCACCTACTTCTGCGTTGTGAATGTTGCGTCCCTTCAGGGAGTGTACAATTACTTCGCGGGCAAACGCTACGTGACGTGGAAGACGATTCGCGAATCTTGAGCGCCCAATCGCTTTGAGTGACTGAATGGGATAAGCGCTCGGGCATGGAAATGATGACGGACTCTGCCGCCCCTGCCGAAACGAATGACGTGGTGCCCTCCGGACGCATGCCCGGCTGGGCCATTGCCACGGGCATCGGAACACTGGCGATGACGCTGGCCCTGCTGTTGGCGGGCGTTCCAGGGCATTGGGCGGCGGAAACGGCACCCGCAAACGCGGTGGTGCTTGCCGAAAGTCATCCTTCGGGGCCCACGGACGAAATCGTCTCCCTCTTCGTGCAGGCTTCCGATCAGGCAGTGCGCGATCCCGCCAAACACTACGAGGCGGCAGTCGCGTTACAAGCCGCCGGGCGCGACGACGAGGCGGGCACGCACTTGCAGCGCGCCGTCGAGGCCTACTACACGTACTGGCCGCGCACGTCTTATCCCGCCCTGTTCTCGGATCGGCAACGCGGGCGCATCGCGGATGCGTATCGCCGTTGCGGCGAGTGGTTTGTCAGGCACAACGAGGCCGCCCGCGGAATGACTCTTCTGCACTATGCCCAGGCCATCGCCGGAAAGCCCTTGGAGACGGACGACCAACTCCTTGGCAGTGTCAGTAGCCCCACAGCGATCTTCCGCGCGTCCCGTTTCGACCTGCCGATCACGCCGGACAAGATCCCGCAGACTCTTGCGCAACTGGACGAAGCCCTCGCCCAAGGCGATGCCGCCAACGCCTCGGCCGCCATTCATCTCGCGCGAGCCCAGGGATGGCAGCAATTCCTCGCTGCCGACGCCATCAGCGCACCGGAAGGCAGCAGCAGGAACCCCGACAACTTCTACCTGCGCGGCCTCAACGAGCAGATTGTCTACCGCACCGAGACGTCTTCCGGCGTCAAACCCGGGGAGCTCGTTCTGATCGCATCGGGAACCCGCTCCGCCGGAATCGGGCCCCTTGTTGAGATCACCACCAACCACGGAGCCCGCGATCTCCTCTACATCCACAGCCTCGACTACCGCCCTTACCCTTTGGAGATCGAACTCCCCGCCGGAACAAGCGAAGTGACCTTCACCTTCCTGAACTCCGCCAATGAAACAGCGTTCCTGACAGAAACGGAGAGGGCCTCGGCCGACCGCCGCCTGATCGACCGCAACGTGCTGTTCGCCAACCTCTGGATTCAGCGCGAGGAGAAGGCACCATGACAGACGCCCCCTCTTTGCCGCGCGCAGCGAGCGCAGCCGCGTGGGCGTGCGCCGTGCTGCTGGCGCTCGGCATTGCCCTGCTCCCGCTGGCGAACTTCGAGGCGCTCTACACGGCCCGCGTCAGCCAGGCGCTCGCCGCGCAGATCGGACTTCTCTGTCTCGGCGCGCTGCTGCTTCCCGCGCTGTTGCTCGCAAGGCGCGGTCATCACGAACTGTCGCGGACAGATGCTGCGGTCCTCGTCTTTGGCGCGGCGACGGTGCTGTCCACGCTCTTCGGCCCCGCGCCCGCCGCCTTCTTCCGCGAGAGCCTGTACGCCGCCGCCTTTCTGGTCGTCTACTTCCTCGTGCGCTGGACGCGTCCGTCGCGCGGTCAACTCATCGTGCTGGGCTGCGGAATCGTTGTCGCCGTGCTGCTGGTTTCCGTGGCGGGTATTCTTCAGAATCGCGGCATTGAAACGCTGGACTATGCCCTGAAGGAGCGGCGCGGAAAGGGGCAGATTGTTTCCCTGCTCGGCAATCCCAACTACGTCGCGTCGTTTCTGGCACCTGCGTTGTTTCTGCTCGCGGGCTTTGCCGTCGCGGCGCGCCAGTGGGTGTGGCGCGTCATCTTCGTGGCGGTGCTGCTGCCGCTGGGGTGGTGCCTGGCATTGGCGGGCGGACGGGCGGCGTGGCTGGGGATGCTGGCTGGTGTGTTTGTCGTCGCCGTGCTGCTCCTGATGGTGCGCACGGACGGACGCCTGAAAGCGTGGCACTGGCTGCTGGTGGCCGCCGCGCCGATTGGCGCAGCGCTGCTGCTGCTTCTGGCGCTCAAGATTTCCTCCCCAAACTTTGACATCGTTGATCGCCTTACTTCGTTTCGTGAACTCCATCTGCGGCTGTTTCCCTGGATGATCGGGCGCGGGATGTTCCTCGATCATCCGTTGCTCGGCATCGGTTATGGCAGATTCTTTGCAGCCTACGATCCCTATGTAATCGAGTTCTTCCAAGCGTCTTCGAAGAACCGGCTCTACGAATATGTGATGAAGATCGCGTCGGGCAAGCGCCCCGATCACCTGCACAACGAGTACTTCCAGGTGCTGGTGGAGACGGGGCTCGTGGGACTTGCCGCGTTCATGGCCGTGCTGGCGAGTGCCACCTCAGGCGCCTTGGCCCGACTGCGCGACGGCGCCGCCGGGCGCACCGAGCGCGCCGCCATCGCCCTGTTCCTGGGCGCCGCCTCCTGCACCGCCGTTGATGCCTTCTGGGGCTTCCCTCTGCGGCTGCCGTGCAGCGGCCTGCTCTTCTGGCTCGTCCTCGCGCTGCTCGAAAACAACGCGGCTTCCCCGGTTCGTGCGCTGGCACTCCCCCGCCGGCTTCTTCCCTCACTCGTTCTCGCCGCTGCTCTCGTGGCTTCCCTCGGTGGCGCGACGTGGGCCTCGTGGCAGAAACTCGACGCCATGAAGACGCGCATCCATTACTGGCGCAATCCCGCGCTGCTCGAAGGCAATCTCGACAATGTGCGCGAGCTCTTTCGCGCGCACACGCTGGGCAGTGCCTCGCATCCGCCCCCCTTTGAAATCGTGGATTTCTATCTGCGCCGCGAGGCGTGGCGCTATGCGCGCGAGAGCATCCTCGCTCTCGCCAACGTCTACAGCCTCGGATCCTCGGGCTACCTGCAGCTCGGCGTCATCGAGTACCAGCTCGGCAATGTTGAGGAAGCACGCGACGCGTTCGAACGCGCCCTGATTCTCGAGCCCGACGCGCCCGCCACGCTGGAGTTCCTGGCTCACGCGGAGTTGCAACTTGTCAGAATCGAGGAGGCCGAGGAGCACTTGCAGCACGCCGCCGATCTCGCGCCGCTTTCGCCGAATGCGTACTATCTGCTTGGGGCCCTGCGCGAGGCCCAGGGGCGCAACACCGAAGCCGCCGACTATTACCTGCGTGCGGCGCGCGCGGCCGTTCCCTTCGAGGGCGATCTCTCTTTCGACCCAGGCGCAATCCGCGCCCACGCCGCAGAACTTGCCCAGCACACGGATGGGGTGTGAAACCCACCCGCTCATCCGTGTTCATCAGTGCTGAACCGTGTTCATCCGTGGTAGCCGGTTTTCGAGGACGTGCAGTCCCCGGGCGCGCCAGAAAGAAGAGCAAACCACGGATAAGGAAAGGATGAGCAACAGCCTTCTGCCGCTCAAGGTTTGGAGGACAGATGGAGACGGACCGCAAAGCCCAGCGACCTGTCCACGTTCCTCAATCCACCCGCCGGAACTCCACGTCCACGGCGTCCTGGCGCGGAGGCACTGGCGCCGAACGCACACGCGGGCCAGTAGCTTCCCTGGGCTCGGAGTGGTACGACCCCGGCTCGGCATCGTGCACCTTCGGCCCGCCTCCGCCACCGGCCTGCCATGTTTTGAAGAACACGCCCGGCCCCGCCACCGTCGCGCGCCCGGCGAAAGCCTTCTTCCCCCAGCCCATCAGAATGTTCGCGTAGAACTGGCGGCACACCGGAATCAGGGTCGAGAATCCGATCAGGTCCGTAATCAGTCCCGGCGTAATCAGGAACGCGCCCCCCAGCAGAATCATCACGCCGTCGGCCAGCGGCCGCGCGGGAAACTTCCCCCGCGCCAACTCGGCCTGCGCGCGCGCCAGCACGGCCACACCGGCGCGCTTGGCCATTGCCGACCCCAACACGGCCGAGACGATCGTCACGAAAATCGTGAAGGGCCAATTCGTCCACTTTGCCAACTGGATGATCAGGAAGATCTCTGCCAGCGTAAAGACCGTGAACAGAAGGAACAGAATCGTTCCGATGGGCGGACGGCGGCGATGAGGCACTCAACTTCTCCGGGGTAATGTCCAGTCCAGCTTGTGCGAGCGGAACGTCAATTTATCCGAATCGCTCTCCCACGTCAGGACAACTACGGAAGGCACTTCGCGAAACCGGGGCCTGCCCGCCGGGCCCGGATTTACCACCCAAGTCCCGTCGTGACAGGCCTTGTACGCCTGATGGGTGTGGCCATACACGATCAGCCGCGCCCGTTGTGGGGCGAAATGCGCCGCCAGCCCCGGCCCCGGCGGATACCGGATGGAGACCAGATGGCTGTGCGTCACGAGCACTTTCCCGAAAGGCGCCTGGATCTCGCGCAACCCCGGCAGCCTCGGCGAAGGAGGATCGCAGTTCCCCGCCACGGCGTGGACGGGAGCCAGCACTTCCAGTTCATCCAGGATGTCCTCCCCCACCACGTCCCCCGCGTGAAAAATCGCCTCCACGCCCTCAAAGAGATCAAAGACACCGGGATGCAGGTGCCCATGCGTGTCGGAAATCAGACCAAAGCGGTGCGTCGTCATGGCGGGAGAGGTGCTCCTGAGCGGATAGCATGCACTTTCGCGCGGCATGCTGCCGCCCCGGGGACCAAAATGCCAGCCGATTCCGGGAAAAGGCACGCGCGTCGCTGACAGAACCCGGGGCAGTCGCACTCCGCGAGCACTTTCCCTTTGCCGTTGCTCGCGTTGGCAAGGCTCCGTACCATTCCTTGTTGGCTTGCCCACTGCCCTCCCGGGAGTTGTCCGTGCTCGACCGCGTCAGAAATGCACATCGAAACACCCTGCGCGCCTGCGCCGTGACGGCGTGCGCCCTTCTGACCGCCTCCGCCGTCCAGGCGATCGAGCCTTCGGAAGAACGCTACCTGCTCCCCGAAGGCTGGAGCGCCCCGGCCGTCGAGACCGTCTTCCCCGCGCCCGCCACGTTGGCCGAGGCACCCGCGACGCCCGCCCAGCGCGACGCCTGGCACGCCTATGTGCGCGCCGCCGTGCGCTTCGAAACGGCCCGCATCATGGAGAGCGAGAAGGAACTCGAAGCCGCAATGGCCGCGACACCGGACAACCCGGCCATCATTCTGCGCTTCGCCGACCTGCTGACGGCGACGAATCAGCCCCAGCGCAGCGCGACCCTGCTCGACAAGTTGCTGGAGAAGGACCCGGAGAACGCCCGCGCCAGGCTGCTGCTCGCCCGGGCGCTCGACGTTCAGGGCTACGGCGAGGACGCCGCCCGCCAGTACGAGCAGGTTCTCCTCGTCCAGCCCGAGAATCTCGAAGCCCTCACCGCGCTGGCCACCAAGGCCTACGAGCGTGGCGCATGGGAGGAAGTTACCGACTACACCGACAAGGGACTCGCCATCCGCGAGGACGACCTGCAGCTCGTTCTCTATGGCGCCGCAGGGGCCACATTTCGTGGCGACACGGCAAAGGGATCGCTGCGCTGGACGCAGCTTATCCGCGCCCGCCCCATGCTCGCCGAACGCTTCACCATGACGCTCGAGGCCCTGCGCGACATGGGACGCGAGGACTTCGCGCGCGACCTGCTCACCGCAACCTACGCCTCGCTCCCCTCCGAGGAGCGTCTGCCCCAGGAGTTTGAAGTCACACTCGACCGCATCGGCGGGCACGAGGAGGTCTGCGAAGGCTACAGCAGCCTCATCGAAGCCAACCCCGACAACCGCGTTTTGTTCGACCACTACGTCGCCTATCTTGACCGCCAGCGCGATTGGGAGCGCCTCAATCAGGCTCGCGGCAAGTGGGGCAACCCGGAGTCTCAATGAACATCCTACGCCGCACGGCCCTTGCCTGCGCCCTGATCGCCTCCACTCTTCCAACGCTTGCACCCATCGCCTTGGCGGGCGAACGCGTCCCCGCAGCCGAAGCACGCGCCCTTCTCGCCACCAACGGCAACGATCCCGCGCAGTCCGCCGGTCTGTTCGTCGGCATCAATGACTTCGACGATCCCGCCGTGCTGGACAACGCCTGGGCCGTGGACGACGCCATTGATCTGGCCGCGGCGTTCCACGAGTGCGGCGCACTCGACGCCGCGAA
The DNA here is from genome assembly GCA_030156535.1 of Candidatus Sumerlaeota bacterium. Taxonomy (GTDB): domain Bacteria; phylum Sumerlaeota; class Sumerlaeia; order SLMS01; family JAHLLQ01; genus JAHCAW01. The sequence goes on from JASGMJ010000031.1 coordinate 11,467, forward strand.
CATCCGTCTCGTCCTCGCGGGGGAGCCAAAGAAGCCGGAAACGGCCGAACGGCTGGAAAGCCTGAAGGAAGCGGGCGCGCTCGTTTCCCCGGCCACGCTCGGTGCGTTCGTCGATCTGCTCGACGAAACGCCCGCACACACGGGCCCCGGCGGAACGATGATCGTCTTCCTCGGCACGCACGGATTCGAAACCGCCCGCGCGGGCGCGGTCATGCTGGCCGACTCGCGCCAAGCCTACCTGCCCGTCACCGGCCTGCCGCTGCACACCATTCGCGAGGTCATGAAGACCGATGAAGCACACGAGCACGCCGCGCGCTGGCTGTTGCTGCTCGACACCGGCCGCGAACGCGCCCTTGCCGAGTCGTCCGACGACAAGCCCGTGAAGGCCGCCAATCCGATGAGCAAGGTCTTCGCCGAAAGCCTCGGCCGCGACCGCCACCTCGCCGTCCTGACAGCGACGGCGCCCGGCCAGGCCTCGCGCGAGGATGCGCAACGCCAGCAGGGTCTGTTCGCCGCCACGATCATCGACGGCCTGCGCGGCGCCGCGCCCACGGGCTCCGACGGCATCCTGCAACTCACCGAGCTCGCCGACTGGGCGAAAGAGAATCCCTCAGGCGAAGCGGACGAGACGCAAACCGCGTACGCCATCCTTTCATCGGGGACGCGTGATCTCGCCCTCGCCGCAGAGAAAATCGACAACACCGCCCTCGAGGCTTTCGAAAGCGAGAAGAAGGTCCTTCTCAAGGCGCTCGACGACATCGCCGCCGACCCGCGCATCCTCGACGGCGCGGTGCGCGACGAAGTCCACGCCGCACTCGAAGCAGCCTCGCCCGGCAGCGCCGATGCGCTCGTCGCGAACCTGCAGCGCCTCCAGCGCGAAGGCGCCACCTACGCCGACGTTTTCGCCGCGTGGTGGAACAACGCGGGGCGCGACAAGTTCGCCGCCTCCGCCTCTTCCACCGGCGAGCCGGACTGCACCACCACCATCGAGCAGGCACGCGAGCTTCTCGACACAATCAAGGAGGAGCTTAACAGCCAGCCATGACTCATCGCCTTCCCCTCCACCTGCTACTCTTTCTCGCCGCCCTGCTGCTTCCCCTGGCCGCACCCGCGCAAACGCCCCTCGCCCAGGAGGACGAGGACTTCCTGCGCTTTGTCGACGCCGCCGCGGAACTGTACTACGAACTCCAGAGCAGCTACGTCGAGGACATCGACCGCCGCGAAGTGCTCGAGAGCGCCCTCGAAGGCATGATCCGGCCGCTCGACGAGCACAGCCAGTACATGACGCCCGACATTCTCGACCAGCTCAACCGCGACACCTCGGGAACGTTCTCGGGCATCGGCATCCACATCAGCATGCGCCAGGGGCTCCCCACGGTGATCGCGCCGATTCCGGGCACGCCCGCCGCCAAGGCAGGTCTCCTGCCCTGGGACCGCATCATCGAAATCGACGGTGAATCCGCCGAAGAATTGGACCTGCTCACCGTCGTCGACAAGATCACCGGCCCGGAGGGAACGCTCGTCGAACTCACCGTTTTCCGCTCCGGTGAGACCGAACCGCTGCTCTTCACCATCGAGCGCGGCCGCATCGAAATCGAGAGCGTCTACCATCAGATGCTCGACGACAGCGTCGGGCACATCCGCATCGCCCGCTTCAGCGAAAACACCGCCGCCCACTTCGCTGCAGCCTTTGACGACCTCAAGGCCAAGGGCGCCAAAGCCCTCGTCATCGACGTGCGCTTCAACACCGGAGGCCTTCTTCGCGAAGCCATCGACCTCACCGACCTCTTTGTCCCCAAGGGCCAGATCATCGTTTCCACCAAGGGCCGCAACGGGCGCCAGAACCGCGAGTACCTCGCCGATCACGACGCCACGATCACCATGCCCATGGCTGTGCTCGTGAACGAAGGAACCGCGTCGGCGTCCGAAATTCTCGCCGGCGCCCTCCAGGACCACGGCCTCGCCACCATCATCGGCCCCGAAGGCAAGAACACCTTCGGCAAGGGCTCGGTGCAGACCGTCATGACACTCGACAATCCCATCGAAGTCACCGAAGCGGGCAACCCGCGCAACTCGGCCCTGCGCCTGACCACCGCGAAATACTACACGCCCAGCGGCCGCACGATCCACCACCTCGGCATCTCCCCCGATCTCTACGTCCGCATCCCCGACGGGCACTTGCGCAACCTGCTCCAGCGCGGACTGCTCGGTGACCCAAGCGTCACCAGCTCGCCCGACGAGGAAACCGAACCGTTCTTTGACCTGGAACTCGAAGCCGCACGGCGCCACTTGCGCGACGAACTCGGCGTGGAAACACCCGCTCTCGACGACGACATCACCCTCGTCGTCACGACGCGCGAGGAATTCGAGAAGAAACGCGATGAGTTGCTCGTGAAGCTGACCGAGGCCGAAGCACTCCTCGAATCCGTCGCCCCCGACTGCCCCGATTACCCCGAAGCACGCGCCATGCGCACCGAAGCTCGCTGGCTCCGCCGCGCCCTGGAACCCGAGAAACAGGAAAACGGCGAGGAAGAGTAACCGGAAGAGAAGTTCTCAGTCCTCAGTTTTCGGTTTTCAGTTCAGTGGGGCGAGGTTCGTTCTTGGTGGTTGGTGGTTCAAGCAGGCGCACTCTTCCGAAGAACGAGTGCGCCGCTGTCAGTCAAGGGATGGAGTCCCGCAGGGACGACTGATCGATTGCTGCAAAGAGAACCGTCCTCTTGGCAGCATCCACGACAAGCTTCCGAGACTGCCTTCGAGCGGTTCCTCTTGCAGTGAAAGTCCCTACTTCCGGCCGTTCAGCAACGGCGGGCGGCCGATGCTGATGTAGTCGAAGCCCAGGCGCTTCATCCGCTCCAGCGTCTGGATGTTGCGGCCGTCGAAGATCAACGGGCGCTTCATCAGGTCGCGCACCTTCTCGTAATTCAGCAGCTTGAATTCATTCCACTCGGTCATCACGACGAGGGCGTCCGCGCCTTCGGAGCACGCGTAGGCGTTCGCGGCATACTCGACGCCGGCGGGGAGGACTTCCTTCGCCTTCTCGACCGCCACGGGATCGTAGGCGACCACGTGCGCGCCCGCATCGAGCAGCGCCTTGATGACTTCCACGCTCTTGGCCTCGCGCATGTCGTCCGTGTTCGGCTTGAACGCCAGCCCCAGCACGGCCACGCGCTTGCCCTTCACCTCGCCCATGAATTCGTGAATCCGGCGGATGAAGCGCGGCGTGCGATCATGGTTCACCTTTGTGACGGCATCGAGGATCAGCGTGTCCTCGCCCAGCGCCTTCGCCTTGTGGTTCAGCGAATCAACATCCTTCGGAAAGCACGACCCGCCATAGCCCAGGCCAGCGTTCAGGAATTCCTTGCCGATGCGCTGGTCGAATCCCATGCCCTTGGCGACAAAGGAAACGTCGGCGCCCGTCTTCTCGCACACGTTTGCCATCGCGTTGATGAAGGAAATCTTGGTGGCCAGGAAGGCATTGCTCGCGTACTTGATGAGCTCGGCGCTCGGGACGTCGGTGATGAGCATGGGGCGTTCGAGCGGCGCGTACAGCTCCAGCAGCGCCATCGCGACTTCCTGCTTGGGCGCACCGATCACGATGCGGTCGGGCTCGAAGCTGTCCTTGATCGCATCGCCTTCCTTCAGGAACTCGGGGTTCGAGACGACGTCAAATTCGCTCTCCGGCTTCTTGTGCTTCTCGATGATGCTGCGCACAAAGCCACCCGTGCCGACGGGCACCGTGGACTTGTTCACGACGATGGTGTAATCCGTCATCGCCTCGGCGATTTCCTTGGCGGCGGCTGCGACGTAGGACAAATCCGTCGAGCCATCGGGGGCCGGTGGCGTGCCGACAGCAATGAAGACGACCTTCGCGTTGCGCACGGCGTCGCCGATCGAGGTGGTGAACGTCAAACGCCCGTCCTCCTGGTTGCGCTCGACCATTTCCTCCAGACCGGGCTCGTAGATTGGCATCTCGTTGCGCTTGAGCATTTCGACTTTGCGGGCATCCTTGTCCACGCAAACGACGTCGTTTCCCATGTCGGAAAAGACTGCTCCTGTCACGAGTCCCACGTATCCGGTGCCAATCACGCAAACATTCATTCTCGATCACTCTCCATCGTATCTGGTCGGAGTCGTTGCGCCGAAGGATCCCTCCCAGGGACCGAAAAATCCGGCGAAACAGCGCGCTGCCAGCCCATGCAGGCCAACGGCAGGCCATTGGCGAGGGGCGGCCCAAGGGTGTCCAGCGAAAAGCCCCCCAGGAAAACGAGACCCGCATGCGAAAGGGGAAGAAGACTTGAATTGCCTATCACGAAAGTCCCGGCCGCACGGAGCGAAGTTGTATCTCTCCTTTTTTTAGAATGCCCGATTTTGAGTTGGCGCGGGAGCGGACTCGTCCTAGAATGGAGAGGTAGTGGTCGAACGGCGACCGGGGGATTCCGCCGCCCATCCGTCATTCTTTCTTCAAGGGGGCTCTCATGCGTTACTCCTTTCTTGCCGCAGTTTCCTTGTGCGCGGAGCTGGCTGCTGCTGCTCCGCAGGTTTCCAACGTCACGGCCAGCCAGCGCGCGGATGACTCGGGGCTGGTGGACATCACCTACGATCTTGCCGGGGGCGTCGAGCCCATGACGGCCTTTGTCCTAGTTTCCACGGACGGGGGCGCCACTTGGAAGGTCCACCCCGAACCGGGCCTGACCAGCGGCGACACGGGGCCGGGTGCGACGAACGGCACGGGCAAGCACGTCGTCTGGGACGCAGGGACGCAACGGCCCGGCATCACTTGGACGGACGTGCGGGCGCGCGTGATCGTCACGGAAACCATCGACCAAGGCAGTGAGGACACGATCCTGCTGCCGGGGGACGTCCCCCTCACGTTGGTCGCCGTGCCGGCGGGCACGGTCACGATGGGCGTGGAAGAGAAGGGATGGGCCAACCGCAGATCAATTCCCGTCCACTCGGCCTCGATCCCGCACAACTTTGCGATGGGCAAGTTCGAGGTGACGCGCGGCCAGTGGAACGCCCTGCTGCCATCGACCCCCTGGATTCAGGAGGAGTACCCGGACGATTATTTCCCGGGTCCGGATACCGCCGCCCACCGCATCGGATTCAACGATGCGCAGGAATGGCTCGCCGCCTTGAACGCCCATGTCGAGGCATCGGGCCAGGGCCCGGGCAACTTCCGCCTGCCGACCGAGGCGGAATGGGAGTACGCGGCCCGGGGCGGCAGCCAAGACACCTTCTGGTTCGATTACACGGGATGCAGCCCGTCAGGCGGCGACTATTCCACGGATGACTGCCAGCTCCCCGCCTACGCGTGGTTCGTCGACAACACGGCATATAGCTGGCCCCGCCCCATCGGCCAGCTTCTGCCGAATCCGTTCGGCTTCCATGACATCCTGGGTAACGTGAGTGAGTGGTGTCTGGACATGTGGGCCGAAGACTACTGGGAGGCTCCGGTCGACGGGTCGCCCCACGTGCTTCCCCCGGACGATGAGAACATCAGCTCCCGGGTCGTCAGAGGAGGGTCGGGTGGTCGCCGCCCGTCCGACATCCACCCGGCCGCCCGCTTCGGCAGCTCCGTTGCCTATCCCTACGAGGAAGGGCTGCGGGTGTTCCGCCCCCTAGGCGAGGAAGAGACTACGGGACGTGGCAGTGGGTCAGCCCTATCCCAGCCGTTCTCGGTGGACACCACGGCGAACATCGATCCGCCGAACGAACTGCTGGCGACGGCCCAGGAACTGATCGGCTGGGAAGGGAGCCTGGTGGGAAGCACGGTCGGCGCGCTCCGGGAGCCCCTTGAGCGCGATCATGGCGGCTACCTTGGAGGATCCAGCGTCTGGTACCGGTTTACCACGAGTGACAAGGGGACCCTCTACCTGAGCACGTGCGGGGGGTCGCAGTTCGACACGGTCCTTGGCGTGTACCACGGGACGGGATTCGACAATTTCTGGGGCAGCAGCAGGGACAGCACCTACTACAATTCGGACTGCGAAGTCGTCCCTCCTCAATTGTACTCAATCTATGCAGCCATGCAGACAGAGGTGAGGGCGGGCGAGACGATCCATATCGCCGTGGACGGCGCCAACGCGGAGTCGGGCATCTTCACCCTGGATTGGAAGTTCGTCCCCGCCCCACCGGCCAACGACTGGTTCCCGGGCCCGCTGCTCACGGGGCAGTCCGGCGGCGTGCAGGGCAGGACGGACAAGGCGACCCGCCAGGCAGGCGAACCCGCCCATGCGGGCGAGGCGGACAGCCCCACCGTGTGGTACAGTTGGAACGCACCGGGCCCTGGTCCCGCGACGCTGGACACCTGCGAGGAGTCCGACTTCGAGTCCGTGCTGGCCGTCTACACGGGCAACTCCGTCACGAACCTGCGCCGCGTGACCGTGGAGGAGGAGGAGTGCCCCGATTTGGGAAGCCGGGTGACCTTCATGGCGGCCACGGAGACGACCTACCGTATCGCCGTGGCAGGGAGAGGGACCCAGAAGGGAACCTTCCGGCTGAACTGGTCGGGCCCGGAACCGCCGGCCTCGCCCGCGAACGATGACTTCGCCAACGCCTTGGCGATCTCCGGCACCCGGGGCGCCACCAGCGGGGCGACGATCAGCGCCACCCGCGAGAGTCAGGAGCCCAGCCACGCCGGGCAGTCCCAGAGTGGTTCCGTCTGGTACCGTTGGACGCCGCCGCAGGAGGGGAACGCGGTGATCAGCACGCTGGACTCCGCCAGCTTCGACACGGTGATCGGCGTCTACACGGGCACGGGGCTGGGCTCGCTGTCGCGGGTGGCCGAGGACGACGACTCGGGGCCCTTCGGGCGAAGCGCGGTCTCGCTCAGGGCGCTGCCGGAGAGTACCTACCACGTCGCCGTCGCCGGCAAGGGGGTGGCCAGCGGGTTCTTCCAGTTGTCGTGGTCGCTCGACCCCTTTGATCCCATGGACGACCCGCGCGAACCGAACAACACGTGGATCCAGGGGCGGCTGCACGAGCCGCTGCTCGTGGGCGACCGCCTTGAGGAACAGAGCCTGTACAACGAGGATTGGTACCGCATCGCCATCGGGCCCGAGGAGTCCGTGCTGGCACGCCTGGAGTTCGACCACTCGCTGGGCGACATCAACGCCGAACTCTACGACCTGCGCATCTTCGGGCGCGACGGCTGGCCCACGCGCGTGGGGGAGAGCTACTCGCCCCTGCACCCATGGATCTGGAATCCGGCGGCAGGCGACGGCCCCGAACCCCTGTGGGAAAATCGCACCTGGGGTCCCGCAACACCTGACGACGAGTGGATCACCTTCGTCAACAACACCGGTGCCACGGAGGTCTTCCTGCGGGTGTACGGCGAGCAGGGAGCGACGAATCCCGCCTACTCGGTCGCGATCGATTCCCTGGGGGTTGACGACCAGTTCGAGCCCAACAACCACCTGGAGCAGGCCGCCACGATCGCCACCGGGGCGCCCTACGAGTGGCTGACGGGGCGCGACAACGACTTCTACCGGATCGACACCGCCGGGATCGACGCCCTCCGGGTGCGCCTGTCGTGCTATGCCCTGCTGGGGACCATGTACTTCGAGGTCCACGGCATCCGGCAGGACGGCTCCTTCGGTCCCATCGAGGAAAGCAAGATGTACGAGCCCAACCGCTACGAGGCCGAACGCACCGTCTGCGTGCAGGGCCAGGACGAGATCTTCCTCCGCGTCTATCCGGCGGTCAGGAAGGGAAACCTGTACAACATGTTCGTCGAGCCACTCGACGAATGCCCCTGAGTCAACGCGGGCTCGCTCCCCGGCGAGTTCGCCTTCCACCCACCCGCAGTTCTCTTCCCACCATTGGCCTGCCCGCGTCCTGGACGCGGGCAGGCCAACGCTTTCAATTCCCCGCCCACCAGAATTCCCGGTTGAGCAGCGCCCCACCCTCGGCCATACGTCTCTCTACCTGACGGAGGCACTGAACAGATGATGCGTACCCGGATGATTGCCCTGGCGGCCGGCATGGCCACCACTGCGCTACTCGCGTCCTGCGCGAAAGAGTCCACCCCCGAGACCCTGCCCGATGCTGCAGCCGTGACACAGGCCGCGCCCCGCGCCGTCCTGACGCCCGAGCAGCTTGCTGCCGTGCAGGCCCTCAATCTCGACGCCGAGTACATCGCCGAACTGGAAGCCAAGCCTCTCTACCAGTTCTCGGAAAGCGACGTGCACGTGTACTTGGGCTTCATCCAGGAAACGATCCCCGACCTGCGCGACCGCATTGTCCATCTCGGCCGCAAGAACATCGGCCAGCCCTACGAAATTTACCTGCTCGGCGAGTTTCCCTTCGAAACCTACGACCCCCAGCCGCTCTACTGCCTCGACCGCAGCGATTGCGTCGTCTTCAGCGAGCACACCTACGCGATGGCCCTCAGCCATGACTGGCCCAGCTTCTTCACCATGCTCCAGCGCATTCGCTACAAGGACGGGCAGATCGGCGTCGCCACGCGCAACCACTACACCGAAGCCGATTGGGACAAGAACAACAGCTGGCTGGTCCACGACATCACCGAGGAACTCGGGGGCGACGACTGCGTGCGCTTCACCACGACGTTCAACACGGCGAAGTTCCTCAAGAACCGCTACAAGCTGACGACCGACATCGAGCCGCGCAAGATGGAGGTCGCCTTCATCCCGTGGCAGAAAACCCTGGAAGTCATCGACCAGTTGCAGCCCGGCACGTTCGTCAATGTGATGCGCGGCCGCAATGGCGGCTACTGGGCCGGACACACGGGCCTCATCACCCGCAGCGAAGACGGCACGGTGAACTTCATGCACTCCACCCCGCCGCGTGTGAAGGAACAACCGCTCGCCGAGTACATCGAGCAGTGCGTCGCCGCCAACGCCAAGAAGGCCGAGGAAGGCAAGGCGGTGTTCTATGGCTTCAAGTTCCTGCAGGTGAACGACGATCCGCTCGCCGAGCTGCGCGCAATTGACGGCCCCAACGCACCGGTCATCAAGCCCCCGATGGGCAGCACCCTCGACGGCGGATGAGTCCGTGAGCAGCCGAGAAGACCTTTTGCCATCTTACCCGGCATCGCCCTTCGGGACGTTGCCGGGTAGCTCAACTGTCATCCCTGCGGGATGTGAGGGCGGTTGGAAGGCAAAACGGAAAACAGGAAAGCAATGCGATAAGAGATGGCGAGACTGAAAACTGATGACTTCTCTCCGTGTCTACTCGTCCTTGTAGCGGGGGATCGCGATTTCGCCCTCGTCACTCAGCAGATTTTGCAAGTGCGGGTCCTTCAGAATTTCGTCGTACCGTAGCTCGATTCCGTCCACCTGAATGCGGCCCCACACGGGCCGGATTCCGTGGCTGTAGTCCACGTACCAATCGACGTGCACGGTGGTCAGCGGCTGGATCGGCTCGCCGGTGACATAGTGCCAACCGTAGATTGCCACGCGGTCGGGGCGTTCGTGGATGCGGTTGCTGATGACGACGTCCTTCTTGATGCCGGCGACGAATGCGCCGCGCAGCTGGCCTTCGAGTTGTCCTTCGATGATGCGGTGATGCTGGAAGAACGTGCGCGCCGCCTCGCGCTCCTCGGTCAGCGGCTTGGGATCGAGATGCACGTCGGCGGCCTGCCAGATCGCATCGACCATCTTCACCGTCGGCATCACATAGCCAAAGGCATCACAAAACGCCTGGGCCGTGTGGGGATTCATCGGCATCCGCACGAAATCCTGGTCCGAGCCAATCGCCAGATAATCGGGCATGACGCGGAACGTCGCGGTGCGTTCCTTGCCGTCGAGACCAACGGCAGTGACCGTGACGGGTTCGAGACGGCGCAGGAAGTCCGGGATGTTGCCGCGAAGCAACTCGTGGCGGATCGCGGCTTCGCGCTGCTCGCGCGGAAGATCGGCGACCTGCTCGATGAACTCCGTCCCCGTCGGAGCATCCAGGGGACGCGCGGGGATCGCGGGCGGCATGGCGGCGGGGAGCGTGGCGTCGGCCTCGATCCACTGCTCGTAGCGGCGCGGCGCTCCCAGCACACTGTTCGCCGCACCGTATCCTTCACGCCCCACCAGCACGGCGTGCATGTAGGCGTTCATCTCGCCGATCATCGAGGTATGCAGGATTTTCACCTCGGGATTCGGGTGGATATAGATGTCGATCTGCGGCGCGTGGTAGTGGATGAACTCGCCCGCCGTGTCTTCCTCGAAAGCGTACTCGCGCTCCAGACGGTCGAGCATCCGGTGCGTGGCGCGATAGGTGCCGCCCGTGTCGCTGACGACCTTCTTGCCGTTGATCGTGACTTCGCGTTCGTCGTAGGCGAAGACGACGAGATGATGGCGCGTGTCACTCTCCAGCCACGCCACGAATTTGTCGCCGTGACCCGACGCGTCATCGTAGTTGTAGTTGCTGTCGAGGAACGCGATGCGCTCGATCCAGTCGGGGATCGCTTCCTGCGCGTCGATGAAACCGAACTTGAAGGAACCGCCGCCGCTGTGCCCCGTCAGGATCACGGGGCCATCGATGCCAACGGCCTGGCGGACGAGATCGACAATTTCAACAATGCGGGCGTTGGCTTTTTCGTAGCCGAGATTCCTGCGCCACGTGGGCCAACTCCGCTTGTCGGCCTCGAGGTAGGCAACGACGGCGTTCGCCATGCCGTGCTCGGCGCGCAGCGCGCGGGTCTGGGCGCCGATGTGCTGGATGTCGAAGTGCCAGTCAACTCCCTCGGCGCGCTGCTTGCCGATGGTTTGCTCCGTCGTGTTGCCATTGGGAAGCGCGTAGAGAATCAGCGGAACGGTCCCGCCACCGGAAAGCCGGGCGGGAGCGACAATTGTCACCTTCACCCCCGGCTCGATCTCGAGCACCTTCGTGACTTCCCCAAATGAACCGCCGGGCGCGAAACCCTCGCGGGTCAGATCGCGTGCCGCCGGAACACACGCCGCGAGCACGAACACCAGGAGAAGCGCCAGCGGCGCGAGTCGTTTCATCCGAACAGAGCCCTCGTGAGAAGAAAGTCGGCCACAAGAATACTCGTCAGCGACACGACGACGGCGCGCGTCGTCGAGCGCCCGACGCCCTCTGCCCCGCCACGCGTCGTCAGTCCATAGTAGATGCAAATCGTCGAGTACAGCGCGCCGAACGTCAGGGCCTTGATCAACCCCGTGTTGATTTCCTTCAGGTCCACGACGCGCCACACGTGGGTCCAGAACGTGGAGTACCCGACGCCCAGGTACGCGGAGGACAGCAGCGCGCCGCCCACAAGCCCCGTCGCGCTCGCATACACCGTCAGCAACGGATTCATCACCAGCGACGCCACGATGCGCGGCATCGCCAGATAGCGCGTCGGCTGGATTCCCAGAACGCGCAGCGAGTCGATTTCGTCCGACACCGCCATCGTGCCCAGCTCTGCCGTCATCGCCGCCCCCACCCGCGCGGCCAGAATGAATGCCGTGAACACGGGCGCGAGCTCGCGCACCAGCGCCACGCCCAGAATCCCGCCGATGTTGTTCTCGGCCCCGTAGTCGCGCAGCGGCAGTCCCATGTTCAGCGCAAAGATCATCCCGGTGAACAAACCGATGGCCGCAGCCAGCGGGAGCGTGTTCACCCCGATGTTCACCATCTGGCGCATCAGGCGCTGAACGTCACGGCGCGCCAGCCGAATCTCCGCCAGACTGCGCCCGAACAACATCAGAACGCCGCCACTCACCAGGAAGAGTTGCCCGAAGGCGCTTTCGATCGATGACCACATGGCTGAAAACGGCTCCTGCGGGGCGAATGGAAACGGCCCCTCCTTCGTGCGGAGCCGGTGCAAGTGGGTCAATGCCACAAAAGGCGCCGGCATGAGGAAGCCACGTGCTCCTCCGGCCGCGGGACGCATCGGGCGCGCCCCGAAAAAAGGAAAAGGGGGCCGGAACCGTGATGGCCCGCCCCCCCTTTCGCCCTCGAAGGAGAGATGATAGAGGCGTGGTCACGGACCGGAACGCACGATATTCCCGGCACTGATCGTTCCATTGGTTGCGTCGTACTGATAGCGGTACGGCTCGTCGATCTCATAGGCACCAGGGATGCCCGAGACGCTCGTATTCGAGAAATACTTGTCCGGCCCCTTGCTTTGCAGAACCCACTGCTGAGTCTCGGTCGGCGTGTTTTCCGGCCACACCCGCCAGGCAAAGTTGCGACACTTGAACCAGGCCTGAGTGTTGTAATAGTAGCCGTCGGCGATCTCCGAGGTGCCGCCAAACGTAAAGTCGTCGTCAGGCAGAACGGGCCCGAACGGGTCGGGGGGAATCGACGTCATGTAGGAAATCGGAGTGGTCAGCCCGGCCTCCGTCGGCCCAAGGCACGGGTCCGTGACGTTGCGATTACCGTCGCCCGGCAGGGAGAACGGCTGGGGGGCCAGCCCCAAAGGCGGGTAGTTGTTGTGATCAACGCGATAGGATTCCAGCGCCGTAACGGCCGTGCGCATGTCGGCCCGCGTGCGCGAGACCTTCGAGCGCGTCTGAGCCTCCAGGAAGTTCGGGACAGCAATGGCAGCCAGAATCGCAATAATTGCAACAACGATGAGAAGTTCGATCAGTGTGAAGGCACGCAGTACCGACCGCATGGGATCCCCTTTTCCGAAGCAAACGGCTCGAATGGCCACACAAGCCCCTTTAGTTTTTGTCTTTCATAAAGCGAATTAGCAAATGCCCCGGGGCGCCTCAAGAGAAATCTGGCGAACAAGCAGAGTGGGCGTGCTTCGCCCCGATCCGCAAGACAGCTCCGGGAGAAGTCTTCGGTTCTCGGTTGGCGGTTTTCAGTTTGGTGGGCTGCGGCCGGTGGGCTGCGATCAAGACATGGTACGCAGATGGGCCCTCGTCCCGCTCCGGCCCCTCGCTGTCCCTTCCGCCCCTTGTCTCTCTGCCCGATCGGCACGGGGCAGGAAAGGGCGGGGCGCCCGGCCTACGCCACGATCAGCAGCTGGAGCCCCACTCCAAGGCGGAAGGCCGTGAAGGCAGCGAGCAGAAAGCCGCGCAACTCGTTGGTCGAGGGGTCCTCGCCGGGATCGAGCGCGAGCGAGAAGACGAACTCGGGAGGCTGGCCGTCGAGCTGCCCGTTCTGAAGGCGGCTGATCAGCGCGATCAGGTCATCGGTGCTGGCGCCCGTGGAGGTCCCCAGTGCGCGGGTGAACAGAAGCGCCGAAAGGCAGCGTGCAGGCTCAAGGTTGCCCGAGAGCAACAACGCGTGCAGCACCTGATCGCCATCGACGGGCGATTCGCCTTCGACGCGGATCGGCTCCGGGCTCTCGAGCAAGCCGCTGCGCCGCCACTGGGTCAGCAGCTCGCAATCGCGGCCGTACCCCATCGCCTGCACGCTGGCGCGGAAGAACTGTCCGGACAGCGAGTCCTCCGGCCCAATGCGCCCCACGAGCCAGCGCTCCGCCGAGGCCGAGAGCGGAAACGAGAGCGACTGGACGCAACTGAACGGGCTTCCCGCGAGGGCCGCCGGGCAGCCCGCGCACGAGGGGGCAAGCGGGTCGAGGACCGAGGCGCTCGCGCGCAGTTCGGCGGCGGTGAACTCCTCGCGCTCCTCGCTCCCATCAGGGCGGTGCAGGACGCGCGAGAGCCGCGTTTCGCCGGGCGGCGGCGCGCCGAGCTGTTGCTCAAGCTGGGCGAGCAACGCGCGGTCGCGTGCGAGACGCGGCAACTGGCCGTCGGAGAGCGCGCGCCGCGGAACACAGTCGAGGGCGATGGAATGAAGCAGTGGCATGGCCCTCTGCTGCCGTATCAAGGGAGCCGGGGCAAGCAACGAACCGCTGAGCAGGCTGCCCGGAGAAGACCGGATGCGAAGGCGTTCGTGCTGCTCTGCGGTCTGACTGCGCTGCGGTCTTACTGCGCTGCGGGAAGCGGGCCCCAGGCCGGCTGGGTGTTGCGGCCCTGCGAGGTCAACGCGATCTGATTCGATCCGTCGTCGAGCATGATGTAGACCTGCCACTGTCCGCTGCGGTCGCTCGAGAAGGTGAGGTGCCTGCTGTTGGGCGCCCACGACGGACTCTCGTTGTTTCCCTGCCCCTGTGTCAGGCGGCGCACCGAGCTCGGGTTGCCATCGGCCGCGATCGTGAAGATGTCGTGCGTGTTGTCGATGCGGGCGACGAAGGCGATGCGGGTGCCGTCGGGCGACCAGGATGGCGCGTCGTTCCACGAGCCACGCGTCGTCAGGCGCTTGCGGTTACTTCCGTCGGCGTTGGCGACGAAGATCTGCACGCCACCGGCCTCGTTGCTGGCAAAGGCGATCTTCGATCCGTCGGGCGACCAGCATGGGCTCGCTTCGTTGGCCTTGGTTCTGGTCAGCCGACGGGCGTCCTGACCGTCGCGGCCCGCGGTGTACAGTTCCGATCCGCCGTCCTTGCTCAGCACCATGAGGACCTGCTGGCGGCTGGCGTTCCATGACGGCGAATGATTCGTTCCGCCATAGGCTGCAATCGTCCACGTCTGTCCGGAGGAAAGCTGCTGGCCGTAGATGTTGGCGCGGTTGCCGTGGTAGGACGTGTAATAGAATTCCGTCCCGTTGGCTCCCCACACCGGCGTCGTGCAGATGTTGTTGTAGCGGGTCAGGGGGCGCTGATTGAAGCCGTCGGCATCCATAATGTAGACTTCCTTGATGCCCGGAATCTGCTCGGCGATGTAGATGAGCTGGGTCTGGGCGATGCCATCGGTGAACTTGAGAAAGCGCACGACCTCGTCGGCGATGCGATGGGCGAGCAGGCGCACGTTGGTCTCGGGGCCGTCGATGTAGCGCGACATGACCATCTTGCCCGAGGGGATGTCGTAGAGCAGCACGCGGGCACGCAGCGTTCCCGCCTGCGGGCGCGAGATGTCGGCCATCAGGTAGTGCTGCACGCCGAGCGCCTGCCAGGCCGGAATGTCAACGGTGCGCTTCTGCACATCGAGCAGATTGAGGCGGCTGACCTCGCGCTGGTTCGGGTGAATTTTGAAGAAGCCGCTGAGTTCGAGATCGCGCCGGACGATGCGCGGCAGCGTGTCGAACTCCAGGGGCGAATTGTCGTCCACACCGAAGGAAGGAACGGCGATCAGCGTCGGTTCCGTTGTGCGCCTGGGCACCACAACGCCCAGCGAGTTATCCTCTTGGGCAGAAACCAGAACCGGGGCGATGAGGAGCAGAATCAGGCAGAGGAAAAGAGAGGGGCGGCGGAGAAGATTGAGGGACATCCAGGGACTCCGGTGGAGCGGTTTGCGTGAAGCACGCGCGTGGCCCGGCATGGCCGAGCGCCGCGAACAGATTCAACGGTTTTCCTGAGAATTCGACCGGCGTGGCCGGCGGGCGGTTTGTCTTCACGGATTCAGGAACCGACACGTCCACTCCCCGCCGTCCGTGCGGTTGTACTGCACGCGGTCGTGCAGGCGGTACTCCCCTTCCTGCCAGAACTCGATCTGCACGGGGAGCACCCGATAGCCGGACCAGTGCGGCGGACGGGGAACGTCGCGGCCGTCGTACTCGGATTCCAGCGTCTTGACGCGGGCAAGCAGCGCCTCGCGGCTTTCGAGCGGCCGCGACTGCGCCGACGCCCACGCGCCAATCTGGCTGATCCGCGGACGCGTCGCGAAATAGGCGTCGGCTTCTTCGTCCGTCACGCTCTCCACGGGGCCACGCACGCGAACCTGGCGACCCAGAATATCCCAGTAGTAGCACAGCGCGGCCCTCGGATTTGCGGCCAGATGCGTGGCCTTGACGCTTTCCAGATTCGTGT
This sequence comes from Candidatus Sumerlaeota bacterium, assembly GCA_030156535.1. GTDB lineage: Bacteria > Sumerlaeota > Sumerlaeia > SLMS01 > JAHLLQ01 > JAHCAW01. The sequence goes on from JASGMJ010000031.1 coordinate 27,188, forward strand.
AAAAGACAAAGCCGCGTGGCTCGACCCCCTTGACGAGCACCATGCGGACTGCCGGCATTCCTTCGGCGTCCACCGTGGCCAGCGACACGGCGTTGGGGTATTTCATCCCGGCGTTGCGGGCATCCTGCCACCAGGAGTCGAAGAGATCACAGGGATCCTGATGTGCCTCGATGGTCATCGCGGTGCTCCGTGAAGGAATGGGGAGCACGGATGCAGGAATCGCGCCCATTGGGGTGGCTGTTGATTGGCTTGGCATCGCCCTTCGGGCCGACACCGGGCTATTCAGATGCCATCCCTGCCGGGATCGGAGGGGCTCGGCGAATCAAATCAGGAAACCTCAGAAGAAAACGGCACCCACCCCTGGCGAGCCGGCCGGGCAGGGTTGTGTTCTTGAAAAGGGCTTGCGGGCCGCTCGAACAACGACGGGGTTTGACGCGCGGCGGGGAGGGAGGGCACGTTGTCCTGCCGCCGCACACGGGCGGCAGCAGGCACACGACGAGGCATCATGACGACGATCTCCACCAAGGAACGGCTCGCCCAGTTGACCCACCGGTTTGCGGCGCTGGAAAGCCAGCTCAGCGACCCGGCCGTCGCGGGCGATCAGCGCCGCATGGCCGAGTTGGGCCGCGAGCACAGCACGCTGTCCGAAACGGTCGCACTCGCGCGCCAGCTCGTCCGCGAGGAGGAACGGCTGGAGCAGGCGGAGTCGCTGCTGCAAACAGAGAGCGACGCCGAAATGCGCGAGCTGGCGCAGGCAGACGCCGAGGAGGCTGGCGCTGCCGTCGAGCGCCTGACCGAGGAACTCCAGTTCCGCCTGATCCCGCGCGACCCGCTCGACGAGCGCGGGCTGATGCTGGAAATCCGCGCGGGAACGGGGGGCGACGAGGCCGGGCTGTTTGCCGCCGACCTGCTGCGCATGTATTCGCGCTATGCGGAACGCCTCGGCTGGAAGGTGGAACTGCTGTCGAGCACCGAAAGCGAAGTCGGCGGATTCCGCGAGGTGATCGTGGCACTCCACGGCAACGGCGCGTACAGCCATCTGAAATTTGAGAGCGGCGTCCATCGCGTGCAGCGCGTCCCGGCCACGGAAAGCCAGGGGCGTATTCACACGTCCGCCGCCACGGTGGCCGTGATGCCCGAAGCCGAGGAAGCCGACGTGGACGTGCGCGAGTCGGAACTGCGCATCGATACGTTCCGCGCCAGCGGCGCCGGCGGCCAGCACGTCAACAAGACGGAGAGCGCCATCCGCATCACGCACCTGCCCACGGGCCTCGTTGTCCAGTGTCAGGACGAACGCAGCCAGCACAAGAACCGCGCGAAGGCGATGATGGTGCTGCGCGCCCGCCTGCTGGAGGAGCAGATCCGCAGCCAGGCCGCGGCACGCAGCGAATCCCGCAAGCAGATGGTGAAGTCGGGCGACCGCAGCGAACGCATCCGCACCTACAATTTCCCGCAGAACCGCGTAACGGACCACCGCATCAACCTGACCCTGTACTCGCTCGAACACGTGATGGAAGGCGAGCTCGACGAACTGGTTCGCGCACTCAGACGCGCGGAGATGACCGAGAAGCTGGCGGAGCTTTCGGGCTGAGCAGGTGGCGACCCTCCGGAATGTGGAAGCAGAAAGACAAAACGCAAAACAGAACAGCAATGCGATAGGATAGGGGAGAGACTGAAAACCGAAAACTGACAACGTCTCCCCGGCCCCTCTCGCGCATCCGGGGAAAACACTCTTCGGTTGATAGAGTCCCCCTTTTTCGTTGTTTCACTCCGGCGGCCGTCCCGAAGGTGGCCGCCGATTTCGCGCACAGGGGCGGAGAATCCCATGAGCCAGACATTCGTTGTTGAAAGCGGGCACCGTGTTCCCGGCAGCGCTTCGCTGCGCGTGGAGGTCGGCGAGGGCGGCATCCGCCAGCTGACGCCGCGCGTGCTGGGAGCGGGTCTTCTCGCCGCGCCCGCCGGCCCGTACATGGTAATGGGCGACGGCCGCCGCTCCGCCCCGCTGGCCGACTACATCGGGTCGGCCCCGAGCGACGACGGCTGGCTCTGGATTCTCGAAACGGAACTCGTTACGGGAACATGGGAAGCCACGTTCCGCCCCGATGGCTTTGTCGTGGAGTTTGACCTCGAAGTGATCGAGGACACCGAGTTCCTCGCGCCACTGGCCGTGCCGTTGTGCGCGCGCTCGGGCTGGCTGCTGCTCCCCGGCGGGGAACTCCCCATCGATCTGATGGACATGCGCCTGGGAACGCAGCGCGTTGCCGTCGGCGCCGAAGGAGAAGCCGCGTGGTCCTACGGCTCGCAGGGCGGGTTTCTCGTCCAGGCCATCGACAGCAGCCGCGCCGTTGACGCCATTCGCGTCCACCGCCAGAGCGAGCACGTCTGGGCCGCCTGCATCGCCTACGAGAACCTGAAGGCCGGCGAGCGTATCCGCGGCAAGATCGACTTCCGCCTCGTCCCCTACAACGGCGCAATGCGTCTTGAGCAGGTGATGAACGGGCCGATGCGCATGATCCCCGAATGGCTGGAGTTCCCCGGCACCGATCCCGATTCGATCGCCTTCAACGAGGCCACCCTCGAGCTCACCGTTGCCGGCGTCCCCGTGCGCATCGCCCTCGAACACGACGGCGTGCCGCTCGAACCGTCGGATTTCTCCATCGCCCGCGTGGACGTCCGCGACGTCGATCTCCACGGCCAGGCCGTCAGCGAAGTCACCGTGGCTCTCCAGCCGTGGGACGACATCGCCAACGTGCGCATCGACGTGGAAGCAGGCACACCCTGCGGCAACCCCACGTGGGAGGGCGACGCAACGGTCTTCATCCCGGGCAACTTCGCGCGCTGCAACTACCACCCGGATCATCTGCACGGCGGCGGCCCCAAGTGGGGGCCCTCCCCGGTGCCCGTGTGTGAGCCGAACACGGCGAACGACAGCGCGCCGGGCCAGTGCCACGGCTGGACGTTCGCCGGATCGCGCCTGCCCCAGGTGTGGGCGGCGGCGGCCGACCGCAAGGCGGGCAAGTTCGTCTGGATCGGCACAACGCCACGCTCGGATTTCGGCGAGAACTGCGCGGGATTCGTTTCGCCCGAAGGCGAGACGACAACGCTCAAGCTCGCGACGCCGACGACCTACGAACCCTGGGTGCCGCTGGGCTACTCGCGCATGAGGCCCGAGGCACGGCGCGACGGCGCGTTCCTGGAGCACGGCAGGACGAGCAACTTCACATTCTACGTCGCCGCACGCGACACGGCCGACCTCAACGCCTGGGCTCCGCTGGAGCGCGCACTCTACCTGCGCAACCGCCCGCTGGAACCCACGCCGCTCAAGCTGACCCGCGACGAGGCCATCCGCGTCTGCGCGTCCGCGATCCACGACAGGTTCTACGACGCCACGCGCGAAACGATTCGCTACTCCACCGGCCCGCAGGGCGCGCAGTCGCTCGTGGGCTTCACGGGCATGGCGCACTCGGCCCTCGTGATGCTGTGGGCAGGCGGCGAGTTCGGCGAGCAGCGCTGGAGCGAGGCGGGGACGAAGGTGCTCGACACCGCCGCCGAGATGTTCCTCGCGGGACCGGAGTTCCCCTGGACGCTGTGCGAGCCCGACAAGCGCGCCTTCCGCCACGGCAGCGGCGAGCCGGGCTACGTCGTCATGGTGGCGTTCGACAATCTGGCCGAGGCCGTGCGCCGCGAACGCGCCGCAGGGCGCGAGCACCCCAAGTGGCTCGACGCGCTGCGCAAGTGCGCCCGCGCCTGGGCCGCCAACCAGGCCCCCGACGGCGCCTACCCGCACTGGGGTCCGGGCTTTGCCCCCGACTTCAAGGAAAACGAGTACGCCGTGACGAATGTCGAGGCGGGCGTTCTCGCAAACATGGTCGACGCCTACGAACTTCTGGGCGACGAAGCGTTCCTCGCGTCGGCGCGCAAGGCTGCCGAAAAGTACGGCCGCGATCTGGACGACGGCCGCCTGTGGGGCGGACCCGGCGACATCCGCGCCCTCGTCAACTCCGAGGTCCCGATGTTCTTCCTGCGCGGATTCCGCCGTCTCTACGAGATCACCAAGGAAGAGGAGCACAAGCGCTGGCTGCTCGCCGCCGCCGCGTGGCGTGCCAGCTTCCAGTACGCGCACTCGTGGCCGGTAGACCCGGGCTCGCCGCTGTGGCGCCAGGGGTGGTCGGGGCTCGGCGCCGAGAGCGCCAGCGCGTGCAACCTGCACGCCGTGGCCTTCGGCTGCATCAACGTGCCGGACTACTGGGCGCTGTGGAAGATGACCGGCGACAAGTACCACCTGAAGCGGTGCGAGGACCTCGTGCGCTACAGCGCCCAGCAGTACGCGCGCTTCAAGGGCGATCTGGGCTTTCCGTTCGCCGGCGCGGGGACGGAGTCGTTCTGGACCAGCGACACAGTCTGGGGGAAGGGCACGCCGTGGATTTTCACGGACCCGGGTTTCGACCTCGGCTACATGTCGTGGGTCACGGGGTGGTCGGGCTACGGCGCCCTGTGGGCACGCGAACTCGGCATCGAGTTCTGAGACGGCGCCTCGGTTACGGCGCTTGCTCCGCCGCGTAGCGTTCGAGGAATTTCGTCAGGATCGGATCGCCGCCGATGCGCTCGGAGTAGTCGCGTGCGCGCGTGAAAGCCACCTTCGGGTCACCGAAGCGGTACTCCAGCAGCACCGCCATGCGCAGGGAACCCCGGAAATCGTCCTCGGTGTAGTGCGTCCACTCCAGCGAATCGGACTCGTAGGTCCAATCCTTCGGCCGTTCGGCGAAGCCCAACTCGGCAGCCCGCACCTGATTCGCAATGGCGTCGGCACGCAGGCGGGCGATTTCCTCGGGGTCTCCCCCACCGGTGGCAAGTCGCTGTGCCTTCTCTGCCTGCAAGCGTCCCATCATGTGCGGCAGGGCGAAGGCATCGGAATTGTTTGCGATGCCCTCCTGCAGGAACTCGACGCCCTGATCGATGTTGTCGCTCTTCAGCCAATAGGCGGCGATGGCGTAGGCGCGCACGTCGTGCGGATCGGCCAGCGTCATGACGCGGTACCATGGCAGGAGTTCGGTGCCCGCCGTGTGCTGATGCGGCATGCTGGGGTCGCGCCATGGTTTGACCTGGCGTTGGAGTTCGCCGATGAAGCCGCGGAAATCCTTGCCTCTCGTGGGGATGATCGTTGGCGTGCCCGCGTATTCGTGTCCGTGGTCGTGTTCGTGGTCATGTTCGTGGTCGTGTTCGCCCTCGTGCGCCGCGCTCTCCCTGACTTCAGCATCGTGGCGTTCTATTTCGGCGGTTTCGTCTTCGAGCGTCAGGATTTCCTTTTCGGCGTGCGGCATGTAGGCGATGCCGCTGTCGAGATAGCGTTCGGTCTTGATGAAGAGTAGGTCGGCGGCCGTGGTGCGGATCTCGCCGAGGACCATGGCGATGGCGCTGGAGTTGCGCTCGGCGCGGTCGGCCACGTCGCGGCTGCGGCCGCCCTCGTATTGCTGAGGCTCGATCGAGCGCGTCCACAGAGGGCTGAGCGCCAGAGCCACGGCAACGGCGGCGGAAAGAACACCCGTGCGATTCATCGGCAAGCCTCCTGCATCACAGCACCCGCCTCCGGAACAAACACGCACCCACCAGCAGCAGTGCCGCCGTGAAGATCGCGCCCTCCGCGACAAGGCCCGTGAACTCGCCCACCGACAGCGCCACGATGCCGTCGGTGTAGCGCGTGATGAGGTTGAAGCGTGAGAAATTCGGAACGTAGGCGAAGACCCACTCCAGCACGGACGGCGACAGCAGTCCCGCAAGCCGCGCCTGCATGAAGCCCAACAGGTTGGCGCCGAACGCAACGTGCAGAGCGCACAGGACGATCGTCACTCCCTTTGGCGCCACGAGCGAAAGCAACTGCGCCAGAGCCGCCAACAGCGAGAGCGACACGGCTTGCAGCGCGAGCATCTGGAACAGCATACCCGTGTGGTAGGGCTCCATCGCGGGAACGAACACCCACACGAGACCGCCGAGCACCACGAAGACAAGAAAGCCACACAGCGATGCCGCCGCCCACTTGCCAAGCAGATACGTCGTGCGCTCCACGGGTTTCGCCAGCATGGGGTAGATCGTGCGGTTCTCCAAATCGTCGGGAACCTGGCGCGCCACGAGCAGCAGTGCCAGCAGGTGCGCCGAGAAATACGCCAGTGTGAGCCCAAGATTGAGCAGGAACGTGGCCGTTGAGGCGTTCTCGATTCCGATGAACGCAAACGCCAGCACCGCCATCAGGTACACGCTCATCAGGATGCTGAGGACGTACAGGTCCTTGCGCCGCACCAGTTCGATGACCACGCCGCGCCCCACGAGTCCAAGCGCCCGCGTCTGGCCAATGTTGCCCGGATCGCTCATAGCGGCTTCCTCCGAAACCAGATGGCGGCCAGCGAAAAATACAGCGCCGAGAAGAACAGGCCGTACAACGTCAACTGCGCCATCGTGGCAAAACGCAGCGGCGCCCACGCCTGTGCGTGAACGGCCTTCTCCGACAGATCAAGCAGCGTCAGTTGCGGCACCGCGTAGATGACAACGCGGATCAGGAATTGGCCGATGGGCGACGTGAAGTCGTAGATGTACGTTGTCAGCGTCGTGAACGTGGCGGCGAAAACGTAGAAGATCGCGCCGATCGTGATCGCCGCGTCCAGATTCAGCAGCATCGACAGCCAGAAGCTGAGCGTGGCGAGAATCAGCAGCATCACAATCTGCAGGTAGATGTACTGCGCAAAGAGCGCCCACGGCACCGAACTCCCCAAATAGGCCGCGCCGCAAAGATACACCACCATGAACAGCCCGAAGCAGAAGGCCCCCGCGACCATCACGCCAAGGAGCTTGCCGCAAAGAAAGGCAAGCCGGCTGATCGGCTTGGCCATCAGCGGGTAGATCGTGCGCGTCTCGAACTCGCGCGGAAGCTGGCGGGCGGCGAGCACGATCACCGTCAGCGCCGTCGCCACGCTCATGATCTTCAGCGCAACCTCGCGGTAGAACTTCGTGAGCCCCTCCAACTCGAAGAAATCAACGGTCATCACCGCGCCGATCAGCAGCGTCGCAACGAGCACAATCGCGTAGATCTCGCGCCGCCGCACGGCTTCAAGCAGCACACTCTTCGCAATCAGCCACACCGGGTACGGCTTCACGGTTTTTCCTCCGCCTCGCGCACCAGTTCGATGAAGTAGTCTTCGAGCGACACGGTGCGCGACGCTGTCCTGCGAATCTCCACGCCCCGCGCCGTCAGGTCGGACAACACGCGCGGATAGTCGTCGATGTCGTTGACCAGCAGGCGGCACATCTCGCCGTCGTGGCGCAGGTCGTGACGCGCGGCGCTCTCCGGGATCTCGAAACCGGCCGGCGGAACGAACACGACCTCGAACTGGTTCAGCGGCTTCATCAGTTCCGCCACCGGCGCCTCCTTCAACACGCGCCCCTTGTGAATCATCACGATGCGGTCGCACAGCGACTCGACCTCGGACAATTCGTGCGAGCTGAAAAAAATCGTTCTCCCCGAATTCTTGAGTTCGAGCAGCACCTGGCGCAGATCGTAGCGCCCGAGGGGATCGAGGCCGGAGGAAAGCTCGTCGAAGATCAGCGCGTCGGGCTCGGCAATCAGGGACTGGGCAATGCCGAGGCGTTGCTGCATTCCCTTGGAGAACTGGCGCAGCAGGACGTTCTCCTTGCCGCCCAGGCCGACCTTCTCCAGCAGCGCGGGAATACGGGCGCGGAGCTGTGAGCGGCTCAGGCCGCTGAGGCCGCCGTACAATTCGAGCAGTTCGCGCGCCTTCATGAAAGGGTAGTAGAGCGCGACCTCGGGCAGATAGCCGATGCGGCGGCGGCTCTCCACGGTGCCCGCCTTGTGGCCGAATACGCGGGCCGAGCCGGAAGTGGGGAAGATGAAACCCATCAGGGTCTTCATCGTCGTCGACTTGCCCGCGCCATTCGCACCAATGAAGCCAACGCACTCGCCCGGCTGGACGGCGAAGGTGACTCCATCGACGGCCCGGTGACGGCGGGCACCCTTGCCGTACTCAACGACAAGATTCTCGACTTCAATGACGGATGCGCCGTTCTGTTCGCTCATGGATGAGTCAACCTCCTGAACCGCTCCGCGGTCGTGATACCGCAGGTGCCCGCGCCAGACAAGCGCCCTGTTCTTAAGAGTGCGTAAGGAAGGCGGGGATACATAAAAAGAGAGGGCCCTGGGGGGCCCTCTCCGGTCGTGCGGGTTGCGGGTTGCGATCAGGGAACGGGCTGGAACGCGCGGCCAACGAAGACCTGCCACGGTCCCTCGGGCTGGTGATTGAAGCCAATGGTGGCGTTCTTCACCGAACCGTCGAAGGAGGTGCCATTGGAGGTGGCCACCCAGACTTCGCCGAACGAGTTGATCTGGATAAGGTCGGTCAGACCGTCGCCATTGATCTCGCCCGTGAGCACCCACCAGCCGGTCGGTGTGCCGTCGCTGTCGACGCCACGTACCGGATCGTTGTGGAAGCCAGTCGTTCCCCAGTCTTCCGGTGCAAGGAGAGCCGTACCGGCGGCGTTGGAGAGAGCGACCATGGCAACCGTGTTGCCGTCTTCGTTCACGACATCGTCGTCGATGGCGGCAACATCGGTGCGCCCGTCGCCGTTGAAGTCGCCGAAGTGAATGGCGGCCTTGTTCGCAAGGTCATAGCGGAAGCCGGTGACACCAAGCGAGACGACAGGGTCGAAGCCGGTCGTGGGGCTGCTATGGGCGACCGAGATTTCGCCGTCGGAGCTGTCGATCTGCACGAGGTCGGTGCGGCCATCGCCGTCCATGTCAACCGCTTCGATCCACAGGCCGTTGGCCGGGTCGAGCGCGAGCGACGTGGAGGCCACGAAGGTGCTGGCCAGAATTGCTCCGCCGGTGTTGTAGCCGACGAACACGTCGCCGCTGGCGTTGATCTGTGCGAGGTCGGTGAGGCCGTCGCGGTCGAAGTCGCCGGCGAAGACGCTGAAGCCGAGGTCTTCGTCGATCGACCAGCCGGTGGAGACCTTCGTCGGTGTCGGAGTCGCCGAGTCAGACAGGTACAGCCAGACGTCGCCGAACTCGGTGATGGTCGCGAGGTCGAGGAAGCTGTCGCCGTCGAAATCGCCCGAAACAGTCTTCCACGGTCCGCCGTGAGCGGGGTCAATGCTGCCGTCGCCCTGGAAGACGCCGTACTGCCCGGCGAGGTCGTGGCGGAAGCCAATGAAGTCGTACTGGAAGGGCGGCGTCAGCGTGCCGATGTCGTTGATGGAGGCCCAGATGTCGGTGTACTTGGTCAGGACGATCAGGTCCTGGGCGTCAGCGGCGAAGCGGTCGATGGTGCGCGAGACGATCGGTCCCCGCACGCCGTCGCTGTCGGTGGCCTGCACCTCGATGGTGTTGTTGCCGGGCGCCAGGTTCACGATGAAGCTCCAGGAGGTGAAGTCCCCAGAGTCATTGGACGCCGAGGTGAAGGCGCCAGTGTTGATGCGCCACCGCACGTCGGTGATGCTCTTGTTGCCGGAGGCCGTGCCATTGAAGGGCAGCGAGACCACGTTGTGGTCCACGGTCATGTCGGTGGCGGGCGACGCGATGGTCACCGTCGGCCCCGTGTCGAGCGAGCCGGTCACCTCGAGGCTGACGATGAAGGTACGCGGTGCCGCCGTGCCTCCCTCGTCGTTGACCTGCACGAAGGCGTTGTAGAGCCCACCGTCGATGCCGTCGATGTCGTAGGCCAGCGTGACGTTGGCCTGGCCTGCTGCGGGGATGCTGCCCGTGGCGGGGCTGACAGAGGAGAGCCAGCCCGACGGCGTGCCCGGACGGTAGGAAACGCTGGTCGAGTAGTTCAGCGTTGCCGTGCCCGTGTTCTGGATCGCGAACGTCGTGTCGGGCGGATTCACCGTCACCGCTGTTGTCGGCGTGGCGAAGCTCGGGTTGAGGACGATCAGAGGATCAGAGGTCGCGGGATCGATGGTGACGGCCACCGTGACGAAGGTGGGGGCCGCGACGCCATCGATGTCCTCGACCTGAATCCGGCCAACGTGCGTGCCGGGGGCGAGCGAGGTTGTTGCAAAGGCAACGGTGATCGTCGCCGAAGCACCACTGGCGAGCGAACCGCTGGTCGGGCTCACCGACATCCAGGTCTGGTCGTCGGTGGCGAGGTAGTTCACCACGCCGATGCCGACGTTCGAGATCTGGAAGCTGCCATTGGCGGGGCTGGCACCCTCGACCGCCGTGCTCTGAATCAGGGACGGCGTGGCGGCGAGGATCGGTGCCGGAGCCGTTTGCGTGATCGTGTGCGTCTGGCCGTCGACGGTGATCGTACCCGTGCGGTTTGCGCCCGTGTTGGCCGCAACGGTGTATTGGACCGCTGCGCTGCCGGTGCCGGCGCCAGCCGCCGGGCTTGTGATCGTGATGAAGGCATCGCTTGTCGTGGCAGTCCACGTGCAGCCCACGCCGGAGGTGACGTTGAAGCTGCCTGCTCCGCCGTTGGCGTCGAAGGTGCCGGTGGACGGGCTGATGGCCACGGTGCAGCCGCCGTCCTGGGTCACGGTGAAGACCTGGTCGGCGACGTCGATGGTGGCCGTGCGAGCCGGTCCGTCGTTCGCGGCGACCGTGTAGTCGACTTCAACGCTGCCCTGGAGCACGTCGAAGGTGTTGAGAGCGATCCAGTCGGCGGCTGTCGTCACCGTGTAGGTACAAGCGGTGTCGGAAGCCGTAACGGTGAACGCCCCAGCGCCACCCGCGGCGGTGAAGTTGTCCGAGGTCGGGTTGAGGACGTAGGTGCAGCCGTCTTCCTGGACGACGGTGAAGGTGAGACCGGCGGCCGTGATCGTGCCGATGCGTGCCGGGCCGGCAGTGGCGGCCACGCTGTATTCAACCGTGCCGTCACCGATGCCTGCCGCACCGTTGGTGATCGTGATGAAGGGGTCGTTGGAAACGGCGCTCCACGCGCAGGCCGGGTCGCTGGCCAGCACGTCGAAGCTGCCGGTGCCACCCGCTGCCGTGTAGGTTTCCGTGTCCGTGCTCAGCGCGAACATGCAGCCGTCTTCCTGCGTGACGGTGAAGGTCTGGCCACCGGCGGTGATGCTGCCCGAGCGCGCCGGACCCATGTTCGCCGCAACAGTGTAGGTGATGGTCGCGGGGCCGTTGCCGCTGGCCGCACTGGTCACCGTGATGTAGGGATCGTTCGAGACAACGGTCCACGGGCAACCCGCGTTGGTGCTGAGGTCGAAGGAACCGCCACCACCCGCCGCCGTGTAGTTCGCGGAGTTGGGGACGAGCGTGTAGGTGCAGCCCGGGTCCTGGGTGATGGAGAAGGTCGCGTTGCCGACGCTGATCGAGCCGGAGCGCGCGGCGCCGGTGTTCGCTGCGACGGTGAAGCTGACGCTGCCGTCGCCGGTGCCAGCGCCACTGACGATCGAGATGAAGGGGTCGCTGGCAACTGCCGTCCACGCGCAGGTCGGATCAGAGGCGGTGACAGTGAAGGAGCTGCTGCCGCCCGCTTCGGTGAAGTTCTCGCTCGTCGGTGCCAGCACGAACGAGCAGCCGTCGTCCTGCGTCACCGTGAAGACGGCGCCGTTGACCGAGATCGTGCCCGTGCGCGCCGGGCCCACGTTGGCCGCGACGGAGTAGTCGAGTGTGTTCGTCACGCCCGTTCCCGAGCCGCCCGCATCAATCGTGATCCAGGGGTCGTTGGCCGTGGCCGTGTACGCACACGAGGTGTTGATGCCCGTGATCGTGAAGGAGCCAGTGCCGCCGGCAGCCGCGAAGTTCTCGGTGTCCGGAGTCAGCGAGAAGAAGAGGCAGGCACCGTCGGCCAGCGCGGACGTCTGGGTGTTGTCGAAGGTATGCGGAATCGCCGTGGCGAAGTCCGTGGCGAGCAGGGGCGCCGTGGAATCCGGATCGTCCTGAAGAACGATGGCGAACGGCGTCGGTGCGTTGGCGTTCGTCTCGAACGTCAGGGTGAAGATGTCGGCAAGGATGTCGGTATTGGCGTTGTTGCTTTGCGTCAGGATATCGCGGCTGACGAGCGTGCCGCCGATCACCTCTTCGGCACCGGCCTGCACCGCGCCGAGTTCTCCGTCAGAGGCGCCGATGAAGCTCACCGAAGCCGTGTCGTAAACGACGCGCAGGGCACCCGAAACAGGAACCGTCCCGGCCGGGTTCGAGGCGACGCGCGCCAGAACATCGAACTGGCCGCCGGCAACCGACGGATCGCCACTGGAAACGACGCCCTGGATGACGGCATCCGCACCGCCGGGACCGAAGTCGACGACGATGTTCGAGATCCCCGCGTTGTTGAACAGGTGCGGAATCGAGCTGATCAGGTCGGTCGCCAAAAGCGGGACAGTCGATCCGGGATCATCACTCACCGCGATGTTATAGGGGCTGAACGGATTCGCATTCACCTTGAAGTTCAGCGTGTACACGTCGGCGTTCGTGTCGGCGTTCGACGCGTTGCTCTGCGTCAGGATGTCGACGAAGGCCAAAGAACCACTTGTTTCAATCGGGCCAACCGTCGGCGCGCCGAGTTCGCCACCGGCAACGCCTTCAAAGCTGACGCTGCCCGGGTCGAAGGTGACGCGGAAGGCAGCCGCAGCCGGGGTGAAGGCTGTCGGGTTCGAGGCCACCCGCACGAGCACCGAGAAGTCGGCACCCGGCTGGGTCGGATCGCCACTGACGACTGTGGACTGCACGACCGCTGTCGTTCCCGCCGGTCCCGTCAGGTTCGACGTGGCGTCGTTGTTGAAGACGTGGGGAATCGCAGTGGCCAGGTCCGATGCGAGCAGAGGAACCGAGGACTGAGGATCGTCCGCCGCCATGATCGAGAAGGGCACGAAGGGCGAGGCGTTGACCAGGAAGCTGACGGTCATCACGTCGGGAAGCAGTGCCGTGTTGCCCGACGATCCATCGGTCAGGATGTCGCGTGTCACGGCCGAGCCGTTTACGATGAGAGGCTCTTCGGGGCCAACAAGCAGCGAGCCCAGGTCGCCCGCCGTGGCACCGACGAAGGTCAGAGAAGCAGTGTCGTAGGAGAGACGCAACGCCGCCGAGTTCGGAGCAAGCCCGGTCGGGTTGGAGGCGACGTCGATCAGCACGTCGAGTGTGGAACCCGGCACCGAAGGATCACCGCTGACAATCTCGGTGCGCACCACGGCGTTGCCGCCGGGAGTCGAGGGTCCGGGGATGTCGATCGTGTTCGTGTTGTCGAAGATGACCGGGATGCTTGTGAGCAGATCGTTGGCAATCAGGGGCTTTGTGGAACCCGGGTCGGCGTCCACGGTGATCGAGAAGGGAACGTAGGCGTTGGCCTTCACCTGGAAGCGCAGCAAGTAGACCGCCGGAATCAGGCTGGTGTTGCCGACGTTGCTCTGGGTCAGGATGTCGGTAAACTCCAGAGAGCCGCTCTGTTCTTCCGGCCCGATGAGAACGGGGCCGAGGTCTTCTTCGCCGACGCTGAGGAGTTCGACGCTGTCGGTTTCGTAGGTAACGCGGAAGGCCGCCGCGCCAGGCGCCAGGCCCGTGTCATTCGAGGCAACGCTGACGAGAACGTCGAACGTGCCGCCCGCGACGGAAGGATCGCCGGCCACGATGTTCGTCTGGACGATGGCCGCTCCGGTGCCCGGCGTCGCCGTCAGGTTCGTGGTGGCCGTGTTGTCGTAGGTAACGGGAATGCTGTCGATCAGGTTGCTGGCAAGCAGCGGTGCCGTCGAGTCGGGATCAGGCCCGACGAGAATGCTGTAGGGAGTGAAGGCACCGGCTTTGACCTCGAAGGTCAGCGTGAAGATCAAAGGAGTGGCCGAGGCGTTCGCGGCACTGCCGTCGGTCAGAATATCCGTGAAGACGCTGGTGCCCGTCACGGTTTCCTCGGCGCCCTGGAGCAGTGCGCCGAGATCACCGGCGGACGCGCTGACGAGTTCAACCGATGCCGTGTTGTAGGCCACACGCAGCGCAGCGGACCGGGGGGTGAAGCCCGTGGCGTTCTGGTCCACGGCTACCTCAACGGTGAACTGCGAACCGGGTGTCGAGGAGTCGCCTGCGAGGGTTGTCTTGATAACGGCCTCGACGGGAGGCGGAACGCCGAGTCCCTGCGTTGCGCTGTTGTTGAAGGTGCGCGGGATGTTCGTGGTGCCATCCGTGGCAAGCAGGGGCTTCTGTGCATCCGGATCGTTCGAGACGAGAATGTCGAAGGGATGGACGGGGGGATTGGCGACCTGGAAGGAGAACGTTCCGAGCAACGCATTCGGGCTGGCGTTCGTTCCGGAATTGTCGGTGGTGATCTTCTGGCTGACAATCGAGCCACTGACAGCCGTCGGAGGCCCGAGAGTAATGGCCCCAAGGGTTCCGTCGGCCGTTCCGGTCAGCGAGACGGCGTCGGTGTCGTAGGTAATGAGGAAGGAGGCCTGACGAGGAATGAGTCCTGTGGTGTTGTTGACGATGTTGACAGGGACGTCGAACGTCGTGCCGGCAAGGTCGAGACCGGCGGAGGCATTGGTGACGGAGGTCTCGACGCTCGCGAAACCGTTGTTCGTGGCGTTCAGGCTCTGCGTGCCGACGCTCGTGAATCCATGGAAGATCGAGGTATTGAAATTGGCGGCCTCACCGAGGTTCACGGCGGCGCCGGGATTGTCCTCGATGATGATGCTGAACGGAACGAGCGCGCCGGGAAGAACACGGAAGCGCGCCGTAAAGATCGAAGGCGTCAGGTCGGCATTGCCCGCGTTGCCTGCAGTGGCAATCACGCGGCCGCGTGCGCTGCCGCCGAGCGAGGTTTCCGAGCCAACCGTCAGCGCGCCAAGGTCGCCAGCGAAAGCCTTCACGAAGGCAACCGAGTCCGCCGGGTAGCGCAGCCGAAGATCAGCGATGCCCGGGGCAGTGCCCGAGCCGTTGTTGTCAATCTCTACGAGAACATCGAACTCCGCACCCATCTGCAACGGGGTGCCGGAAACGATCGTTGTGCGAATACGGGCCGCACCCGGATCGATAACAACCAGGTTCGTGGTCGCCGTATTGTCGTACACGGGCTGGATCGCGTTCACGCCGTCAACGGCCAGAAGCGGAGCCGGGGAAGCGGGATCGGACGCGATGACGATCGAGTGGGGAACAACCGGGGCGTTCTGCGTCTGGAACGTCAACGCGCCCAGCGACGGCGTCTTGTCCGCATTTGCCGGTGTGTCGGCGGTATGAACGGTGCGGCGCGCCGTGTTGGCGTCGACGAGCACCTCGGGGCCAACCGTCAGTCCGCCCAGATCGCCCGCGGTCGAGGAAACATAGCTCACCGACTGCGGGTTATAGGTGACGCGCAACTGCGCCCGGCGGGGAGTGAACAGCGAGCCACTGGAGACGACGTCGAGATCCACATCAAACGACGTTCCGACGGTTGTGGCATCGCCCGTGATCGACGTGGCGATCGTGGCGACTCCGGTGTCCGTGACAACCAGGCTCGACGTGGGAGCCGAGTCGATCGAGAGCGGAAGTGGCACATTGTTAATGTCGGCCAGGTTCAGCGCCGTGCCGGGGTCGCCGACGACCGTGATGGCGAAGGGCGTGGCGGGCGAGCCCGCGACGACCTGGAACTTCACCTTCACCAGCTGCGGAGTGGTGCTGGCGTTGGAAAAGTTGAAGCCTACGATGTCGCGAAAGACGGCACCCGAGCCTTCCTCGGGACCAACAAAGGTCGACCATCCGGTCGCTGCTGCCGTAGTACTGACATATTGGACGGACGCGCTGTTATACTGATAGCGCAACGCAAACGCCGTCGGGGTTTGCGCGGTCGTGTTCGACACGACTTTCGCAAGCACCTCGAACTCATCCCCCGGCCCCAAGCTTGCAGGGCCGAGATACTCGGTTTCAATCATCGCCTGCTGGGCCACCGCCGAGGAGGCAACACCCAGAACCCCGAGCAGGAGCAACGCTTGGAGGAGACGCACGCAATATCGTAGGCTGTTCATGGAAAACCACCGCCAATTGGAATCAGTACCGTGAGGCTTCCCGCAGAACTAGTGCGGGGCAAGAACCTTTTGTCAGCCACATGGGGTACCGGTGCTGGAAAGAAGCGAAATAGACGCGGAGCAGCCGCCCAACGATTCGCGGGCCCCAAGAACACGCGCGAACTTTCCCCCATGTCCGCATCTATTCACCACCATGAGGATTGGAAAAAAACAGAGAGGATGTCAAGCATTGCCGAAGCGCTTCGAGCCGGTTATTTCCCGCAACCCCTGCCGGGCATATGACAGCCCCTGCTGCAGCCCTAAAAAGACACTGGGCAGGCGCTCGTAAGAGGCCTGCCCCGGTGTTTTCGAATCTCCAGTTGGAGGGACCTTACTGGTCGAGAAGCATCCACTCGTCAACGGAGGCGTAGTAGGGCTCGAGGCCCTGAAGCGCCGTGTTGTCGAAGGAAATGGAAGCGCTCGGGTAGGACGACATCCGGACCAGCGCCGTATCAACGAGGCTGTTGGATGTTTCCGAGTCCAGCGCCACTCCGATATTGAAGGGCCAATAGACGCTGGCGCCGAGGCCGGACTCGACCTCGAAGACGACATCCATGACGGCCGGGGTCCCGACGCTGTTGCCGAGATTCCCAAACGTCGGGATATCCACTGTCACATTCGGAGGCGTCCCTTCTTCAGGGCCAATAAGTGTCGCATCGCCGATGGCGCCGTCGAGCGTGGAGCCGCTGGCACCGACGATGGACAGAACAGTGGTGTCGAAGGAGAATTCAAGAACGGCGGCACCAGGGATACCCGTCCCGTCGGTGGGGAACGTCGAGAGCGTGTTCGTGGTCACCGAAACCGAGACGGTGAACTGTTCGCCGGGAGCATACGCCGTCGCCGGATTGGCCGGGGTGACGGTGGAAGTGAGGACCAGGTCTTCCTGGGCACTCACCGCCCCTGCGAGACAGATCGCCGCCGCAAGTCCGAAGAGTTTCTTGCGGTTCATAATACCTCTTCTCCTAGTATCGTTTTGACATCTGAGCCGGGACTCAGGAGTTACGCCCCGGAGAATGGCACCACACGCCCCCAAAAACATTCGGGCGGTGGAGCGGTTGAGCTTTTCCATTCCTACGCGAGGTGGCAGACTCGCTTCGGAGAACATGGCCAACCCCTCTCGGGGCGCCGGTCGTACTGGCGACGCCAACCAGCGAAGTCAAAATCGTCCGTCTGATTCGCCGGGTGATTGCGCGTCGTCCGTAACGGGAAGGCGACTCACGGTGGCAGTTAGAGCGATTGCCAGAATAGATGGCCGAAAAAAGTGTTCCCGAAGTGAAGATTTCTCTTTTTTACGTGGCGCACCTGTGTTTTACCTGACGCGTGAGCC
>JASGMJ010000032.1 GCA_030156535.1 Candidatus Sumerlaeota bacterium
CCGGTCACCACCAATGACCGCGCCCTGAAAGCGGCGCGATCCCATGGGTCGATTCCGAATAGGCGTTGAATTGTGGATCGCACCACCTTCGGGGTGCGGGATGAAACGCTGCGCCTACCCAGGGCGGCGCGCCTTGCGGCGCTTGCCCTGGGCTATGGGATCTCGCCTCTTCGAGGCGTACCACGTTCCTTCGGCAATCGCGTACTCTCTGCCATCCTCAAGGCTGACGTCTCTCCGAAACGTGCGCCTGATCAGGATGCATCGGGGAATGCCATGGGCTCTGTTCCCTGCGGAGTTCTTTTTCGTGGCCCCGGGGAGCACAGGTCCCCAAACTTTGTGAACGTCGGTAGCCGATGGTTTTCCGTCGAACCACGCACGACGAACCGGGCACCGACCCACGCCCTCTTTGCATCGGACCCTGCATGCCTCCCGCTCTCCCCGAACTTCGCAAGCGCGCCCGGTACAAGCCGAGCGGGTTTTGCTCGCCCGTTTACTTTGCGCTAATCGCCGCCATGACGGTGGGGACGGTTGTGCTCGGCATCATTGCCGGATTCCTGACCGACTTCATGCGTGCGGGGACGAAGAGCGGGCTGCTGAAGTCGCTGGCCTTTGTTTTTCCGCTGGCGATTTTCGCGTTCGGGTCGATGGCGGGGATCAAGGCGAACGTGGCGGGCAAGGTGCGGCGTTGGTGGCTGGTTGCGTTGATGAACGATTTGTTTGCTCCGCAGAAGCGGCGGGCGGAGGCGCTGTGGGCGTGGCTGCACGAGCGGATGCACGGAAAAGCACCCGTGGGGGCGTGAACCCAGGGCGGCGGGGATTGTCAAAAGAGCAGGAGGATACGATGCCCGGCCAGATCGAACCAGACGTCTCAACATCCGCACGCACAGCGGGATTCCGCTTCTCGCTGGTGGATGGCGCGGCCGTCCTGGTGTGTGCCGGGGCCACGGTTCTCCTCTGGAGACCTGTCGGCCCCCTGGTCCTGCTGTTTCCCATCGTGCTGGGGCACTTCTTTCTGTTCTGCAACATCTTCCGTGTGCGGCGGTTTCCGGAACTGGTCTGGAGCGCTGTCTTCCTGCTCAACATGGCAGGCTGGCTGTTCCTTGGCTCCTTCTCCTGGTGGGGGGTGCTGGCCGTGCAAACGCCCCTGACCGTGTTCCTGATCGGGCGCGAGATGACCAAGCCCTGGTACCACGGCGTTGGTGCCCGCGTGATCAACCGGCGCCATCTGGACGAGTATCTCGCCGGCAAGTTGTGATATCGTGGCCTTGCCCCGTCGCGTGCGTTGGGGCCGCAATGGCGCATCCTCTCTTCCCGGACTTCTTCCCATGCTTCGCAAACGTCCCCTCGGCTCCACGGGCCTGAACGTCACGGAAATCGGCTTTGGCGCGCTGGAAATCGGCCGCGACTGGGCCCCCGATGTGAACGCCGATCCGAGCCATCTGTCGTGCGAGCAGGCCGGGCGCGTGCTCAACGGGTTGCTCGACCTTGGTATCAACTTCATCGACACGGCGCCGGCCTATTATCGGTCCGAGGAGTTCATCGGCAGCACCATCGCGCATCGCCGCGATGAGTATGTGCTGGCCACCAAGGTGGGCGAGCACTGGGAGCCCTCGGGGTCGTACTACGACTATTCGCGCGAGGCCACGCTGCGCTTCATCGACCGCAGTCTGGAGCGTCTGCGCACCGACCGCATCGACCTGATCCAGATTCACAGCGCGTCGATGGAGGTGCTGGAGCGGGGCGAGACTCTGGGCGCGCTGCAGGAAGCACGCGATGCGGGCAAGGTGCTGCACATTGGGATGACGGGCGGAGTGGCCGAAGGAGTGCGGGCGCTGGAGATCGGGGGGTACGAGACGGTGCAGGTGCCGTACAACCTGCTGAACCTGGCGGCGGAGGAGCGGCTGCTGGCGCTGGCGCGGGAGAAGAAGGCCGGGGTGATCTTGATGCGGGGGCTGGCGGGTGGAAAATTGACGGAAAAGTTCGAGCGGCTGGAGAAGGCGGAGGCGCGCGAGGCGATCCGTGGCTTCGTGCCGTTCACGCCGTCGGGCAAGGCGGAGGAGTTGGCGGGGCTGGCGCTTTGTTTCGTGCTTTCTTCGCCCGAGGTCTCCACGGTGATTGCCGGTTCGCGGCGCCTGGAGGCCGTGGAGGCCAACGTGCGCAGCGTGGAGACGGGTCTGGACGCGGCGGTGGCCGAGCGGCTGCGCGCCCACGCACGGGGCTTGGCGGTGTCCGTGTGGTAGGCGGGCAGGAAGGCTCCCGTCCTGATTCTTGGAGAAAATGGAACCGTCCTGGGCCTCGTGGCTTGAGAGGCGCCTCGATTGGCTCGCGCGTGTTTTCTTCCCGAACCACGAACCGCGCCCACCCGCATGTTCGCCGAGGTGAGAAATCCTGTTGTCATCCCGGCGACGGCGGCGGCATAGACCTCTATGAATTGATATGTTGGTGAAGCTAGGCCGTGAGGAAACCCCCTGCAGCCTGCTGTGGCCGCTCAGTGGCTCGTATAATTCTCCCTATTTTCCCTGCAAGACAATGGAGGTGTCGCGTGTTTCACTCTTCCCTTTTTTGCAATACCCGATCAGCCCGTGGAAGCATGAAAGCCAGGGCGCTGTTGGGTTCTGCGCTGGCGCTCGGGCTGTTTCTGCCCGTGGCGGGCACGGCGACGACGTTTGTCGTGGACACCGCGGACGACAACACAGACGTGGACGGCCTGGTGACGTTGCGCGAGGCGCTTCTCGCGGCGGACGGCGACGTGGCGGTGGGTGATGCTCCCGCCGGCAGTGGCGCCGACGTGATCGATTTGACGAATCTGACGGGTTCTCCGATCAACCTGACGGCGGATCTGCCTCCGATCAGCTCGGACATCACGCTGATCGGGCCGTCGGACCTCAGCTTTGGTGTCAACGGCGCGAGTCTCTACCGGCTCTTCACGGTGCTGGAGGGGAACGTTCGTTTCGAGAACATCGGGTTCGAGGACGGGCTGGCGCAGGGTGGCAAGGGAGGATCGGGCTACACCGGTGGCGGTGGCGCGGCGGGCGCGGGCGGTGGACTGCTGATTTCGGGCGGGCGGGTGTACCTGTCGAACTGCTACTTTTTGGGCTGTGTGGCGCAGGGTGGCTCGGGAGGCGATGCATTGTCGTCGGAGCAGGGCGGCGGCGGTGGCGGAGGCATTGGCTCGGATGGCACGAGTGCCACGGGTGGCACGGCGCAGGGGGGCGACGGCGGCGACGGCGGTGTTCTCGGCGGTCTTGCGGGACTGGGTGGCAATGGCACCGAGGGCGACCCGGGTGATGACGGCGCGGGCGGCGGTGGCGGTGGTGGCAGTTTTGGTGGCACTGGCTTTGGTGGCGCCGGCGGCGCGGGTGGCTTTCTTGGCGGCGGCGGCGGTGGCGGGTCATCTCCCTATGATGGCGGGAATGGCGGTTATGGTGGTGGCGGTGGTGGCGGGGACGGCGACAGCCAGATTGGCCTGGGCGGCACCTTTGGTGGCTCGGGGACTCGCGATGGTGGGTTGGGCGGCCCCGGTGGTGGTGGAGCAGGCTTGGGCGGCGCGATCTTCGTGCGGACGGGCGCCTACCTGAACATGAGCGACGTGAGCATCTTCACGAACAGCGCCAGCCCGGGCCCCGGGGGACAGTCTCCCGTCGCGGCGGAGGACGGCGAGGGGCACGGCGGTGGCGTCTTCGTGATGCCCGGCGCCACGGCGCTCGGCATCCGCCTCAATTTTGCAGCCAACAGCGCGGCGGACGCGACGGGCACGGAACCCTTTGCGTTCGACGTGTCACTCGACACGCCCGATGTGTACGGAACGATCAACGCGAGCGAAGTGATCGTGACGACGTTGACGGACGAGGACGACGGCCCCGGTGCGGGCGACGGCGTGTCGCTGCGCGACGCGCTCAACCTCATTGGCCCTGGCGGCACCGTGCGCTTCATGGACGGATTGTCGGGCACGAGCACAATGCTTCTCGGCGAGTTCATCATTGGCGAGGACGTGACGATTCTCGGCCCCGGGCCCGGCGAAATCGAGTTGGATGCCAACAACGCCAGCCGTCACTTCCTGGTGACAGGCGATGCTTCGCAGGTGCGGATCGAGGGACTCTCGCTCGTCAATGGCCTTGTTTCCGCGGAGGCTGGTGGCTCGATCTCAAACAGTTGCAACGATCTCGTTCTTAGCGATCTTTCGATCTTCAGCTGCTCCGCCTCCGACGGCGGCGGCATTGCGAACACGGGCGGGTTGACGATCAACAGCTCGGACATCACCAACAACACTGCCTCGGCCGATGGCGGCGGCATTCACAACGTCGGCGGCACGTTGCTTATTACTGACAGCGAAATTTACGGCAACCAGGCGTTCTCGTTCAATGGTGGCGGCATCAACAACGTCGATGGCACCGTTACCATCATAAACAGCAACATCGAGTTCAATTCAGTGAGCGGGACCGGGAGCGGAGCCGGCGGCATTCATAACTCCGAGGAGACCGGGACGTCCACGATGACGATCATCGGCTCGTCGATCACCGACAACTCGGCCCAGAGCGGCGGCGGCATTATGAGCGCCGGCGTCCTGAACATCTTCAATTCCACGATCTCGGGGAATCAGGCGGACATCTTTGACGGCGGCGGCATCATGAATTTCGGCTCCACCGTCAACATTGTCAATTCCACCATCAGTGGCAATGCAGCCGCGCAGGGTGGCGGCGGCATCTTCAATCAGGGCGTCATTCAGATCACGAACAGCACCATCACGGACAACGAAGCGACGGGCGGCGATGGCGGCGGCATCCTGAACGACTTTGGCGCGGGTGGCCTTGGCCTCCGCAACTCCATCGTGGCGGGCAATCGCGACACCTCCGGAAACGGCCCGGACATTCTTGACGACGTGGGCAGTGCGGTGACCAGCGGCGGCGGCAACATCGTGGGCGATGCGACGGGGACGGCCACGGGCGTGTTCACCTCGACCAACGATCAGGCGGGCACGGCGGCTTCGCCGCTCGACCCGTTGCTCGGTCCGCTGGAGGACAACGGCGGTCCCGTGCAGACACATCATCCGCTCGCGGGCAGTCCCGTGCTCGACAACGGCATCAATGCCTTCGTGGATTCCACGACATTCCCGGATCCTCCCTTCACAACGTTCACGGACGCGCGCGGCGTGGCGCGTATCAACAACACGTCGGTTGATTCCGGTGCCGTGGAAGCAATCACCCTCCTGCTCGTTGACAGCACGGAGGACGTGAACGATGGCATCATCACGCAGGGGAACCTGGAGTTGCGCGAGGCACTCGCGCTCATTGCTCCCGGCGGCACGATCGACTTTGATCCGTCTGTCTTCTTCTCCAAGGAGACGATTTTTCTCAGCGACGAACACGGCAGGCTGGATGTTACCAAGCCGCTGACGATGAAGGGGCCAGGCAGCAGTATTCTGTGCCTCGACGGCCAGGAACAGACAGGCGCATTCGTCGTGCTGGACGACGTCACCGGCGTGGAACTCAGCGGCTTTACCGTTCGCGATGTGATCGATACGGACGACGGCCGCTCGGGCGGGCTCTATGTCCGTAGCAACGCGCAGGTGAACGTTCACGACGCCCACTTCCTTGATTGCCAGAACACCGCGGGTGTCGGCGGTGCCATTGCCGTACTGTCCGGTGCATCGCTTAGCTTGTACGATTCGATCATAAGCGACAGCGAGACGGTTTTCTCCGGTGGCGCCATTTTCACCCAAGCGGCGAACCTGCTCCTCGAACGCTGCTCGGTCATCCGAAACCGCTCAGCAGATGGCGGCAGCGGCCTGGATGTTTTCGCGGGCTCGCAGAACGCCAATGTGACCATCGTCAACTCGACGTTTGGCGAGAACAGCAGTGACAGTGGCTTGGGCGGCGCGATCCTGCTCGACCAGAGTACGGCGGCGGCCACGGTGAACATCCGCCACAGCACGTTGATCAACAATCCCTCGGGCGGCGCGGCGATCGACATCGACCGCGGCGGCACCGTTTCGCTTTCCCACAGCATCGTGGCCAATGAATCGGGCGAGGCACTGAGCGCCAACAGCGGCTCGGGTCTTTTCGCTTCCGACGGCTTCAACCTGATCAGCTCCGAGGCGGGCATCGCCCCGTCGAGCATTCAGACGCACGAACTCTACGCGGGTTCGATCGAACGCATCGTCGATCCCGTGCTGGGCGACAACGGCGGCCCGACGCTTACGTATCCGGTGCGAGTTTCCGGCCCGGCGGTGGACGGCGGCGACCCGCTGCTTTCAACGCCTCCGGCGACGGACCAACGTGGGCAGGCGCGCGTGTATGGTGCGGCGATCGACCTCGGCGCGGTGGAAGCCATCGACGCCTTGACGGTCGATTCGGTTGACAACTCCGACGACGGCGATCTGAGCGCGGGCAACGTGACATTGCGCGAGGCGATTCGTTACACGGGTGCGGGTGGCAGGGTGCTCTTTGCCAACAGTTTGTACTCGCCGACTCCGGCGGTCATCCTGGCGGGCCCCGAGTACGTGATTGTCACGGACAAGAACATCGAAGGGCCGGGCTCGGGCCAGGTCACGGTGGACGGCGGGTTTGAGACGCGCCCGTTCGCAGTGTTGAATGGACGTCTGGAAGCCGAAGGGATCGACATTGCCAACGGCCTGGCCGCGGGTGGCAGTGGTGGCGACGGCGCCAATGGTGGCGGCGGTGGCGCGGGCGCGGGTGGCGGTGTGTTTGTCGCCAGCGGCGCCGTGGCCAATTTCCGCAACTGTGCATTCCGCAACAACTCGGCCATGGGCGGCGATGGCGGCTCCGGTGATAGCTTTGCGGCTGGCGGCGGCGGTGGCGGCGGAATCGGCGGCCTGGGAGCGGATGCAAGCGGCTTCTCGGCTTCGGTCAGCACTCTCGGAAATGGCGGCAATGGCGGCAGCGGTGCTCTGTTCGGCAACGACGGCGCCCTGGGCGGTATTGTGGGACAAGTGCGCGACGGCGGCGACGGTCTTCGTGGCGCGGGCGGCGGCGGCGGCGGTTACAACGCGGATCTCCTGGCTGGCGGCAATGGCGGCACGGGTGGCGATTTCGCGGGCGGTGGTGGAGCCAGTGCCAGCGCCAGCTCTCCCAGCCCGTCGGGTGGCGATGGCGGTTTCGGCGGCGGCGGCGGCGGAGCGCTCGATCAGGGTGGCGCGCAGGGAGCCGGTGGCCTTCATGGCGGCGAGGGCGCGTTCCTGTTTACGGGAGGGGCTGGCGGCGGCGGCGGTGCCGGACTTGGTGGCGCGGTGTTCTTCGATAGCGGCGCCTTCGGATCGTTTGAATCGTGCAGCTTCGACGGCAACTCGGCCATTGGTGGCTCCGGCGGGCTCAGCGATTCCGCAGCTTTCAAGAAGGGCGAGAAAGGCACCATCAGCGGCCCTGGCCTTGAAGGCGAAGGCAAGGGCGGCGCCGTGTACCTGCGTTCGGGCGCCGACGTGACCTTCCTGTTTGGCAACACTTTCGGAACGAACTCGGCGTCCAGCAGCGTCGGCACCGGCTTCACCGAAGGAACGTTTGGTGATTCCGTTGACGTGTACGGTACGGCAGGACTGAGCGAAGTCATCGTCACCACAACGACGGATGAAAACGACGGAGCCCTCGGCATTGGATCAGGCGAGTCCGTGCGCGAGGCACTCGCGCTCGTCGGCTTCGGCGGCAAGGTTCTGATCGATGCGGCTGCGGTTGGCAGCCACGTGCTCGGCTCCGAACTTGTTGTGGATCGCGATGTGACCATCGAGCCGCAGACGGATCCGTTCATCCTCGATGGCAACGGACTAACCCGGGCGATCATGTTCTCGGGCGACGCTGTTGTCAGTCTCTCGGATACGACGATTGAGAACACACAGACCAGTGGCAGCGGTGGCGCCCTGTACAACGACGGCGCGACGGTGAAACTGGCCGGAGTCCGCATCTCCGGTTCCTCGGCGGCCCAGAATGGCGGCGGCATCTTCAACGCCGGCACCCTGACGATTAGCAGGTGCGAAATCGACTCGGTCTCCTCGGAGATGGGATTTGGCGGCGGCATTGCCAACTTCGACGGCGGTTCGCTGGAGTTGCACAACTCGACGATTGCAAACGGCACCGCGGGTTCGAGCTTCACCGGCGGACGCGAGGGCGGCGGCGTTTACAACGGCGCGTTCGCGCGGGCCACATTCGTCAACGCGACGCTGAGCGGCAACACGGCTGATATGGGCGGTGGCGGTCTTTACAACAAGGGCCGCGCGGTGCTGACCAACGACACGTTGACGAACAACTCGTCCCTCTTCTCCGCGGGCGGATTGTACAACGCCACTGGTGGCTCGGTGATTCTGCGCAACTCGATCCTGGCAGCAAACACGGGAGCGGGTTCCGAATCCGACCTGGGCAGCTTGGGTGGGGCAGAGAGCGGCGGCGGCAACGTCATCGGGATTGGCGACCACCTGAGTGCGACCTGGATTGCCACCGACCAGACCGGCAGTCAGGCGTCGCCGATCGATCCGATGCTGACGCCGCTGGGTTCCTTCGGCGGATTCGTTTCGACGCACGCGCTGTTTCCCTTCAGCCCGGCACTCGACGCCGGCGACAACGCGTTCGTCACTTCGGAGATCTTCCCCTTTGGAACCCAGGATGCCCGCGAGGCAGTGCGCATCTACAGTGGCATCGCTGATGCCGGTGCCTACGAGTCGGGCGACTACGACGGCGACAGCGTGCTGGACCACGACGAGATCGACATCACGACGCGCTCCGCTGCCTTCGCCGACGGCAATGGCGATGGAGTCAACGACCTCACGCAAAGCGATGTCGCTTCCTTCCGCAACACCACGACGGGCGAGTCGATGACGTTTGTGACCTCCTCCGGCACCTTCAGCGTCGCCAACGCGGTCCTGCCGCCCGCTGCACGCAGCTCGACACGCGCGGGCGTCAACCCCGCGGACTTCCCGCTGGGCTTCTACGACTTCACGGTCACCGGTCTGATCCCCGGCGAAACGTTCCTGGTCGACCTCTTCCTGGCAGCCGACCCCGGCCAGCAGAACGCCTACGGCTACGGTCCGACGCTGACCAACACCGGCGACCACCTCTACGACTTCAACTTCAACGGCACCGTCGGCGCGCAGTATCCCGACTTCCCCGCCCTCGATCACATTCAGCTCACGATGATCGAAGGAGCGACGGAGGCCGACCAGGACCTGACGGCCGACGGCGAGCTCTCGCACTTCGGAGCGATCGGTGTCAGTGCGCCGACGATCGCGGAGATCGTTTCGCTCGAAGCCACGACGCCTGCCCTGGGAGCATCGGTCACGGTGACGTGGGAAACGGCGTCGGAGATCAACAACCTCGGCTTCCACGTCTACCGCGCGGTGCCCGCGGGTGCGGGTTTTGTGGTGGGCGAGCGGCTGACGAGTGCACTGATCGTCGCGCAGGGCTCGGAGTTCAGCGGCGCGTCGTATGCGTTCGTGGACAACGACCCGCTCTCCGCGCCGGATGACGTGCGCGGCTACTTCCTCGTCGATCTCGATGCGAGCGGCAAGCAGACGCGCCACGGCCCGGCCGTCGTGTCCGTCAAGTCGCAGCCGTCGTCGGTTGGCGACTGGATGGTGCTCGACCGCTGAGTCGAAGAGACAACCCCGAAGACACTCCGGCGGAGCCCCTCAAAGGCTCCGCCGGTTTTCGTTTCGGCAACAACTCAGTTCCGCTGCGTTCCCTTTGCGGGTGCGGGTGCGGCGAGTTGTTCGCGGATGCTGGCGGCGTGACGGTGCCAGAGCGGCAGGCCACCGGTTTCGCGGCTGTGGACGAAGCGCGGGTCGATGGAGGACGAGGCGTTTACGATCATCGTGATGCTGCCGTCGGCCTCGGGGCGGAACTCAACAGCGATGGTGCCGTTTGGCGGCGTCCACACGAGCACTTCGTCCGGCCCGAGTTCGCCACCGACGCGCCCTGCTTTTGCGTCGGGCTGGCCCAGGTACGTCACCAGGCGCGTGATGGCCTGGCCGGCCAACGTGGGGTCCATTCCCTGGGCCACGAGGCAGTAACGCGTTGCGCGGCCGCGCGTGTCCTTCTGGTAAACGACGCGCACGGCGTCGTTGTGTTCGAGCACACCGGGCTCGTCCGCCGGTAGTTGCCAAACGCGCGAGGCACGCACTTCAAACGAGGAAGCCGGGGCGCCCACCTGCAACTCGGCGATCAATTGCTCTGTCGTGCGAAACATCAATCCCAGAACGAAGGGGCGCACCAGGCGGCTGCGCTCCATCTGCGTGTAGTGATTCGGGCGGCCGTTGAGAACATAGACGGAGTACCCGAGTCCGTAGGCCAGTCCCGAGGCGAGCACGAGTCCTCCCCCTGCGCACAGCGTCCACCACGCGGTGCGGCGCAGGCGGTGTGCGATGCGGCGGAAGTGCGTGGTGGCGGGCGGGGGCTTCATGCGGGCGGGAGCGGCGTCGGCAAAGGTGTGTCTGCCTGCGCGGCGCCCTTCAGATAGCGGCGAAGGATTTGCTGTTCGATGCGGCCCTTGCGGCGTGCGGGGACGGGAATGCGCAGGAGCAGGTTGATGCGGTCGGGTTCGGGCATTTGCAACATGACGCGTGGGTCGATCGTCATGGGGACAAGGCCGTGCTGTCTCTGGAGGACTTCCATGTGGTGTTTTGCCTGTTCGAGGTAGGGGGCGCATTCGATGCGCGCGGCCTCGAGGAGGCGCCGCTCGGCGGCCTGCCAGTCGCTGTCCTCGGCGACGGGAACGGTGAAGATGTGCAGGACGTATTCGTCGGTGTACGTTTCGTTGATGACGGCGGAGCTGACGAAGATGCTGTTGGGGAGGACGATGGCGCGGCCGGTGTGCTGGTGGCTGGTGGTGCCGGGGCCGATTTCAAGGATCGTCGTGGAGAGCACGCGATGGTCGATCACGTCGCCGCGCAGGCCGTTGACCTCAATGCGGTCGCCGATGTGAAAGCCCTTCGAGGCCGTCTTGAGAACGTAGCCGCTGACGCACAGGATCAGCTCCTTGGTGGCGATCACGATGGCGGCGGCAATCGCGACGACGGAGACGGCGAACGTGCGCAATTGCTCGGCCCAGATCAGCACCAACCCGGCAGCCAGCAGGGCGAGCAGGACGTTGCGCGCCGTCGCGTTCCAGCGCTGGTGTTCGATCGGGTCGTCGGTCTTGATGCGCTGGATGCGGCGATGCAGAAGGGCACGCACGATGAAGAGCAGCAGCAGCAGGATCAGGGTGCTGGGCAGACGGGTCTTGCTGAATTCCTCGACGAGGATTTTCAAGTCCATGCGTTCCCTCACTCATCCTTCGCGCTTCAGACGGCTTTGCTTGGCCCCACGAATCCGCAGGACTTGTGGGTACCGTCGCAGAAGGGCGCCTTTGCGGTTTGCCCGCACCGGCAAATAAAGACTGCCGGCTTGCCTTCCAGGTTCCAGGCGTTGCCTGCGGCATCGAGGATGCGGAAGTCGCCTTCGTTTTTCAGGGGACCATTTTCGTTCACCGTTATTTTCGCGGGCATGGCAGGGCTCCTTTTGGGATTTTCCCTCTTGGGGCACTTTCCGTTCCACCCCGCTGTGGAGCAAGGGCGGTGTGAGAGAGGAAGTCTTCAGTACAGGGCGTACTCAAAGGAGCGTCACTATGGCATTTTGGGAAAGACTGTAGCCAGTCTCGATGGGAGGCATCTCGTCCTGAGCAAGGATTCGATTGGTCTGCAATGGCCCCAACGGGGCCCAATCCCATAGCCCAGGGCAAGCGCCGCAGGCGCGCCGCCCCGGGGCCAGCCACCAACAAGGACCGCGCCCTGAAAGCGGCGCGATCCAATCCTGCGATGGTGCCGGGCACACCATTCGTTCTGATCGCACCACCTTCGGGGTGCGGGGCGGGAACGTGCGCTTTCCCTGGGCTGTGTGATCCTGCCTCTTCGAGGCAGTACCGCACTCCTTCGATGACACGCACTTCCTTCATTGCTCCTGCTGGGGCATCTTCGAGCGCGTGCTTGCGGGCATGATTCATCGGGAAATGCGCTGGCCCGGCATCTTCCGGAAAGGCGCGCACGCCCGCGGCAACCGACTCGCACGAATAGGCGGCAAGGCAAAGAAACTCCCCCGGGGCCGTGGGGCACCGGGGGAGGGGTGGGGTTGCGAGAGAGGGAGACGGGTGTCAGCTCGACAGCGTCTCGATTTCCTTCTTCATCTTCTTGACGAAGGAGTTGCCGTCGAAGGTGCCGCGGACGGCTTCGAAGTCGGCGTCGATCTCGTCGGAGGAGGCGTCGGCGCCAAAGCCCATGCGGGTGATTTCGTCGAACTCCTTCTCGCCGTCGGCGAGGATCTTCTTGTTGAAGGAGGCCTTGGCCTTCTTCCACGCGGCTTCCATGTCCTTGAGGTCGGCTTCGGTGAGGTCGTCGACGCTCTTGCCGGTGCGTTCCTTGTAGACTTCGCGCACGAAGGCCCATTCGTCCTTGGCGTAGGAGTCATAGGCGTTGCGCAGGGCGGAGGAGAGGTCCTCGATGGTGGCGATCTGGCCGCTCTCGATGGCGTCCTCGATCTGGACGAGGCGCTTGCGGGCGATCAGCAGGCCGGAGATGTCGGCCCACTCGCTGCTGTAGACGGCGGCGGGATCAACGGCGAGGTTGCCGGTCTTGGCGCGCTCGATGATCTTGCCCTGCAGGTACATGTCCACCGCGTTTCGGTAGTTCTTCACGGCGCCGCGAAGGAGGAGGCGTTTGACGATGACGCCCTTGTAGCGCACGATATTGACGTCCTTGGGGGTTTCCGCGGCCAGACGGCTCATCACGGCTTCGCCGCGCATCATGCGTTCAATCGTGTAGGGGCTGAAGACGTCGAAGACGATCAGGTCGCGCTTGTTGGTGGCCTTGCGGCGGTCGCGCGCGGGCCACTTTTCGCCGTCGCGCGTCGTGCCGACGGTGAACATGTTCATGGCGGGGGTGAGCAGGCTGCCCTCGTCCTCGGCGGTGACGTAGGAGAACGGGAACTCGCCGATGTCGAAGTTCGACATGTTCTTGCCGATGATGACGGAGAAGGGACTGACGACGCAGGGCCACATCATGTAGGAGCCCGAGCCGGTCTTGGCGCCGCGCTCCAGAACGCCCTGGTGTGCGGGGCCCAGCTTGTACATGTGGTTGGACTGGTTGGTGCCGCTGCCCGCGTTGTAGAAGGAGAAGAGGCCGGCGATGAGCAGGGTGCTGCGGTGGTGCGTGACGGTGTAGGGGCCTGCGAAGAGGGCGACGGCCTCGCTGTGGAA
This sequence comes from Candidatus Sumerlaeota bacterium, assembly GCA_030156535.1. GTDB lineage: Bacteria > Sumerlaeota > Sumerlaeia > SLMS01 > JAHLLQ01 > JAHCAW01. The sequence goes on from JASGMJ010000032.1 coordinate 13,225, forward strand.
GCCCTCGCAATTGGCGAAGAAGAGGCAGTTCTCGGCGGAGAAAGTACGGCCGACCTTGGAAGCCTGGCCGATGAAAACCTTGGTGAGGACGACGCCGCTGTCGACGCTGGCGCCTTCGGCGAAGATGAAGTCGTCGGCGATGACGTTGGAGCCGACGAAGGTGGGGGCGCCGGGCTCGCTGAGGATCGTGCCGTTGGTGAGGCGGCGCGCGCCGCTGAGTTTTGCGCCCGGGCCGATGTTGACGTCGCGGATTTCGTCGCAGTGGGTGATGGAAGCACCAGCACCGATCTTGCCGCGGTCGGACTTCACTTTTGCGGTGTAGGCGTCGACCATTGCGTCGAGGCGTTCGATCATCCTGGGGCGATAGCGGTGCATGGCGGTGAGGTAGGCGAACTGGCTGGAGAGTTCGTCGAAGATCTTGACTTCGCGCCCGCCCGCTTCATTGACGGCTTCAACGGAGACTCCGTTGCCGAAGGAGGCACCGGGGCCGGTGGCCATCACGCCGACGTCGACGATGACGGCGCCGTCGCCGACCACGTAGTTCGCAATGTGCCCGCGCACGTTGCTGATGCGCACGTTGTCGCCGATCTCGCAGTTATCGATTGTGGAGTCCACGATTCCCGAGCGCAGCGCCACGCCGCCTTCCATGGTCACGGTGCCGCTGAGAGCGCCGATGCGGATTTTTCCGGAGAAGCGCACGTTGCGCACGCGGCGGGCATCGAAGCCGTCCTTCACCTCGACGGCATTCCAGTCCGGTGCCATACACCCTTGGCCCACCATACTCTGGATTTCATCACTGGTCAGTTTACGGTAAGCAGACATTGTTGAGTACCTTCCTCCTGGCGGCAGGACCGCGTGAGAATTCGGAGCGGCACAGGCCGAGCGCCCTGCTCCTCGAATAGTGCCGGGAGATAGTCGCCTTTCAAGGTACCTGTCGAGGGCATTCTCTGATCCTTGGCAAAAGCCTCGCCAAAATTCCGAGTAAAACCCACAGTTTCCCATTAAATCAAAACAAGTGCAAGAGGAGAATAAATCACTTTACCCGGACGGGCTGCATCCATTACTGCTTTTGCGCCCCATTGTGATGAGGCACATCCCGGCCCTCTTTTCCCGAGATCCCGGAAAAGTCAGCCCTACAATTGTTTGGAGGAACACATGGCTGCAGGTAACCTGAAAATCCAAGTTCTCGACTCTGCCGACGCCGTCGCAGCGGCAGCTTCCGAATTCGTCATCAAGGCCATCGCGGCCAAGCCGAAGTTTGTTCTGGGCCTCGCCACCGGTTCCACGCCTGAGAAGACCTATGCGAAGATGGCCGAAGCCAACAAGGCGAAGAAGGTCTCCTTTGCCAAGGTCACGACGTTCAACCTCGACGAGTACTGGGGTCTGGACGGCGATCACGATCAGAGCTATCGCTACTTCATGAACGACCGTCTCTTCAACCACATCGACATCCGCCCCTGGAACACGAACGTGCTCAATGGCGCGGCGGTGAACCCGATGCTGGAGTGCGCGGCCTATGAGCAGAAGATCCTCGCCTGCGGTGGCGTCGACCTCTGGCTTCTCGGCATTGGTGCCAACGGCCACATCGCTTTCAACGAGCCCGGCAGCCCTGTCGACAGCCGCACCCGCCTGGTCAGCCTGACCCAGAGCACGATCGACGCGAACAGCGACGGCCGTTTCTTCAAGGTGGCCGCCGACGTTCCGCGCTGCGCGCTTTCCGCCGGCATCGGTACGATCCGTGAATCCCGCCAGATCATCCTGCTCGCCACCGGCGCCGGCAAGGCCGACGCGATCAAGGCGGCGGTTGATGGCCCGTTCAGCCCGGATTGTCCCGCCAGTCTGCTGCAAGACCACCCCGACTGTACGTTCTTCATCGACAAGGAAGCCGCAGCAAAGCTCAGCTAGCCACAGAAACCAACGGGGGGGCGCGAATGCGTCCCCCGTTTTCTTTCCCCATTTCGAAGATTCCCAATCAAGGAAGAGCAACATGGATAGGGCAGAAGTTGAAAAACGCGTTAAGAAAGTCGTCTCGCAGGTTCTCAACGTTCCCGAGAGCAACATCAAGCCCGAGCACAAATTCACTGCCGATCTCGGTGCCGCCTCCGTCCAGTCGCTTGAACTGGTCGCCGGCTTCGAAGAGGAGTTCGACATCGAAGTTGACGAGGACGAGGCCCTCTCCGTCCAGTCCGTCGGTGATGCCGTTGAATTCTTCGTTGAACGTCTTGTTTGATCGCGCCTCTGCTTTCGACGGATTCTCGTGAAGTTGGGGGGGGCGCTTATCGTCCCCCCCTTTTTCGTTGCAGCAACCGAGGCCAGCAATGGCCTGCATTCAAATTCCGGGAGGAATTCCCCACATGTCACTTACCGACCAGTTCATCGAACGCGCCAAGAAATCCCCCAAGCGCATCGTGCTCCCCGAGGGCGATGACGAGCGCATGGTGCAGGCTGCCTCGCGTCTTGCCGCGCAGGGAATCGCACGCCCCATCCTGATTGGCGATGCCGACGCGATCGCCCAGCTCGCCGCCGGCGCTCCGCTCGACGGCGTCACCATCGTCAATCCCAGTTCCTGCCCGAACATGGACCGCTATGTCGCCGCCTATGCGAAGACCCGTGGCGTGGCCGAGGGTATCGCCAAGCGTCTCGTCAAGCGTCCCTTGTACTTTGCCGGGATGATGGCCGCCGAAGGCGACGCCGATGCGATGGTGGCCGGCGTTGCGAAGGCCACCGCGCAGGTCATCTCGGCCGCCGCGCTCACCGTGGGCTTTGCCGAAGGCATCAGCCAGGCGTCGAGCTTCTTCCTGATGGTGTTGCCGGGCACGCCCGAGCGCGTGCTCGTGTTTGCCGACTCCGCCGTCGTCGTCGATCCCACGGCGCGCGAACTCGCCGAGATCGCCGTCGCGACTGCCGGCAACGCGCAGAAGCTGCTCGGCATGGAGCCGCGTGTTGCGATGCTCTCGTTCTCCACCAAGGGGAGCGCCCAACACCCCCGCGTCGACAAGGTGCGCGAAGCCACCGAAATCGCCAAGCAGATGGCCCCGCAGTTTGCCATTGATGGCGAGTTCCAGGTGGACTCGGCCATCGTCGAGCGCGTTGCGAAGAAGAAGTGCCCGGATTCCGCGGTCGGCGGTACGGCCAACGTGCTGATCTTCCCTGATCTGGACTCCGGCAACATGGGCTACAAGCTGACGCAGTACCTCGGCGGCGCCCAGGCCATCGGGCCCGTCATGCAGGGCTTCGCCAAGCCAGTGAACGACCTCTCGCGCGGCGCTTCCGTCGACGACATCATTGCCGTCGCCGCCATCGCCTCGCTGCAGTGTGGCTGATCGAATAACCCGAAGCGGTGCGGGTATGGTGCCCGCACCGCTCCTTCCCCGGTTTGTCTTCCTCGCCCTGACTTTTTGAACTTTTCTGCCAAGGGAAACTGTTTATGAAGATCCTTGTGCTCAACTGTGGCAGTTCCTCCGCCAAGTACCAGCTTTTCGACATGGCCAACGAGGAAGTTGTTCTCAAGGGCCTCGTCGAGAAAATCGGCGAAGCCAGGCCCGTGATGATTCACGAATGGGGGGACAAGAAAGAGACGCAGGAAGTCGACGCGAAGGACCACGTGGATGCGCTGAATTTGATCCGCGATGCCGTTCTTGATCCCGCCCGGGGCGGCTCGGCGGATTCCGCCGAGATCGCCGCCGTCGGCCATCGCGTCGTGCATGGTGGCGAAAAGTTCGTCGCCTCCTCGCTCATCACCAAGGAAATCGAGGAAATCATCAGGGAGTACTTCTCGCTCGCTCCGTTGCACAACCCGCCGAACATGGAGGGTATCCGCGCCGCCAAGAAGTTCTTTCCCATGGTGCCCCACGTCGCCGTCTTCGACACATCGTTCCACCAGACGATGCCGCCCAAGGCGTTCCTGTACGCCATGCGCTATGACATGTACGAGAAGTACCGCATCCGGCGCTACGGCTTCCACGGCACGTCGCACCGCTACGTGGCCGAACGTGCGGCCACGCTGCTCGGCACCGGGCACGACGGCTTTACGGGTATTACGTGCCACCTGGGCAATGGGTGCTCGCTGGCTGCGGTGCAGAACGGCAAGTCGGTGGACACGACGATGGGACTGACGCCGCTCGAAGGCGTTCCGATGGGCACGCGCTCGGGCGACATCGATCCCGCCATCATCTTTCATTTCGCCGAAACCCTCGGCATGGAACTGTCGGCCATCAACAAGTTGCTCCAGAAGGAAAGCGGCCTGAAGGGCGTTTCCGGCATTTCCAACGACCTGCGCGATGTCGAAGCCGCCGCCGCCGCGGGCAACGAGCGTGCTCTCCTGGCCGCCGAGGTCTACGGCTATCGCGTCCGCAAATACATCGGTGCGTATATGGCCGTGCTCCAAGGCACCAATGCGATTGTGTTCACCGGTGGCGTTGGCCAGAACGGCGTCCTCATGCGCGAACGCATCGTCGGCGGACTCGCGCATCTGGGCATCAAGATGGACCCCGCGCGCAATCAATCGCCGTCGAAGAACAGCCACGGAGAATTCGATATTGCCGCCGAGGATTCCCCCATCCGAATCTTCGTCATCCCCACGAACGAGGAACTCATGATCGCACACGACACGGCAGAGATCGCGAGCAAAGCCAAGGCATGAGGAAGCTGACGTATCCGTTTTTTGTGGCGCTGCTCGCCACGCATGCCTCCCTTGTTTCCGCCGTCGAGGCGCCCGCACAACTTGTTGAAGACCTTCGCGATGCCAGCCCCGGCGACGTGGTGACCCTCGGCTTCTCTGCGGGCAACTCGGTCGTGGCGCTCAATGCGTCCCCCAATCGTCTCGCCACGCAGGGCGGCACGTTGATCTACAGCGATGATCCCGAAACGGTGCTCTCCAGTGGCGTGCTCTATCGCGACGACGTTGAGGCTGGGCTCTCGCGCGTGTACCTTTACCACGTGAACGGCACGGGCAGCGCGAAGAAGTTCGGCCTCGTCATCGAGAACATCGGCACGGGCAACGCCAACGTCGCCATTACACGCCGTACGCTGCGGTCGCCGTCGGGGAACTACGTCGCCATCGGCAAGGCCGCCTCGCGCGACTTCTACACCAACCCGCAAACGCTCACGCCGCTGGTGCTTCCTCCCGGGCAGCCGGTTCTTGCCGACAGCGCCTTGTCCGCCTCCATCGCCACGGCCAATCAGCTCGTTCACTCCATCCACGACATCACTTCCGACCAGCCCCTGCGTCTCTCCACGGTGATGGTGGGTTCCTCGACGAACCTGCTGACGGCGTTTCCCACGCTCGCCAAGTCACCCGATGACGGCGAAAACCGAGAAGGCACGTTCACCGGCACACTGCGCACCACGACAACGCCCTACGTCTACGACACGGCGTCGGGCATCCGGCGGCTGCGCATTGCTGACGGCGGCGAGTTCCTCACCGATCCGCCGCTCTCGGGCATTGATGCCGACACGGGCGCCGCCGCGTTGTTGCGCGGCAACTATGGCGTGGATTACGATATAAGTCTGGACGTCACGTCCTCCGACGGCCGCCACCTTGCCGTGCTGCTCAATCCGCGTGGCGGAGCGTACGGCGGCTATGCTCTCACGACGCTGGGCAACGCCACGCCCATTGGCGCGATGATGAGCAACGACACGTCGGGCCAGATTCCCACCACCACCCATGCGGGAGTGTGTGCGACGGTTGCGCCGACAGTGGCCACACAGACGCTGCGCGTGCAGCTCACGCCCGCGGGCGCGAGCTCGCTCGCGATCGACGTGCTCCTTGTGCCGTTCCACGTTCCCACGGCGTCGTGGACGATTTACTGAGCCCGGGTTCAGGTCCTGCCGCGGGCGTTCAATACAGCATCCACCTGTCTCTCCATCCCCGGCGCGCCGTCGTCGTTACCCACCACCATGCCGGCGCAGGGAGCCCGGGAAGAGAGAAGGATGACGCGGCCGGGAAAACAGCAAGCGTGCTTCATGGCCACGGCCCCATCGTGGAAAAAGAGATACGCACCGGGGGGTCCCGGTGCGTTGTCTCCTGTCTCTGCTGATTATGTGGGCCGTGTGGCTTCCGCCCCTCGCTCAGCGGCCGATTTTCTCCACGATGGCGGCGCCGAAGGTGAAGCCGCCGCCGAAGGCGCAGAGTCCCATGTGGGTGTCCTTGCCGCGGCCGTCGAGCAGTTCGTGCAGGCAGATCGGAATCGTGCTCGATGACGTGTTGCCCAGAGTGCGGATGTTGCTGAAGACGCGCGACTCGTCCAGCTTTGCCCGGCGCCGGATGGCGTCGATGATGCGCTGGTTGGCCTGATGGGGCACGACGAGGTCGAGGTCGTCGAGTGTCAGGTCCGACTGCGCGCAGGCCTGCTGGAGCAGCATGGTCATCTTGGTGACGGCCTCGCTGAAGACCTTCTTGCCCTGCATGTGAATGTGGCCGGGTGCTCCGGGCGCGGGGACGGAGAGGATGGTGCCGTCGTCGCCCTTGGCGAGGCAGACGGGGCGATGTGCGCGGCCGCGAATGCCGGGGCGTTTGTCGTCGGCGACGAGCAACGTGGCTGTCGCTGCGTCACCAAAGAGAATGCACGTGCCTTCGTCCGTCATGTCGAGCATCGGCGAGAGCACTTCCGTGGTCACGATCATGACATTGCTCTCGGGCCTGCTCTGGAGGAAGTCAAAGGCGGCCTGCAGGGCAAAGAGATAGCCCGAGCATGCGGCGTTGATGTCGTAGGCCTGAAGGAGCGTTTCCTCGTTTTCCGGGGAGAGCGCGTTGAGAATCAGGCACGCCATTGAGGGTGTCATCGTTGTCGGGGTGCCGGTGGCACACAGCAACAGGTCGATGTCGGAGATTTTCAGGCGTTCGTTCTCGAGAAGTTCGCGTGCCGCGTCGGCGCCGAGCGAGAGGGCGGATTCGCCTTCGGCGATCCAGCTGCGCTCGACGATGCCGGTGCGTTCGGTGATGGACTCGGACGTGACGCCGGGCAATTGCGCACGGACTTCGTCGTTGGAGACGACGCGCCCGGACTTGCGGACGCAGGGGCGCGAGAGGCCGATGGTCTTGAGGGGGCCGCGCGTGTGCACGGCGGGTGCGCCAACGGGGACGGAGTCCGCGGCGGCCTGGGCGTCGCGGCGCTTGAGCGTCGGCGTGCCGGACTGCTCCTGCGTCACGGGCTTCGCACGGCGCTTGCCGCTCGCGATGCGGACGTGGACCATCGGCAGGCCGACCTTGATCGACTCGCCTTCGGCCACCAGCAGCTTCTCCACCTGTCCCGTGACGGGCGAGGTCAGTTCGAACGCGGCCTTGTCCGCCTCGATTTCGGCGATGAGTTGCCCGGTCTGGATTTCGTCCCCTTCGGCGATCTTCCAGTCGATGATCGTGAGCGATTCGTCGGAGGGGCTGGAGCCCAGCGCCTCGATGACAAAGCGTTCGGCGTTTTCGGCGGGGGGGAGTTCCCACGTCACGTCGTAGCCAAGCAGCGATGCCGCGGCTTCGAGCGTGGTCTTGTACGACGGCAGGACTTCAAGCTGGTTGGAGAAGTTGCACGGGACGAATGTGTCGCCGCGCGCCACGCGCTTGACGGCGACGGGGCGTTTGGCGTCCTCGGCAATGGCGGCAACAACTTCGGCACCGAAGCCGCACGTCAGGTTGTCCTCGTGGACGACGACGACGCGGCCGGTTTTCTCGGCCGAGCGCACCACGCCGGCGCGGTCCCACGGCGAGAGCGTGCGCAGGTCGATGACTTCGGTTTCCACGCCAACAGAGGCGAGCGTTTCGGCGGCCTTGCGGCACAGGACAACGCAGTTGCCCCAGGCCACGAAGGTCAGCTCGGTGCCCTGGCGCACGACGCGGGCGCGGCCGGGGGGGACGAGCTGGGTCGCGACATCGCCCGCCGACGTGGTTGCCGTGCGGTCGTTCAGGCAATTCTTGGGATAGAAGAACAGCGTCGGGCGTCCGGACTTGAACGCCGCGTTCAGCAGGCCCGCCGCGTCCGCCGCCGTCGACGGCATCATCACATCGACGCCGGGAATGTGCGCGGCGATGGAATCGTGCGTGTGGGCGTGGAACGGGCCGAGGCCGGGGCGGTAGCCTCCGCACGTGATCATCACGATCACGGGGCAGGAGGAATCCCCCTTGGTGCGCCAATGGATGCTGCCCATCTCGCAGATGACCTGATTGAAGGCGAGCGGGAAGAAGTCGGCGAACTGGAGGAAGGCAACGGGGCGTTCGCCGGCGAGGGCGCGGCCGATGGCGGTGCCGACGATGGTGGCTTCGGCGAGCGGCGCGTTCTTGACGCGCCCGGGGGCCAGGGAGGTCAGCCCCTTGGTGATGCCAAAGACGTCGCCCTTGGGGTCCTCGATGTCCTGACCGTAGAGAGAAACGCGCTCGTCGGCCAGCAGGTTGTGGCGCAGGACCTCGCGGATGGCTTCGAGCATCGTCAGACGCTCGGTGTCCTTGTCGTCGCCCGGTTTCTCGGCATTGGGGGCGAGAAGCTCGGTGGGCAGCGGGGCCTTGGCGTCGTGGCAGGCGGTGGGTTCCGGCTCGTCGAGCGCCTGCTCGACGGCGCCGGTTACTTCTTGGCGGACTTCGTCCTCGATGCGTTCGAGCTCGGCTTCCTCGATGCCGGCGGCCAGCAGCGCGGCGCGCAGGTGCGCGATGGGGTCGAAGTGCTCGCTGCCGTAGCGGATGTCCTCTGCCGTGCGGTAGACGCGCTGGTCGTCGGCGTTGGTGTGGCTCCACAGGCGCTTGACGCGCAGGACGACGATGGCGGGCTGGCGCGTTTCGCGGATGGCGGCCACGGCGTCGCTGAAGACGTTGTACGTCTCGGCGGCGTCCCAACCGTGCGCATAGCGGATCGGAATGCCACAGTAGGAGGTGGCCTGTTTGCCGCCGGGGAGCGAGTAGAACGTGCTCTCTTTCGTGATGGTGGAGATGGCGTACTCGTTGTCCTGGACGACGAAGAGCACGGGGAGGCGGTGGCGCACGGCCTCACCGATGGCTTCGAGGAGTTCGCCCTCCTGGGTGGTGCCATCGCCGTTGGCGCACAGCACCAGGGGCGAGCCTTCGCGGTCGCGCACGGCGGCGGCCACGCCGACGGCGGGGAGCGCGTTGTTGCCGACCGGACCGGCCATCGACAAAATGTTCAGCTCGGGCGCGCCCATGTGGGCACTCATCTGGCGCCCGGCCGAGTGCGACGTGCCCCGGCACAGGAAGCCCCGAATGAATTCGATGGGGTGCATCCCACGCGCCAGCATCAGCGCCTTGTCACGGTAGTGACAATGCAGCCAATCGTTGGGAGTCAGCAGAGGGGCCAGCAGCGCCGAGGCTTCATGCCCCGCGCCAGATACTGTGAAGAAGCCCTCGCCACGTTGAAGGAGGTCTTGCTCGGCGACATCGACGTGGCGGGCGGCCACCATGTGGCGCCATGCGTCCAGAAAAAGTGATGTCTGGGAGGAAACCAGCGCTTGGGTTTCCGGCATTGAAACGACTCCACGACAAGAATATGCGAACCGGGAACGCGTGCGCGTCCCCAAATTCTTCTGGGAGAAAGCATTCCGGTCCCGATTGGGGGAGAGCAATCTCTTTTGGGTTGTCTGCCCATCCCCCCCCGAAGAGGGTCAAGCCCCGGGCGAAGAAGCGGCCGCGTGGCGATAATCGTCCAGACGGGAAAGATCGACATTTCCTCCACTGATGATCACGCCGACACGCAAGGCAGCGAATTCCGCGCCGCTCTCGAACAGCACGGCTGCGCCAAGCGCCCCCGTCGGTTCGATCACCAGTTTCAGCCGCTCCCACAGCCAGAACATGGTGCTGGCCAGTGCCGCGTCCCCGACCGTTCGGATGCCGTCCACGTTGCGCCGGATCAGTGGAAACGTCCACCGGCCCAGCGACGGTGTCTGGGCGCCGTCCGCGATCGTCACCGGATTCGAGATCGTTTGCAGCGTGCCGGAGGCAAACGACCGGGCCGCGTCGTCGGCTGCCGCGGGTTCGCATCCGAGAACCCGGCACTCCGGCGCCAGAGCCCGCGCCACCAGTGAACAGCCCGACAGCAACCCGCCTCCACCCACGGGAACGAGCAGCACGTCGAGTGGGCCGGCGTCCTCGAACAGCTCGCGGGCCGCCGTTCCCTGCCCGGCCAGAACGGCGGGGTGGTCGTAGGGGGGCACCAGGGTGAGGCCGCGCTCGGCGGCCAGACGCGCGCCCAGCTCCTGGCGGTCCGTCGTCGCCCGGTCGTAGAGCACCACCTCCGCCCCGTAGGCGCGCGTGGCGGTGATCTTCACGGGTGGTGCGTCCTGAGGCATCACAATGGTGGCCGGAATGCCGAGCAGTGCGCCGGACAGCGCGACGGCCTGGGCGTGATTGCCGGAGGAAAACGTGATGACGCCTCGGCGGCGCTCTTCGGGCGCGAGCTGCGAGAGGGCGTTGTACGCCCCGCGAAACTTGAAGGCGCCGATGCGCTGGAGGTTCTCGCACTTGAAGAAAACGCGGGCGCCGGTGCGCTCGTCCACCAGGCGCGACGTCACCACGGGGGTGCGATGGGCGACGCCATCGAGCCGCCGCGCCGCCGCCTGAACGGCATCGTAGGTGGGCAGTTCGGCTTCGGGGACGGGAGGGAGGGGCATGGAGGAGGCGCCGGGAGCGATGGGTTTTGGCAGGATTGCCTTCGGCATCGAGGATTCCGGCAGGCAGAGTCAACGCAATCCCGGGCAACGTGGCGGGCGCATCTCCCGGTTCTCATTTGTCAGTTTGGCGGGCTGCGGTTTGCGATTGCGTACGGAACAGGTGGCAGGTAACTCCCGGTAATCGCTTGCGGCAACATACATGCCGTGTTTCACGGAATTCCGGGAGGTTCCTCCGCCATGACGATCACGATCAAAGACCTCGCGCAGATGGCCAACACGTCCACGGCAACGGTCTCGCGCGTGCTGAGCAACAAGCCCGGGGTGACGCCGGACCGCCGCGAGCGCATCCTTCAGCTCGCCAAGGAAGTCGGTTACACGCCCAACCGGCTCGCCCGCAATCTGGCGCTGAAGAAGAGCTACGTGCTCGGTTTCATTGCTGCCGACCTTGCAAACCCGGTGTACGTCGAGTTCCTGCGCCGCATCCAGGCCTGGGGCGAGGAACTCGGCTATCAGGTGCTCGTGGCCGACTCGCACCGCAACACCGAGAAGGAACGCCACAACATCGAGATCATGCGCGAGCACCGCGCGGAGGGACTTATCATCTTTCCCGTGCAGGACTGGAAGCGGAAGTCGAACAACGACCACCTGCTCGAACTCAAGCTCCAGAAGTTCCCGTTTGTTCTCGGCGGCAAGATCGACGGCTTTGGGTTCGACTATGTGACGGCCGAGGAAATCGACACGGCGGAGAAGCTGACCCGTCATCTCATCGAACTGGGGCACCGCCACATCGGCTTCGTGGGCCTGAACACGGAGAACCGCTGCATCACCGAGCGCTACGAGGGTTTCCGCAAGGCGTTGCGCGAGGAACGCATCGAGCTCGACGAGAGCCGCGACGTGGTGCGCTTCAAGGACGACGAGAGCTGGACGGATGATCTGGTCGAACTGTTGAAGCGCCCCAGGCGCCCCACCGCTTTGGTGATGATCAACGACGTGTTTGCGTTGCTGGCCACGCGCCCCCTCGCGCGGTTGGGCATCGTGGTGCCGCGCGACTTGTCCATCGCCACATTTGGCAACGAGATCTGGGCGGAGCACCTGAACCCTTCGCTGACCACGACGCTGGAGAACGACAAGAAGGTGGCGCGGGCAATGATGGACCTGCTGTTGGAGAAGATGGAGAATCCGGACAAGGCGCCGTCGCAGATCCTGATTCCGCAGGAGCTTCTGGTGCGCGAATCCACAGCTCCGCCCTCCGCTGGCTCCTGAGCCACCGAAACGCCGCTCTGCCTCTCCCCGCGTCTCTTTCCCTTTGCCGTTGCGGTATCGGGCAGTGGCGATTACGACTTTATTGAATAACGTGGGGGGACAATGTGCGGGTGCGCGGCTCAGTGCATTCCCTCTCGTGGCCACAGCACTTGGGGGGTAGCACCGTGGAAGATTCGACAAAAGGAGAAAGGGTTTCTCCGGAAACGCCAATTGGCACAGACCGCGACGCGGAGTTGCGCGAGTCGCGCCGGGCGCTGCAAACGCTCGTGACCAATCTGCCCGGCATTGCGTATCGTTGCCGCAATGAACCTGGCTGGCCGATGGAGTACATGAGCCCCGCGTGCAGGGAGGTCACGGGATACGAGCCGGAGGAACTACTCGCCAGCCCTTCGTTTACCTATGCGAGTCTCATCCTTGCCGAAGACGCCGATGGAATTTGGCAGCGAACTCAGGAAGCGGTGAAGGAAGGGTGCCCGTTCGAGTTCGAGTACCGCATTCGGCGCAGGGACGGCGAGGTTCGCTGGGTATGGGAGCGCGGCGTGTGCGTGCAGGCCGCCACGGCCGATTCGTCCGCGTTCCTCGAAGGGCTGATCATCGACATCACACAGCGCCGCAAGGCCCTCCAGGCTCTGGCCGAGAGCGAAGTGAGGATGCGCGACTTTCTGGAGACGGTGGACGACATTGTCTACTTCCAGGCACTTGACGGGGCGGTGACGCTGCTCAACGACGCCAACGAGGCGATTACGGGCTACAGCAAGGCGGATTTCGAGAACGACCCTCAGATTTGGCGCACGATTCTGCATCCCGAGGATCTGCAAGTCATCGATGATTTTTTCGCCAACGAGGCGGGCACTGCCGAGCGATTCGAAACCAAGTACCGTGCGCGCCACCGCAACGGGCAATGGAAGTGGATTCACTGCTTCATGGTGGCCGCGCACGACGAGACGGGTGCCATCGTTGGCTACAACTGTGTCGATCGGGACATCACGGAGCGCAAACGGAACGAGGAACTGCAGGAAACGGTCAGGGAGTTGGCGCGCCAATTGTCGGAGGCGACGGAGTTGCGTACTCTCGGGCGCATTGCCGCCGCGGCCTCGCGCAAGGTGCTTGCCCACGACTTTTTCATTCTCAATTACTTCAGCGAAGAGCGCCAGGTATCCATTGGCATCTATCTCGAAGACACGAATGAAGGCGATGACGCGCCGCACGAGCTGGAACCGATCGATGTGCCCCGGGACATTTTCGAGAATTCGCGCAGCTACCGTGGAATATCCACGCTGACCAATCGCAAGGACGAGGATTGGAAAACCGCCGGGTTGACGTGGCGGCTCGTGGGCACGGAGCGCGTGTCGCGCTCGCTGATGACCACGCCGATTATCTGGGAGGGGAGAACAATCGGTGTCATGTCGGCGCAGAGTTACACGCCGAATCGCTATTGCGAGGCGGACCTGCGCTTGCTGGAAACGATTGCCGCGCAGTGTGGTGGCGCAATTCGCCGCATCCGGGTCGAGGAGGAGCGCCGCGCTCTCGAAGCGCAGATGCTCCAGGCGCAGAAGCTCGAAAGCCTCGGTGTGCTGGCCGGTGGGATCGCACACGACTTCAACAATCTGCTGATGAGCGTGTTGGGCTACGCTGATCTCACGCTGTCCGAGCTGCCGGCGAACTCGCCACTTTGCGAATACCTCGCCGAAATAGAGAAAGGCGCCCGCCGCGGAGCCGATCTCTGCAAGCAGATGCTCGCCTACTCCGGCAAGGGACGCTTCCTTATCGAGACGCTCGACCTGCGTTCCATTGTGGACGACATCACCCACCTGCTTCAAATCTCGATCTCGAAGAAGGCCGTTCTGCGTTACCGCTACGCCGAGAATCTCCCTCCCGTGCAGGCCGACGCCACGCAACTGCGCCAGATCGTGATGAACCTTGTCATCAACGCGTCCGACGCCCTCGAGGATCGCAGCGGTGTGATCTCGATTTCAACGGGCCTGATGGAGTGCGACCACGCGTACCTTTCCGAAACCTATCTGAACGACGAGTTGCCGGAGGGACTCTACACGTACCTCGAAGTGGCGGACACGGGGTGCGGCATGGACGCGGAGACGCGCGCGCGCGTCTTTGATCCGTTCTTCACGACAAAGTTCGCGGGGCGTGGCCTGGGGCTTGCCGCCGTGCTCGGCATCGTGCGCAGCCACAAGGGTGCGATCAAGATTTACAGCGAGCCCGGACGCGGTACGACGTTCAAGGTGCTCTTTCCCGTCGTCGAAGGTTCCGGGGCGCGCCGTTTGGAGACGCCTTACCCCGTCGATACCTGGAGGGGAACAGGGACGATCCTGGTGGTCGACGACGAGGTCAGTGTGCGTACGGTCACCAAACTCTATCTCGAGAAGGTGGGTTTCAAGGTGCTGGCCGCGGAGGACGGCGTGCCAGGCGTCGAAACCTACCGTGCGCATCGTGATGAAATCGTTCTCGTCGTTCTCGACCTGACGATGCCGCGGATGAGTGGCGAAGAATGCTTCCGCGAGTTGCGCCGCATCGACAAGGATATCCCGGTGTTGCTCTCCAGCGGCTACAGCGAATCGGAAGTGTTACAGCACTTCTCGGGCAAGGGGCTGTCGGGATTCATCCAGAAGCCCTTCAAACGTCACGAGCTGGTCGAGAAAGTCAGGAAGGCGCTCGGCGCCTGAGGAGGCAGGTGGCGAAAAGGGGCCTGTTTCCGCCATCGCCGTGATCGTGTCCCTTCCGGACGATGCCGGGCCGGGACGGAGAGGAAACCCGGGAACGGAAGACGTCTCCCTGTTCCCCATTGAATTCGGGAACCTGTTTTGCGTACCATGGGTGTGGTCGCCGAAGGAGACGAGCCGATGCTGAAAACCCCCGCCAACGTGACGAAGGAAGACGCGCGCCGTGTCAACGAGGCGCTCGACGACAAGATCCGCAAGGTGCGCGCGTTCCCCGGATTTCTCGGCGGTCTGCTCGACAACGTGCGCGTGCTGCGTGCCCTCCTGCGCGACAAGTCGTTCAAGATCGACTGGACCCACAAGGCCCAGATCATCGCCTGTCTTCTGTACTTCATCTCGCCGATTGACCTGATCCCCGACATCATCATCGGGGTGGGGTTCGTCGACGACGCTTTTGTGGTGGGATACGGGATGAAGGTGCTCGGAGACATCGTGGCGGATTACAAGAGGTTCCGCGCGGCGCGCGGTGCCGGCGCGCCCCCCGGCGACGGGGTCGTTGATGTGCCGGCGCGCGAGGTACAGGTGCGCGAGTTGCCGTCGTAGATTCGCGATCTTCGAACCACGAATCGTGCACCACGAACCATGCCAGAACGCCCCCCCTCTCTTCTTTGCTAGCGCAGCCCCGGTGCCTTCGGGCACGATGAACGTGAAGGTGGTCTGCATAGCGGGCCGCCGGTGGCTTGTGTCCATCGCGAGGGTTTCCGACCGGCAACGATGAAAAGCGTCTACCCCGAAAATCTGGTTCGGATGGTCCTGAGGGCATTGGATCCCTTGGATGTGTTGGAGTATCTGGACCACCACCCCGAATCGTTGCAGCGCGATCGCGGCAAGGTTCGCCTGTTTTGCCCGATTCACGGCGAGCATTCCACGCGCACGATGACGGTGTGGCTGGAGGAGCGGCGCTATGAGTGTGTGAATCCGGACTGCCCGGGGGTGGCGGGGGGCGATCTGATCGACCTGGTGGCGCGCGCGCGGCGCACGCACTACGACTCGGCGCTGCGCCATCTGGTGGACGAATTTCAGCTTGGCATCGAGTTGCCGCAGAATCCCGAGGCGATTACCGCCGCTCTCGTCGAGGCACAGAACAGCATTGAATTGCTGCACGGGGAGGCGCCGGACCGCGAGGAGCACGCCCGTCTGGCGCGCGAGCGCCTGGATCAGGTGCTCGACGAGGATCCGTGCAACGTTCAGGCGCTGGCAATGGGCGTACGTCTGCTTGATCGTCTGGGCGACCGCGAGGCCATCACGGACTGGGTGCTCAGGCTGGCGGAAGCCGAGGAGGCGGCGGGGCAGCCGTCGAAGGCGGAAGCCGCCCTGCACGAGGAGCTGGAGCGCAACAGCCAGAATTTACCGGTACGCCGGCGTTTGGCGGACTGGTTGAGGCAGACGGGGCGGCGCGACGAGGCCCTGAGCGAGTACCTGAGGCTGGCGGAGAGCGCCGAGGCGCTGGGGGATCTTGGCGTGGCGATCCAGGCCTACCGCCGCATCCAGACGATGGGGGACGTGGGATTTGATGCCGGCGCCGTGGTGGCCC
Source organism: Candidatus Sumerlaeota bacterium (assembly GCA_030156535.1). Taxonomy (GTDB): domain Bacteria; phylum Sumerlaeota; class Sumerlaeia; order SLMS01; family JAHLLQ01; genus JAHCAW01. The sequence continues at coordinate 29,359 of JASGMJ010000032.1, forward strand.
AGTTGCTTCTGGCTTCGGACAATCCGAAGGAAGCTGCCCTGGAACTGCTCCAGCAGGCCTACCGTTATCGCGAGCAGGGGAACCCGGAGGACGCCGTTCATGCGCTGGAAGCGGCGCTGGAACTGGAGCCCGACAATTTGGGGCTGATCCAGCAGCTCATCGAGTTGCAGGTGGCGCTGGGGCGGCGGGAAGCCCGGGAGGCGGCGGCGCAGGCGGCGCTGCGCGAGAGCCGGGTGATGGCCCGTCGGCGTGGCGGAGAACCCGTGATCCCGCCCCCGCCTCCGGACGGGGAGGAAGATGCTGGCGTGGTGGCGGAGCGCCGCGCGCGGGCGCTGGAGTTGGCGGCGATGTTGGAGGCGCGCAACGCCTGGCGCGAGGCGGCGCGTGGTCTGGAGGTGCTCGCCGCCGCGCTCCCCGCGGACGAGGAAGTGCTCGGCCGCCTGATCACGGCGCACGTCCGGGAAGGGGACGAGAACTCGGCGATGGTCCGGCGGCGCCAACTGGCCGAGGCCATGGCGGAACGCGGGGCTTTTGACGAGGCGCGCCGAATGTTCGATGAACTGACGGCTGCGGCACCGGGCGATCGCGCCCTGCTGCGTTTGTGCGCGGACATGGAACGGCGCGCGGGCGACCCCGGCGAGGCGGCGGTCTACCTGATGCGTCTGGCCACGGCGTGCGAGAATGACGGGTTGGCTGAGAAGGGGGCGGAGGCGCTCAGGGAGGTGCTGGAGCTGACCCCCGAGGACGTGAACGCACGGATGGCGCTCATCGGGGTGCTGGTGCGTCTGGGGCGCCCGGACGAGGCGGCCGAGGCGCTCGATCCTCTGCTGGGCAAGTTGACGACGCCGGACAATCCGACGCGCGCGCTGGAACTGGCCGGGCAGGCGCTGCTGCTCCTGCCGGAGTACCCGCCGCTGCGCGTGCAGCACGCACGTTTGCTCGAACGGCTCGGGCAGGTGGAGGAAAGTCAGGCGGAATTTTTCGAGGCCGCGCGCCTGCTCGTCAGTGCCGGATCGGGCGAGGAGGCCGAGCCGCTCCTACGCCGTCTGCGTGACGGGGCCGCCGCGCCGGAAGGAACCGCCGAGCTGCTGGCCGATGCCCTCGTCAGCCAGCGCCGCCAGCGCGATGCCGCCGAGGTGCTGCGCGAGGAGGCCGCCGCCCACCAGTTTGCCGGGCGGCTCGACCGCGCCCGCGAGCTTCTCGAACGCAGCCTCCAACTCGATCCGGGCGACCTGGCCGCGCTGCACCGTCTCGCGGAGGTCTTCGAGGCCGCCGACGCATCCGTGGAGCAACGCCTCGCCGTCGCCGAGAAGCTCGTCGCCCTCTTGGAGCAGCGCGGGGATTACCCGGCGGCGCTGCGTGAAGTTCACAGGATGCTCGAAATCAAGCACGACTACGTGGGCGGGCGGCGCAAGCTGCTCGATCTCTACGAGCGTCTGGGCGACCAGACGAGCTGGGGGCGTTCGAGCCGCAAGCTGGCGGAGTTCTATCGCGAGGCGGGCGACCGCGACGCGGAGCGCACGGTGCTGGAGGAGACGATCGCGCGCCGCCCCGCCGACCGCGAGGCCCACGAGCGCCTGATCCGCGTGCTGATCGAATCCTCCGAGGATTCAGCCTGGCAGAAGGCGCTCGCGCGGTACCTGCAGGTTTGTGAAGCCGATGGAAGCATCGAGCGCGCGGCGTCGTTTCTCGACGATCTGGCTGCCGAGCACCCAACGGCCGAGCCTCTGAAGAGCGCGCTGCTGAGCCTCTACGAAAAGCTGAGCCGCACGGAGGAACAGGTCGCGCAACTGCTCGCGCTGCTCGCGCTGCACGAGGAGCGCAAAGAGTGGGACAAGGCCGTCGAGCTCTACCGCAAGCTGCTGGTGTTGCGCCCCGAGGACATCGAGTACCGCGATGACTTCATCCAGGTGCTGGCGAAGAAGGGCGAGCGGCGCGAGGCCGCCCGCGAGGCCGTTGCCGCCGCCGATTTGTACTACCACGCCGACAAGCCCGATCAGGCGCGGCGCCGCTTCGAGGATGCGTTGCGCTACGACCGCACGAACGCCGACGCCCACCGCGGCATCGCGCGCCTGGCGCTGGCCGAGGGACGCCGCCCGGAAGCCGTCGAGACGATGTGCCAGTTGGCGATGGCGTTGGCCGAGGATCAGCGCATTTCGGAAGCGGAGGGCGTGCTGGAGGAGGCGCTGGCGTGGGCGCCGCGCGATCCGATGCTGCGCCGCCGCAAGCTGGGGCTCTACCTCGCACCCGGTGCGCGCGACGTGGACCGCGCCGTGCAGGAACTCGACACGATCGCGCGGCTGCACACGCGGCTGGGGGAAACGGAGGAGAGCCTGGCGGCGCGGCGCGAGGCCGTTGCCCTCAAGCCCGACGACGTGGCCCTGCGCCGTGTGCTCGTCGAGGCGCTGCTGGCCATGGGACGCCGCAGCGAAGCAGTGGACAGCCTGCTCGAAGTCGCCGTGCGCCGCCGCCAGCAGGGGAGCACGCTGACGGCGATGGAAGTTTGCGAGGAAGGCGTCGCGCTCGACGAGGACCACGTTGGCGCCCTCGCCCTGCGCGCGGAGCTCTACGAGGAACTCGGCAACAAGGAGAAGGCGCTGGAGGAATGGCGCGCCCTCGCCCCGCGTCTGCGCCGCATTTCCTCGGCCGCAGCCGCGAACGGCGGCAACGGCGAGGATGCCGGGCTCGCCCTCGTGCCCGAGTACACACTCGAGCGCTTCGTCGTCGGCGACCAGAACCGCTTTGCCTTTGCGACGGCGATGGCCGTGGCAAAGGCCCCGGGGCGCACGCCGCACAACCCGCTCTTCCTGACCGCCGACGTCGGCCTCGGCAAGACGCACATCATGCACGCGATCGCGAACTTCGTGAAGGAAACCCAGCGCGGCGCCCGCGTGCTCTACACCAGCGCCGAGGACTTCGTCAGCGAACTCGTGGACGCCATTCAGGGCAACAGCGTCTACGACTTCCGCGCGCGCTACCGCCGCGTGGATCTGCTGCTGATCGACGACGTTCACCTGCTGGCGGGAAAGACCCGCGCGCAGGAGGAGTTCTTCCAGATTTTCAACAGCCTCTATCAGTCGAAGAAGCAGATCGTCGTGACGTCCGACCGCCCGCCACAGGACATCGCGCATCTGGAGCGCCGCCTCGTCTCGCGCTTCGGGGCGGGAGTGATTGTGGACATCGGCCGCCCGGACTACGAGACGCGCGTCGCGATTCTCAAACGCCAGCCCATGCCGGCGGGCACGGCGACGATTCCCGAAGGCGTCTTCGAGGCGCTCGCCGAAGCCGTCGAGGCCAACGTGCGCGAGCTCATGGCCGCCTACAAGCAACTGATGGCGATGTACGAACACGGTGGCGCCACGATGACCCCGGAAACCGCGCGTCAGGCCGCCGCCCGCATTGTCGGAGCGGGCGTCACAAGGACACGAACATGAACACACCGGACGTCGTGGGGGATGTGAAGATCGTTACGATCGCCGCGGCCTTGCTGCTGCTCGTGGCAATCGTCGCGTTTTTTCTGCGCCGCTCGATTTTCGCCTCGCGCGACCTCACCGTCGGCATGACCGTCGAGGAACTGAAGGCCGCCGAGCGCAAGAAGCTGCTCTCCGAGGAGGAAATGAAACGCGTCCGCCAGGCGATGGCGCGCCAGTATGTGCGCCGCCAGGAGGAGGAGAAGGCACGCCGTGCGCTGCTGCAGGGCAAGACCGGGATCGAGGCGCTCGCCATCGAAGCCGAACGCCTCGAGGCCGCGCTTCCCGCTCCCGCCGAGCGCCCGAAGCCCCAACCCGGCGCCGCACCGCCTCCCAATCGCCAGCCGCCCGATTCCCCGCCCCCCAACCCGGAGGCTTTGCCGCTCGCGAAACTCGACCGCCCGAACGCCGCCACTCCTCCCGAAAGTTTCGAGCGCTACTCCGTCCCCGCCGAACCGCCCCCCGGCCCCGAACTCCCCGAGAAGCTGCGGCCCATGGCCGCGTGGCCCCGCGAGCAGCTTGAAGACCTGGTGAACGCGGGCTTTCTCGACCGCGCGGATTTCGACGCGGTGCTGCGCGCACGCGGGGAGGATGCATGAGACGGCTGCATGCGATGTTGGTGGGAGCCGCGCTGTTTCTTGGAACGGGCCTCGCCGCGCAGGACGATGCCGATTCGTATCGCGAGATCGTTGCCTCGCCCGACCGCCTGACGGAGGAGGCGCTGCGTGCGGCGTTTCTCGGCGACGACGAACGGTTGCAGCGGCTCGTGTGGGAGACCGAGATTTTCGAACGCCACAACGTGCGCCAGGGCGAGGATTTCAAGACGCTGCGCGAGAACGTCGCCGCGCTCGCCGCCGCGCGCCAGCGTCCCCTCCCCACCGCGTCGCAGGTCGATGCGCCGCTGGAGGACAAGTACTACGACGCCGAACTCGACGCGATGGTGCGCCTGGTGGAGAAGACCGAGCCGCGCGATAAGCTCAGGACGGCGCGCGACGCACGGCGCTACGACAACTGGCGCCGCCGCGTGAACTCCGTCACCAACGCCGTCACCGGCGTCTTCTCGCTCCAGTTCTTCCCGCTGCTCCAGGTGCCACTCGACGTGCTGGATTACGCGCTCAACGGCCGACATTACCTTTCGCCCGAGGAGCGGCGCGAACTCTACGCCGCGCGCGTGGTTCTCGAAACGCCCGGGCTCGACGACGCGGAGAAGGAAAAGGCGCGCGAAACCGTTGCCGCGTGGACCGGGAAGCGCCGCGCCACGGCGATGCTGCAAGCGCGCCGCAACGCCCAGGAGGCCGAACGCGCCAACCGCCTGGAAGCCGCCAACTGGTGGTACGAGCGCGAAATGCTCCTCGCCCAGGCCACCGAGCCCTTCCGCGACGAACACCGCGCCATCCGCAACACACTGCGCGAACAGGCCGCGCTGCGCGCGCGTCTGCTGACTGTCGCCGACGGCGAGGACTTCCTGCGCGAGCCCGCCCACTTCGCGGCCTACGGCGAATTGCTGCGCGATCTTCTGCTCGACTTTGAAAGCGTGGAGACCGTGACCGCTGTGCAGGACTACCGCGTGGCGATGCCCCTCTCGCCCGTCATCGCGGAAACCCGCATCATCGAAGCCGCCCGCGAACGCGCCCTCGGCAACGACAAGCTCGCCGAAATGAATTTGAATCAGGCCGCGCGCGAGGAAAGCGCCGTGTGGAAGCAGCGCGCCCACGACTATGCGGCCCGCGCGGATTTCAATCCGGCCGCCGCTTTCGACGAGGCCCACGCGGCCATCACGCGGCGCGGATGGAGCTACGTGCTCGCGGGCCGCGACCCGCGCCGCAGCGAACGCCATCTCTCCGCCGAGGAAGCGCGCCAGATCGAAAGCGGCTGGATCCAGGGGGCCCGCTCGCTGTGGCTCTTCGACATCATCGGCCGGGCGATCACGTTCCCGCTGCAACCCTCCACGGCGTTCCCGCGCGAGGAACTCTTCGCCGCCTACCGCACGGCTCCGCGCGAGTTCCTCGCCACGCCCGAGGGACGCGCCGAAACGCGCAGCACCGCCGCCGCCCTGCGCCGATCGCAACGCTACGAGGAAGCCGCCCGCCTGTACGAAAAACTCAACGACACCGGCCGCGCCGCCGCCATGCGCGAGAAGGCCGCGCGCGCCCTCCTGCGCGAAAGCGATGCGGAGCCCGAACCGCTCGACCGCCTCGAAGCGCTCCAGCGCCTGCTCAACGCCTACCCCGGCACCAGGTCCGCCGAAAAGGCACGCGAGCAGCTGGAGCAGGCACGCGCCAACATGCAGGTCATCGCCAACCTCACTCCGCGCGAAATGGACATCTATCCCGAACTGTGGCGCCACCAGGGGCTCAACCTCTCCGCCACCATCAGGGACGGGAAAAAGTCCAATGGCGAAGTGGACCGCACCGGCCTGCGCCTGATGACGGGAGGACGCATTGCCTACACCGACCGCCAGACGGGCGAGGAAATCGTCCTCCCCGTTGACGAGGAAACGGTCGAGCGCGTCGCGCGCGAACTCCTGCCGCGCCGCCGCATCCGCATGATCGACGAAAAGCTCGACGAACCGCGCGAGCGCAAACGCATCCCCGTGGCCATCGAAGGCGGCGCGTTCCCCGGCTTCGGCATCTCACCCGGCCTCGTTCCCCTCGACCCCGATCCCGCCGAAAGACGGCTGTACGAATAAGGGGGGAGAGTTCGTTTCTTAGTGGTCTCCCCCCACATGAGATGCGCTTCCTGTCTACCTGTCTAGAGCCTTGGAGAGACACTCAGGCCAAAAGCTTACGGCCCGGTTGTTGAGACGGTCGCGGTGTGGAGAAGGAGTCTATGCCGTCAATTCCTGTGGCGTTTTGGTCAAGGGGCTCATTCCGAGGTTGAGGAGGCGCAGCCCTCGTTTCCCCGTGAGAGCGATACCCAGTCCACCAGCAGTAAGATCTGTCAGAAGACGTGCAATAAAGACTCCCGAAAGTCCCAGTGTCCATGCACCAAGCAACGTGAGTGGCACCAACAGGAGGATGACGCGGACACCATTCAAAAGGGCCGCCGATACGGGTCCATCCAATCCCGTCAGGAAGAAAGTTGCATAGCGATGGACCTCCATCAAGCCAAAGCCGAATGCAATAATTCGTATGCACGTGACAAGTATGCTTTGCACGGGAGGGTCTTCGGTAAATATACGAGCTATGGGGTTGGAAAATATAAAGAACAGCGAGGCCACGGCCAAACCATAGAGAAATGCAAACCACATTGTAATTTTGCGAGCTTCGCGAATTCGGTCGAAACGACCCGCGCCAAAATTCTGAGCAACAAACGGCGTCAATGTCATTCCAATCGACATGGGAATGACAAAGGCAAACATTTCGATCCGCGACGCAACGCCGACGGCGGCAACCGCACTCTGGCCAAACTGAACAACTATTCGCGTGATAATTCCCGTGGATATGGGCATCAGGATGAGGCTCAAAGTTGCAGGGATGGCCACACGCAAGATACTTCTCCAAAAAGCCAGCATCTCGCTGAGAGAAGGAATCTGGATGGAAATCAGGCCGAAGTGTCGCCAGAGAATCGTCAGTGCAACAGCAGATGCAATTCCCTCGGAAATGATTGTTGCCAGGGCGGCACCGGCAATGCCCAATGCGGGAAAGCCAAGCCAGCCGAAAATCATGATGGGATCCAGTACCAGATTAAGAATCGTCCCCAACACGATACAGAAACTGGCCATCTTGACGTGACCAGAGGCGATCATAATACTCCCGGCCATCATGGAAACCGTCATGAAAACCAGACCCATGTACATAATACGTATATACGCCCCGGCCAGAGGCAATGTTACTTCGTTCGCGCCAAGCATTCCGAGCAACTCGGGAACAGTCATGAAACCCGCCACCGCCAGAACCACCATGGTGACGGTCCCGAGTACCAGGGCGTGTGTGGTAAGCGACGCCGCGTTCCCTTTGTCATGGCGACCGATCGCGTGAGCGACAACGGTCATTGCTCCTGCCGCCAGACCACGAATGATGCAACGCAACGCCATCATCACGGGAAAGCAGAAAGTGATGGCTGCCAGGGGACCAGTGCCCAGACGTGATACAAAATATGTATCCGCGAGATTGTAGGCATTCATCGCAAATGTGCCGGCCAACATGGGACCCGCCATTCCCGCAATCGTCCGACCCACCCCATGTTTATCCACAAGACTAGCCAATGGAGTCCTCTTAGCTGTTTTTTCAGGATGCTATCCAGCGGGTGTTCCTTGCTTGCTTCATTGCAACGCACTCTGTGACAAGAAAGCCCGCTGCCTCTCCTCCCCGATGGAACGACCGAAGTCTTCATCAGGGAGTCGGAATCCACAAAAGCCCCGGCATTTCTCCGGCGGCGTTTTCTCAAGATGTACTGGTTGCGCCCTCGATCATCCCCCGTGCCTGACGACAATTATGCAACAACTGTTCCTAAGCAACAATTGGAATCCATTCCCGCCAGAAAACAGCCTGCACCAGGTTCTGGATCGCGACCGAGGGCACCAGAAATCCGCTCCTGCACGGTTTCAAATGGCGTTGAAGGTTTTCCGGGCTCTGTGTTCCAGGATTCCCTTGCGGCAGGTTCGGCCTCTTGACCGCAGGCCGCAAGGAGTGCGTCCCCAGACAATTCGCGGCGAAGATGCTGAGAGTACATGCCGGGGATATCGCCGGGTGGGAACTGGCGAAAGAAGGACCGCAGGCGGAGCGTACGGTGCGCGAACGCTTCCTTTTCGATGGAAAGGCCTAGCCTGAAAACCCTGTCTTCTTCGGCATCAAGGATCGAAGAGAACCCCTCGCCCAGCCCTCCTGAACCGGCGAATATGTCCACCACCGGGATGGCTTGTGTCTGCTTCCTGGACAGCAAAGCTATTCTGATCTCCACTTCGGCCGACCCCGGAAGGAACGGCTAGGTCGGCCCCGGGAAAAACGGCTACTTCTTCGCGGGGGCGGAACGCCAGACAAAAGAGAGGACGGGATTCTCCGAGTAGGCATCCAAGCCCATCGAAGGCTTTCTTTCGCACGAGGCGGGCTTGCCAAGGCAAGGCACACCAGGATCGAAAGTCTGGTGTGCCTGCCGATTCCGCCACCCGGGCACACGGAAAACTTGAGCCAGAGAGGGTGCATTTGCTCTGCCCCCCGCTTTTCGCTCCACCCGCCGTGAGAGTTTGCGCCCCCTGAACCGGGCCTCCAGGAGGACCCGCATCATGCAAAGCGCAAGCGGCGTCCCCCCGAGGAGATCATCCACATGCTCCGGGAACGCCTCGAGGTGTCAGAGCGAAGGGCCTGCTCGATCACTGCCGGGAGGGGGAGCGGGCGGTGGGGGCGTTATTCCCACACGTCCTTGTCGCTCTGGACGGCGCGGGCGTAGAAGTTGTCGCCCTGCAGGAGCTCGGCGTGGGTGCCGCGGGCGACGATGCGGCCGTGGTCGAGAATCACGATCTGGTTTGCGTCGCGCACGGTGGCGAGGCGGTGCGAGACAATGAACGTCGTGCGGTCCTTCATCACGCGGTCGAGCGCCTTTTGCACTTCGGCCTGGGATTCGAGGTCGAGCGCGCTGGTGGCCTCGTCGAGGATCAGGATGCGGGGGTTGCGGATGAGGGCGCGGGCGATGGCGAGGCGCTGGCGCTGGCCGCCGGAGAGTTTGACGCCCTCGCCTCCGATGCGCGTGCGAATGCCGTCGGGGAGTTCCTGGACGAACTCCCACGCGTTTGCCAGTTTCAGCGCCTCGATCACGTGCTCCTCGTCCTGCTCGGCGCGTCCGAAGTTCACGTTGTCGAAGATCGTGCCGGCAAAGAAGACGGTGTCCTGGGTGACGACGCCGACGAACTTGCGCAGCGAGCGCAGGTCGAAGTCGGAGTACGGCGTGCCGTCGAGCAGGATGGTGCCTTCCTGGGGGCGGACGAATCCGAGGAGGAGCGACAGGATGGTGGATTTGCCCGATCCGCTGCCGCCGATGAAGGCCACCGACGTTCCACGCGGCACATCGATGCACAAGTCCGCCACCGCCGGCGTTTCCGTCTTCGGGTACGTGTACGTCACGCCGTGAAACGCGATGGTGCCGTCGATTTCGTTGAGCCACTGCTTGCCGACATTTTCCTCGATGTCCGGGGCGTACAGGATTTCCATCACGGAGTCCGCGCCCTCGAGCGACTGCGTCACCATCGGCATGGTGGCGATCACACCGTTGAGGTTTCCGGCCAGCGCGACGAAGAAGCTGTTGAACATGAGGACGTCGCCGACGGTGATGTGGCCTTCGAAGGCGGCGTAGACCGAGCCGGCCATGAAGAGCACCTGCATGAGGTTCATCATCACCCATGCGGAGGCGCCGAAGAACGCGTTCACGACGTCGAGGCGGCGCGCCTCGTGGAAGACGTTGTCGATGGACTCGCTGACGGTGCGCAGCTCGGTGTCCTCCAGCGCATGGGCGCGGGTGACGGGGATCATCGTCATCATGTCGGTGAGGCGGGTGCCCATGCCCTCGACGGAACGGCGGTAGCGGTGGGCGGTTTCGGCCAGGTGCTTGCGGAAGACGCGCATCAGGAGGACCGACAGCGGCACGAGGACGAGGAAGAAGGCGAGCGCCTCGGGCTTGCGCACTATGATGGCGATGACGGCGACGAGTGCCTGGATGAAGAAGACGACGAAGGAGATCAGGATGTTGGGGGGGGCGTTCTCGATCAGTTCGACGTCGCGGATTGTTTTCGCCTGGAGGCGGCCGACGCTGCTCACGTCGCTGGAGACGAGCGAGAGGCGCTGCAGCTGGCGGCAGAGGCTGATGCGCAGGTCGCGGCCGATGGCGCGCATCATCCGGGACTGGTACTTGGCGCGCATGACGGTTGCGGGGACGTTCTGGGCGACCAGGAAGAGGGCGATGCCGCCATAGAGAAGCAGCAGGGGGAGCTTGGGCCCCTCGGCGCCGATCAGGTCGACCATGCGGGCCGTGAGGATGGGCATGAACCAGACGGGGGAGTGCTGGAAGCAGAAGAAGACGATGGTGAGGGCCAGATTTCCCCGGTGGCCCCGCATCCGCTCGCGGATGAAGGCGAAGAGGCGCTGGCGCTTTTCTTGTGCCGGATTGATGACGACCCCCCTGTGTTCGAGAACACCCAAAACCCCTTCCCGCCGTGTGAACGTTCCCCAAGCCTTGCGGCATCGACGGGCGGAACCGTTTTCATGGGGGTGTTTGCAGGGAATCAAGCACACTCCCCACAATGGGCGCAAGAAAAGGGAAGGCGTTTCATCGAGGCGGGGGGGGCGGGCCGGAGAAGGGTGGAGGCGAAAGCACGGATTTCCGATTTTGCTGCTTTCGGTTGCCATCCTTGCCCCCCCTGCCCCACACCATTTGTGGGAGAAGCGTCCTACGGGGGGCATTTCCGATCGATAACTCTGCCCAGCCGCGCCCCGTGTTGAGGGGTCGCAGGCTCCACCACGGAGGATTTCCGAATGGCTTGGACATCAGGCAACCGGCGCCGCGCCGGACTTTTCGCGGGAGGCTTGGCGCTCGCGACCGGGCTGGCCGCCGGGGCGTTTGCCGCTGGCGAGCCGCTCGCCAACCTGGGCGCCGTCGGCAACGACAATGGCTTTGGCGTGCGCGCCGAGCCCTACTCGCTGGATTACCGCTACCCGCGCGTTGCCGGCGTGGGCGATGCCGTCGGCGATGGTTCCGAGGACATCATCTTTGGTCTTCCCTTTGCGGGTTCCGGCTCGGGCTACGTCAGTGCCCTTGTAGGCACCAAACTCGGCATCGACATGGCCGACCCCGTGCCGCCTCCCAATGCCGGGTTCCAAACCTTCGATGGCCTGATTTTCGGTGGGCCGTTTCTGGGCGGGTCGGTCTCGGGTGCGGGTGACGTGAACGGCGACGGGCTGGCTGACTTCGTTGCCAGTGGGGATAGCCGCTCGGGCGTCACCACCGCCTATGTCGTTTACGGCGTGGCGAGTGGCGGACTCCAGAACGATCCCGATCTTCTGCAAGCCGGATTTGGCGGGTTCGCCATCAACCCCATCAATGAAGGCAGCGCGCAAACGGCCATGGACGTTGCGGGCGCGGGGGACGTGAACGGCGACGGCTACGGCGATCTGCTGATTCATCTGGATCAGTCGGGCGTCGGAAATAATGTCGCCACGGTATACGTTGCCTTTGGCGGGCCGAACATGACGACGTTCAACGCGGGCGCCGTGGGTGCCTCGCGTCCCGGCTTCAAGATTCAAACCCGCGCCACGGGCGACATCTTTGGCGGGCCCTATGGCTTTGGCCCGGCGGGCGACGTGAACGGCGACGGTCTCGCCGACATCGTCCTCGGCGTGAAGACGGAGCAGCCCGTCCTTGGGACCAAGGGCGAGGTGGCCGTTGTTTTTGGCAAGACGGACAACGCCGCCGTGAATCTGAACCTTCTGGAGCCGGGCGGCTTCTTTGTTTCGTACCCCGTTCCGGTTCCTGGTACGGCCTTCGGTTACGCGGTGGCCGGTGCTGGCGACGTGAACGGTGACGGCTATGGCGACATCATCATTGGCGAGGCCGACTCCTTCACCCAGACGGGCGATGCCTACATCGTCTTCGGCGCGCCGGGTTTCGATGGCATCAATGCCCAGGAACTGCGCACGGGCGCATCCACGCGCGGCATCTTCGTCGTCGGCAACAGGGATACGGCGACCACCGAGCCGGTTCTCCTGAAGGGACGCATCATGTCCGTCTCGGGTGCGGGCGACGTCGACGGCGACGGCCTGAGCGACGTGCTGATCGGTGCCCCGTCGGCCCCCTCGCCGCTCAACGAATCCATCTTCGACGCCGGCCAGGCGTTCATGGTTTTCGGCAAGAGCACACCCGACCGCATCGACCTGGCGGCCTTCGCGGGCGACTTCCCCACGTCTCCAACCTACGGCAACGGTGCGCGGTTCTATTACGGCACGCGCCCAGTAGAGAACGTCGGTATCTTCACCTCCGGTGTCGGCGACATCACACAGGAAGGCCTCTCCAGCTTTGCGATCACGGCAACGGAGACGGCCTACATCAGCTATCCGAAGATCGACGCTTTCGAGACGTTCTTTAATACGTCGCGTCCGACGCCGGAGCAGGCCACCTACTCCTCGTTTGCAAAGGCGGGCGACGCCCCGATTGCCGGGGTCGGCCTGACCGATGGCGTGCAGGAGCAGTACCCCTTCTCGCGCGCATGGATCGGCTTCACCGGCGGCGACAACATCAGCCAGCAGCAGGTGACTCTGGATCGCACGGGCAGCAGCATCTCCGGGTTGTCGTCGGTCGCCGACACGCTTGGAGTCGCTTGGCTCATTGAGTCCGACCGCACCGGGGAAGAAAGCGCCCAGTTGGTGTTCCACTACCTTGATTCCGAAGTGCCCGACGTCATTGACGGCGCGCGCGAGAGCGTCCTTTCGGTGTTCCGTGCGCCTTCGCCCAGCGGCCCCTGGACGCGCCTGGCCCCCACGGGCCTGGACATCACTCGCAACATCGTCGTCACGCAAAGCACGATCACGTCGGGCTACTATGCCCTCGGCGTGCGGACGCAGCCGCCCGCCAAGCCGGTCAACCCCAGTCCGTTCAACAACCAGATCGTCACCGTGCCCGACATCGACCTGTCGTGGATCGATGGTGGCGGCGCGAATTCCTTCGATGTCTACTTTGGAACGCCGGGGAACCTGACGTTCCGGGGCACCGTGACGCCACCGGAGGCGTTGACTTTCCCCATCACCGGCCTCGAGTCCAACACCGAGTATTCGTGGCGCATCGATGCGGTCAACGAAGTGGGCCTGACGACGGGCGACACGTGGACGTTCCGCACGGCGGCATGCAAGCTGCCGTCGATCAGCAACCCCGTCCCCGCCAACAGCGTCACAATTCCGCAGCCTCCGGCAGAGCTCGCGTGGACGGCGACCAAGTCAGGCGTCTTCTGGGAAGGCCCGGGATGCCCGCTGACCTACCGCGTGCACTTCGGCGCAACGAATCCGCCGGTCGATACGGTCATCGACGCGGGCACGAATACCTCGGCGTCCATCGCAGGTCTGGCCGAGCCCGGCAACACCTACTACTGGCAGGTTGAGGCGACCGACGGCGTCGCGCCGCAGTTCTCCACGGTCTTCTCCTTCACCGTGAAGAAGCCCGGCCCGGCCGACATCATCGTTCTCACTGAGTTCACCGATGCCTGGGTCTCGGGGCTTGAGGCGGGTGCCTTCCAGCCTCCGGTTCAGCTTGGGTTCACGGGCTTCCAGCACGATCCGCTCGGCAAGTGGGTGACACGCGCGGGCGACGTTGACGGCGATGGGGCGCTCGACCTCATCACGGTGACGGAATTCGGGGAGGCCTGGACGGCGCTCTCCACCGCCGCCAACGCGGTGGGCCCGGCGGTCAAGCAGTCTGTCGGCTGGTACGTCGATCCCAACGCCGGATACACGGTGCTCGCAGGCGACTTCGACGGCGACGGCCGCGCGGACCTTCTGCGCGTCAACCCCGGCGGCGAACTCCTCTGGGCGATCAACAACAACGGCACGATCCCGTCGCCCACGCAGTTGCAGGTCACCACGTTGCGCCACGAGCCCGACGAGGGCTTCTGGATGATGGCGATCGACATGAACAACGACAAGATGACGGACCTTGTGGAAGTGAACAACACCGAGGGACGCATCCGCGTGGCTCTGGCCACGGGCACGGGCTTCGAGTCCGCCCAGCCGTGGGGCACGTGGGTGTATCGCATCGACCTCGCCGCCAAGGAAGCGCTGCACTTTGGCGACTTCAACGGCGACGACCGCCTTGACGTGGTCCAGATCTTCGACTCGTCGATGCACGTGGGCCTGTTCAATCACCTCACGGGGACGTTCAACGAGCCGGTCTTCATCGGCACCGTCGGGTACCACGATGACTCGACCCGCGGCGAAGGCTGGTGGGTGTTTACGGGTGACGTGGACCAGGACGGCCTCGACGATCTGATCCAGATCAACGAGTTCGGCGAGGCTTGGGTATCGCGTTCGCTCGGTGACGGCACCTTCTCCACGCCGCCGTTGCGCAACGCCCAGCTCGGCTTCCACCACAAGCCCAACGGCCTCTGGCAGATCTTCATCGGCAAGGCGAAGGACTGATCCGCCAGCGCGCTCCAACCAACGTTCGTCCACTTCCCGGGCCGACAGCCGAAACGCTGTCGGCTCGGGTTTCTTTGTGCGCCAGGCATGGCGCGATTTCTTGGAGGTGAAAGTCCTCTACTGGCCGTAACGACCGGAACAGTGAGCCGGAGGCAAGGGCGTCGCGGT